>NZ_JAZHSD010000001.1:4800000-5435000 GCF_036924745.1 Bradyrhizobium sp. AZCC 1693
TGTGATCAGCGTGGTCGGCATTACCAATAGCGCACCGATCAGCGACACATAGCCGATGGCAAACGGCATCTGCAGCGCGGTGACATCGGGAAAGCGCGCTGCCGCTGGCCAGCCCGCATAGACATAGCCGATCGCGCCGGGAATTGAGATCAATACCGCAATCGCCGATGAGGTCGCCACCGCCTGATGGATCGGCCGACCATAGAACGTCATCAGCAGGTTCGCGAACAGGCCGCCGCCGACGCCCATCAAGGTCGACAACAGCCCGACGAAGAAGCCGTAGACGCGCATCAGAAAGCCCTTCGGCACGTCGTCGCCGAGCTTCCAGGTTTCCCGCGTCAGCAACAACCGCGCCGCCGCCGACCACGCCACTATCACGAACACGATCTTGAACAGCCTCTCCGGCGCGTAGCGCGCGGTGACGCTGCCGGCCAGAACGCCGAGCACGATCGGCAGCCACCAGCGCCTGAGGATGTCCATGTCGACCGCGCCCCTTTTGTAATGGGCGCGAAACGAAGAAAGCGAGGTCGGGATGATGATCGCAAGCGAGGTGCCGATGCAGAGCGGCATCCGCACTTCAAGTGGCACGCCGGCCAGCCGAAAGCATTCGTAGAACACCGGCACCAGAATGGCGCCGCCGCCGATGCCGAAGATGCCGGCAAGAAATCCCGACAGCGCCCCGACTGCGATCAGCAGCAGGGCGAGTTCGATGAGCTCTTTAAGATCGAGGCCGGCCATCATGTTCTTTGAGCATCCCACGTCCAGGACCTGCGACCCGCGCATCCGCATGGCCGCCCGCGATACTTAGCTACTTCTGGAATCCGGGAGTATCCATTATCTTTTACAGACACCCTTGCGAAATGCGGAAGGATCAATGGACCTGGTGTCGGCCATGGCGACCTTTGTCCGTGCGGTCGACGCCGGCAGCCTGTCGGCGGCGGCGCGCTCGCTGCCGAGTTCATTGACGTCGGTGAGCCGGCATATCTCGGCGCTGGAGGAGCATTTCGGGACCCGCCTCCTGTTGCGCACCACGCGCCAGCTCGCGCTCACCGACGAGGGCCGGATCCTGTACGAGCGCGCCAAAGCGGTCCTCGGCGAGGTCAAGGAGATCGAGGCGGCGCTGTCGCGCGGCCGTCACCAGCCATCGGGGCGGATCCGGGTCAGCTCGCCGAGCCTGATGGGCCGGCTCGTGATCGCGCCTTTGCTCGCGGAATTTTTGCGCCGCTATCCGGCGCTGTCGGTCGATCTTTTGCTGGTCGACCGCCCGGTCGACATGGTCGAGGAAGACATTCATCTCGCGATTCGCATCGGCCGGTTGCGCGATTCGCAATTGGTCGCGCGCAAGCTCGCGGACTTGCGGATGATCGTCTGCGCCTCGCCCGACTATCTCGCGCGCCGGGGCACGCCGCGGGCGCCGGCCGATCTCGTGCATCATGACTGCCTGGTGTTCTCGGACGCGCCCGGCAGCGCCGAATGGCGCTTCGCCGACGACGGCAAAGCGGGCCGCAAAATCCGCATATCCGGTCGGCTCTGGATGAATAGCCTCGAGGCGCTCGCCACTGTTGCGAAGGAAGGCGCCGGCATCGCGCGGGTGCCGTCGTGGCAGGTCGAGGCCGACCTGGCCGCCGGCCGCCTGGTGCGGCTGCTCGCCGACTACGAGCCGGCGCCGGTGCCATTGCACCTGATGTTTCAGCCGTCGCGGCTGGCTTCGCCGAAGATCAGGGCCTTCGTCGATTACCTTGTCGAGCGCTGGCGCGGCACCAATCCATTCGGCGCGCAGCCCGGCGCTGACCAATAAGGGAATAATGATTCAATTCTTCAACCATGCCAAATGGCCGTGGTATACCAAGCGCCGATCAATCGCGCTTGATAGACTCCTAGCAATGAACGCCGGTTCGATTTCAAGCGATTTGACCGTTGCGTGGACTGTTTCGACTCCGTAAATAGAATTCATCTACCGCGCATCCCCATGGGCCGGCCGCGGTTCCACAAAACATGAAGCCGCCGAATGACCGCCAGGATCGAACGACCGCTATCGCCCCATTTGCAGACCTATCGCGTCACCCTGACGATGGCGCTTTCCATCGTCCATCGCGCCACGGGAATCGCGCTCTATTTCGGTACGCTGCTGCTCTCCTGGTGGCTGATTGCCGCGGCATCCGGCCCGGGGGCCTACGCCAACGTCCAGGCCTTCACCGGCAGCATCATCGGCAAGCTGATCGTGTTCGGCTACACGTGGGCGTTGCTGCATCATCTGTGTAGCGGTATCCGCTACTTCTTCTGGGACCTCGGCTACGGCTTCAAGGCCAATGAGCGCGAGGCGCTGACCTGGGGCGCGCTGATCGCGGGCATTTCGCTGACCGTCCTGGTCTGGATCATCGCCTACACGGTCGGAGGCGGACGATGAGCGGCCCCTCCTCGATGCGCACGCCGCTCGGCCGCGTCCGCAATCTCGGTTCCTCGCATTCCGGCACCACCGATTTCTGGCGCCAACGTCTCACGGCGGTGGCGATGGCGCTGCTGATCGTGCCCGTCATCGTGATCGTCCTGATGCTGATCGGCCGCAACCAGGCCGGTGCCGCCCAAATCCTCGGCTCGCTGCCGATCGCGATCATCCTGGTCCTCTTCATCATCGCCAGCACCTGGCACATGAAAATCGGCATGCAGATCGTGATCGAGGACTATGTGCATAACGAGAAGCTGAAGCTCGCCAGCGTGATGGCGAATAATTTCTTCTGTATCGCGGTGGCCTTGGCCTCGATTTACGCGATTCTCAAATTGTCATCGGGAGTTTAACCCATGGCGGCTCAAGGTTCGGCTGCACAAGGTAACGGCAAGGCTTCCAACGGCAGTGGCGGAATCGGAACTAGTCCTGCCACCAACGGAAAAGCCTATCCGATCGAGGACCACACCTACGACGTCGTCGTCGTTGGCGCCGGCGGCGCCGGCCTGCGCGCCGTGGTCGGCTGCTCGGAAGCGGGCCTGCGCACCGCCTGCATCACCAAAGTGTTCCCGACCCGCTCGCATACGGTTGCG
Organism: Bradyrhizobium sp. AZCC 1693; assembly: GCF_036924745.1. NCBI lineage: Bacteria > Pseudomonadati > Pseudomonadota > Alphaproteobacteria > Hyphomicrobiales > Nitrobacteraceae > Bradyrhizobium > Bradyrhizobium sp. AZCC 1693. The sequence goes on from NZ_JAZHSD010000001.1 coordinate 4,803,037, forward strand.
GCGCAAGGCGGCATTTCGGCTTCGCTCGGCAACATGCATCCGGACGACTGGCGCTGGCACATGTACGACACCGTCAAGGGGTCGGACTGGCTCGGCGATCAGGACGCGATCGAATACATGGTGCGCAACGCGCCGGAAGCCGTCTACGAACTCGAGCACTGGGGCGTGCCGTTTTCGCGCACCGAGGACGGCAGGATCTACCAGCGCCCGTTCGGTGGCATGACCATGGATTACGGCAAAGGCCAGGCGCAGCGCACCTGCGCCGCCGCCGACCGCACCGGCCATGCCATGCTCCACACGATGTATGGCCAGGCGCTTCGCCACTCGGCCGAATTCTACATCGAGTTCTTCGCCATCGACCTGATCATGGACGACCAGGGCGTCTGCCGCGGCGTGATCGCGCTCAAGCTCGACGACGGCACGCTGCACCGCTTCCGCGCCCAGACCACGATTCTCGCCACCGGCGGCTACGGCCGCGCCTACGCCTCCTGCACCTCGGCGCATACCTGCACCGGTGACGGCGGCGGCATGGTGCTGCGCGCCGGCCTGCCGATGCAGGACATGGAGTTCATCCAGTTCCACCCAACAGGCATCTACGGCTCGGGCTGCCTCGTGACCGAGGGCGCCCGCGGCGAAGGCGGCTATCTCGTCAATTCCGAGGGCGAGCGCTTCATGGAGCGTTACGCGCCTTCGGCCAAGGACCTCGCCTCCCGCGACGTGGTCTCGCGCTCGATGACCATCGAGATCCGAGAAGGCCGCGGCGTTGGCAAGAAGAAGGACCACATCTTCCTTCATCTCGACCATCTCGATCCCAAGGTGCTGAACGAGCGGCTGCCGGGCATTTCCGAATCGGCGAAGATCTTCGCCAATGTCGACGTCACCCGCGAGCCGATCCCGATCGTGCCGACCGCGCATTACAACATGGGCGGAATCCCGACCAATTATCACGGCGAAGTGCTGACCAAGAAGAATGGCGACGACAATGCCGTAGTGCCCGGCCTGATGGCGCTCGGCGAAGCGGCCTGCGTCTCCGTGCATGGTGCCAATCGCCTCGGCTCCAACTCGCTGATCGATCTGGTCGTGTTCGGCCGTGCGGCTGCGCTGCGGCTTGCGGAAAAGCTGACGCCGAGCGGCAAGCAGCCGGAACTGCCGAAGGATTCCGCCGATCTGGCGCTCGGCCGGCTCGACCATTATCGCTACGCCTCCGGCGGCACGCCGACCGCTAAACTGCGCGACAGCATGCAGCATGTGATGCAGAACAACTGCGCCGTGTTCCGCACCGGGGAGGTGCTGCAGGAAGGGCATAACCTGATCCACAAGGTGCATGGCGGCATCGGCGACGTCGCAACGTCCGACCGCTCGCTGGTCTGGAACTCCGACCTGATCGAGACGCTCGAATTCGACAATCTGATCGTGCAGGCCGTCGTCACCATGGATTCGGCGGCAAACCGCACCGAAAGCCGCGGCGCGCATGCGCGCGAGGATTTCCCCGACCGCGACGACAAGAACTGGATGAAGCATACGCTGGCGTGGATCGATAACCGCGGCGACACCACGATCGATTACCGTCCGGTGCACGACTACACGATGACGAACGACGTACAGTACATCCCGCCGAAGGCGCGGGTGTATTGATCGCACTGGTCATGCGCGGAGACTTGATCCGCGCATCCATCCTCGAGAACGGATGGATTGCCCGGTCAGGCCCGGCAATGACGAGGAGAACCGTAAAGGCAGGACATATGGCTGAATTCGCGCTTCCGAAAAATTCGAGGATCACCGGCGGCAAGACCTGGCCGAAGCCTCAAGGCGCGACCGAGACGCGCGAGTTCAGGGTGTATCGCTGGAATCCGGACGACGGCAAGAATCCGAGCGTCGACACCTATCACGTCGACATCAACGACTGCGGGCCGATGGTGCTGGACGGCCTGATCTGGATCAAGAACCACATCGACCCGACGCTGACCTTCCGCCGCTCCTGCCGCGAAGGCGTTTGCGGCTCCTGCGCCATGAACATCGACGGCCAGAACACGCTGGCCTGCACCAAGTCGATGCACGACGTGGCCGCGGGCGGCGCGGTCAAGGTCAACCCGCTGCCGCACCAGCCGGTCGTCAAGGACCTGGTCCCCGACCTCACCAATTTCTACGCCCAATATGCCTCGATCGAGCCGTGGCTGAAGACCACCACGCCGACGCCGCAGAAGGAATGGAAGCAGAGCCACGAGGACCGCGAAAAGCTCGACGGGCTCTATGAGTGCATTCTCTGCGCCTGCTGCTCGACCTCCTGCCCGAGCTATTGGTGGAACAGCGAGCGCTTCCTGGGACCGGCCGCGCTATTGCAGGCGAATCGCTGGGTAAAAGATTCCCGCGATGAGGCCACTGGTGAACGGCTCGACAATCTCGAAGACCCGTTCCGGCTCTACCGCTGCCACACCATCATGAACTGCGCCAAGGCCTGCCCAAAGGGCCTCAACCCGTCCGAGGCCATCGCCGAGCTCAAGCTGAAGATGGTCGAGCGGCAAATCTAGGCATCTTCCGGATCAAGCGCAGCGAAATCCGGGACAGTTTTAGCTGATCGTGAGAATCCCGGATTGCGTGGAACCGGTCATCGGGCGCGCGTTCGCGCGACCCGTTGGCTCCGTCCTTGCTACGGGACCAAAGCTAGCGCTAGCCAAAGAAGTTGCGGCGCAACTTGTCGGCAAGCCAGAACGCATAAATTGCGACGAACGAGAGAACGAGTAATTCTCCGGTCAGTAGAAAAGCCTGCCCTGCAGCTGACATGAATTCCTCCATTGTTAGCTTTGTTCGTTCACCGGTCGATGCCGGCGCGCGACGTACAATTGCCTTCAACCGCCAACCCGCCATTGCGATGGATCAATTTCGGAACCGCCGCCGCCTGGCTCCAGGACTCAACGACCGCACCTCAACGACCGCACCTCGGCGACCGCGTCGATGCCGTCCCGGACATTTGAGCAAATCAGAACGCGGCCGGTCCGGCCACGGAAAACTCGGTTCCATCGACGGGGACTTTGTTCCCAACCAGGGATTGCGTTAAGCTCGACGCGGAGCCGGAGCGCCCGTGCGGATCGAGCAACGCAATTCGCTGAGACTGCTGCAATGGATGATGGTCGCTTCGCTGGCCCTTCCATTGGCGCTGTTCATCTTTGCATCCGCGGTGTCCTGGGTCTCGATCCGCGAAACCGCCGACCGCGAAATCGAACGCTCGCTGGATGTCGCGCACGAGCATGCGCTGAAAGTATTCGAGACCATCGACCGCAGCCTGTCGGAGATGGCCGAGATCATCCGCGACGTTCCCGATGCCGACATCGTTGCCCGCGAGCAAATGCTGCATTTGCGGCTGAAACAACTGGTCGCTTCCCTGCCGCAGGTGAAGTCGGCCTGGATCTTCGACGCCAAGGGCCACGCCCTCGTCAACAGCCTGGTCGTGCCGGCGGCTGAGATCGATTTTTCCGACCGGGATTACTTCAAGGCCCATTCGGCCGGCGATATCGGAACCTATATCGGCGAAGCGATGAAGCCGCGGCGGCCCTATCAGGGCGCCGCGTTCTTCGGCGTCAGCCGGCGGCGTCCGGGCGAGGACGGCGGCTTCGCCGGCGTGCTTCAGGCGTCCGTATTCCCGGAATATTTCGAGAATTATTACGCGCGGATCGGCCGCGAACCCGGCAGCTACTTCGCGCTCGGCCGGACGGACGGCACCGTGCTGGCGCGTTTCCCCATCATCGAGCGCGACATCCGTCTCGACCCCAAGGGCCCGATCGGGAAAATAATTGCCGCCAGTCCAACGGCCGGCCTCATCACGGTGACGTCGCCGACCGACGGCATCGAACGCCGCCTTGGCTACCGGCGGCTCGCCGAATACCCGCTCTATGTCGGCGCCGGCCTCGAGACCTCGGCGATACGCGCGCGCTGGCTGTCCACGATGAGCCAGCATCTGGTGTTCGGCGCGCCCGCCACCGCGCTGCTGTTTGCCTTGCTGGGGCTGGCGCTGCGCCGGACGCGTCATCTCTATTTCGAAGCCGAGAAGCGGCAGGTGGCCGAGGAAGCGCTGAAGCACGGCCAGCGGCTCGAGGCGCTGGGCCAGCTCACCGGCGGCGTCGCACACGACTTCAACAACCTGCTCACGGTGATTCGCGCTTCCGTGGACCTGCTGCGGCGGCCCGACCTGCCGGAGCCGCGGCGGCTGCGCTACATCGAGGCGATCTCCGATACCGTGACCCGCGCCGCCAAGCTGACCGGGCAGTTGCTGGCCTTCGCGCGGCGGCAGACGTTGAAGCCGGAGGTGTTCGAGGTCGGCCGAAGCGTGCAGACGCTGGCCGAAATGATCGGCACCCTGATCGGTTCGCGCATCGAGATCGTCATCCTTGGGTCGGAAGAACCGTGCTTCGTCAATGCCGACGCCGGCCAGTTCGAAACCGCCATCATCAACATGGCCGTGAATGCGCGGGATGCCATGGAGGGCCGCGGACGGCTGACGATTGCGGTGGGCATGGCGGCCAGTCTGCCCAACGCCGCGCCCTCGTCGCAAAATCCCTATGGCTATGTGGCCGTATCCGTCGCCGACACCGGCAGCGGGATTCCTTCCGACCAGTTCGAGCGCATCTTCGAACCCTTCTTTACGACCAAGCAGGCCGGCCACGGCACCGGGCTCGGCCTGTCGCAGGTGTTCGGTTTCGCCAAGCAATCCGGCGGCGAAGTGGCGGTCGCCAGCGAAGTGGGCAAAGGCAGTATCTTCACGCTGTATCTGCCACGCACCGCCGGCAGCGGGAAATCGCGACAGATGCCGGCGGCGGATGCCCAGGCGATCGACGGAAGCGGAATGTCGGTGCTCGTGGTCGAGGACAATGCCGAGGTCGGCCGATTCACGACCGACGCGCTGGCCGAACTCGGCTATGCGACCAGGCTGGTCGGCAACGCCACGCATGCGCTCGAAGAGCTGGCGGCCGGTGCAAACCGCTTCGACGCCGTGTTTACGGATGTCGTGATGCCCGGCGTGACCGGCATTGAGCTGGCCCAGGAAATCCGCCGCCATTATCCCGACCTGCCGGTCGTGCTGACCAGCGGCTACAGCCACGTGCTGTCGGAACAGGGCAGCCACGGTTTCGAGCTGCTGCAAAAGCCCTACTCGATCGAGCAGCTCTCCCGCGTGCTGCACCGGGCAGGCCGGCGGAAATTCGAGAACGCGCCGACAGCCGCGTCATCCTGACGCCGCGATAGTTGAAGGCATCTACACCCGCTGACGCGGCGGTCATGCATTTCCTGCGCACGGGATTTTGGCGTTTCCAGCCCACGCGCGCGGAAACCAGCGGGAACCTTTTGATTTACCTGCCGTTATGCCGCCATGGCCAAAGCAATCAGCAAGTCCGATCCGCGCGCAACCAAATCGGATTCCGCGGGAAAGGCGAAGTTTGTCGAGGTCGTCGCGGAAGCCGGCGATCACGTCGAGCCGCCACCGCCCGAGGCGATCGAGCCCGACCCGAAGATGTCGCCGGAGGAGGCCGAGGAGGCGCGCAAGGATTATCTGCTGACGCGGTTCTGGATCAGCGCGCGCGGCTACTGGGGCGGGAATGGCGACCGGCTGGCATGGCTGTTTACGATCGGGCTGTTGCTCCTGATCGTCGGCCACGTCGGCTTTCAATACGGCATCAATGTCTGGAACCGCGCGATCTTCGACGCCATCGAGAAGCGCGATTCCGCCACCGTGTATTATCTCGCCGCGGTGTTCTTCCCACTGGCGATCTGCAGCGTGCTGCTCGGCGTGGCGCAGGTGTTCGCCCGCATGGGCATCCAGCGCCGCTGGCGCGCCTGGCTGACCAATGCGGTGATATCGCGCTGGCTGGCCAATGGCCGCTACTATCAGCTCAACCTCGTCGGCGGCGATCACAAGAACCCGGAGTATCGCATCGCCGAGGATTTGCGCATCGCCACCGACTCGCCGGTCGATTTCGTCGCCGGCGTCACCTCGGCATTCCTGTCGGCCGCCACCTTCATTGTCGTGCTGTGGACCATCGGCGGCGCGCTGACGGTGACGCTGGGAGGCTCGACCCTCACCATCCCCCGGCTTTCTCGTGATTGCCGCGGTGATCTACGCTGCGATCGCCTCGGGCTCGATCATGACCATCGGACGGAGCTTCGTGCAGGTGTCCGAGGACAAGAACCAGGCCGAGGCGGAATACCGCTACGTCCTGACCCGCGTGCGCGAGAACGGCGAAAGCATCGCGCTGCTCGGCGGCGAGGAGGAAGAGCGCGACGGCATCGACAAGACCTTTTCAAGGGTGCTGCGGCAATGGGCGCGGCTCGCCGGCCAGCACATGCGCACCACGCTGGTGTCGCAAGGATCGGGCCTGATCGCGCCTGTCGTGCCGCTGCTGTTGTGCGCGCCCAAATTCCTCGACGGCAGCATGAGCCTCGGACAGGTGATGCAGGCGGCTTCCGCCTTCACCATCGTGCAGACCGCGTTCGGCTGGCTGGTCGACAATTATCCGCGGCTCGCCGACTGGAACGCCTGCGCGCGCCGCATCGCCTCGCTGATGATGTCGCTCGACGGCCTCGAACGCGCCGAGCAAGGCGACGGCATCGGGCGCATCCAACGCGGTGAAACCAAAGGCGATACCATGCTGAGCCTCAACGATCTGTCGGTAACGCTCGACGACGGTACCGCTGTTGTCGCCGAGACCGAAGTGGCGATCGAACCCGGCGAGCGCCTGTTGGTTGCGGGTGAATCCGGCACCGGCAAGAGCACATTGGTTCGCGCGCTGGCGGGGCTGTGGCCATGGGGTGGCGGCAGCGTCAACTTCCACCCCGACCGCCGGCTCTTCATGCTGCCGCAAAAACCCTACATTCCGTCCGGCACGCTGCGGCGCGCGATCGCCTATCCCGGCGCGGCCGATGACTGGCTCACCGAGCAGATTTGCGACGCGCTGCGTAAGGTCGGCCTCGACCATCTCAAGGAGAAGATCGAGGAAGAGGGACCGTGGGACCAGACGCTATCCGGCGGCGAGAAGCAGCGGCTGGCGTTTGCGCGCCTGCTGCTGCACAACCCCGACATCGTGGTGCTGGACGAGGCGACGTCGGCGCTCGACGAGAAGAGCCAGGACAAGATGATGGAGCTCGTCATCAAGGAGCTGCCGAAGGCCACCATCGTCAGCGTCGCCCACCGCGCCGAGTTGGAGGCGTTTCACAGCCGCAAGATCGTGCTGGAGCGCCACAAGGGCGGCGCCAAACTGGTCAGCGACGTCGCGCTGATCCCGCGCAAGGGCGGACAACGCCTGCTCGGCCGCTTCCTGCGCCATCGGAAGGCCGCGAAGAAGGCGGCATAGCGGCTTCCCTGCCACCCCATAGGATCTACAAGCTGTGTCCAATCGTCATCATTGCGATCATCAACGCAACAATAATTGAACCTGTTTCACCACCGCAAAACCGGCTATGCATGCGCGCTTCACCGAGGACTTGTGCTTGACGCCCGACAACGATCCGTCTCCCGCGCCGTTCGGCGCATTCGCCCCGAATGCCGCGCAGGCCGCGATCATCCGGCTTGCCCACCGCACGCGGCTGAAGCGCGGCGCGTTTCGCCCCTGGCTGTCGCGGCTGGTGAACCTGCTGCGCGCGGGTCCCATCGACGTGCCGTATCAGGGCGCCTCGTTCCGCTTCTACCATCAGGCCAGCGCCACCGAGCGCGGCGCGCTGTTCAATCCCGCCTACAACATCGAGGAGCTGGATTTCTTGCGCACGCATGTGCCCGCTGGCGGCGTATTCGTCGATGTCGGCGCCAATGTCGGCACCTATGCGCTTGCGTTGGCGCGGCATGTCGGCACTGATGGCAAGGTGATCGCGATCGAGCCGCATCCGGTCACCCATTCGCGGTTGGCCTTCAACAACACAGCCTCCGGCTTCACCCAGGCGCGACTGGTCGCGGCCGCCTCCGGCCCGGCCGATGGCGAATTGTTGATTGAAACCGACGGCGACAATCTCGGCGCCAGCCGCATCGTGTCCGGCGAAGCCTCCGCCAAGGCGATCAAGGTGCCGTCGCTGCGGCTGCAGCGCATTCTCGAAGAGGCCGGGGTCTCGCATGTCGACGCGCTCAAGATCGATGTCGAAGGTTTTGAGGATCGCGTGCTGACCGGCTTCTTCGCCGACGCCCCGCAGGCATTGTGGCCCCGTGCGGTCGTGATCGAGCATCTGTCAAAGGACGAGTGGCTGGACGACTGCATCGCCGACATGCGCGCACGAGGTTATATCGAGAGCGGCAAGACCCGCAGCAACACATTGCTGACACGACGCTGAATTTCCCTGGCGCAAATCATTCCTCAAACCGCAGGAGAGCTTGATGATCGACCACATCGGATTTTCGGTTTCGGATTATGAACGCTCCAAGACTTTCTATCTGAAAGCCCTGGCGCCGCTCGACTACACCCTCGTGATGGAAGTCACGCAGGAACAGCACGGCCACGATCCCGCGGCGGGTTTCGGCGCCGATGGAAAGCCGGATTTCTGGATCGGCGGCGAAGGCGGATTGGACAAGCCGTTGCATGTCGCGATCGTGGCCAAGGACCGCGCCACGGTGGACGCCTTCTACAAGGCGGCCATGGCCGCCGGCGGGCGCGACAACGGCGCTCCCGGAATTCGCTCGCACTACCACCCGAACTATTACGGCGCATTCGTGCTCGATCCCGACGGCCACAATATCGAAGCCGTCTGCCACGCGCCGGCTTAGCTGTCCCGCCGGTTCCATTTTTGGATCGCGCGGGAACTTGATGGCGTCGTGGCCGTTGTCGTCCCCGGAGTTGACTACTTCAGGAGACGCGATGCCGATTGAACCGCCGGAGATACCGCCGGCGACACCGGGACAACCGACCGAGCCGCCGGCGGAGAGCCCGCCGGGCAGTCCTCGTCCGGAGGTACCACCACCGCTCCGTGAACCCGGTCAGCCACCACAACCGCAGGACTTGCCGGGCAAGATGCCGGATGAGTTACCGACACGCGGGCCGAACGGCCCCCCGCACTCCCAATCCCGCCACCGATCCGAGGACCGCATGAACGCTCCGCCTGAACACGCAATGAATAATGATGCACGCAACCCATTGCGCCAATGAAATAAAAAGCATCCGACCATTTGTAGGTCGCCACAATGCGGCCTAATGATTAGCCGTTCAATCGACCAACTGACATGTCAATAAAGGCCATTCCGTTGCTGTCAGGCCTATTCCGGGGACCAAGGACATCATGACAAACCTTCGCATCCTGCTGCTCGCCACGACTGCCTTGACGGCGACGCAGCTCGCGACCTCCGCATCGCATGCGCAGACCGCACCGATCGTCGTGGCGCAAGCCAGGGAAGAGGTTGGCCCGGACGGCAGGCCCAAGGCGCCGCCAAAGGGCGCTCCGCCGCCGGCTGCCGCGCCGAAGGCCCCGGCTCCCCCGCCACCCCCGGCTGCGGCACCTCCGCGTCCGGCTGCCCCTCCGCCGCCACCGCCTGCTGCGGCTCCGCCACCGCGTCCAACGCCGCCCCCGCCGCCTCCAGCGGCTGCGCCGCCGCGCCCGACGCCACCGCCGCCTCCCCCGGCTGCCGCACCGAAGGCACCGACGCCGCCTCCGCCACCTCCCGCTGCCGCGCCGAAGGCACCGACGCCACCTCCGCCGCCTCCCGCTGCCGCGCCGAAGGCCCCGACTCCGACTCCGCCGCCCCCGGCGGCTGCACCTTCGCGCCCGACGACGCCGCCGCCCCCTCCGCCGGCAGCCGCGCCTGCGGCGCCGAAGCAACCGGCCGCACCGACTACGCCACCACCGCCGCCGTCATCTCAGAAGGGGACGCCATCGCCCGTGCCAACGCCGCCCCCGCCGGCTGGCGCCAAGCAGCCGCCGGCACCTGCCACCACACCCGCTCCCACGGCGCCACCGGCGGCCGCCCCTCCGCCTGGCGGAAGCACGACGACGGCGCCACCGCCGCGTCCCGGCGCACCAACGACGCCTCCGAGTGCGGGCGCCCCGACAACCGCGCCGACCACGCCGCCAGGACGACCCGGCGCGCCGCCGCCTGCCGCGCCAAGCGCTGGCGCCCCAGCCGCTCCGGGCGCAACGCCGCCGGCGGCTGCTCCCACGGCACCGACCGCCGTGCCGGGCGCGCCGAACGCCACGCCACCGGCCGGTCGGGCCCAGAACGCGCCGCCGACCGTCGCGCCAGCCTTCCGCCAGGCGCCTCAGGTCACCGCACCACTGCCAGCACCTCCGCCTGCCGCGAGCGTGGCACCGATCCGCGCGGGCGCTCCGCCGTCGGGACCGCAACGCCTCGACGACTTCCGTGGCCAGCGCCGCGAGTCCCAGGAGGGCGGCCGCACGATCATCACCGAGCCCGGCCGGATCATCATTCGCGATCCCGGCGGACAGCAATATGTCCGCCACAGCGAAGTGGACCGCTTCCGCTACGGCGCGCGTGACATCCAGACCCAGACCGTCGGCGGCGAGACCCGCACCGTCGTGATCAGGCCTGACGGCACGCAGGTGATCAACGTGGTCGGCCGCGACGGCCAGTTGCTGCGCCGTATCCGCCGCGACGATCGCGGCCGCGAGGTCATCATCATCGACAACAGCTACCGCGATCCGCGCGGGGGCGGCGGGTTCTATGTCAACCTGGCGCCGCCGGTGGTCCGCATTCCCTACAACCGCTACATCGTCGACGCCGAGGAGGCGTCGCCGGAGGTGCTCTACGAGACCATGATGGCGCCGCCGGTGGAACGGATCGAACGGCGTTATTCGCTGGACGAAATCCGCTACAGCCCCACGGTGCGGCAGCGGATGCCGAGCATCGACGTCAACACCATCAACTTCGAAACCGGATCGTGGGAAATCCCGCCTGATCAGGCGGCGAAGCTGCAGGCGATCGCCGACGGCCTCAACCGCGCGATCCAGCAAAATCCGCGCGCGGTGTTCCTGATCGAGGGCCACACCGACGCGGTCGGCAACGACGTTGACAATCTGTCGCTGTCGGATCGCCGCGCGGAATCCGCGGCCACCTTGCTGACGCAGCAGTTCAACGTGCCGGCGGAAAACCTGACCTCGCAAGGTTATGGCGAGCAGTACCTGAAAGAGCCGATCGACGGGCCGAGCCCGATCAACCGGCGCGTCACCATCCGCAACATCACGCCGCTGCTCACCGGCGGACAGGCCTCGCTGCCGCCGCCCCCGCCCGGCACCGCGCCGCCGCGCTGAGCGAGCGCCGTTACAAAAATGAAAATGGCCGGGAGCAATCCCGGCCATTTTTTAGCTTCTTGTTTTGACGCGTTTTCTACCGCAGATAAGTCTACGCAATCTGCGCAAGCTTGATTGCTATGCGAACCGGTGTCCACTTCGCTCGAAAACGCTATCACGCACACGGCCAGCCCTTTATCGCTCAACGGCGCGGCCGGAAAAGCTTGGCCGTGGCGATGCCTTTCGCCTGGGCGCGCAACCCGGCGCGGTCAGCGTGCTCCTTGGCGAACGCCGCGTCGTCGAACACCTCTTCGGGCTTACGCACGACAGCTATATCGCAAGGCGCAGCGAGGTGCTTCGGCGCTGTTTCCGGCGAATAGCCGACGACGAACGTATTGGCGGTGAACACGCCGCTCGGGTCGACCGTCTGTTTCACCTTGCAGCATTTCGCGTAATCGTCCGTGGAGTAGTAGAACGGCCACACCTTGCTCATGTCGAGGTCGCCGTGGCTCGCCCAGAACCAGCGGTGATCTGCTGTGGAGAATGTGCCATTCGGCCCAACGCCTTCGGCGATGTTGATGTTCTGCCATTCCGCCGCAAGCTTCTGCGCGTTTTGCATTCTGGCGTTGTAGAAGACGTCTAGATTGTAGCCGATGGTGGTGTTGCGCCACGCGTACGACGTCTGCTTGCGCTTGCCGTTTTTCGTCACCGCGGAGTTCTCGCCGCCGAAGTTCTGGCACTGGACAAATACCATCAGGCCATCGCTGCTGCGTCCAACCATCGCATCGATCCGGGTCGCGGCCCACTCGGACCACCCGGAAGTAGCGACCTTGTCGGTGACCTGGGCATTCTTCAGGAACGGGTAGTTGAATTCGCGCGTGCCATGGTAAGTCCAGAGCTGCGTGACGCTTTCCGAGACAGGCGTGATGACGCTGTCGTCGCGCAACGTCATAGAAAGATTGATGAGCTCCTGCTCAGCCCACTCCTTGAATCGCTCCCACCAGGTTGAACCAAAGGACGCGGACCACAAGTACTCGCGCGCGTACAAGCAGGTCATCCCATACGATCCGGGTCTGCATTGGGGTGTTGCGGGCAGATGATGGCCGCAGGAGACATGTTCGCTGCGGGGTTCGAAGTCGTGGCGTACTGGTAGACAAACTTCCAGTAGGGCGGGTCGCCTATCGTATAGACGGGGCAGGAAAAAGCAGGGAGCGCCATGATGAACACCCTCTTCGCTTGCTGTTCGCTGGGAACCGACGCATCTCACACGGGAAGATCAGCCGCTGCTCTGATGGCGATCTTGCGCGGGGGCTTCCTGAAGCCCCGAATTGACGCCAAGGCTGCACATTTCTTTGACACACGCAAGGATGACACGCGCTTAAGTTGCGCATTCAGCGCGGCGCCGAAGGTGGGAATGCGCGCGATCGTGAAGGTGGGGAAATCTATCCGTCCGGATGACGCGTCAATAGCGGGCGCCAGCCCTGTCGCCCCCGGCGACCCGTTTTCGCCAAGGCTCCGCCGGGTGATGGTGCCAGGGCCGCCAGGACGACAATTGTATCAACCCGCGCAACTCAGCCTTGGTCGCTCTCGAGCTTGAAGATCTCCGAGCCTTCGCTGCCGGACAGCAATCCCGTATCCGAATAGAGCTTCAGCTTGGCGCGGGTATCGACGATGTCGAGGTTGCGCATCGTGAGTTGGCCGATGCGGTCCGCCGGCGTGAACGCCGCATCCTCCACCTTCTCCATGCTGAGCCGCTCCGGCTGATAGGTCAGATTGGGGCTCTCGGTGTTGAGGATCGAGTAGTCGTTGCCACGGCGCAACTCGAGCGTCACCTCGCCGGTGACGGCGCGCGCCACCCAGCGTTGGGCGGTTTCGCGCAGCATCAGGGCCTGGGAATCGAACCAGCGTCCCTGATAGAGCAATCGGCCAAGGCGCATGCCGCTGATCCGGTATTGTTCGATGGTGTCTTCGTTGTGGATGCCGGTGACCAGGCGTTCGTAGGCGATGTGCAGCAGCGCCATGCCGGGCGCCTCGTAGATGCCGCGGCTCTTCGCCTCGATGATCCGGTTCTCGATCTGGTCGCTCATGCCAAGGCCGTGCCGGCCGCCGATGGCGTTGGCCTCGAGGAACAGCGCGACGGGGTCCGCGAAGGTCTGGCCGTTCAGCGCGACCGGCTGACCCTCCTCGAAACGCACGGCGACCTTTTCGGCCTTGACGACACAGTCGTCGCGCCAGAACGGCACGCCCATGATCGGATTGACGATCTTGATGCCGCTGTCGAGGTGCTCGAGATCCTTGGCCTCATGGGTAGCGCCGAGCAGATTGCTGTCGGTCGAGTAGGCCTTTTCGGCGCTCATCTTGTAGGCGAATCCATTGGCGGTCATGAACGCCGACATTTCCGCGCGGCCGCCCAGTTCGTCGATGAATTGCTGGTCGAGCCAGGGCTTGTAGATCCGCAAGCTCGGATTGGTCAGCAGGCCGTAGCGGTAGAACCGCTCGATATCGTTGCCCTTGTAGGTAGAGCCATCGCCCCAGATGTTGACGCCGTCTTCCTTCATGGCCGCGACCAGCATCGTGCCGGTTACGGCGCGGCCGAGCGGCGTGGTGTTGAAGTAGGCGATGCCGCCGGTCGAGACGTGGAAGGCGCCGGACTGGATGGCGGCGATACCTTCGTGGACCAGTTGCGCGCGGCAATCCACCAGCCGGGCTTTTTCGCCGCCGAACTCGATCGCCTTGCGCGGAATCTCGTCGTAGTCGCCCTCGTCAGGCTGGCCGAGGTTGGCAGTATAGGCGAAGACGCGCGCGCCCTTTTGCTTCATCCACAACAGCGCCGCGCTGGTATCGAGACCGCCCGAGAAAGCGATGCCGACTTTTTCCCCCTTGGGCAGGCTTTTCAGAATCGTACTCATGTAGCTTCCAATCGGTCGAAATGGCGGATTGCCGTTTGCGGCTTGAGGGCGCGAATAACAAATTTCGCGCTGACGGGCACGCGTTTAATTATCCCGCCTCGCGCCCGCGCCAGCGCTGCCACAGGCGGTAGCCGGGCCAGCCGCAGCGCGCCAGCGCGCCTTCGACCTGCGCATCCGTCAGCCGGGTCGCCGGCCAGCGGTAAATCCAGGCATAGGCCAGCCAGATCACGAAGAAGCTGACGAGACCGGCGGCGGCGACATCGGTAAAGAAATGCCCGCCGAACGCCATTCGCAGCACGCTGGTGACGACCCCGAACAGGGTCGCCGCCGCATAGGCCAAGGGCCGCCACGCCGGCGGCGTCAGCGCCGCGGGCGCGTAGGTCCAGAATGCGGTGGCGCCCTCGCCGGAGAAGAACGAGCAGTTGCGCCCGCACTCCCCGCGCGGATCCCACCACGGCACGAATTGCCAGGGGCCGTTGAACTCTGTCACCACCACCGGCCGCGGCCGTCCCCAGTAGCTCTTGAAGGTGAGATTGGTCAGCACGACCGCGGAGAGCAGGATGGTGACCAGCAGAAACACCGCCGCGCGGCCCGGAACCAGCATCGGCCGGTCCGGCCGCAGCAGCTTTGCCACGATGGCAATCAGCGCCGGCAGCGCCAGCGCCCAGGCGATCCACATCGCGCCATCGCGCGCGAAGGCGGCAAGCCAGCTCTGCTTCAGTGGAAAGGAGGCGCTCGTGGGATCAAAGAACAATGCCGCCAGCTTCAGGTCGAGTTCAGGGAAAATCCCGAACAGCAGTCCGATGACGAGCGACAGGCCCAACGCGATTACAAGTCCGGTCCGGTTCATGGCGCGGGGTTTAGCCGAGGCGGTCGGTGATGAAAAGGCTCACGCTGGCTTCCCTTCGCTCCTTGTGGGGGCGGAAGAAACAAGAAAGCGTCACGCCTGCGGCCGCGACTGCGACGGCAATGGTGGCGGCGGCCGCAAGGGTGGCCGCGGTTCTCGCCAGGCGCCGGCCGAGTGACCTGCGATCATCCAGTAGACGAGGCCGGAGACGATGCCCGCCCCGGTCATGATTTCGAGATGGCGGTGCACGATGCCGTCGAAACGGAGCGTGTCGGGATCAAACGGGACAAGTCCGAGATAGCAGGCCGCACCCACGACCGCGCCGCCAACCGCATAAGCGAGCACGCTGCGGATATAGAACGCTTCCGTGACAAGCACCACGACCAGCGCCGGCAATAGCGCGAAGCCGGACAGAAAGATGAAGCCGAAGCCCAGCACGACGTTGAGCGCGCCCTGATCGATCGGCCCGCTTCCGAGATCGCTGAATTCCGGATACAGCACCGCGCCGACCACGATCATCCCGGCCACGAAGCAGGCGGCGAGAAAAGCGAACAGGATAACGAAGATGCGGCCGATCAATGCCATGAGGTGATTCCGTCGTTGAGCATAGACGGCGCCGCCCACTCCACCGTCATGCCCGGGCTTGACCCGGGCATCCACGCCTTGCTTTGTCGAGCGGAAGCAAAGACGTGGATGGCCGGGTCAAGCCCGGCCATGACGAACTTTGGTGCTCTCGTCATTCTCAATCCGTCATCGCCATGGCGCGCAGCGCCTGGCGCTCGCGCGCGGACAGCTTTTCGGTCTCCGACTTCAACTGGCCGCAGGCGGCGAGAATATCGCGGCCGCGCGGCGTGCGGACCGGCGACGAGTAGCCGGCGTTGAAGATGTATTCGGAGAACTTTTCGATCTGCTCCCAGTCCGAGCACTCATACTTTGTGCCCGGCCACGGGTTGAACGGAATCAAATTGATTTTCGCGGGAATACCCTTGAGCAGCTTCACGAGCAGCTTGGCGTCATCCATGGAATCGTTGACACCCTTGAGCATCACATATTCGAAGGTGATGCGCCGCGCGTTCGACGAACCGGGATAGTCGCGGCAAGCCTGCAATAATTCGGCAATCGGATATTTGCGGTTGAGCGGCACCAGCTCGTTGCGCAGCTCGTCGCGCACCGCGTGGAGTGAAATCGCCAGCATGACCCCGATTTCGTCGCCGGTGCGCACGATGTTCGGCACCACGCCCGAGGTCGACAGCGTGATGCGGCGGCGGGAAATGCCGATGCCTTCATTGTCGGCCGTGATCAGCAGCGCATCGCGCACCGCATCGAAATTGTAGAGCGGCTCACCCATGCCCATCATGACGACGTTGGTGACGAGGCGGCTGCCGGTCGGGGTTTCGCGATCGGCCCAGTCGTTGAGGCGGTCGCGCGCCACCATGATCTGGCCGACGATTTCGCCCGCGGTGAGATTGCGCACCAGCCGCTGCGTGCCGGTGTGGCAGAACGAGCAATTCAGCGTGCAGCCGACCTGCGAGGAGACGCAGAGCGTGCCGCGGTCGGTTTCGGGAATGTAGACGCACTCGACTTCATGCGCCTTCTGGAACGCGTCACCGCTCGGCAGGCGCAACAGCCATTTGCGGGTGCCATCGTTGGAAACCTGCTCGGCCACCACTTCGGGGCGGTCGACGGTAAAATGCTGCTCGAGCTGCGCACGCATTTCCTTCGAAATGCTGGTCATCTCGTCGAATGCCCTGGCGCCGCGGACATACATCCAGTGCCACAGCTGCTGCGTGCGCATCTTGCGCTGCGCGGACGCAACGCCGATCTCGCCGAGCCGGTCGGCGATCTCGGTGCGCGACAGGCCGATCAGCGAGGGCTTTGCCGGCGGCACATAGGTTTCGAGCGGAACCTTCTCCAGCAGCGCCACGGAAGATGAAAGCGACATTAATTCACACGAGACGGTTGAAGCGGATGCATAAAGTGAGCAATGCAACCTGTCCGCCGTAGCTCAGCGAGCGAAGGCGGAAGCGTGCCCACCACAAACGTTAATGGTAGGCACGGCGCGTCGCGCCTTTGCCCACCCTGCGAGTACACTCAAATAGGCCTTCCAGGCCCCCTAAACAACGTCATTCTGGGCTTAAAAGGCCGTTGTTGGAGCATGATCTCTTCGGAAAACCGGAAGCCACTTTTCCGGATCATGCCCTAGCGCTTGCAGTCCTGCGCCAGCCGGTCGAGCGCCTGGGACAGCCCCTTGAGCGAGAAGACGTCCGTGGTCTCGGTGCCCTTGGCCGAAACGCCCTTGACGGTGACTTCGGCGGATTTGCGCATGGCGTTGACCATCTGCTCTTCCTCCGCGGCGTTCTTGATCCAAAGCCCGTCGCCCTGGGTATACATCGCATAGGCCGAGCCGCCGACCTCGAGCGAGGATTCCGAGCCCGGCTTCAGCGCGTATCCGATCATGATCGAAACTTCGTTGACGACTTTCTCGGCCGGGCGCGTCGAGACGAAAGCGTAGGCGGGATCGCGCGGGCGATTCGGCGGATTGGTTTTGGATGACGATGGCTTCGCCAGCGCGAAGCAAACCTTCCTGCCATTCGGCGTCGCCGTGTAGGCGCCCCAGATACCGTACTGACCGATCAAGGTAGGCTCCGCAACGCCCACGGCGGCGGTCGCCGCCGGTTCCGGTTTCGCAGGTTTGGCCGTCGTCGGCTTTGCCGCCGGTGCTGGCGCAGGCGCAGGCTTGGCCGCTTCCTTTGCAGGTTCCTTGGCGCCCTTCGAAGCAGTGCCCTGTGCTTGCGCGAGGGATGACGCCCCACACAACGCCGCAATCGCAACCAGAAATGTCAGTATTCGCAACACGGACAACTGGTTCCCTCATCATTGTGACTGGAAGATGGCCCGAGGGCGCATCGCGCCGCCGGGGGATGGATAGCCGGGAAATGCTTTTTTGGGAAGGCAGTTGCGGTGTTGCTCACCGTCGCAGCCGCGCCTTCGTAACAGGTCCCTTTTGGGAATCAAGGCGCGGGTTTCGGTTTCAGCCTTTCGGCCGGCGATCGCGCTGTTTCTGCCACTGCGCATCGGTCCATTGCAGCAGATCCTCGGCGCCGGAACTGCGCAAATGGGCGCCACCATCCTGCACCACCATCTCGCCATTGATGTAACCGGCCCGATCCGAAATCAGAAAGCTCGCCAGGTCAGCAAGTTCGCCATGCTCGCCGGCGCGGCCGAGCGGATTGCGTTGCGCCCAGCCTTCATCGCGGCCCTCGGGGCGGAGCTGACCCGAAGCCCCAGGCGTCGGAAACGCGCCGGGCGCGATCGCGACCGTGCGCACACCCTTGGGTCCCCACTCCACCGCAAGGCTTTTGGTCATCGCGAGCACGGCGGATTTCGCCATCGCCGACGGCACCGTGAAGGCGCGACCGGTGATGGTCGAGGTCGAGAGAATGCTCAGCACCACGCCTTTGTGCTTGCCGTCGATCCAGCGCCGGCCCGCGGCGAGCGTGCAATACATCGTGCCGTGCAGCGTCGGCGCCAGGATCGCATCCGCCGCCCGCGGCGACAAATGCGCGGTCTGCGCAATGAAGGTCGCAGCGGCATTATTGACCAGCACGTCGATCGGCGCCTCGCGCCATATCGCTTCCATCATGGCGTCGACCGCGGCGCCGTCGCGGATATCGCAACCGATCACGCCGACCTTGCCGCCGAGCTTGCTGCGCATCTTTGCTGCCGTCGCCTCCAGCAATTCGAGCCGGCGGCCGCAAATGATCAGATCTGCGCCGAGCTCGACGAAGCGGTGTCCCATCGCGGCTCCCAGCCCCGAACCGCCGCCCGTGACCAAGATCCGCTTTCCCGCCAGCAGGCCCTTTTCAAACATCGTTTGAATCCCCCTTGAACCACCGCGAAGCCATGCATCGAATCGGATTGTAGCCCGGCTTCAAATCCGGCAAGAAGCTGCCAGCCTCTTATATTCTCGGCCCGAAAAATCAGGTGCGCCCATGAAAGCCATTCTCTGCTCGCAATATTGCCAACCCGACGACCTCGTGCTGGCCGACGTGCCCGATCCGGTGGCCGAACCGGGACAGGCCGTGATTGCGATCAAGGCTGCGGCGCTGAATTTCTTCGACATCCTGATGATCCAGGGCAAGTACCAGATCAAGCCGCCATTCCCGTTTTCGCCCGCCGCCGAGGTTGCCGGCGTGATCGAAAGCGTCGGCGCAGGAGTCACCGACCTGAAGGTCGGCGACCGCGTGGTGGCGTCGTGCGGCCACAACGGCGCGCGCGAAAAGATCGCACTGCCCGCGAGTTCCATCGTGAAGATTCCCGACAATCTGGATTTCGATCGCGCCGCAGGCATCATCATCATCTACGGCACGGCGCTGCACGCGCTGGAAGACCGCGCCAGCCCGAAGCCGGGCGAGACACTTGCCGTGCTGGGCGCTGCCGGCGGCACCGGACTTGCGGCCTGCGAACTCGGCAAGCTGATGGGCCTGAAGGTGATCGCCTGCGCATCGTCGGACGAGAAGCTCGAATTTGCCAAGGCGCATGGCGCCGAGCTCACGCTGAACTACAGCAAGGATGACCTGAAAGAGGGCTTGCGCCGGCTCACGGGAGGCAAGGGCGCCGACATCGTCTTCGATCCGGTGGGCGGCACTTACGCCGAAGCCGCCTTGCGCTCGATTGCCTGGGAAGGTCGCTTCCTGGTGATCGGCTTCGCCGCGGGCGACATTCCGAAGATGCCGCTCAACCTCGCGCTGCTGAAGGGCTGCGATATCCGCGGCGTGTTCTGGGGCGCGTGGACCAGGGTCAATCCGGAGAAGAACCGCGCCAACCTGGAGAAGCTCGTGAAGTGGACCGCGGAAGGCAAGATCTCCTCGCATGTCGATCGCACCTTTCCGCTGGCGCAAACCGCTGAAGCGCTGAAGGTGCTCGCCGGCCGCAAGGCGATGGGCAAGGTGATCCTGCACCCCTGAGAGGCGATGCCGGATCATTCGTTGAATTGCTGAATTGTCGTCCGCATGGAAAATGCGCAACGGTCCGCGCGATGCGCGGCCGGAGAACATGTGTCGCTATGTGACGCATGCCTCAATGTCATTTCACCGAGATCATTTCCCGGTAACAATGCGTGTTCTCAAACCCCTCGATGCCGCTTCTTCGCCTCAATCATACCAAAATATCTCCTCATTCGCGCCGGCCGCCGCCGTTTTTTGAGCCCATTCCGTGTGCGATTTTAACCATCAGTAAAGGGGCTCCTGTACGTCAACAAGAGCAAGAAGCAAGGTGCAGGGGGACGCCCGTAGTTGCGTTCAGTAGTGGGGAGCATCATCCATGGCGGAGAATACCAGGCTGCCGACACAGCCAAGAGATCCGTTCGACAGGTTCGACGAGGCCATCAGCGATCCTCGGTTGTATGAAGCTGATCAATCTCGATACGAGCAGCTGCGATATGAGCCGCAGTCGCGGTATGAGCAGCAGCCTCAGTATGAGCCGCAACCCCAATACGAGCAGCCTCGATACGAGCAGCCCTTTGCGCTGTCGTTTGATCGGACGGACGTGCTGCCGGAGGAGCTGCCGCCACACGAGCCGGTGCCGCTTTTCCTCGCCAATTATGAGGAAGAATCTCATCAGCAGCTTTCCGAATATGCTTTCGCAAGCGGCAGCCGAAGGTTCGGCAGCGGCGGGCTGAAGAAAGCACGCGCAGGACGCATCGTAACCGGCGTCGTGGTGGTGTCGGCGATTGCGGCCGTTCTCGCACTGTTTTCCATCGACTCGACGCGCGCCGTCATCTTCAACGCCTCGCTTGGCGGTGGCGGCGGCAGCGCGCCTCCTCCCGCTCAGCTTGCCGCGGCGGTGCCGGAGCCTGCTCAGCCGCAGCGCATTGCCGCGCCGCCGCTTGCCGCCGAACCGACCGGCGCGGAAGTCGCGGCTGCGCGCCGCACGCCGCCCAATGCGCTGGCATCGGCATCGCCGACGCGCGACGAAATCGCCGCCGCCTATCAGAGCGCGCTCAAAGGCAAGGTCGCGGTGCCCGAGCCGGTGGCGCGCGAAGCTAGCCGCGAGGTCGCTGCGGTAACTCCGGCGGCCCCGGTGGTCGCGGTCGCTCCCGCCGTTCGCGAGCCTGTCCCGGTGACGCGTGAGGCGGCTCCGGCACGGCGCATCGATCCGGACGAGCTTGCGGTGCTGCTGAAGCGGGCGAAGAGCCTGCTTTCGATCGGCGACATCACTTCCGCCCGCCTGCTGCTCGAACGGGCCGCGGACGCGCAGGAGGTGGAAGCCGCGCTGATGCTGGCGGGGACGTATGATCCGCAGGTGCTGGGCAGCCAGGATTTGCGGAGCATCACCCCCGATCCGGCGGCGGCGCGGGTTTGGTACCAGAAGGCCGCCCAGCTCGGTTCGGCAGACGCGAAGCGGCGGCTCGGTCAGCTGCAGAACTAGGCAATACTGAACCAGAGAATTACTCAAGACCAGCGCAGAGGTATCTATGCGACATTTGTTCGGAATGGCATTGCTCGCCATGACGATGGCATGCAGCAACATAGCGGTCCAGGCTGCAGAGACGGAATACGATCCAGCCAAGGTCAGCGACAGCCTGAAGGCTATTTTTCAGTTCGGTTCGGTCGCCACCAAGCAGGCGCTGAACCAGAACACTGTCACGCTTATCTCGGGAACGATCGGCGGCACCTATGTGCAGTTCGGCGCCGACCTCGCTTCCGTGCTCGACGACGGAAACAAGTTGCGCGTACTTCCGATCGTCGGGCGCGGCTCTGTGCAGAGCGTGGCCGACATCCTGTTCCTGCAGGGCGTCGACCTCGGCATCGTGCGAGCCGACACGCTCGACTATCTCGAGAAAAAGGGCTTCGCAAAGGACATCAAGAAGCAGTTCACCTATGTGACCAAACTCTACAATGAAGAGATGTATGTCATCTCGTCGAAGTCGGTCACCAACATCAGCCAGCTCAATGGCAAGAAGGTCAGCGTCGATCTTCCCAACGGCGGCACCTTCGTCACCGCGGCAATCGTGTTCGAGCGGCTCGGCATCAAGCCGAACTTCGTCTATATCGAGCAGCGCATCGCGATGGAAAAAATGCGGGCCGGCGAGATCGACGCGGTGATTGCCGTTGGCGGCAAGCCGTACAAATCGGTCAGCAACTTCAACGACAACCGCTTCCACCTCGTTCCGGTCGACTATGCGCGGCCGCTGCAGACCGACTATCTGCCGGCGACGCTAACGTCGAAGGATTATCCCAACCTGATCGCGGAGGGCGAGAAGGTCGATACCATCGCCGTGCCCGCAGTGCTCGCCGCCTACAACTGGGCGCCCAACACCGACCGCTATCGCAAGCTGGCCCAGTTTGTGGATGCCTTCTTCACGAAGTTTCCGACGTTCCAGAATCCGCCGTTCCACCCGAAGTGGAAGGAGGTCTCGCTGTCGGCGCCGTTGCCCGACTGGCAGCGTCTGCCGGTCGCCGAGCAATGGCTCAAGAGCCACAACGTCGAGGCCGTGTCGCGCGCCAGGTTCGATGAATTCCTGAAACAGAGCCCGGCAACCGCGGCAAACGTCAAGTCGGACGCGGACAAGGAAACCCTGTTCAGGCAATTCCAGGCCTGGGAGGCCGAGCGAGGCGCAAGAGCGCAGGCTCCTCAGCCGCCGGCGCAGCGCTAGGCGCTGGCTATTCCGTCGCCTCGGCGGCGTCGATCCCGCGCTTTAACGCGGCGCGGGCGGCATCGCGATGCTCCTGCGTGATGTGGCCCGCGACCATGCGGATGGCGGTGGCCAGGACGGCGGCATCGTCGGTAAAGCCGAGCAACGGCAGCATGTCCGGCATGAAATCGAACGGCAGGATGAAATAGGCGACGGCGCCGAGCAGCGCCGCCTGCACGTGACGCGGCGTCTGTTTGTCGAACGCGCAATAATAGGCCGCGAGCAGGTCTTCGGCGAAGGGAAGCTGCGCCACCACCTGCTTGAACTTGATCCAGAAGCGCCGACGCACGCTTTCGCGGTCCTGCGCCAGCCGGTCGGCCGGATCGAAACCCGCGGTGTGATCGGACGATGCCATCGCGGCGCTCCCTCAAGGACTCCGGCGCGGCAGATCGCCGCGGGCGCCGGACGTCATTGAACAATTGGGGATGTCCGTTCCGCCGCGCAAGATCGTGGGTGCCGAACTCAGGTGACGCCCAATTGCTTCGCGATGGTATTCATCGCCTTGGCCAGATCGATGTCGAGCCTGGTGACGCCGCCGGCGTCGTGGGTCGCCAGCACCACCTCCACCGTCTTGTAGACGTTCTTCCATTCCGGATGATGGTCGCTCTTTTCCGCCACCAGGGCGGCGCGGGACATGAATCCGAAGGCTTCGTTGAAATCCTTGAAGGTGAAGGTCCGCCCGATCGCCTCACGTCCCGGCGTCTCGGACCAGCCGGGAAGTTCCGCCAGCGCCGATTTCCGCGCCTCCGCCGACAGCCGTTCCGCCATGATCGCCTCCCGTTTCACACCATCTCCACCCTAACACCGAAGGCCGCTTCGGGGATCCCCTGCCCAAAATCGGCCGCGACGGGTGACCGGTGGCGGTTCGGAACGCTGGTAACCATGACGGAGTTGTAACAATGGTTAAGCGGGAAATTTGCTAGGGTGCTCGTGCAAGTGTGCCCGGCGGCATGAAATGGCACCTCCAACGATCATCCAGGGATTGATGACCGACGGCCCCCTTCTTTCGGAAAAGCCGGCCCCACCTTCGCCCCGCTCAGCGAAACGACGGCTGACCTTCGTCACGCTGGCCGGCGTGCTGGCCATCGTCGGTGCGCTGGTGGCCGGCTATTACTTTGCCATGCGGCCCGTGACCCTGCGGATCGCCGTCGGCCCGGCCAACAGCGACGACCTCAAGGTCGTTCAGAACTTGACGCAGGCCTTCAACAATCAGCGAAACAGCGTGGTCCGGTTGCGCCCGGTGCAGACCGATGGCGCGGTGGCGAGCGCCAATCTGCTCGGCGAAGGCAAGGCCGATCTTGCCATCATCAGGGGCGACCTCGATGTGCCGAAGAATGCGCTGGCCGTGGCGACGCTGCGCAAGAACGTCGTGGTGCTGTGGGTGCCGCCTGCGGCCAAGACCAAGGGGAAGAAGGCCGCGCCCGCCATCACGAAAATCGGCCAGCTCGCCGGGCATCGCATCGGCGTCGTCGGCCGCACCCAGGCCAACGTCAATCTGCTCAAGGTGATCCTGCGGCAATACGGCGTCGATCCGGCGAAGGTCGAGATCATCCAG
The DNA here is from genome assembly GCF_036924745.1 of Bradyrhizobium sp. AZCC 1693. Taxonomy (NCBI): domain Bacteria; kingdom Pseudomonadati; phylum Pseudomonadota; class Alphaproteobacteria; order Hyphomicrobiales; family Nitrobacteraceae; genus Bradyrhizobium; species Bradyrhizobium sp. AZCC 1693. The sequence continues at coordinate 4,827,246 of NZ_JAZHSD010000001.1, forward strand.
TTTCCCGCCAACGAGGCCGCAGAGACCATTCGTAACCAGAAGGCGGACGCCTATCTCGCCGCCGGCCCGGTCAACAGCAAGATCACGGCGGACGCGATCACCGCCTCTGCGCGCGACGGCGGCACGCCGAAATTCCTTGCAATCGATTCGGCCGAGGCGATTGCGCAGAACCATCCCGCCTACGAGGCCTCCGACATCCCGGCCGGAACGTTTGGCGGCGCACCGGGCCGGCCTGAGGAAGAGGTCAAGACGATCAGCTTTTCGCACCACATCGTGGCGCGCAGGGGTATTGCGGAATCGACCATCGCGATCTTTACGCGGCAGTTGTTTGCGATCCGCCAGACGCTGAAGAACGAATTTCCGCTGGCCGCCAAGATCGAAACGCCCGATACCGACAAGGACGCCACCATCCCCGTTCATCCCGGCGCCGCCGCCTTTGTCGACGGCGAGGAAAAGACCTTCCTCGACCGCTACAGCGATTACATCTGGTGGGCCTTGATGGCGCTATCGGCGATGGGTTCCGCCGGCGCCTGGTTCGCCGGATATCTCAAGAAGGATGATCGCAGCATCAACACGTCGCAGCGCGACCGGCTGCTCGACATGCTGACCGCCGCCCGCCAATGCGATTCGATGGAAGAACTCGACCGGATGCAGTCGGAAGCCGACGCCATTCTGCGCGACACGCTGCAATGCTTCGAGCACGGCGCGATCGAGCAAGGCACGTTGACCGCGTTCAACATCGCGATCGAGCAGTTCCACAACGCGGTGGCCGACCGCAAGGCGCTCCTGATGAGCATGCCGCAAAACCTGCAACGGGCGAGCGCGCAATTCCGTGCTGCCGGCAATGCGTGATCTGCAAATCCCGTAATCGAACCGTCATGAATTCTTTCTAGGTCTGTCGGTGCTATCGTCGCACCCGCGCCAGATCCGAAAGAGGCCCGCATGACGTTCAAGATTTCCCGCAATGGTCGCCGCGGACTTTCCCGGCGGCGCCTTCTCTCCGCTGCAGGTGCCGGTGCCATCAGCGCGCTTGCCATGCCTTATCTCAGCCGCGCCGCCGACCGGCCGGTTGTTACCTCCGGCCTGCAATCCGGTGACGTCGGCGCCGATGGCGGCGTGGTGTGGGCGCGCGCCGACCGTCCCTCGCAAATGCTGGTCGAAGTCGCCACCTCGGAGTCCTTTGCCAACGCACGGATGCTGCCGCCGATCGCAGCCCTGCCGGAAACCGACTTCACCGCGAAAATGCTGCTGGAGAACCTGCCTGCGGGACAGCAGATCTTCTACCGTGTCCGCTTTCGCGACCTCGCGCATATCGGCATCGAAAGCGAAGCGGTAGTCGGACGGTTCCGCACCGCGCCGGCCGATCGCCGCGACGTCAGCTTCGTCTGGGGCGGCGACGTTGCCGGACAGGGCTGGGGCATCAACCCCGACGACGACGGCATGTTCACCTTCGCCACCATGCGCAAGCATCGCCCGGATTTCCTGCTGCATTCCGGCGACACCGTCTATGCCGACGGACCGATCAAGGACGAAGTCACTCTTGCCGACGGCAATATCTGGAAGAATGTGACGACCCCGGAGAAGTCAAAGGTCGCCGAAACGCTCGACGAATTCCGCGCCGCGCACAAGTACAATTTCATGGACGAGCATCTGCGCGCGTTCAACGCCGAAGTGCCGGTCTTGGTGCAGTGGGACGACCACGAAGTCACCAACAACTGGTCGCTGTCGAAGGAATTGCCGGCGTCCTACAAGGAACGCAACATCACCCTGCTCGCCGCCCGCGCGGCGCGCGCGTTCCACGAAATGTATCCGATGCGCGAGAGCATCGTGGAGCCCGGCCGGGTCTATCGCGTGCTCAATTACGGGCCGCATCTTGATGTGTTCATGCTGGACGAGCGCAGCTATCGCGGCGCCAACGGTCCGAACCAGGAGACGGTCTATGGGCCGGGAAGCTTCTTTCTCGGGCCTGCGCAACTCGCCTGGTTGAAGCGCGCGCTCCTCAACTCGCGCGCCACCTGGAAAGTGATCGCATCCGACATGCCGCTCAGCATCATCGTCTATGACGATGCGCCCAACAAGAAGGGCTCGGAAGCCGTTGCGCAGGGCGATGGGCCGCCGCGCGGCCGTGAACTGGAGATCGCCGACCTCTTGCGCTTCATCAAGACATCAGGCGTCGTCAACACCGTGTGGCTGACGGCGGATGTGCACTACGCGGCTGCGCACTACTACAATCCCGACAAGGCGCAGTTTGGGGAATTCGACCCGTTCTGGGAATTCGTCGCAGGTCCCCTGCACGCCGGCACGTTCGGACCGAACGACCTCGACAATACCTTCGGACCGGAAGTGAAGTTCATCAAGGCGCCGGGGCCCGGCAATCAAAACCTGCCGCCATCGGCCGGCATGCAGTTCTTCGGTCACGTCAGGATCGACGGCGCCACCGGACAAATAACGATCACCCTCCGCGACCGCGCCGACGTGGCGCTGTGGTCGACGACGCTCGATCCGAAGCCAGTGTAGTTGAGCCCGCGTAGTTGTCGCGAAGGGCTCAACCGCTCATGGCCTGCTGCCGCGGTTCTTCAGCAGCGCCTGCAGCGCATCGGTCGAATAGGGCTTGGGCAACCTCGGCTTGCACACGAACCGCGCCGGCAGCCTGGCGTCGGTGGCACAGCCGGTGACGAAAGCAAAAGGAATTTTCAGCGCTTCGAGCCGTTCGGCTACGGCAAAACTCTTCTCGCGGATGAGGCTGACATCGAGCAGCGCGAATTGCGGCGGCCGGTCGGCAATCATATCGAGCGCTTTGGCCACGTTCGCGGCGGTCCGCACCGTTTTCACGCCAAAACCCAAAATCGTGTCTTCGAAATCGAGCGCAATGATTGGATCGTCTTCGACGACCAGCACATCGCTGGGCATGCCGTCATAGGAGGCGGGGTCCATGTCTCTCGCCAGTTCAGGGTTCAGCATTTGCTCAGAGGCCCGGGCCGAAGCCCCGGAAGGCACAACACCAGCCGACGCCCGTAAAAGCGCATCACCGGTTCCGGAACTGAAACCACCACATGTAAGTCCTATCGTCTGTCCACTAGTGCACACATAAACGGGGATTGGATCGATTATTGTGCTCCGGCGGGGAGCAGGAACCTTCAATGATTTTGCGACAGGAAGATGCGGCCGGCGGGCGGCCGTTCAACAATTTGTTGCGCCGACTGAACGACGCCGATTTTGCGTTGATCGAACCGCACCTCGTCCCCGCCGACGCCGCTCCGAACGACCTGCTCTACAGCCCCGGCGACCACGTCGAGACCGTGCACTTCCCCTGCGGTCCCAGCCTGGTGTCCTACATGGTGACAAATGAGGACGGCCGCGATGTCGAGACCATCCTGATCGGCCGCGAAGGCGCCGTCGGCGGCAATCGTCAGCCAGGGCTATCTCCCCGCCTATACCCGCATCGCCGTCAAATTCGCAGGTCCCTTCGTGCGGCTGCCGGTCGGCAAGCTCGACACGGCGAAATCGAAATCACGCACGCTGAGCAACATTTTCGCACGTTACGCCGATTGCATGCTGGCCCAGATCTTCCAGTCTACCGCCTGCAACGCCATCCATTCGATCGAGCAGCGGACGGCGAAATGGATCGTTTCGGCGATGGAACGCGCCGACGGCGACGAGGTCGTGCCGCTGACTCATGAGCAATTGGCGACCCTGCTTGGGGTCGGCCGCTCCTATACCAGCCGGGTCATTCAGACCTTCAAGGCGGAGGGCACGCTGGAGACCCGGCGCGGCTCGATCCTGGTCCGCAACCCGGAGGCCATGCGAAACCGGTCCTGCCAGTGCAACGAGGCGGTCAAAGCCCATTTCGAGGTAGTCTTGCGGGGGATCTACCCCGACCCCGAAAAGGCAATTGAGGCGGGCGATGCGCCCAAAATCAGCTAACCAAATGCCAAACAATCCATTGTTTTTTGGCGTTTTCTGACTATATTGCGCCGCAACGCGTAAGGTGTGCCCGGTCCTTTTGGCCGGGCTTCCTTTTTGGGGGAGAAAGCGCCCCTTCGAATTCCAGGTATCGAGCGCGATCCGGAGAAGTCGGTCCCGGTTTTCCGGTGAGATCGCGCGTCCACCATGCACGACCAGAAGAAGAGCCATGAACCTTCGTAACGTCGCCATCATCGCCCACGTCGACCACGGCAAGACCACCCTCGTCGACCGCCTGCTGCAGCAATCCGGCACCTATCGCGAAAACCAGAAGGTGACCGAGCGCGCGATGGACTCCAACGATCTGGAGCGCGAGCGCGGCATCACCATTCTGGCCAAGGCGGCCTCGGTGCAGTGGAAGGACACCCGCATCAACATCGTCGACACCCCAGGCCACGCCGATTTCGGCGGTGAGGTCGAGCGCATCCTCAACATGGTCGATGGCGCGCTGGTGCTGGTCGACGCCGCCGAAGGTCCGCTGCCGCAAACCAAGTTCGTGGTCTCCAAGGCGCTCAAGGTCGGGCTGAAGCCGATCGTGGTCATCAACAAGGTCGACCGCCCCGACGCGCGGCCGACCGAAGTCATCAACGAAGTGTTCGACCTGTTCGCGGCGCTCGACGCCAGCGAGGAGCAGCTCGATTTCCCGATCCTCTACGGATCGGCCAAGCAGGGCTGGATGGCCGATAGCCCGGACGGCTCCCACGACGCCGGCATGCAGCCGCTGTTCGACCTGATCGTGCGCCACGTCGCGCCGCCGAGCGTCGAGGAAGGCCCGTTCCGGATGATCGGCACCATCCTCGAAGCCAACCCCTATCTCGGCCGCATCATCACCGGCCGCATCAGTTCGGGCTCGATCAAGCCGAACCAGCAGGTGAAGGTGCTCGGCGCCGACGGCAAGACCATCGAGCAGGGGCGCATCACCAAAATCCTCGCCTTCCGCGGCATCGAGCGTACTCCGCTCGATGAGGCCGATGCCGGCGACATCGTTGCAATTGCGGGCCTCACCAAGGGCACCGTCGCCGACACCTTCTGCGACCCCACGGTCGAGACGCCGCTGGTGGCGCAGCCGATCGATCCGCCGACGGTTTCGATGTCGTTCATCGTCAACAACTCACCGCTCGCCGGCACCGAGGGCGACAAGGTGACCTCGCGCATGATCCGCGACCGCCTGCTGCGCGAGGCCGAAGGCAATGTCGCGCTGCGCGTGGTCGAGGCTTCCGACAAGGATTCGATGGAAGTGTCCGGCCGCGGCGAATTGCAGCTCGCGATCCTGATCGAGACCATGCGCCGCGAAGGTTTTGAGCTTTCGGTGTCGCGTCCGCGCGTCGTGCTGCAGAAGGACGAGGCCACCGGCCAGTGGAAGGAGCCGATCGAGGAAGTCGTGATCGACGTCGACGAGGAGCATTCCGGCGTCGTCGTGCAGAAGATGAGCGAGCGCAAGGCCGAGATGATCGAGATGCGCCCGTCCGGCGGCAACCGCCTCCGCCTGGTGTTCTACGCGCCGACCCGCGGCCTGATCGGCTATCAGGGCGAGTTGCTGACCGACACCCGCGGCACCGCGATCATGAACCGCCTGTTCCACGGCTATGCCAACTACAAGGGCGACATCCAGGGCCGCCGCAACGGCGTCTTGATCTCCAACGATCAGGGTGAAGCGGTGGCTTACGCCATGTTCAAGCTGGAAGACCGCGGCCCGATGATGATCGAGCCCGGCTGGAAGGTCTACAAGGGCATGATCGTCGGCGAGCATACCCGCGACAACGACCTCGAGATCAACGTGCTCAAGGGCAAGCAGCTCACCAACATCCGCACCACCTCCAAGGACGAGGCGGTGCGCCTGACGCCGCCGATCCGGATGACGCTGGAAAAGGCGCTGGCCTATATCGAGGACGACGAGCTGGTCGAAGTGACCCCGAAGTCGATCCGCCTGCGCAAGAAGTTCTTGGACGCCAACGACCGCAAGCGCGCGGAAAAGGCCAAGGAAGCGGTGGCCTGATCTTACCTCGCCCCGCTTGCGGGGAGAGGTCGGAGACGGCGCGATAGCGGCGTCTCCGGGTGAGGGGGTACCGGTGTCGCGTTCACCGCACCTTTCCGATACTGTCTTTGCTGATAGAGCCCCTCACCCCGACCCTCTCCCCGCAAGCGGGGCGAGGGAGCAGAAGCCCGGCGCCGCGTACGTCCCATGTCCCTGCCCTCGTCAGTCGATGTCGCCATCATCGGCGCCGGCGCCGCCGGCCTCGGCGCCGCCAATGCGTTAAAGAATTCCGGCCTCTCCGTCCTCGTGCTGGAAGCGCGCGACCGCGTCGGCGGCCGGGCCCACACCATCATGGCTTCGCCCGACGTCACCTTCGACGTCGGCTGCGGCTGGCTGCATTCGGCCGACCAGAACTCCTTCGTCAAAATCGCCGAGCAACTGAATTTCGAAATCAACAGGTCGCTGCCGCCCTGGCGCGACCGCGCCTACGGCAAGGCGTTCCCGCAAGACGACCGCGACGACTTTATCCGCGCGCTCACCGCGTTCTACGATCGTGCCGAGCAAGCCGCTGATGAGGCCGAACGAAGTGGCCGCGACGGCGCCGCTAGCCTTTGTCTCGAGCCCGGCAACCGCTGGAACCCGATGATCGATGCCATCTCGACCTACATCAATGGCTGCGAGCTCGATTCCGTCTCCCTTCTCGACATGGACGCCTATGAGGATACCGACCTCAACTGGCGCATCCGCCGCGGCTATGGTGCGCTGATTGCCGCCTACGGCGCGGCATGTCCGCTCGCGTTCAATTGCGTGGTGACGCTGATCGATCATTCGGCAAAGCGCGTCCGCATCGAGACCTCGCAAGGCACGCTGACGGCCGACAAGGTCATCGTTACCGTGCCGACCAATTTGATCGCCGACGAGGCGATCCGCTTTCACCCGCCGTTGCCGGCAAAAGTCGACGCCGCGCGCGGCCTGCCGCTCGGCCTCGCCGACAAGGTGACGCTGGCGCTGGACGAGCCGGAGGCGCTGCCGACAGAGGGCAATCTGCGCGCCGCCACCATGCGCACCGCAATGGGCACCTATCACATCCGCCCATTCGGCCAGCCCTGCATCGAAGGTTTTTTCGGCGGCCGTTTTGCGCAATCGCTGGAAGGCGCCGGCGAAGGCGCGCTCGCCGCGGAGAGCATCAACGAGATCGCCTCGATCCTCGGCAACGATTTTCGCCGCAAGCTAAAGCCGCTCGCGGAATCGCGCTGGGCCCATGACCCCTTCGCGCGCGGTTCGTATTCGCACGCGCTGCCGGGCCATGCCGGGGATCGGGCAGTGCTGGCAGCGTCGGTCGACGGCCGGCTGTTCTTTGCGGGAGAAGCGACGTCGCCGGAATTTTTCACGACCGCGCATGGAGCAAGGGACAGCGGAGAGAGGGCGGCCGGGGAAGTATTGGCTGCGAGCAACTCAAGATAGACGACGGGTCTACCGCGCGCCCTTGAATACTACGTCCCGATGAAACTTCAGGTATTGAGCGTTCGGATAAAGGGACCCATCGCTTGGCAGATGGATAACGCCACTCGGATTCAAGAGACGCGCGGCCTCTTCTGGAACGTGATTCTTGGCCACAAGAATTTTGTAATCGTCGCCCACGGAGATAAGCCCGCGATCAAACATCCAATGCACAGTACCTGAAAGGGCTAGGCCGTTGCGAACAGAATCGGGCCCCTTCGACGCGACCGGCTGAATATGAGCCGCTTGGACCTCCGGACGTCCTCCACCATTGATCAGACGAAGACCCGTCATGGCACATCGATTCGCGTACGCGGCTCGCACATTGTGCATGAAGGACCGCTCACGGAACGGTCTCAATACGGTCATTTCAACAATCGGCCGTTCAAAAGGAACGTCTGGTTCTGCCCAACCTGGAGTCGAGACCGCTTTGGTTTCGGCGCTCTCGCTGAGCACCGGAGCGAATCCAGCTTTCAAAATCCGATCAAATTCGGTGTCGGGAACAAGCCGCACGGCTCGTCCAAATGCGCCCTTGTTCGTCGAGCCATCGGCTTTCTTCAAAGCACTTTCGTAGTATTCGCTACCTTCAGCGAACGGTACTGGCAGATCAAAATCAAGGTAATCCGAGATAAGTGCGAAGTAATGATCGGCGAGCTCAGCGTCCTCGACGACCGCCGTCACGCGTGCGACGCCGAAGTAACATTGACGTCCACCTATGCTGGATAACTCCACGCTCGTTCGCCGGGGCTCATAATAGACGATGTGATCGCCAACTGCTTGGCTGACCTGATTCAGATACGTGCGAGGGAAATGATATCGGGCTTCGGGCAAATCTTTGTAGCCCGGGGTCACTTTCGTTGTGAAAACTGCCTTTGCCATGAACTAGCCGCTAACGACCCCACAACAACAAAAATGCAAACTAGTGTAGCTTTGACGAATTGAATAGTGAGCCCTACTCCATCACCCGCGCCCGCATGTCCGCGTCCGGCACGAAGCACTCGTTATACTTCCCGAAAATTCGATAGCGGTTTCGCGCAATTAGGCTGTAGACGGCGTCACGCAGCGGCTTCGGCACGGCGAACAGCATTCGCACCCAGCCCCATCCCGGCAGCGCACTCAGTACCGTCAGCGCCGCATCCGATTTGAAATACGCGACGCCGCCGTGAATGACAGCATTGGTATCGGGATCATTGGGATCGATACCAAAAGCCTGCGCCAGCCGCGTGCCGTAGGGCGACTGGATCGCGGTGAAGCGGAATTTTCGCTCGACATCGCGTGTCGCGACGAAGCGGATCCAGCGCGAGCAGAAGACGCAGACGCCGTCATAGAGGATCACGTCATCGTCGGGCCAATTAGTCACGGGTTTGGGGTCATTCGGTTGGGATCATCGGTTGTCCAGGGTCAGCAACGCCACGATCATCAGTACGATGGCGGGGCAGGTCTTCACCAGCGCGCCGAGCGGCTCGATCCAGAGGTCCGGCGTCAGGATCGCCGCGCCGATCATATAGCCGAGCGAGGCAACGATGCCCGCGATCAGACCAAATGCCGCGGTGCGGCGGAACGCGATCAGCACGCCGATGCCCATATCCATCAGGCTGGTGCCGATGGTGATGGGGGCAACCAGCGCCGGCGGGAAGCCGTGGCTGCTCAGGATCCCGGCCGCTGCGTCATAGGAAATCACCAGCGCAATAAAGCCTGATACCACCCAGAACACAACGAGGCTTGCGATCATCAACGCCTTGATCGGGAACAGCCGGGCAAACCATTTGTCCTGAATGGTCGCCCGGCGTTTTCCGGCCGTCTGTTCGATGCGCTTCGGTACGATGCCGGTCGCGGCCATCCAGTCGGCGGGGTCGCCGCTGACGCCGCGGCGCAGCTCCGCGATCGCGGTGGTTCGCATCGGCGGCATCCAGCCGAACCGGTTCGCGAGATCGCCGAATCTTGCGCCGAGATCGAGCAGGAACGAGGGCATGACGATGCGCCACCATCTGCCGGTGCCGAACACTTCGCGGAATTGATCGATCACGTCACCGAGCGTGACCGGCTGCTCCTGCATCAGGTCCCATGTCACGGCGTTCGCCTCGCCGGGATCACGCGCCGCAAGCCAGGCGATGGTCGCGGCAATGTCCTCCATGGCGACCGGCTGGAACGGCGCAGCCCGCTCGGCGGCCGGCAGATCGAGCGGAAACGCCGCCAGCGAGCGCACCATGGCGCTGCCGCCATAAGCCGCAAGCGCCACCACGAAGCCCGGCCGCAGGATCGCGAACGCGACGCCGGATTCCGCGATCAGGCGCTCGGCCTCGCGTTTGGTGGTGCTGAAGGCGGTTCGGTCGGTCTCGCTCGTGCCCGGAATCGAGATATGCACCAGCCGGATCGCACGGTCGCCGTCGCGGATCGCCTGCAACAACCGCACGACGAAATCGCGATGCACGGCGGCGGTGTCGCTGCCGGGGCCGTCCTGCAGCACGCCGAGGCAATTGACGACGACATCGATGTGGTGGTCGCGCAGCAACCGCGCCAGCTGGGCCGCTTGCATCGACATGATAGGCAGTTCGAGATCAAGCGCGCCGCCGTTCTGCGACGCGGGCAATTTGCGGGCGACGCCCACCACGCGAAATCCCCGGGCGCGCAGATCGCTGGTCACGAAGCCGCCGATCAGGCCGGAGGCGCCGAGCACGAGGATTTTTCGGATGTCGGCGTTCATGCCTGCCTAAAGCGGTTTGGCGATCATCAGCCAGAGAATAGCCATGACAGAGCCAAAACCGGGAATCCCGAACAGAAACCAGCGGTGGAAAAGTGCGAAATAGCGCGGCGGCAACTTCTGGTTCTGCTCAGCCGCCTTGTGTGCGAGATCGCGCATTTCGATCTGCATGAAGATGACAGGCACCCAGAACAGCCCCGCGACCGCATAGAGCCCGAGCGAAGCCATCAGCCAGCGTTCGCTCCACAGGGTCGAGGACAGCCACATCAGCACGCCGCCACTCACCGGCTGCAGCAGCACCGCCGTCAGCGTGAACAGCATGTCGGCGATGACGACGGTTTCGGCCGTGCGCGCGATGAAGGCGACGTCCCGGCTGCGATGGGCCATCAGCATGAAGAACGCGATACCGGCGCCGGTGCCGAGAATGACGATCGCACCGAGCACGTGCAGGTATTTGACGAGGAAATACAGCGTCATCGCTTGGCCGCCGGGGTCCGGGATCGCGCCTTCAAGGCGCGATCGAGTTCAGGTTCGGCAAGCTTTACACCACCTCCGGTTTCCACCAGCCAGTGGCCTTCGCTGCCATGGGCCTGGAGCACGCGAAAATCCGTCTTGCCGCCGGCGGCACGAAACGCATCGACCAGTTGACGCGAGAATGCGGGCGAAAAGTAGCTGTCATTGGCGGCCACCAGCCAGGTCACCTTGACGCGCGCGGCCTTGCCGAATTCGCCCGCAGCGGCCATCAGCGAACGCGGCGCACAGACCCGGTTGGGAAAATCATTGGCATGCCCGCCGCGCCCCGGCGCGAACGCGATGATGGCGGCGACGTTTTTCGGATCCTCGCCGGCCAGCGCCAGCGCGCCCCAGGCGCCGGCCGAATGGCCGATCACGACCATGCCCTCGGGGCGGATGAAGGGTTGCTTGCGTGTGAAGCCGACCGCGGCGGCGATCTCATCCGCCGTGACGCGGCCGGATTTGGCGTAATCGGCCTCGTCGCAGCCGCCCTGATCTTCGAGGTATTTTCCGCCCGTCGCGCCATGGCCCGGACGCTCGGGGACCAGCACGGCAAAACCGCGCGTCACCAGCCAGGCGGCGAGCGCGCGGTATTCGGGCTGCGGCATCTGCGCCCGTCGCATGACGTTCTGGGTGGAGGCGTGCGCGATCACGGCCAGCGGAAATGGTCCCTCGCCAGGCGGCCGAAACAATACCGCATGCGCCGCGGTGACAGGATCGGGAGCAGGCACCAGCCATTGCTGCAGCCGGTGCGGTTCGCCCTCCGCACCCTGCGCGCCAAGAGCGGGCTGCGCGGATGCGGCCTTCACACCGAGCGCGGCCACGAGAACCAGCGCAAAAAGCAGGTTTGGCGGATGCATGAACGGGCCTGACACAGCCAAGGGCGGGCGTATTTTTGCGAAGTCACCAGCAGAATACCGCCGGCGAATCAAATCCGGCGCATTTTTTGGGTGAACAGGATTTGCGGAAAGCTTCGGCGAGGGACCAAGAGGATAGTTTTGCCCTCTCTCCCCCCGGTAAAATGCGGGTCGAAGCAACACTCTGTTCTTTTTCGGCACAGTAGCGTGAACAACTGATGCAGAAAATCCACAGGTTAACCGATAATTAACGATGGACCTTGAAGCCGGGCCGCCGACTTGCTTTGATCAGGTCATGAGCACAACCCTGATCGAGGTCCGACCGGCCAAGGCTGCAGACGCAGCCGCGGTGGCGTCTACCCATGATGAAGCCTGGCGCTCCGCCTATCAGGGCATCATTCCCGGCGCCGAGCTCGAAAAACTCATCAACCGTCGCGGCCCGCAATGGTGGGACAGCGCTATCCGCAAAGGCAGCCGCGTCAGCGTGCTGGTGTTCGGCGACAAGGTTGCGGGCTACGCCAATTACGGCCGCAACCGCGCCCGCAGCCTGCATTTCGAGGGCGAGATTTACGAGCTCTATCTGCGGCCGGAATTCCAGGGCCTTGGCTTCGGCCGCCGCCTCTTCACCGCCGCCCGGCGCGATCTGATGCAGAGCGGGCTGAAGAGCATGGTGATCTGGGCGCTCTCCGACAACGACACGGCGACGGAATTCTACCGTGCGCTCGGCGGCCGGATGGTGGCCCGCTCCTCGGAGAAGTTCGGGCCGAAGTCGCTCGACAAGGTCGCTTTCGCCTGGACCAACTGAAGCTATTTCAGGCTTTTCCCTGCTCCGCTGCGGGTCTAAACGGACCCTGACGCGCGCCTGATTCCAGGCGCCCCCTTAACGCCAAGCGGAGCCCTTATGCGCATTGACGCCATCCCGATCGGAGTAAATCCGCCACACGACGTCAACGTCATCATCGAGGTGCCGGTTGGCGGCGAGCCGATCAAATATGAAATGGACAAGGAAGCCGGTACCCTGGTGGTCGATCGCTTCCTCTACACGGCGATGCGCTACCCCGGCAATTACGGCTTCATCCCCCACACGCTATCGGGCGACGGCGACCCTTGCGACGTGCTGGTCGCCAACACCCGCGCGATCGTGCCGGGCGCCGTGATGAGCGTGCGCCCCGTCGGCGTGCTGCTGATGGAAGACGAAGCCGGCGGCGACGAGAAGATCATCGCGGTGCCGTCCTCGAAGCTGACCCAGCGCTACGACAAGGTCAGAAATTACAGCGACCTCCCCGACATCACGCTGCAGCAGATCCAGCACTTCTTCGAGCACTACAAGGATCTCGAGCCCGGCAAATGGGTGAAGGTGCTGCGCTGGTGCGGCGCCGAGGATGCCCACCGGCTGATCGTGGAAGGCATCGAACGCGCGAAGAAGTAGTAATTGTTCTCGTGTCCCGGACGCGTTGCAGCGTGCAACGCTGAGCCGGGACCCATTGCGCCTCACCGGCCCGGCTCAGCAGATCGTCGCGCCCGGCCTGATGTTCGCCGCCACCGACTCGCGCCACTACACAGGAATCACCGACAAGATCTTCCGCTTCTCGCCGGTGCGCGCCAGTTCGGACGATTTTGAAGCGGCTTCCACGGCACCAACGAGCGCCTCTCGATCGAGGGCTATGCCGACATGATCCGGTTTTACCGGCGGCTGATCGAGAACAGTGCGGAGTGACTAGAGGACTCCCTCTCCCCTTGTGCAGGGCTGTCCGGGGAAAAATCACTCATAGCAGAATCCCAGTTGATCGGCAGAAAACCTGGGCTTCGGCTTGCTCGGGTTGACCGGCGGAGGTTTGTCAATTTTTGCGATGTGACTTCGCATGAACAGGCGTTGGCAGACCAACTCGGCGAAGCGCAAGTCCAGCATTTTCAAGGAATTCAATCGCCGGGCGAGGCGCAGAAGCAGATATGCGATCATCGCGGCGAGGATCTGCAGACGGATTGCGTTGTCGTTTTTGGCCATGAACTTGCGAAGATTGAGATGCTGCTTGATCCAACGGAACAAAAGCTCGATCTGCCAACGGCTCTTATAGAGTGCCGCAATCTCGACGGCTGTGCGTTCGAGATCGTTGGTGATGAGCGTGATCACTCCACCTTTGTCGCGCCTGACTTTGATGCGGCGCAACGGAATCGGAAGACTGGAATCGCCTTTGCTCGCAAGCGCGACATCGGCATCGTTGATGATTTTGAAACCGTCGCCGATGGTCTTGCGGACATACCGGGACTTCGACTTGCGCAAGCGCGTGCTCACCTTGGTGCGTGTGACGAAGAAAGCCCCGGTATCATTGATCTTCTTCCACCAGCCGAAGTGGTAATAGCCTTTGTCGAACACGTAAGTCACGCCGGCTTCGAGTTCGGTTTGGCGGCCGATCTCGACGTCGTTGACGGTCGCCGGCGTAATCTCGACGCAGCGGGGGCACTTGCCGTCCGGTTCGTAGACCGTATGCATCTTCATGCCGCGGATGCGACCATTCCATTCAGCCCATTTGCACACCTTGCCCAACGGAACCGGGCTCGAGTCGATCAGCCGAACCATCTCGGCTCCCTCCACCCGCGTATGTCGATCAGCCTTCTCCGCCAGCATGGCGAAGGTCTCCGCAAAAACGCCAACCGGGCGCCGCGCATTCGCATCCGAAAGCGTCGAACGAGCAACCCGGCCCACACCAAGATGATAATGCTGATGGCTGTTGGCATTGAAAGCGCCTTCGACCGCGCGCAGACTCATCACCTGGCCTAGCTGGGCTCCGACGAGCGTCACCAAATGATCCCAGCTTTTGAATGACTTGTCGTAGGCGTCGCCGTCATGCTTCTCCACAATCCCGCGAAATTGCCGCCGATCGATCGGTTTGAGAAGCTCCCCAAAGATGCTATTTACGCAGCGCATGCCCGGCCCCTCTCTGAGTCTCGACAACCAGAAAGTATCCGGCTCACGCTGGATTTGCCGGGCATGCGCTGCGGCATAGTGAATCATTCCCCGGACAGCGCTGCGCTCTTGCGGGGAGAGGGTTGGGGTGAGGGGTCCATCCGCGAGTCCCGACGGCGAAAAGAGTCCGCGGCGACAGCCCCTCACCCCGACCCTCTAAGAGCGAGCTTCGCTCGTCTCGACCCCGTGAAGAACGGGGAGAGGGAGAAGAAAACTCACACCGCAGGCTTCGGTAGCCCCTGAATCGCGCACGCCGCGCGCAGCGTATTCACCAGGAGGCACGCCACGGTCATCTGCCCGACGCCGCCTGGCACCGGCGTGATCGCGCCGGCGACCTCCGCCACTTCCTTGAACGCGACGTCGCCGACCAGCCGCGTCTTGCCGTCGGCCAATGGAAGCCGGTTGATGCCGACATCGATCACGGTGGCGCCCGGCTTGATCCAGCCGGCACGCACCATTTCGGGCTTGCCGACGGCGGCATAGACCAGATCGGCGTGGGCGCAGAGTTGCGGCAGATCCTTTGAGCGCGAATGCGCAATCGTCACCGTCGCATTTTCGTTGAGCAGCAACTGCACCAGCGGGCGGCCGACCAGATTGGAACGGCCGATCACGATCGCGTTCATGCCTTCCAGCGAGGCATGCACGCTCTTGGTCAGGATGATGCAGCCGAGCGGGGTGCATGGCGACAGCGCGGCAAAGCCGCCGGCCAGCCGGCCGGCATTGTTGGGGTGCAGGCCGTCGACATCCTTGGCCGGATCGATGGCATTGATGACGGTTTCGGTGTGGATCGATTTCGGCAGCGGCAATTGCACGAGAATGCCGTGCACGGCGGGATCGCCGTTGAGCTTTGCGATCAGCGCCAGCAGATCGGCCTGCGCCACATCGGCGGGCAGCTTGTGCTCGAACGAGGCCATGCCGGCGGCCTGGGTCTGGGTGTGCTTGCTGCGGACATAGACTTCGCTGGCGGGGTCGCTGCCGACCAGCACTACCGCGAGGCCCGGCGTAAGCTGGTGCTCGCGCTTGACCCGGGCAACCTCTTCCGCAACGCGGGTGCGAAGCTCCGCTGCAATGATTTTTCCGTCGATAATACGTGCCGTCATCTCAATCCTTCGTCTTTTCCGGCCTGGCGGCTGCAGCTTTTCGGAGCGTTTCGCCGAGAATTTTGGGATCGCCGTCGACCGCGACCTGTTTCAGCCGCGACGTGACGCCTGACAGGATCTTCACTTTCGCCTTCGGGACACCAAGCGCCTTGGCCAGCAATTCGGTCACCGCGCGGTTGGCCTCGCCGCCCTCGGCGATGGCGCGAACGCGAACCTTTACGACCGATCGGCCGTTGGCGAGCGTCTCAATCCCGTCGATGTCGTCGCGCCCGCCACGCGGCGTCACCCGCAGTGCAATGCTGATACCCTCGGTTGAATAGCGCCAAGGATCCATCACGCATCCATCAGCTACCGACGCCGGCGATCAGACGACGTTGGGATAGATGTAGTAGAGGATCACCCGCTGAACGAACATGATGACCAGGATCAGGATGATCGGCGAGATGTCGAGGCCGCCCAGATTGGGCATGAACCGGCGGATCGGCATCAGCGCCGGCTCGGTGATCCGGTAAAGGAACTCGGCCACCGCCGCGACGAACTGGTTGCGCGTGTTCACGACATTGAAGGCGATCAGCCAGGACAGGATGGCGGAGGCGATCAACAGCCAGACATAGAGGTCAAGGACGATGATGACGATGTCGAGGATAGCGCGCATGTTGGGGGGAGCTCACGAGGAGGGACAAACAGCTAGATATCGGTTCATCCCCCCGCAAACAAGGGAAGTTCCCGGCAAAATGACGCCAAAATCGGCCGTTTCAGGTTTCTTGCACCGTTCTTGACTTGGCCTTGGGCCGGACTGTAAATGGCGCCGATTGTCGGTCGCTTCGGGTCATCCCGAGACGGCCGCGACGGGGCCATAGCTCAGCTGGGAGAGCGCGTCGTTCGCAATGACGAGGTCGGCGGTTCGATCCCGCCTGGCTCCACCACGCTTCGCCCTTCGGGCTACGCGTGGCGCAGCCACGCAAGTCCGAAGGACGAAGCGTGCCCGGCATAGCCCGAAGGGCGACGACGGGCTGGATCCGCAAGCTCCTCCCCCTCACCTCCCCGTAAACTTCGGCGGCCTCTTCTCCACAAAACTCGCCACGCCCTCCCGGAAATCGCTTCCCTTCAGCGCGATCTGCATTTCGCGGTTGGCGTCGATGGTGGCTTCCGCCAGCGTCTGGAACGGCACGTCGTAGAGCTGGCGCTTGATCACCGAAATCGCGCTGGGCGAGACGAAATCGGCCAGATCCCGCGCATAGGCATAGGTCTGCTCGCGCAACTGGTTCGGTGGATAGAGCCGGTTGACCAGCCCGATTCGCAGCGCCTCCTCGCTTGACACCCGCCGCGCGGACATCAGCAAATCGAGCGCATTGGCGTGGCCGACGATGCGCGGCAGCATCCAGCTGATGCCGTGCTCGGCGATCAGCCCGCGGCGCGCAAAGGACGTTGTGAAGACGGTGTTGTCGGCGGCAAACCGCAGATCGCAATAGAGCGCGTGGACGAGGCCGATGCCGGCGGTGGCGCCGTTCAGCATGCCGATCACGGGCTTTGGGATCGCCGGATAATAGGCATAGCGCGTCTGCCAGTCCGCCCGGCGGTTCATGTCGAACGGCGGGGTGTTCTCGCCACGCCTGACCTCGTTGGGATCGATACCCTGCAGGGCTTCCATATCGGCGCCGGCGCAGAAGGCGCGGCCGGCGCCGGTGAGCACGATGACACGGACGCTGTCATCACCGGCCGCCGCCTCCATCGCGTGGCGCACGTCGCGCTCCATGGTCGCGGTCCACGCATTCATGCGGTCCGGCCGGTTGAGCGTGATGGTCGCGATCCTGTCGCTCACCTCGAAGAGAATATGCTGATAATTCATCGCGACCTCCCTGTCGTTTCGGTCATTGACGTGTCGCGCGCGAGCCTTTCGGACGCGCCAGATGTAGTCGTGATAGACGGCGTCTTCGGTGAAATGGTTTGCGAAGCGCGCGCCATCGCCAGACCCTGCCGGTAGCGTGAAGTCACTGAGGAGCGATGCGAACTCATCGCCGGTCATATCGCCTCCCATTCGCCTGCTGGTGTCCGCAGGCTTCAGGCAGCGACACTATCACATCCAGGAATTTTGAAAGAGGTTCGACGCGCGCGGGAAAATTCCGCGTGGCGGCTATTCGGCGGCGTCCAGCATGATCGCGCGCGGCGCGCGTGCGATCCAGCCCGCAATGAAATTCTTCAACCACGCCCGCTCGATCACGTCGTGCACCGCGCGGCCTTCAAAGTGAAGATGACGCGGCTGCGCGCCCGGCGAATCCATGCGGACGCATCCAGCGCGTGGTCCAGCGATGCATCATGGCGTAGGTCACATCAGGATGAAACTGGAAGCCGAACGCATGACCGTGCTGATACGCCTGCACTGGAAAGTCGTCGCCTTCAGCAAGCAATTTTGCGCCGCGAGGCAGTTGAAATCCCTCGCCGTGCCAGTGATAGACGCGCTCCGGCCAGTCCGGGCACAACGCATGTCCGGCCTCCGTTGGGCGGATCGGATAGTAGCCGACCTCGACCCGGCCTTCATGATGCGGCGCGACCTGCGCCCCCAATTGTTTGGCAAGCATCTGCGCGCCCAGGCAGATGCCGAGAAACGGCCGCTGCTCACGCAGTGGAATCTCGATCCAGTCGATTTCGCGGCGGACATAGTTGTCGGAATCGTTGGCGCTCATCGGGCCGCCGAAGATGACCGCGCCGGCATGCTGGTCCATCGTGTCCGGCAACGGGTCGCCGAACCGTGGGCGTCGGATGTCGAGGGGGTGGCCGAGCGCCCGCAGCGCATTGCCGACCCGTCCCGGCGTCGACGTCTCCTGGTGCAGAACGATCAGGACCGGCTTGAGGAGCGCCGGGTCAGATGCACCCAACGTGCGTCGGCCCGGAAACGGCAGCACGTTTTCGTGATCATTGTTCGACCGGAACGACATCAGCGTTGCCTAAAGGCACCTCAAACCGAAACCATACCTAAGTGAATCTTAATTTCGCGTGAGTTCACGCACACATCAAAAAGTGAAAGCAAACCGCGGACCAGATGCGGTCTCCGCCGCGCATGCTCGGCACGCGCGCGCTTTCGCCCGCAAAAATACGTGGTTTTCTCAGCGCTGGCGGAGCTGGAAGCGGCCAACCGCGCCAAGGATGAAGGAGCGCGGAAACAGCCGGAGCAGGAACGGCACGACCTTGATGCCGAGGCCAGGCAGCACTGCCCGTTTGTTCGCCATCAATCCGCTATAGGCCTGCTGTGCGACATCGGCCGGCGACACGTTGAGGATCGCCGAATCAAAACCGGGCCTGAATCCGGCCCGCGCCTGAAATTCCGAGGGCACGGGCCCGGGACACAACACCGTCACGCGCACGCCATGTGGCGCCAACTCTTCGCGCATGGCCTCGGTGAACGACAGCACATAGGCCTTGGATGCGTAATAGACCGCCATTCCCGGCCCCGGCAGAAAACCGGCGATCGAACCGACATTGAGGAGGCCGCCGCGATGGCGGATCAGGTGATCCGAAAACCGCAGTGACAGGTCGGTCAGCGCGCGGACGTTGACGGCGATGATCTCGAGTTGATTGGACCGATCGCGCTGGATCGCCCGGCCGAACAGTCCGAATCCCGCGTTGTTGACGATGTATTCGACCTCCACGCCGGAAGCGGTCAACGCCTCGGCAATCCTGTCGCCGCAGTCGGGTTGCGCAAGGTCGCAGGGAATGACGATCGGCGCAGCGCCACCTGCCGTCTTGATTTCACTCGCCAGCGCTTCCAGGCGATCTGCGCGCCGCGCCACCAGCGCCACACGATGACCGTGCGAGGCAAAAACGCGCGCCAGCTCGGTGCCTATGCCCGCCGATGCACCGGTTATCAGCGTCACACGCTCAGTCACGGTTGAATGCTCTTGAAATGAAATTGAAGGTTATGCCGCCAGCATTGGAACGAGAGCACAGGCGCGTGGTGTGACGCAAGCCACCCCTCAAACATGGCGCCATGCAGGCCCGCGTGCCGCGCGCGCTGAATTCTCTATGTTTTCAGACTTATCGCGCGTTAGCGCAGCCGATTGCACCGCAGATTAAAGTTTCGTCATCTGCAATGACGTGGCTGCGCCGCGCATAGTCACATTGCCGCGTCTTCGGCCTTCGGCGCGCCCGCGGTTGAGGGCTGCCGCTGCCCCGCCACCTTGTGCTTGAGATCGATCCGGTCGCGCGATGAAATACCGAGCAGATCAGCCGCGCGCCAGACGACGTTATCCTCGAACTCGCTGACCTCGCCGTCCGCGTATACCAGCTCCCACATCATCTCGATGATGCGGAGCCGGCCCTCCTCATTGACCGAACGCATGATGACGCTGGTGAAATGATAGAGATCGACCGCCTCACCTTCGGCCCGCGTCGCGGACGCGATCAAGTGATCTGCCGTACCGGGATCGAGCTTGAAGCGGGTTTCGATCAGACCGTGCAATTTGCGCTTCTCGATCGCGCTCGGCTCGCCATCGAGCGAGACGACGTGAACCAGCAGCGCTGTCGCCGCCAGAAGATACCCGGTATCGTCGAACGCGAGATCCGGATCCGCGCTGGGCGCAACGATATCGGCAATGAATTGGCGCAGTCCGTCGAGCATCAATCTACCTGCAAAGTCGTGAAAGCCGTTCAGTGAATGAATATGGGTCAAAGATTTGGCCGCCGCAATCCGCGCGATGAATGCCGGCGGGTGCAGACAGATTAAATCGACGTCACATTGAGTGTTCAGAAACATCTGCGCAAATCCCAAGCAGCGCCCGCAACGGCCGCAGCAATCCGCCGAGCGATCTGTTGAGTCGGCGCGCCCGTGTGCGTGGGTTCAACGCACGAAACCTCGCCGCCTCCGGAGCACACGGCCTGGGCTGGCTGCGCGATTCGCCGCAGGCAGCGAGGTCAATAGATAATTGCAAGTCATTCGCATTTGCATTAGGGGTGAACTCGTTGTTTCAGCAAGCGATTTCTCAAAGGAAACGAACATGGCCACCTTCCGCTTCGCACTTGGTGCTGCCGTCGTGTTGGGAATAGCTTCAGGAGCCGCGCTGGCGGCGGGCGACCTGGCGAAGCAGACGCCGATCGAGGTAACGGTCGATCTCGGCTCGCCCGGCAAACACGAATTCGCGCCGAAGCAACTCAAGTTTGAAACCGGCAAGCTCTACAAGCTGATCCTGCGCAACACGAGCAACGATCCGCATTACTTCACCTCGCACGCGTTCTCGCAGATGGTGTTCACGCGCAAGGTGCAGGTGACGCAGCAGCAGAACGGCAAGGCGGTCACGCTCGCGGAATTCAAGGGCGCGATCCGCGAGATCGAGGTCTATCCGGGACAATCCGCCGAATGGTGGCTGGTGCCGGTCGCGGCCGGCCGCGCCAGCGACCTGCGTTGCGACATCAAGACCAGTGATGGCAAGACCCACGCCGAACTCGGCATGACCGGCGAGATCGTGATCGAGTAGCGCTTCGGCCAATTCATTTTCCGTCATGCCCGGCCTTGTGCCGGGCATCCACGTCTTTGCGACAGCGAAGCAAGAAAGACGTGGATGGCCGGGCAAAGGCGAGCGGAAGCGATGCCGTCTTTCAGACGGCTATGCCCGCCCATGACGAGTTAGTGCGAGGGTATCTCGTACACCACCATCTTGTCAGCGATGCCGCGCAGCGCGGCTTCCTTCTGGATCGGCCTGATCGCCTCTTTCTGAAGGATCGTGGCGACCGCAGGCGAGTCGATCACCGGTCCGGTGATATGGATTTCCTGCGAGGTCGACAGGCTCTGCACCCTTGACGCGATGTTGACGGTCTGGCCGAAATAATCCTGCCGCTCGTTGAGCATCACCGCCAGGCACGGGCCTTCGTGGATGCCGATCTTGACGATCAGGTCCTCCCGGCCGCGCGCGGCATTGAGTTCGGCCATCGCCGCGCGCATGCGCAAGCCCGCCACGATCGCATGTTCCGGCCGGATGAAGGTGGCCATCACGGCGTCGCCGATCGTCTTCACCACCGCACCCTTCTCGGAGGCGATGATTTCGAGCAGCGCATGGAAATGCGCGCGCACGAGATCGAAGGCGGCGAGATCGCCGACCCGCTCATAGAGCGCCGTGGAGCCCTTCAGGTCCGTGAACAGGAAAGTCAGGGACGTGATCTTGAGGCGCTGATCGACGTTGAGGTTATCAGCCTTGAAGACGTCGCGAAAAGTCTGGTTCGACAGCATCCGCTTGGCGGTCAGGATCGGCTTGCGCTTGCCGAGCAGTTCGTGGAGCGTATCGTTGGCGACCCAGACGGCGGGAAGCACCCGATGGTCGGTCTGGTTCTCGAGCGACAGCCGCAGCGGCCCGGGACGCATCACAGTCGTGCCGGTCGGCGCGTGCAGCTTGTTGAAGACGATGGAAAACTGCTGGCGCTCGCGGGTCGGCTCGCCCTGGATATCCAGGAAATGCGCCGAATGCGTCACCGGCTCGAACACGATCACGAACTGATTGGGCAGCTGCAGCGACAGCACCGCCTTCTCGCCCGCCGGCAACTCGATCGCCTCGAGCGAAACCTCGTCGATCAGCCGCGTGATCGATTCCTCGCTCAGGTCCATCCCCGAGCTCCAGAACATCTGGCGGTTATATTCCCAGATCGGCAGCGTATTGGGATCGTGTGCGGCGATGCGGCGGACGCGGGGACTGACGGTGAAAGAAACCTCGACGCGGTCGTCGACGGATGCCTCATAACCCTGAGCGCATAACGCGCAATTGTAGTCGTCGTGCCGAAGCGATTTCAGCGTGTTGTGCGCACCGAGCACGCCACCACAGCCAGGGCACAGGACATTCCAGCTGAGATCGAACAGCCCGAGCCGCGCCGAATGCAGGAAGGCCGAGATGACCTTTTCTTCGTCAAGCCCGTACCGGGCGGCAAAATCCAGCAGGTTGATCCGGTTGAGGTCGCGATCCTCGCCCTTCGCAATCAGCTGCGAAATGGCCTCGACCACCGCGGGATCAGCGGTCTGCCGCAGAACGGAGAACTGGGCCTGGGTATCGCTCATGCTGACAACCTAGATGACGTTGGCGAAGCGGCTCCGCAAGGTGCCCTTTGTCGTTTGGCGCGTTTTTCTACCGCAGATAAGTCTACGCAATCTGCGCAAACTTGATTGTTATGCAAACCGGCAATCCGTTCGGATCAGGTCCGGGAAGGGCTTTCGCCTCGAAACACTACCGGGGTGTGATGGCAAACATCGGCGAACGGTCAGGCTGCGTCGTCACCACGCCGATCGGCATCACCGGCTCCTTGTCGACCAGGCCGACATGAAACGCGCCGATCACCTTCGCCAGCGCCAGCGTTGCCTCCACCAGCGCGAAATGCGCGCCGATGCAGACGCGTGCGCCGACGCCGAACGGCAGATAGGCGAAGCGATCGGGCGGCGTACCGGTCATGAAACGGGACGGGATGAAGGCGTTCGGATCGCGCCAGAGTTTTTCATGCCGGTGCAGCAGCCACGGTGCGATCAGGATGACATCCTTCTTCTTGACCGGAAGCCCCGCGATCGTATCCGGCCCACTGGCTGCACGCGCAATCAGGAACGCCGGCGGATAGAGCCGCATGGTTTCGTCGATCACCGCGCGGGTGAATTTCAGCCGCTCGATATCGAGCGTGCCGTCGATGGTTGCGCCCTGCACCTCGTCGGCGACGTCGTGCTGGACTGCAGGATCGAGCGCCAGCAGGTAGAGCGCCCAGAACAGCGCGGTCGCCGTCGTCTCGTGCCCAGCGAGGATCATGGTCGCGATTTGATCGCCAAGCTGCGCATCGGTGAAGGCCTGGCCGGTTTCCGGGTCGCGCGCGTCGCCCATCAGGTCGAACAGATCTTGCGCCGGCGCGCCCGCGTTCTTGCCGGCGGCGCAGCGCTCGGCCATCAGCATGCCGACGAACGCGGTCCAGCGCTTGCGGAAACGAGCGCGCGAAATATCCTGCGGGCTAGGCCAGCTCAATGGCAGCAGCAGATCGAGAAAATGCGGCCGCGCCAGCCGCTCGCCATACTCCATCACGAAGTCGCGCAGCGCCGCACCGTGCCGATCCATCCCGAACGAGAACATCGTGCGGCCGGCGATTTCGAGCGCCATCCGCTGCATCGCCTCGCGCAGGTCGACGGGCGCGTTGCTGGCGGCCCTTAGCTTGGCGACCGTCTCGTCGGTCGCCGCCATCATGTGCGGAATGAGCGTCATCACCGCGCGTGGCGTGAACGCCGGCGCCAGCGTCCGGCGCTGATGCTTCCACGCGCGCCCTTCTGAAATCAGCAGGCCTTCGCCGAGGATCGGACGCAGCACGCGGATGCCGGCCGGCGTCCTTGTATAGTTTTCGTAATTGTCGACCAGCACATGCTTGATCGCATCCGGCGCGTTGAGGATGAAACTGTTGCGCCCGAAGAAGCGGCCCTGGACGATATCTTCCTCGTAGGCGCGCTGGCCCCAGCTCCCGATCGGGCTGATGCGGATCGCCTTCATCCGCCCGAACGCCGTCATGTCGTCGGGGGCCCGTGGCGGGCTTGGCGGCACCAGCGGCGCGCGGGCGGCCGGCATGTCGTAGGCTTCGGCTATGCTCATGGGTGCCTATCCCGTAGATCCGGATGAGCGAGTATCTCAGTCTTCGATCCGGGCTTCTCAAAGGCGCGGTGGTTCACCCACAGCTAGTAAGTCAATTCGGCAATCGCAATGCGGTTTTCCAAGGCCGGCCAGGCCCGCGCCACGATTCGCTCTGTATTGAACATGGCTGCCACCGGGCGGCCAACCTCCTCTGCCGAAAGCCGCAAGGTCGAGACCGAATCGGCCGGCACGCCGGATTTCACGTCCTTCGGCTCCTTGCCGTCGATCAGCACCACATACCGCGGCAAGCCGAAATAACCCCGCGGACGCGACATCAGCACCACGGCCCCCGCGCCCGCATCCGCGGGCCAGGCTGACGTCGCCCGCGCCACCATTCCTGATGTAATTGCGGATCGAATAGCCGCCGCGCGAATTGCGCTGCGCGCCGGTGCGACGCTGCAATTCCTTGACGGCCTCGCCGAGCTCACGGCGCTGGTCTTCGGTCGAGGAGCGGCTTGCCTGCTCCACTTTGTCATCGCTGCGCGCCGGTGGGTCGGCGAAATTGATCGCCAGCATCCGTTCGCGTGGCACCCGGTTCGATTCCATGCGCCATAACGCAGTGATCCATGGCGCCGCATGGTCGCCATTGCCATGCACGAACAGGATCGGCGGAACCACCGCCGGCGCGGATACCTCCGGCACCGTCTGCGCCCGCGCCCGCAAGCCAAAGAGCGGGAGACCGAATGAGCCAGCCAGCAAAGGTAGGGCTCCGGCACTCCTGAGGATCAACCGCCGCGACAGCCTCATTTCCAAACCTCTCGTTGCTTTTCAATATCTTAGCTGTGCGATAGCACCGTCGACAGCGGCGCTGCGACTGGACAGGCCAGGGTTTTCACAGGCATCACTTTAAGTTCGAATGGAATCAAGCCGGTGACGGAAGGCCAACGGAACCCATCATGACCGACAAGCCGAAACGCCTGGGTTTTGCGACTGACGGCATCGCAGCGCCGCTGCGGCACGCCGTGTTCCGGCGCATCTGGCTCGCCAGCCTCGTCTCCAATCTGGGAATCTTGATCCAGGGCGTTGGGGCTGCCTGGGCGATGACGCAGATGACGTCGTCGGCCGACAAGGTCGCGCTGGTGCAGACCGCGCTGATGCTGCCGGTCATGCTGATTTCGATGCCGGCCGGCGCCATCGCCGACATGCACGACCGCCGCGTCGTCGCAATGATCTCGCTCGGCATCGCGCTGGCCGGCGCAACCACGCTCACGGTGCTGGCATGGCTCGGCCTCGTGACGCCGAATATCCTGCTGGCGCTGTGCTTCGTCGTCGGCAGCGGCATGGCGCTGTTCGGGCCGGCCTGGCAGGCCTCGGTCAGCGAGCAGGTGCCGGCGGAAACGCTTCCGGCCGCGGTCGCGCTCAATGGCATCAGCTACAACATTGCGCGCAGCTTCGGCCCCGCGATCGGCGGCATCGTGGTCGCTACCGCGGGCGCGGTGGCCGCGTTTGCCGTCAACGCGGCGCTGTATCTGCCGCTGATGGTGGTGCTGTTTCTGTGGAACCGCGCCAGCGAGCCGTCGCGCCTGCCGCGCGAGCGTCTTAACCGCGCCATGGTCTCGGGCGTGCGCTACATCACCAATTCGCCGTCGATCAAGATCGTTCTGACGCGCACGCTGGTCACCGGCATCATCGGCGGCTCGGTCTCGGCGCTGATGCCGCTGGTCGCCCGCGACCTCCTGCATGGCGGCGCGCAAACCTACGGCATCATGCTCGGGGCCTTCGGCATGGGCGCGGTGTTCGGTGCACTCAATATCGGCGAGGTGCGCCGGCGCATGAGCGGCGAGGCCGCGGTGCGCGCCTGCGCGATATCGATGGCCGGCGCGATCGCCGCCGTCGCCATCAGCACGAATGCCATCCTGACGGCGGTCGCCCTGGTAATCGCCGGTGCGATGTGGATGCTGGCGGTCGCGCTGTTCAACATCGGTGTGCAGCTATCGGCGCCGCGCTGGGTCGCGGGCCGCTCGCTGGCGGCTTTCCAGGCCTCGATCGCCGGCGGCATTGCGGTGGGAAGCTGGGGCTGGGGGCACCTCACCGACCTCGCCGGCGTCGAGACCGCGCTGCTGGTTTCGGCCTCCCTGATGCTGGTTTCACCCCTGCTCGGAATCTGGCTGCGCATGCCGCGGGTCGGCGCGCGCAACGAGGACGCCACCGAGCTCCTGGCCGATCCCGAGGTACAATTGTCGCTGACGGGACGCAGCGGGCCGCTGGTGGTCGAGATCGAGTATCGCGTCGCGCAGGATAATGCACGCGCCTTCCACAATGTGATGCAGGAAGTGCAGCTCAGCCGGCAGCGCAACGGCGCCTATGGCTGGTCGATCGCGCGCGACATCGGCGACCCCGAATTATGGACCGAGCGCTACCACTGCCCGACCTGGCTCGATTATCTGCGCCAGCGTAACCGTGCGACGCAGTCCGAGCGCGCCCTGCACCAGCGCGCGATCGGCTTTCATCTCGGCCCCGACCCGATCCGCGTCCGCCGCATGCTGGAGCGGCCGTTCGGCTCGGTCCGCTGGAAGGAAGATACCCCCGACCGCGCCGCCAATGAGGTCTTGCCGGTGGTCGCAACGGCGGCAGGCAGCAGCACCTGATTGGCGGACGCACTGCGGTCGCGTGGCTCGGCTGGGCCGTTAACCAGTCAGATAACCGGGCTGGCGCGATGGGGGTACTCATGGGTTGCTGCCCGCGGCCGCGCCGCAACGCCGCACTGGTATAACGTATCCTTGCCAAAGCTCGGGCCCGGCCTCTAGACTTCCTGCCAATAAAATGCCGGCCAACCAAGGACCGGTCAACCGGGAGGACTTCATGACCAAACCAACCAAGGACAAGACTTCGACCCGTCGCCGCTTTCTGAAAGTGGCCGTCGCCGGGGCTGCGGCAGTTGCTGCTCCAACCGTTGTCAGCGCCCAGGGGCCCATCAGCATGCGCTTTCAGAGCACCTGGCCGTCCAAGGATATCTTCCACGAATATGCACTCGACTACGCCAAGACGGTC
The DNA here is from genome assembly GCF_036924745.1 of Bradyrhizobium sp. AZCC 1693. NCBI lineage: Bacteria > Pseudomonadati > Pseudomonadota > Alphaproteobacteria > Hyphomicrobiales > Nitrobacteraceae > Bradyrhizobium > Bradyrhizobium sp. AZCC 1693. Next base: position 4,854,435 of record NZ_JAZHSD010000001.1, read on the forward strand.
AACGACATGACCGGCGGCGACCTCAAGATCGAGGTGCTTCCCGCCGGCGCCGTGGTGCCCGCATTCGGGCTGATCGATGCCGTGTCGAAAGGCACGCTCGATGGAGGCCACGGCGTGCTGGTCTACCACTACGGCAAGCAGAACGCGCTGGCGCTGTGGGGTTCGGGTCCGGGCTTCGCCATGGACGCCAACATGCTGCTGGCCTGGCACAGGTGGGGCGGCGGCAAGGAGCTTCTCGCCAAGCTGTATGCATCGCTCGGCCTGAACGTGGTTTCGTTCCCCTACGGTCCGATGGCGACGCAGCCGCTCGGCTGGTTCAAGAAACCGATCACCAATGCCGACGACTTCAAAGGCATCAAATTCCGCACCGTCGGCATCTCCATCGACATGTTCACCGCCATGGGCGCCGCGGTGAACGCGCTGCCCGGCGGCGAAATCGTCTCCGCGATGGATCGCGGCCTGATCGATGCGGCCGAGTTCAACAATGCCTCGTCGGACCGGCTGCTTGGCTTCGCCGACGTCTCCAAGGTCTGCATGCTGCAAAGCTACCACCAGAACGCCGAGCAGCTCGAAATCACCTTCAACAAGGCCAAGTACGACGCGCTGCCGGACAAGATGAAGGCGATCATTGCCAATGCGGTGACCGCCGCCTCGCAAGAGATGCAATGGAAGGCGATCGACCGCTACTCGAAGGACTACGTCGAGTTGCAGACCAAGGACAAGGTGAAGTTCTACAAGACGCCGGATTCAGTCCTCAAACGGCAGCTCGAGATCTTCGATGACATCGTGAAGAAGTACTCGGCGACAAATCCGCTGTTCAAGGAAATCGTCGAATCGCAGATCGCGTTTGCCAGCCGGGCGACGCAATGGGAACAGGACACCGTCGTCAACCGCAAGATGGCGTTCGATTACTACTTCGGGCCAAAAGGGACCGCGAAGAAGACCTGACGGCGTCTTGAACCGGCAAAGCCCCGTTCGGGACGACGACCGGACGGTGCTTTGTCATTTCATTCTTTCCTCGGATTAATCGGCGGCGACCAATGACGGTCCAAAGATTTCTGCTTGTCGTTGACGAAATCAGCACATGGTGCGGCAAGGTCGCGGCCTGGCTGATTATTTTGCTGATGGCCGTCGTCTGCGTCGAAGTATTCAAGCGCTACATCATGAACATGCCGACGGCGTGGATCTTCGATCTTGATAATATACTGTACGGAACCGCGTTCATGCTGTGCGGCGCCTATACGCTGGCGCAGAACGCCCATGTCCGCGGCGACTTCCTTTACAGCTCGATACGACCGCGCATGCAGGCCTCGCTGGACATCGTGCTGTACGCGGTTTTCTTCATCCCTGGTATCGCCGCCCTCATATACGCGGGCTTTGACTACGCCGCCGACTCGTGGCGGATCGCGGAGCATTCGAATGTGACGGCAGACGGGCCGCCGGTTTATCACTTCAAATCCATGATCCCCATCGCGGGCGCGCTGGTGATGCTGCAAGGCGTCGCCGAGATCGTGCGTTGCGTCGTCTGCCTGCGGACCGGCGAATGGCCCAGCCGGCTGAAGGACGTCGCGGAGATCGACGTCATCGAGCAGCAGCTCGCTCACAGCGAATATGTCGACGAGGAGTCGCGCAAGATCGCCATCGCGCGGGCGCATGAAATCGACGAGAGTGCGCGCCAGCGCGGTATGGGCGGGGATCTGAACACATGAGCGATCCGGCACTCGGGCTCTTGATGCTCACGCTCATCGTGGTTGTGATCATGATGGGCTTCCCGACAGCGTTCACGCTGATGGGCCTGGGCATATTTTTCGGCTACATCGCGTTCTATGACCCGACGCATTCCTGGGCCAACAACCGCGTATTCGATTTGATGGTTGAGCGCACCTACGGCGCCATGACCAACGACGTCCTGATCTCCATCCCGCTGTTCGTGCTGATGGGCTACGTGATGGAGCGCGGCGCGCTGGTCGACAAGATGTTCTACTCGATCCAGCTCGCGTTCCGCCGCGTGCCGGCTTCGCTTGCAGTCGCGACCCTGATCGTCTGCACGTTTTGGGGAATCGCGAGCGGCCTTGTCGGCGCGGTGGTGGTGCTGATGGGCGTCATCGCATTCAATCCCATGCTCAAGGCGGGGTACGATGTGAAGCTCGCCTCCGGCGTCATCACAGCGGGCGGCACGCTCGGCATTCTGATTCCGCCGTCGGTCATGATCATCGTCTATGCTGCGGTCGCCGGTCAGTCGATCGTCAAGCTTTATGCTGCGGCGATGTTCCCCGGCTTCTTTCTGTCGTTCCTGTATCTCGTTTACATAATCGCCTGGGCGATGATCAATCCAAAGATCGCCCCGCCATTGCCGGAGGACCAAACGAAGGTTCCGGTGCCGGCATGGCTGTCGAGGTTCGAGGACACCTACCGTTCACAAACGATCCTGATCTCTCTGATTAGGGGGCTGCTCTCGCCGTCGCGGGCAAGGCAAATCGACGCGGAAGGCCGTCGGGTCAGCTACTGGATGCTGCTCTCGAGTTTCGGTTACGCGCTGGTGCCGTTTATCATCGTCGCCGGCACGCTAGCCACCGTCTGGTGGTACGTCGTCATTCACCAGCAGGCCGCCGTCGAACTCGCGGTAACCGGCGTGCAGCAATTGGGCACACCGGAGCTGGTTACGAAAGAGGCCACGCCCGCGGAGCAGGGGCCAGGACTCGAATTCTACCTCTGGTTCTGGAGCATCACGGCTGTTTGCGCGCTGTTGCAGGTCCGTTACTACTGGCGGTTCAACGCCGAGCGGCTTTCGGTCGTGAAACTGCTGACCTCGTCGACCATGCCGCTCGGTATTCTTACCGTCGTCGTGCTCGCCGTCATCCTGTTCGGAATCTGCACCGCGACCGAGTCCGCCGCCGTTGGCGCTTTCGGCGCCTTCCTGCTGGCGCTGCAGGCCCGCACGCTCAACTGGAAGCGCACCAAGGAGGCGGTGTTCCTGACCGCCAAGACCACGGCGATGGTGTGCTGGCTGTTCGTCGGCTCCGCGCTGTTCTCAGCGGTGTTCGCCATCCTCGGCGGTCAGGCGCTGCTGGAAAGCTGGGTGCTCTCGCTCAACATGTCGCCGGTGCAGTTCATGATCCTGTCGCAGGCGATCATCTTCATTCTCGGCTGGCCGCTGGAATGGACCGAGATCATCATCATCTTCGTGCCGATCTTCCTGCCGATGCTGAAGCATTTCGGCATCGACCCGGTCCTGTGGGGCGTGCTGGTATTCGTGAACCTGCAGGCCGCGTTCCTGTCGCCGCCGGTCGCGATGTCGGCGTTCTATCTCAAGGGCGTCGCCCCGAAGCACGTTACGCTCAACCAGATCTTCGCCGGCATGATGCCCTACATGCTGATCGTGATCATGTGCATGGTGATCATGTATCTCTGGCCGGGCATGACGCTGTGGCTGCCGAACTACCTCTACGGCGGCTAGAGCCCTCGAGAGGGCTTTTACTGCCCGTGACTTGTCAGCTTCTGCTGGCAGGCCTTGCTGATCTTGGCGCGGTTTTGCTTCAGGCAGGCCAGAATGATCTGATCGCCATCCTGCATCTGCGCCCGGCAATACCGCGAGACGTCGCGCGCGCACTCGTCATGCCCCTCTTTTTTTTGTGTCTGTGCCGACGCGCTCGAAGCCATCAGGATCAGGGGAATGACGAAAAGGATCTTGGTCATTTGTTATGCCTTCGTAGCCGGGAAACGCAATGACCGCGTTCTATAGCGTTTTCGGGCGAGGTGGGAACCGGTTCGCGTCAAGAAAACGCGTCAAAACAGGAATCCAGTGCGCCAAAATCCCGGCCGCACGCATTTGTGAACGGTGAAATGGCCCAACCGCTCGCCTTGTGAACGACGCAAAACGAAAAACGCCTGCGTCGCATCGACGCAAGCGTTCCCGAGAGCCAAAAGAGAGAGCCGATTACTGCGCGGCGAGCTTGCCGGATTTCTGGGCGGCGAGATCGCGGTCCATCACGGTACGGCAGCCCGCGCTCAGATCGGAGCGATGCTTGATCATGCAGGCCGTGATTTTCGGAATGTTCGGGATTTCCGAGCTGCAGAGGCGGAACGCATCGCCGGTGCACATCTGCTGCGCTTCCGAGCTGAAGGCGAAGCTTGCGGTCGACGAGACGGCGGCGAAGGAGGTAGTCAGGGCCAGCACTAAACTGACCTTGCGAACGGTATTGAAGAAGGTTGCGGTCATTTTCGGCTCCATTGGCCCAGCTACGTGGACCGGTTGTTGATGGTCGCACCATGCGCCTGGAACCGCGGGCGCGACTGTGACTGACGTCACTCAGCCTTAAACCCCTCATCTTCTTCGTCTAACCGGCGCGTATTCGGGAGACGTTAAGACTTTGTTGGCACTAATACCCCGTTGCGTGTGTGTACCCCGGGTATGTGGAAAGAGTAGCGATGCGTAATGCGTTGGGCCTGATGCTGGCCAGTGTAGTGACGGCGGTTTTGATCACCGGCGTCTGGTTCTGGACCTCCTCGCCGCGCGCCGACGCGGCCCCGCCTCAAACCGTCGCCGCCCGCAAGGCCGAGCCGTTACCGGCGCCGGCCGCGGCCAGGCCCGCGCTGAAGGACGACGTCGAGATCACGGCTTCCCTCTCGAAGCCCGCTCCTGCCCCCGCGCCCGTTCCCGCAGCCCAGCCCGCGAAATCGGCCTGCGCCAATCCGGACGCTCTCGGCGTCAGCCGCACCGTCGTGATCGACACGACCGGCGGTCCCGGCTTCGGCTTCCTGCAATACAAGCAGTTCGACTTCCTGACCGACAAGGAAGTGGTGCTGACGTTCGACGACGGCCCGTGGCCGACCACACCGGCGGTGCTGAAGGCGCTTGCGGAAGAATGCACGAAGGCCTTGTTCTTCCCCGTCGGCAAGCACACCACCTATCATCCGGAAATTCTCAAGCAGGTCGCCGCTGCCGGCCACACCATCGGCTCGCACACCTGGTCGCACGCCCATCTCGACAGCAAGAAGTTGACCGAGGCGCAGGTGAGAGAAGAGATCGAGAAGGGCTTTAGCGCCGTGAAGATGGCGCTGGGTGCTGCGCCCGCGCCGTTCTTCCGCTTCCCTGGGCTCGCGCACACGCAAGGAGCCCTTGGCTATCTCGCCTCGCGCAACATCTCGATGTTTTCAGTTGATGTCGATTCCAACGACTTCAAGTCGTCGGGCCCCGACCAGGTCATTCAGAACGTCATGACCAAGCTCGACAAACAGGGCAAGGGCGTCATCCTGATGCACGATCTGCAGAAGCATACGGCGCTGGCCCTGCCGACGCTGCTGCGCCGCCTCAAGGCCGGTGGCTACAAGGTCGTGCAGATGAAGGCCAAGGAGCAGCTCGAAACCTTGCCGGAATACGACGCGATGCTGGTGAAGGACCAGAAGGTGCCGGCGGTTGCCAGCCGCCCGATCAGCAGCGTGGTGCAGACGGTTTCGCAGTAAGGATTGGCGGGAAGCCGGTCGCCGGCTCCAGCCTTACTCAAAGCAAAACGCGCCCTTCGGATTTGAACCCGAGAGGCGCGTTTTGCTTTGGCAATGTTACCAATAGATGCCGTGCCGGTGCAGTGCGCCGATGATGCGCGCGATCCGGAAGCGTATGCCGTGCGGCCTGGCGCTCCTCGACATGTACGCCGTTCTTCGGGCCATGGGCCTTCCGGGTCCGGCGCTCATGCGCCCGGCAGCGGGCCGATGCATCCCGGCCGCCCTGGCGGCCCTGGGCCTTGCCGTCTCGCTCCTGGTCGTCTCGGCCTTGCTTTCGGGCTTGGGCTCGACGACCGCGGGCCGCTCGACATATTTTGGCGCTTCCGCAGCTTCCGCGCTTTTCGATGCATCGGCAGCCCTGGCCGGCGCCGGAGCGGCCTGCGTCTCGCTGCCAGCCAGCGACAAGCTCCGATCGCCAGCTTGAGCTGTGGCGGATGCCAAAATGAACCCTGTGATGAGAATGAATTTACGCATGTTGTGTCTCCCCTTGAGGTTGAGGTGGAGACTATGCCGGGCAGGCGATTCCCGATGTGAGACAGGTCACGCACCGCGATCGAACAGGATCGCGCGGCGCCTTCAAGACGCACCGCCGCGGGGGCTGACCAACGGTTCCGCAAGGATGGCAGCCGGGCGCTTTCGCAGCAGCTCTTTTCCCGGCACCTCAATCAGGCGATACGTGATCGATGCCAATCCAACGATTGCGACGAAGAAACCCACCAGGAAAAACGCGCTGTCGTAGGGCATCTGAATGAGAAACGCGACAGATGCCAGATGCACGCCCAGCTGAAGCGGAAAATGCACGAGATAGATGGAGTAGGAGATGGTGCCGAGATAGACCAGCGGCGGAAGCGTCAAAACCCACTTAACTAGCCGGCCATGGATCGCACCGACAATCAGGGCCGGAAAGCATATTGCCACGACCACCAGATGAAGCAGCCCGGCCAGCTCGCCCTCCGCGCTGTAGAAGAGAAATCCGGAAGCCGCGGCGATGGCAAGTCCGTCGGCAAGGCCGCGATTCAGGTTGATCCGCGGCAGCCAATACGAATGTACACGATGCAGCGCTATTCCGCAGCAGAAGCCGACGATGGTCCGGAAGATGTCTTTGGTGGCTCCAGGCCCGGCCGCCGCATCGCTGGTCAGATCACCTTTCAGGATTACGGCAAATAACACCGCGAATAACGCGAACAGTACCGCGCGGACAATGTTGCGCGGGAGCGCGATGGCCGCCAGGAACAGAACATTGACGACGAACTCTGCCGAGATCGACCACGACGGTGCGTTGAATGAAGGCCCGCTCTCAAGCCCTGTTCGATTCAGCAGCAGAAGGTTCAATACGAAATCATACGTGTCGTTGAACAGTTATTCAAACGGCGGCGAGCTCAGACGATTGACCAGGATCCATTGCATGACGGCCACGGCGCATAGCGTCGCAAAGTGCAACGGATACATTCGGGCAATTCGTTCGCGAACGTTGTTCGCGAACGTCGCGCTGCGCTGGTCGTTCCAATACGCGCGGGCGAGCACAAAGCCGGACAACACGAAGAAGAAGTCAACGAGAAGCTCGCCGTGGCGATAAAAGGGTGCCATGAGCCACGGAAGCGGAGCGGCACCAAAATGGCTTGCGTAGTGCCATCCGACAACGCCGATCGCCGCGAGGGCTCGTAGACTATCCAACTCATGCAGACGATTGGGTTCGCGGCTCCTGAAAAGCCCTAACGCGTAGTCCACCAACTCACCCATCCCGGTTGGCGCCCCAGCGCGAGAATCGTGCGCAGCTAGATTGCGGGGGCCTGCATGTCGATCTCCAGGAAATCGGCCGGTGTCCACGTCGAGTTGCTCGTTGATGTACTTCCGACGCGGTTCGGCGCTGCGAAACGCAGTTGAGATTTTCCGGGTTCTCGAAGTGTCGCGGAGCCCGCACGCTTGCTGATACGATGATTCCGTACGCAACCACAGAGCTACATCAGAAAATGGTGTACTCTGGATTAACCCGCTCGTCCTGGCGGCCGGCGCAACGAAGGTGCACCCGACCGTTAGCGGGTCGGGCAAAGGCGAGAAGAGCAAAATTCCCCGCCACACGGTTGAGCGGCGGTTTCTTTGGTCCAAGACCGGTGGCGATGAAGAAAGCCGATCAGGCAAATGTGGTGCCGCAAACAGGACTCGAACCTGTGACCCCGTCATTACGAATGACGTGCTCTACCAACTGAGCTATTGCGGCGGACCAAACGCAGCGTCCGGGCGTGACCCGAAATCGCCCGCACCTGATATCGGTCAGAGCCCCGATTGGCAAGAAAAACGCTGGCCCCACAAAGCGTTTTCAAGCGAAGTGGGTGCCGGTTCGCGTCAAGAAAACGCGTCAAAACAAGAATCTAGACGCCTAGTTGCCGCCCCAGCGTGACAAAAATCCCCGCCAGCCGCCGGCTTGGGCCTTGGGCGGGCCGATTTGTTCCGCGAATTCGTCGGGGGCGCCCTCGTCGTCGACCCCGGGATCGTCCGGCGCCCGAATGAGAGGAATGACCGCCGGAATGGGAGTTGGAACAGCCTTCGGAATGTCCTGCCGTGACCGGAACAAGGGGGCCGGCCGGCTTGGCGCCGATTCGGCCGGCTTGGGCGGGGCGGGCGTTGGCGCGGGGACCGCCTCGGGGCGGGTCGGTTCGGCGGGAGCAACCTCGGCGGTGGCAGCCGGTGGAGGCGCATTATCCTGCTCGGCAGTCGGCGCAGGAGCTGAAGCAGCGGGCGCCGCGGAAGGTGCGGGGTCGACGGGCAACGGAACCGGCTTCTCCTCGTCGACATCCTTTGGCGGCGCGAGCACGACGGCGCGGCGCGGGGTTGCCAGCATGGCTTCCTCGAACGGCGAGGATTCGATCGCAGGCCCCTTGTCGGACGGCAGCGCCGCGACGGGGGTCTGCCACTGGAAGGCATCGAGCCTGCCGGTAACCGGCGAAACCGGCCGCCAGCGATCACTGACATAACCGTCGGCGGTCCAGGCCGGATCGTGCAGCGCACGCACCGCGCGCAAGGTCCAGGCCCGCGCCCGGCCACTGTCGCCATGCTCGGTGCGCTCAATCTCCGCCATCAGCAGCGCGACCCGTTGCGTCGGAGCTGCGATGAACGGCGCCAGCGCCTCCCGCGCTTTTGTAAACTCGGACGCGTCGATCGCGGCGCGCGCAATCGCCAATGCACCCTCGATGTGGTCAGGCGCTTTCGCGGCGAGCGTCTCGACGCGAACCAGCCGTTGCCGCGCGGAATCGCCGAGCTTCACATGCGCATAGGCGTCGGCCAGATCGGGATGCGGCTGCGCCAGCCACGCCGTCTCGACGAGGCGCATCGAACGCCGCACCTGGTGCGCCTCGCTTTCGAACTTGCTCGCCAGCACCGCGGCCGGCACCAAGGTCGGCGCCAGCTTGACCGCTTCCATCACGCTCTCGCGCGCCAGATCGCGATCGACCTTTTCGAGTTCGAGCGCGCGTGCCGTCAGCAGCACGCCGCGATGCCGGCGATAAGTCGCCTTGTCGATCAGTCCGGCCGATTGATTGTTGTCGAGGATTTTCAGCGCGCCGGCCCAGTCGCCCTTCGCGCAGCAGAAGCCGAGCACCGCATGCGACGCCCATGACGAGGACGGCGACAATTTCAGCGCTTCCTCGGCGACCATCACGGCTGCGACCGGATCGTCGGCGCGCTGCGCCTCGATGAACAGGCCGCGCAGGCCCAACAGCCGCGTGTCCTCGCGCTCGGCCATGGCGCGGAAGGCGCGCTGCGCGCCCTCGCGATCGCCATCGAGCTGCGCCGACTGCGCATGCAGCAGCAGGGCCAGCGGATCGTGCGCCGCATGTTTGCGCGCCGCCTCGGCATGGATGCGGGCGGCGGTGGAATCACCATGGCCGATCGCCAGCAGCCCTTGCGTGATCGCATGCCGGCCGCGGGCCTGACGCCGTTCACGCCGGTTGCGCCGCATACGCGCCGGCGTGCGCCACGCGCCGCGCAGGATCGCCCAAATCATCATCGCCGCAACGACGACAATGCCCAGCGCCAGCACGAACACCGGCAGCGTGGTCTGAACGCGATAGCCGCCCCATGACAGCACGGCATCGCCGGTCTGTTCGGCAATCCAGGCCGCGCCGGCCGCTCCCAGCGCGATCAACAACAGAAACAGAATGATCCGGACCATTGAAATCCTTACTGCGAAATCCTTATTGCGCCGGTTTGGCGAGCGCCGCCATGGCGTCGGTCGCAAATTGACGGGATGCGGCCAGCGCGGCGTCGCGCGCGTCGGCCCGTTCAAGCCAGGATTGCGCCGCGGCGCGATCGGCCGGCTCCAGCGTCTTCAATTCCCGCCGCGCCTCGTTGAAATCATTTCGCAGCGCCGCCGCCGTGATCCGCGCCACCACGGCGCCGCGATCGCTGCCGGCGGGATCGGTGCGTTCGATCTTGACCAGTTTCGCCGCGCCCGCCTGCAGGCGTTCGACAATGCCGGCGCCGGTCGTCGTGGCATTGCTCTGTTGCGCGGCCGGCAACAGTTTTGGCACCAACGCCAGCAGTTCGCTGCTCAGCTTGCCGGCGTTCGGCACGCCCTTCTCCGCAAACTGATCGAGCGGCTTCAAGGCATCCGGACTGGGCGCCAGCGCTTTGGTCGCGGCGAGCGCCGCCGGATAGGGATCGCCGATCCGGACCAGCACATCGAGCAGAGCTCCCGCCACCAGGCGGCGCAGCGCCACGTCGTCGGCAGGCTTGGCGTCGGCCTTGGCATCGGCAAGCTTGCTGCCTTGCTGCGCAATCTCGGCGCCCTGCGTCCGTACCTGGCTTTCGATCTTCGCGATGCGTTCATCGAGCCCCGAAATATCCGGCGACACCGCGCCGTCGCCGCGCGGGGCGGACTTCACATCATTGATGGCGGACGCCAGCTTCTCGCCTTGCGCCCGCGTTGCCGCGAGTTCGGCGCGCAGCGCCGCGACTGTTTTTTCCAGGGTCTCGGTGCGCGCGGCAGCCGCCGGATCGGGTACGGGCTTGCCGACCTTTGGCTCCAGTCCGGCGACACGCGTGGTGAGCGCGTCGATAGCGGTGCTGAGCTGCGGGGCAGGCGGCGCGGAGGCGGGCTGGATTGCAGGCCAACCCAGCATCGAGCCGACGCCAATCACCAGCGCAGCCGCGACTGCGCCGGAGACCGGCGCGACGATCCAGGGCGAGACAGGCCGGGACGGCGGCTCCGCGACCGCAGGCCTCTCGACCGAAGGCTCCTCAACTGAAGGCTCTTCAATTGAAGCCTTGGCGACCTCGGGCGCGGCCTCAGCCACCGGCTCGGGTGCTGCCTCGGCAGAACCCTTCGTCTCGCTCGACACTTCGGTCGCCTTGAGATCGATGGTCGGCGGCTCGCGCTTCGGCCGGCCCGAATCGGGCAGCGATCCAGTGTCTTCGGGCCTGTCATCGACCATCACGGCGGTTCCCTTGAATGGTTAGGTTCCGGAACTTAGCAGAATCGGGACGTCTTAGAGCATGATCCGGCAGTGGCGGCACCGGTTTTCCGATAAGACCATGCTCAGACTTAAAGATTAGAGCACGAACGGCTAGCCAGACCGCGGTTGCAACGCCCGGCCCAGCGCCTCGAACAGGGCATTTTCGTCCGGCGAAGCCGCCGCCGTGACCTGGGTCGCACCGCCGTCCCGCAGGACCGCGGCGACGGCCGGCGAAATGCAGCATTGCGGCAGCGCCAATGCCGAGATTTCGACGCCGCCTGCGCGCGCCGCCTCCAGGAATGCCCGCGCGCTGCGCCGCGAGTAATGCAGCACGGCCTCGATCTCATGCGCCACAAAGGCGTCACATACCTCCTGCGGCAGCCTGGGCGCCGGCACCATCCGGTAGGTGGTCTGCGTCACCACCGTAAAGCCGCTCTCGCCGAGCTCGCTCGCCAAGTCACGCGCGAGATCGGCGCCGGCAAGGTAGAGGATCGGGCTGGCCTTCTTCAGTTGCTTCGACTTCGCCCGCGCCAGCACCAGATCGCGCAACGCGCCGGCGTCGCCCTTTGACGCGATTACCTCGCCAAACCCGGCATCGCGCGCCGCTTCTGCGGTATTTTCGCCAACCGCGAACAGGGGCAGTTTGACGAGCCGGCTGGCGGCCAGATGTGGCGCGATGGCGCGCAATGCGTTGGCGCTGGTGACGATGACGGCGCCATAATTTGCATCCGCATCGTCCTGGAACGGCACCGGCTCGAACCGCAGCATCGGCGCGCGCAGGACCTCAAAACCCCTGGCACGGAGGGCCTTGGCCGTCGTCTCATCATCGGGGCTTGGTCGCGTGACGAGAACGGCCATATTTCAGATCTCCGCCAACACGGCATACCCAAGCGATTGCACGCCGTCACCTCGTAATGCTACCCGGTTACGGAAGCGTTGCGATAGCGCAAGGGATCAAATTGGACAACGACACGCCGATGCTGGTGCTGGGTATCGAAACCACCTGCGATGAAACCGCAGCCGCCGTGGTGGAACGCCAGAGCGACGGCAGCGGCAAGATTCTGTCCAACATCGTGCGCTCGCAGACCACGGAGCACGCCCGTTTCGGCGGCGTGGTGCCGGAGATCGCGGCGCGGGCCCATGTCGACCTGCTCGATGGCATCGTTGGCCAGGCGATGAAGGACGCCAACACCGGCTTTGCGCAATTGTCGGCGGTGGCGGCCGCCGCCGGCCCCGGCCTGATCGGCGGCGTGATCGTCGGCCTCACCACGGCCAAGGCAATCGCGATGGTGCACGATACGCCGCTGATTGCGGTCAATCATCTCGAAGCCCACGCCTTGACGCCGCGGCTCACTTGCGCGCTCGCCTTTCCCTATTGCCTGTTCCTGGCGTCCGGCGGGCATACCCAGATCGTCGCCGTGGTCGGCGTCGGCCAATATGTACGGCTCGGCACCACCGTCGATGACGCGATGGGCGAGGCTTTCGACAAGGTCGCAAAAATGCTGTCGCTGCCCTACCCCGGCGGACCGGAGGTCGAACGATCAGCGGCGAGCGGCGACGCCAAACGGTTCGCCTTTCCGCGGCCGATGCTCGGGCGGCCGGATGCGAATTTCTCGCTGTCGGGATTGAAGACGGCGGTTCGCAACGAAGCCAGCCGCATGACGCCGCTGGAACCGCAGGATGTCAGCGATCTCTGCGCCAGTTTTCAGGCCGCGGTGCTGGAATCGACGGCGGACCGGCTGAGCGTCGGCCTGCGCCTGTTTCACGAACAATTCGGCCCGCCTCGCGCACTGGTTGCCGCCGGCGGCGTCGCCGCCAATCACGCCATCCGCGGCGCGTTGCAGGACGTTGCCGCCAAAGCGCAGACCACGCTGATCATTCCGCCGCCCGCACTGTGCACCGATAACGGCGCGATGATCGCCTGGGCCGGCGCAGAACGGATGGCGCTCGGACTGACCGATACGATGGACGCGCCGCCGCGCGCGCGCTGGCTGTTAGATGCCAACGCGACAGCGCCGGCCGGCTACACCAACACGCGCGCGGGATTCTGACATGACGTCGTTTAACTCAGTCGCGGTGATAGGCGCCGGTTCATGGGGGACGGCGCTCGCCGGCGCCGCCGCGCGCGCCGGCCGCGATGTGACACTTTACGCTCGCAACGCCGAAGCTGCCGCGCAAATGAAATCGACGCGCATCAATCCGCGATTGCCTGGCGTGCCCATCGACAGCCGCATCGAGATCACCGGCGACATGATCGCGGCCGCGGCCGCCGACATCGTCCTGATGGCTACGCCCGCGCAGCATCTGCGCGAAACGACGGTGGCGCTGGCGCCCCACCTGAAAAAGAACACGCCCGTCATCGCCACCGCCAAGGGCATCGAGCGCGGTACGCACAAATTCATGACGGAAGTGATCGCGGAAGCTGCACCCGACGCGACACCCGCGATCCTGTCGGGGCCGAGTTTTGCCGATGACGTGGCCCGCGGGCTTCCGACCGCCGTCACGCTGGCGGCGAAAGACGATAGGCTGGCGAGCGCGCTGGTACAGGCGCTGGGCTCGTCGACCTTCCGGCCCTATCACACCACTGATATCCGCGGCGTTGAGATCGGTGGCGCGGCAAAAAACGTGCTGGCGATCGCCGCCGGCATCGTCGAGGGACGAAAGCTCGGCGCTTCTGCATTGGCAGCGCTCACCACACGTGGCTTCAGCGAACTGGCAAGGCTCGGCCGCGCCTGCGGCGCGCGCAGCGAGACCCTGGTAGGCCTCTCCGGCCTCGGCGATCTGGTCCTGAGCTGCTCCAGCCTCCAATCGCGCAACTTTACGCTCGGCATTGCACTCGGCCGCGGCGAACAGCCGGACCGCGACAAGCTCGCCGAAGGCGAGTTCACCGCGCCAGTGCTGATCGAACTGGCGGCTTCGCAAAATGTCGATATGCCGGTATCAAAAGCGGTTGCGGCGATACTTGGCGGCAAGGTCACGATCGACGCGGCGATCGAAGGCCTGCTGACGCGGCCGTTCAAGGCGGAGGAATGACGATGGCGTACTGGCTGGTAAAATCCGAACCCTCAACCTGGTCATGGGACCAGCAGGTCGCCAAGGGCGCAAAGGGCGAGGCCTGGACCGGCGTGCGCAATTTCACCGCACGCCAAAACCTCGTGAACATGAAGAAGGGCGACAAGGCCTTCTTCTATCATTCCAACGAGGGCAAGGAGATCGTCGGCATCGCGGAAGTTATCAAGGAGGCCTATCCCGACCCCTCCGACAAGACCGGCAAATTCGTCTGCGTCGACATCAAGGCGGACAAGCCGTTGAAGACGCCGGTGACGATGGCCGCGATCAAGGCCGACAAGAAACTCGCCGACATGGCGCTGGTGAAATATTCGCGGCTGTCGGTGCAGCCGGTGACGGCGGAAGAGTGGAAGATGGTCTGCAAGATGGGCGGCGTGTAGGGCTCACTTTCCCTCTCCCCTTGTGGGAGAGGGTGGATCAATCGCGCGAAGCACGATTGAGACGGGTGAGGGGTCTGTCTCCGCGGAAAGAACCCCTCATCCGGCGCTTCGCGCCACCTTCTCCCACAAGGGGAGAAGGGAAGAATCAGGCGGCCGCCGCCGTCACCACCTGCGCCAGCAGCGCCTCGCGCTTGGCTTGCGTGCGGTAGCCCTTCATCGTCGCGGCAAAACGTTCGAGGATGCCGTCCTCGAACGCGGTGACGATGGTGTCGTGCACATAACTCTTGCGGCAGATCGCGGGCGTGTTCGACAGTTCGTCGGCAGCGGCGCGCACCGCATCCAGCACCTGCTTCTTGCGGCCGCGCTCGCTTGCTGCGGGCGTTATCCGCGACAGCGATTCCAGCACCACGGCGGATGCCATCAGGGTGCGAAAGTCCTTCAGCGAAATCTTGATGCCGGCGATCTCGCGCAGGAACGCATTCACCGTGGTGGTCGAAACCGTGCGTACGGTGCCGGAATTGTCGCGGTACTGGAACATGCGCTTGCCTGGCACGGTGCGCAGGATGCCGATGGCGCGCACCAGCTTGGCGGCGTCGCATTCCTTGCGCACGGCCTTGCCGCCCTTGGCCTTGAAGGTCAGGACGAAGCTGTCGTCTTCCAGCGTGACGTTGGACTTCAACATCGTGGTGGCGCCGCGGGTGCCGTTGAGGCGGGCGTAGGATTCGTTGCCCGGCCGGATTGCGGTGCGGGCGATCAGTTCGATCACCGCCGAGAGCGCGAACTCGCGCGTCGGCTCGTCGCCGGACAGATAGGCCGAGACCTTGCGGCGGATCTTCGGCAAGGCCGCCACCAGCCGCGCCAGGCGATGCGCCTTGCGCTGCTCGCGGACCTTTTCCCAATCGACGTGATAGCGATACTGCAGCCGCCCTGCCGCATCGATGCCGACGGCCTGCAGGTGCGAACTCGGATCGGCCGAATAGCGCACGTCGCGATAGGCCGGCGGCACCGCCATCGAATGCAGGCGGCGGATGGTGCCGGCATGGCGGATCTGGGTGCCGTTGGCGCGATGGAATGAATAGCCCTTGCCGCGCTTGACGCGGCGGATGGTCAGCCCGTTCTGGTCGCCGAGCTTGAGGCCGAGTTCACTGGCCAGGTCTTCGACGGAGGTTTTGGCAATGATGTGCGGCTTTGCCGCGGACGGCGTGACCGGCACCTTCGGCAATTGCCCAAGCGCTTCGGCCAATGCAACGGCGGGATCGGCGGAAACGGGCCGCGTAGCCTCGAAACTCTGCTGATCCATCATGACCGTTATCGCCTTGCTCCACCTGTCTGCCGGCAATGCCTGTTGTTGTGGCTTGGTTCCGGAGGGCCGTCCGGCCCCGGGGAGGCCATTTAGGGGGTAATGAACCGCTTTGCGAGTCCCGATTCCGTCATTGACGGTTATTAGATACCGATCATGGGTGCCATTCCGGCGATAGCGTTGATTTTGGACTCCACCAAAACCTGAAAATGCCGGCGATCTTGATCAGGAACAAGGTCCTTAGCCGTCCAGCCGACCAAGGTCGCAGACGTTTCCGCCTTGTCCGGGCATCGTCCCGCGACGCATAATCGCTGTAACAATCAGGACGGCTTGCGGGCCCGCAGCATGTGCGGCGCCGCAACGAGTGGGAGGGTAAAAATGTCCGAGAAGATCTACGACGTACCAGCCGATTGGGCGAAGCGCGCCTACGCCGACGACGCCAAGTACCGCGAGATGTACGCCCGCTCGGTCAATGATCCCAACGGCTTCTGGGCCGAACAGGCCAAGCGCATCGACTGGATGAAGCCCTTCCACAAGGTCGAAAACGCCTCCTTCGCCCCCGGCAACATCTCGATCAAATGGTTCGAGGACGGCGTCCTGAACGCCGCCTGGAACTGCATCGACCGCCATCTCGACAAGCGCGGCGACCAGACCGCGATCATCTGGGAAGGCGACGATCCCTCGCAATCCAGGCACATCACTTACCGGCAGCTGCACGACGAAGTCTGCAAGATGGCCAACATCCTGCGGACGCGGAACGTCAAGAAGGGCGACCGCGTCACGATCTATCTGCCGATGATCCCGGAAGCGGCCTATGCGATGCTGGCATGCGCACGGATCGGCGCCATTCATTCCGTGGTGTTCGCCGGCTTCTCGCCCGACAGCCTCGCCCAGCGCATCACCGACTGCCAGTCCAGGGTCATCATCACCGCCGACGAGGGACTGCGCGGCGGCAAGAAGGTGCCGCTGAAGGCCAATGTCGATGCGGCGCTCGAGAAGGCCGGCGACGTCGACTGGGTCATCGTGGTCAAACGCACCGGGGCTGCCGTCGACATGAAACTGTCGCGCGACCTCTGGTATCACGAGGCCGCAAAGGTCGTGACAACGGAATGCCCGTGCGAGCATATGCACGCGGAGGATCCGCTGTTCATCCTCTATACGTCGGGCTCGACCGGCCAGCCCAAGGGCGTGCTGCACACCACGGGCGGCTATCTCGTCTACGCGGCGATAACGCATCAATACGTATTCGACTATCACGACGGCGACATCTTCTGGTGCACCGCCGACGTCGGCTGGGTCACCGGCCACAGCTACATCGTCTACGGACCGCTCGCGAACGGCGCCACCACGCTGATGTTCGAAGGCGTGCCGAACTATCCTGACAATTCGCGCTTCTGGAACGTCATCGACAAGCACAACGTCAACATCTTCTACACCGCACCAACGGCAATCCGCGCGCTGATGCAGAGCGGCGACGAACCGGTGAAGAAGACCTCGCGCAAGAGCTTGCGTCTGCTCGGCACCGTCGGCGAGCCGATCAATCCGGAAGCCTGGGAATGGTACTATCGCGTGGTCGGCGACAGCCGCTGCCCGATCGTCGATACCTGGTGGCAGACCGAGACCGGCGGCATCCTGATCACACCACTGCCGGGCGCGACAAAACTCAAGCCGGGTTCGGCGACGCGGCCGTTCTTCGGCGTGGTGCCTGAGATCGTCGATGCCGACGGCAAGGTGCTGGAGGGCGAAGCCACAGGCAATCTCTGCCTCATCAAGTCCTGGCCGGGGATGATGCGCACGGTCTATGGCGATCACGCCCGTTTCGAGCAGACCTATTTCTCGACCTACAAGGGCAAATATTTCACCGGCGACGGCTGCCGTCGGGATGCCGACGGCTACTACTGGATCACCGGCCGCGTCGACGACGTCATCAACGTGTCAGGCCATCGCATGGGCACCGCCGAGGTCGAGAGCTCGCTGGTGGCGCATGCCAAGGTGTCGGAAGCCGCCGTGGTCGGCTATCCCCACGACATCAAGGGCCAGGGCATCTATGCCTATGTGACCCTGATGGCCGGCACCGAGCCAACTGAAGAATTGCGCAAGGAGCTGGTGGCCTGGGTGCGCAAGGACATCGGCCCGATCGCCTCGCCCGATCAGATCCAGTTCGCACCGGGCCTGCCGAAAACCCGTTCCGGCAAGATCATGCGCCGTATCCTGCGCAAGATCGCCGAGGATGAACCCTCCAGCCTCGGCGATACCTCGACGCTCGCCGACCCGCACGTGGTCGAAGATCTCGTGCAGAACCGGCAGAACAAGAAGGGCGCGCCGGCGTAAGGCCCGCCGGAGCAAGGCTCTCGCTCCGGGACCCCGGGGCGAGGCAGGCGATCCCATCGCACTCACGCAGTTGTCAGTAGCGAGCCCGCTTCGGCGGGCATTTCGCCGCCATGTGTTGTTTTCCGGTCATTTACTTTATTTCAAACATTTTCTTTGTTCCGCCCAGCGAAACCAGTCTCGAGGCCGGTGTTGAAACCAGCCGGCGAGTCCGCACGACTAAATTGAATGCGGACGAGACAGCGGGCCTTTGAGGCCCGAAAGGACATTTGAGGATCCCCTGAGAGGGCGGGCAGAGTGGAGCTGGGCATGTTGAAAAGGATTGCGGTGGCGCTGGCCGCCACCATGGGTGTGGGCGTTGTGATGTCGTCGGCGGCGCAAGCGCGGCCGGAACTGGTCGGTATCAACGGCGACTACGCGCCGGGCACGATCGTGGTGAAGACCCATGAGCGGCGTCTCTATCTCGTTCTCGAATCCGGACGCGCGATGCGCTATCCGGTCGGCGTCGGCAAGTCCGGCAAGCAGTGGGCAGGCACCACCCGGATCGACGGCAAGTACCTGCATCCGGCATGGTCACCGCCGAATGAAGTGAAGCGCGACAAGCCGAACATGCCCGACGTTATTCCGGGCGGCTCGCCACGCAACCCGATGGGTGTCGCGGCGATGACATTGGCCGGCGGCGAATACGCGATCCACGGCACTAACGTGCCGGGCTCTGTCGGCGGCTTCGTGTCCTACGGCTGCATCCGTATGTTGAACGACGACATCTCCGACCTCTATCAACGCGTATCGGTCGGAACGACCGTGACCGTCACGCGCTGATCCACGGATTTGATTGAACGTAAAAGGCTGCGCGATTGCGCGGCCTTTTCATTTCGGCGGCATTTGGCCCGCATTCGCGCACCAGCCGTTGCGATGGCCGCCGCTGTAGCTGCGGGCATGACCGGCCGCGAGCATCGCCGTCGAAACATTTCCGGTGCGCCTGGTTACAACGTCGGCGACGACGCGGCCGGAATATTTGTCTGGTCCGATATTGAAAATCCTGACATCGCCTTCGCTGAGCATTGCGCGCAACGCGCCCGTCGCAGCCTCGGCCATCTGCAGCTCCTGCGGGCACGACGCCTTCAACTCGGGCGCATCGATACCGCGCAAGCGGATACGCGTGGTCGGATCGAGGCCAGGCTCCAGATGAACCCGAGCCTCAAACGTGTCGCCATCGATGGTGCGGATCACATCGACGGGGTGACGCACATCAGAATTGCCGCCGCGCTTCCAGACCATCTCGGCATTGCGCGCCGCCTGGCTATCGACGGAATTCGACGCAGGCCATCGCAGCCATTGCCGCACCGGCAGCATCGTCCCGGCCGCTACGCAAGCGACGAATACCCAAGGCAGGGCCGCCGAAAACCAGCGGCGCCGGGAACCCCGGCGCGGAGGCCGATATGCATTTATTCTCTCGTATGGGGACATATTCCCCGACTAAGGGCTGAGTCGGGGCATCCGGCAAGGGCCCATTGCTATCCCTTTTGCTATCCCTTGGACCTCAAAAATCCGACGCGATCCCTTTGCGCTCCCAATCGCCATAGCGGGTCGGTTCCGGGCCCTTCGGACCCTGAAATTCCTTCTGCTGCGGCGTGGCGCTGGCCGCGGCGGCCTTGCGGCGCGCGTCGGCCTCGGCCAGCGCGCGCTCGGCGGCGGGCGTCAGCTTCTTGCGTTCCGCGACGGGCGCGGGGAATGAGGGACTGTCGGTCATCGCAGTTCTCCTCTTAGCACAGGGATGAGCGCACAGATGACATCACATTCGCGAAATTGTCTGTGGCGATTCTTACATTTGGCATATTCGCATGCCAAACGGACTTTCATTCCAATGGCATGAGCCAGAACCTTTCCGCTTTCCGAGACATTGCCGCTTCATGCCACCTTCCAGATTCGCAGTACCTGCCGAAGTGCCCGGTCTCGCGGCACGCCGGATCGCGGCTGACATACTCGACGGCGTACTGCACAAGCACCGCACCCTCGACGACCAGCTTGACGGCGCCGGCGCGCATCCCGGGCTGAAGACGCTAGCCGATCGCGACCGCGCCCTGATGCGGCGGCTGGTGGCGACGATTCTGCGGCGGCTCGGCACGCTCGGTCATTTGCTGTCGCGCCTGCTCGATCGCGGTATCCCGACGGATGCGCCGCGCGCGCAAAGCGCGCTGCTGATCGGCGCCGCGCAGATTCTCTGGATGGACGTCCCCGATCACGCCGCCGTCGATCTCTCGGTGCGGCTGGTGCAATCGGACCGACGCGCCGCGAAATATGCCGGCCTCGTCAACGCGGTGCTGCGCCGCTGTGCCCGCGAGGGGCAGCCGCTGATCGACGAAGTCAAATCGCAGAACCTGGATATTCCGCCATGGCTGCTGGCGCGCTGGATCGGCGCGTATGGCGAGACCACCGCGCGGCAGATGGCGCTCGCCATCGGCCACGAACCATCGCTCGACATCACCGTGAAATCAGACCCGACACAATGGGCAAGCCGTCTGCACGGTGAAACGTTGCCGACCGGCACCGTGCGCACCTTGCTGCAGGGTTCGGTGACCATGCTGCCCGGCTTCACCGAGGGCCAGTGGTGGGTGCAGGACGCTGCCGCTGCGCTGCCGGCGCGGTTGTTCGGCGACGTCGCCGGCAAGACCATTGTCGATCTCTGCGCCGCGCCCGGCGGCAAAACCGCGCAACTGGCGCAAGCCGGCGCGCGCGTCACCGCGGTCGACCGCTCGCCGGCGCGCATGGCGCGGCTGCGTGACAATCTGGCGCGGCTTTCGCTGCAGGCCGACGACGTCGTGACCGATGCCGCCGAGTGGTCCGGTGGCGGCAATGGCGGCTTTGACGGCGTGCTGGTGGACGCGCCCTGCACCTCCACCGGCACCATAAGGCGTCACCCCGACGTGGCCTGGCTGCGTCAGGAAGCCGACATTGCCGCATTGACGGCGTTGCAGAAGCGATTGCTGCAACGGGCGGTCGCGCTGCTCAAACCGGGCGGAACGCTGGTCTATTGCACCTGTTCGCTGGAGCCGGAGGAAGGTGAGCAGGCCATAGCATCCCTGTTGGCCGCCGAATCCGGCATGAGCCGTGCCCCGGTGGAAGCAAGCGAGGTCGCGGGCTTAAGCGAAATCGTGACCGCAAACGGCGATTTGCGGACCCTGCCCTGCCATTTGCCCCATACTGACCCCCGGCTCGGCGGGTTGGATGGATTTTACGCGGCTCGTCTGGTTAAATCCTGATTTTAAACTGGAATTTCTCGGCCTTCGGGGTGATTCGCCGGCTTTCAAGATGGTGTCATCCCGGCGTTTCCGGATTAAAAGGATTCGCCAGAATACCCCTCCCTCCCTAAGCAAGGCACGGCGTGTCGGTCGCTCAACGCAGACGCATCTCGACGCTTATCATGAGCCGCTCGGCGCGGACCGTGATCGCGCGTGCGACCGGCGCTACGGTGGCGGTGTCGCGCTTGTGGCCCGGCCGCGCCGACCGGCTGATCATCGCACCGCATGACCTGCGCACCGCCGACGCCACCCGCGCCGCCGAGATCTATGCCGGCCGTTTCGTGTTCGCCGGCAAGATCGTGACCTGCCATGGCCGCTCGATCTTCGATCTCGAACCGCCGTCGGAAGATTGGGAAGTCGCCCTGCTCGGCTTCGGCTGGCTGCGGCATCTTCGCGCCGCCGACACCGCGCTGACCCGCGCCAATGCCCGCTCGCTGGTCGACGACTGGATCTCGAATCCGGCGCGCAAGCGGCCGCTCGAACGCCGCGCCGACGTGCTGGCGCGCCGCGTGATCTCGCTGTTGTCGCAGGCGCCGCTGGTGCTCGGCGACACCGACGGAAAATTCTATCGCAAATATCTGCGCGGGCTGACCCGCGAGATTCGCTATTTGCGCTACGCGATGCTCGACATCGCCGACGGCGTGTCGCGGCTGCAGGTCCTGATCGCGCTTTGCTACGCTTCGCTGTGCCTTGCCAATCAGGCGCGTCACATCCGTTCCGCCACGCGACGGCTTTCCGACGAATTGCAGCGGCAGATCCTGCCCGACGGCGGGCACATCTCGCGCAATCCCGGCGCGCTGGTCGAGCTGCTCAGCGACCTGCTGCCGCTGCGGCAGACCTTTGCCGCCCGCAACATCGCGCCGCCGCCGGCGCTTTTGAATGCGATCGACCGCATGATGCCGATGCTGCGCTTCTTCCGTCATGGCGACGGCAGTTTTGCGCTGTTCAACGGCATGAGCAACGCGCCCTCGGACCTGGTGGCCACCCTGCTTGCCTATGACGACACCCACGGCGTGCCGATGTCGAACATGCCGCATACCGGCTTCCAGCGCCTCGATGCCGGCACGACGACCGTCATCATGGACGCCGGGCCGCCGCCGCCGCCGAATGTCAGCCAGGAAGCGCATGCCGGTTGCCTCTCGTTCGAATTGTCTTCCGGAGCGAGCCGGATCGTCATCAATTGCGGCATGCCCTCGACCGGCCGCGACAATTGGCGCACCTTTGCGCGCAGCACCGCGGCGCATTCGACCCTGACCTATCACGACACGTCCTCGTGCCAGTTCATCGAACTGTCGGCAATGAAGCGCCTGCTGCAGGGCGCGCCCGTCGTCAGCGGCCCGGCCAACGTGGAAAGCTACCGTGAGGCGGTGGTCGATGGCGATCTCCTGACCACGTCGCATGACGGGTACCTTGCAAAATTCGGCGTCGTGCACCGCCGGGTGCTGATGATCTCCCAGGACGGCGGCAGGCTCGACGGCGAGGACACCATCGCGCCGGCGCCGGGCGCGCGCATCAAGGGCGACCAGACCGATTTTGCCCTGCGGTTTCATCTGCATCCCGCGGTGAAGGCAAGCCGCCTCAGCGACGCGCGCGGCGTCATGCTGGTATTGCCCAACCGCGACGTCTGGACCTTCGAGGCGCTCGACGACAAGGTCGACCTTGAGGACAGCGTATTTCTGGCCGGCAATGACGGCCCCCGCCGCACCGCCCAGATCGTGATCCGCCAGGATTCCCGCCACGCCTCCTCGGTCCGCTGGAGTTTTGTCCGCTCGACGACGACGGCGGCCGGCACGACCGCCCGGCGCAATGCGCGGCGCGAGCCGGAACTGCCGCTTTAAAGAACGACACGCCGCTATCCGTCATGGCCGGGCTTGACCCGGCCATCCACGCCTTTCTGCTCCATTGGGACCAAGACGTGGATGCCCGGGACAAGCCCGGGCATGACGGCCCCTTTCAATTTCGGCGGAAATCCACGTCGACGGCGGTTTCATGTCCCGCAAAACCGTGCTACCCGGCGGCCTTTCCACACAGGACTAAGCCATGACCGACCATCCGCGCCGTATAACCCGCGCCCTGTTGTCCGTTTCCGACAAGACCGGCCTGATCGAATTTGCCAAGGCGCTGGCCGGACATGGCGTCGAGCTCGTCTCCACGGGGGGCACCGCGAAGGCGATCGCGGCGGCCGGGCTACCGGTCAAGGACGTCTCGGACCTGACGGGCTTTCCCGAAATGATGGACGGCCGGGTCAAGACGCTGCACCCCAGGGTGCATGGCGGCCTGCTTGCGATCCGCGACAACAAGGAGCATGCCGACGCGATGAAGGCGCATGGCATCGCGCCGATCGATCTGCTCGTGGTCAACCTCTACCCGTTCGAGGAGACCGTCGACAAAGGCGCGGGCTACGAAGACTGCATCGAGAACATCGACATCGGTGGTCCCGCGATGATCCGCGCAGCTGCGAAGAACCACGACGATGTCGCTGTCGTCGTCGAGGCGCAGGACTATCAGGCCGTGCTCGACGAACTCGCCGCCAACAAGGGTGCAACGACGCTGTCGCTGCGCCGGCGCCTTGCCGCAAAAGCCTATGCGCGCACCGCCGCCTATGACGCCGCGATCTCGAACTGGTTCGCGCTTCAGCTCAAGAACGACGCGCCGGATTTCCGCGCCTTCGGCGGCCGCTTAATCCAGTCCTTGCGCTATGGCGAGAACCCGCACCAGACGGCCGCGTTCTATCGCACGCCCGACAAGCGGCCCGGCGTCGCCACCGCGCGGCAAATGCAGGGCAAGGAACTGTCCTACAACAACATCAACGATACCGACGCGGCCTATGAGTGCATCGGCGAATTTGATCCGAAGCGCACAGCGGCATGCGTCATCGTAAAGCATGCGAACCCCTGCGGCGTTGCGGAGGGACCTGATCTCGTCACCGCCTATCGCCGCGCGCTCGCCTGCGACTCGACCTCCGCCTATGGCGGAATCATCGCAGTCAACCGCACGCTCGATGCGGAAGCCGCGCGCGCCATCATCGGCATCTTCACCGAAGTGATCATCGCGCCCGACGCCACCGAAGAAGCAATTTCGATAATCGGCGGCAGGAAGAATTTGCGGCTGCTGCTCGCGGGCGGCCTGCCTGATCCGCGCGCGGCCGGCCTGACCGCCAAGACGGTTGCCGGTGGCCTGCTGGTGCAGAGCCGCGACAATGCCGTCGTTGAGGACATGGATATCAAGGTTGCGACCCGGCGCGCGCCGACGGACGCCGAACTGCGCGATCTCAAATTCGCTTTCCGTGTCGCCAAGCACGTCAAGTCGAACACGATTATTTACGCCAAGGATCTCGCCACCGTCGGCATCGGCGCCGGCCAGATGAGCCGGGTCGATTCCGCACGCATCGCCGCCCGCAAGGCGCTCGATGCCGCGGCTGAACTGAATCTCGCCGAACCCCTGACCAAGGGCTCCGTCGTCGCTTCCGACGCTTTCTTCCCCTTCGCCGACGGCATGCTGGCGTGCATCGAAGCCGGTGCCACCGCCGTGATCCAGCCGGGCGGCTCGATGCGTGATGATGAAGTCATCAAGGCCGCCGACGACCACGGCATCACCATGGTGTTCACCGGCGTGCGCCACTTCAGGCATTGAACGACTGGCTTCGTCATTGCGATCGAAGCTGCGTAGGGTGGGCAAAGGCGCGTTAGCGACGTGCCCACCCTTTTCAAGACATGCTCGACGATAGATGGTGGGCACGCTGTCGCTTTGCCCGCCCTACGGACTGACAGGAGGGCGGGAAGTTCTGCAGCAAACCTCGGGCGCAATGCGTCGCGAGATCACAAACACATATTCGGTCGTCATCACCCGCCTTGTGCGCAATTGCGCACTGGGGCGGGTGATCCAGTATTCCACAGGCAGCAGTGATAGGACCGATAAGCCGCGGCGTACTGGATCCCCCGCCGGAGCCTGTCATCGGGCTCGCCAAAGGCGAGACCCGGTGGCGGGGGACGACGACGTCATCCAGTCGCTCGCCGTCACTCCCTCACCCGCGTCAGCAGCGCCAGGCCTGCAAGGAAAAACACGACCAGCATCGCCATGCCGGCCTTCTGGCTCGCGGTGTATGCCGTGATCGCGCCGATCAAGAGCGGACCGATGAACGACGTCACCTTCCCGGTCAGCGCGAACAGTCCAAAATACTGCGCGATGCGATCTTTCGGCGCGAGACGTATCAGGAGCGTGCGCGACGCCGCCTGCAGCGGGCCGCCGGCCGCGCCGATCAGACATCCGAGCACGAGATAGGCGCGCTCGGCCGCTCCCGAGAACAGCGGGCCGCCCGGCACCGGCGGTGCGACCTTGACGAACAGAATCGAATCCCTGTCGACCAGCAAAATCGCAGCCAACGCAAACAGCAGGATCAGCAAGCTGCCGGCGATGACGCGCTTGGGTCCGAGTTTGTCGTCGAGCTTGCCGCCGAGCCACGCGCCGAAGGTTCCGGCGATGGCCAGCAGAATTCCAAAACTTCCGATCTGGATCGTATGCCAGCCGAACGTGCCGGCGGCGTAGATGCCCCCGAACGCAAACAGCGACACCAGCCCGTCAGTATAGATCATGTTGGCGAGCAGGAACGCCGCCACCGATCTCTGCTTCGGCAATTCGCCGAGCGTCCGCTTCAGCCCGTTCAATCCTTCGCGCAACGCCTCGCGGATCGGACGCTTTGCCGGGTAATCCGGCGTCAGCAGAAACATCGGCAATACGAAGATGATGAACCAGATGCCGGTCAGCGGGCCGGTAATGCGATCGCCCTGGTGGCTGACCGGGTCGAGGCCGAACAGCGGCGCCAGGCCGAAAAGTGTGCGCCCCGTTTCGGGGTTCGCGGCCAGAAAGCCGAGCACCAGGACGAGGCTGAGGATGCCGCCGATATAACCGGTGGCCCATCCGGTGCCGGACAATCGCCCGATTCGATCCGGCGGCACCAGCGTCGGCATCATCGCGTTGTTGAAGACGGTGGCGAATTCGACGCCGACGCTCGCGATCGAATAGGCAAGCAACAGCGCCGGGATGACGCTCGGGTCACCAGGCTTTCCGAACCACATCAAGGAGGCGCCGATCACCAGCAACGCGCCAAAACCGGCGATCCACGGCTTGCGGCGTCCGCTGGCATCGGCAATCGCGCCCAGCACCGGCGACAGCAGCGCGATCATCAGGCCGGCGGCCGCGGTGGCAAATCCCCACAATGCCTGCCCCTGCGCCGGATCCGGCGCGACGAAGCCCGCGAAATAGGGCGCAAATACAAAGGTGGTGATCAGTGTGAAATAAGGCTGCGCGGCCCAATCGAAGAAGATCCAGCTGATGACGGCGGCGCGGCGCGGATATTCCCGCGGTATTTCGGCGCCGGCTGCCTCGGAAGCGATCACCGTCATGTGAGAAATTTCCTTCAAAAGCCTCGCGTGGCATTTTGCCCGTTGAGTCCGAACCCATATAGCATGCGTCACCGGCGCTGGGGGCTGTTGCCAGGCGTCACACAGACTCCAACTGCGGCGGATTTTCGATGGCGGTCTTTTCAATCCGGTGGCGTCGAGTAGCCGCCACATTCGTACTTGCGTTTGCCTTTGGGGCGACGGCCTTCGCGCAGGAACGCCGCTCTTACGCGCCCCCCGATCTCACTACCGTTCGCGCCATCGCGGCCGAGCATGGTTTGGTGGTGGCACAGGAGAGGCTTGCCGCGCAAGTCGGTGCCGATATCCTCCGGCAGGGCGGCAATGCGGTCGACGCCGCGGTCGCCACCGGTTTTGCGCTTGCCGTCACCTATCCGCGCGCCGGAAACATCGGCGGCGGTGGCTTCATGGTGATTCATTCGGCCGGGCGCAACGAGGATGTCGCCATCGATTATCGCGAGACCGCGCCGGGTGCGATCACGTCGGATGTTTTTCTTGGGGCCGACGGCAAGCCCGATACCGACAAGTCGCGCAATTCCGCACTTGGTATCGGCGTGCCCGGCACGGTAGCCGGGCTGGCAGTGGCGCTCGAGAGATACGGCTCCGGCCGTTTCACACTCGCGCAAATCCTCAAACCCGCCATCGAACTGGCGCGCGACGGTTTTGTGGTCGCCGACGACATGGCCGACACGCTGTCGGATATGTACCGCCGAATGGGACGCTGGCCGAATTCGGCAAAGGCGTTGTCCCGCAGCGACGGCACGCCCCTGCAGGAGGGCGACCGGTTGATTCAGGCCGACCTCGCTGCAACATTGTCGGCGATTGCCGATCAGGGGGCGCGCGGATTTTATGAGGGGCCGGTGGCCGAACGGCTGGCAAAGGCTGTCCGCGACGGCGGCGGCCTCATGACGGTGGACGATCTGAAATCCTATCAGGCTGTCATCCGCAGCCCGGTGCGCGGCAGCTACCGCGGCTACGAGATCGTATCGATGCCGCTGCCCTCCTCCGGCGGCACGGTTTTGCTGGAGACGCTGAACATTCTCGAAGGGTTTCCGATGCCGGACATGAAGCAGGGCACCGCGCCTTCGCTCCACGTCATGATCGAAGCCATGAAGCGTGCTTACGCCGACCGCGCGCGCTATCTTGGCGATCCCGCCTTCGTCAACGCACCGGTCAATGTCCTGGTCACCAAGGAATACGCCGCGCGGCAACGCGCCAGTATCGATCTCGATCGCGCGACGCCCGCCGCCGATGTGCTGTCGGTGAGTCCGGCGCGGGAGGGCGCCAACACCACGCATTATTCGGTCGTCGATTCCAGCGGCAATGCGGTCAGCAACACCTACACGCTGAACTTCCCCTACGGCGTCGGCCTGGTCGCCGAGGGCACCGGCGTGCTGCTCAACAACGAGCTCGACGATTTCACCGCAGCACCCGGCGCCTCGAACGCCTTTGGCCTGGTCGGCTTCGAAGCCAATCTGCCCGGCCCTGGAAAGCGGCCATTATCGTCGATGTCGCCGACCATTGTGCTGAAGGACGGCAAGCCGGTGCTGGTAACGGGTACACCCGGCGGCAGCCGCATCATTTCGGCGGTGCTGCAGGTCGTGGTCGACGTGCTCGACTACAACATGGATGTCGCCGCCGCCGTTGCGGCACCGCGGGTTCATCATCAATGGCTGCCCGATGAAGTGCGGGTAGAACGCGGGTTTTCCGACGAGGTGTTAGCCGGGCTGAAGGCGAAAGGCCACAAGGTGATCGAGCCGCTCGGCCAGACGTCGGCGAATTCGATCGCGGTCACGCCGAACGGCCTGCTCGGCGCACCCGACCCCCGCACAAGGGGCGCGGCGGCGGTCGGACAATGAGGACGTGCACTCGTGAGGGACGCGCCGTAATATGCGTCCCCTCTCACAGGAGAGTTTCAGATGACATCCCTCAAAGGCAAGACGCTGTTCGTATCCGGCGCCAGCCGCGGCATCGGCCTGGCCATCGCATTACGTGCCGCGGGTGACGGCGCCAATGTCGCGATTGCGGCGAAGACCGCGGAGCCGCACCCGAAGCTCAAGGGCACCATTTACACCGCGGCGGAGGAAATTCGCGCCGCTGGCGGCAAGGCGCTGCCGGTGCTGTGCGACATCCGCGACGAGGCGCAGGTGATCGCGGCGATCGAGCAGACCGTTGCCGAATTCGGCGGCATCGACATCTGCGTCAACAACGCCAGCGCGATCAGCCTGACCAATTCGCAAGGAACCGACATGAAGCGGTTCGACCTGATGATGGGCATTAATACCCGCGGCACCTTCATGGTGTCGAAATATTGCATCCCGCATCTGAAGAAGGCGGCCAATCCGCACATCCTGATGCTGTCGCCGCCGCTCGACATGAAGACAAAATGGTTCGAGCATTCCACCGCCTACACGATGGCGAAGTTCGGCATGAGCATGTGCGTGCTGGGGCTATCAGGTGAATTGAAATCCGCGGGCGTCGCGGTCAACGCGCTGTGGCCGCGCACCACCATCGCTACCGCCGCGGTCGGCAATTTGCTCGGCGGCGACGCCATGATGCGCGCCAGCCGCACCCCCGAGATCATGGGCGATGCCGCGCACGCGATCCTGACCCGCCCGTCGCGCGAATTCACCGGGCAGTTCTGCATCGACGACAAGGTATTGTACGCCTCTGGCGTCAGGGATTTCGAGCACTACCGTGTCGACCGCTCGGTGCCGTTGATGTCGGATTTCTTCGTCCCCGACGACGACGTGCCGCCGCCCGGCGTCACCGTGCAGGCGCTGCCCTCGGTGGGTGCAGCGCAGGCATCGCACTAGAGGCTATCGTCGCTGGTTCCGTTGCGGAGCATGTGAACGTCACGCTGGAGTTCGACGCCTCTGGCACGCTGCAGGGCTCGACCTATATGCAAAGGAAGTAATCGCGGCGGTGCAGCCGTGAGACGATCAGCGCCCGACCACATACGGCCCGCCCTTTTCCAGCGCGCGCGCATAGGCCGGGCGGGCGTGAATGCGTTCGAGAAACGCCATCGCCTTGGGATGACCTACCTCCAGCCCGCCACGCGCCGCGGCGGCCTCCAGCGGAAAGCTCATCTGGATGTCGGCGCCGGTGAATTCGCTGCCGGCGAACCATTCGCTTTTTGCCAGCTCGCCCTCCCAGTAGTCCATATGCTGCTTGAGCTGCGGATTGACGAGCGTGGTCAGCGCCGTGTTGGAGACCTTGCGCACCAGCGGCCGCAGCAGAGCCGGCGCGCGCTTCGGCATCAGTGTGAACAGAAGCTTCAGCAAGAGCGGCGACATCGCGGAGCCTTCGGCATAGTGCAGCCAATAGGTGTAGCGCAGGCGCTCCGGCGTATTGGGCGGCGGGATCAGGCGGCCGTCGCCATAGGTGCCGATGATGTATTCGCAGATCGCGCCGGACTCGGCGATGGTGTTGCCATTGTCGGTAATGACGGGCGATTTGCCGAGCGGGTGGATGGCGCGCAGCTCCTTCGGCGCACGCATGTCCGGCTGGCGCTGGTAGCGGACGATCTCATAGGGCACACCGAGCTCTTCGAGCAGCCACAGCACGCGCTGCGAGCGGGAATTGTTGAGATGATGAACCGTCAGCATGGCGTCCCCTTCAATTGGCCGCCGTTGGTGCCAGCCGGGGAACGGAAAGTCGAGACGGCCATTATAGGCGCGATATATTTACCCGGATGATATTGACAACACAATTTATCCGGGTAAATATAAACCAGCGAAAATCCAGAGTTATCTCCGATGGTTGACAATACCCGTCCCAAATTCACGGCCTTCATGGGCCCGCAACGCCTGGCGGCGGGCCCGCTCGCCGAGGTCGCGATTGCGGTGATGCAGGCTTCCCACAGGCCCGCCGCGCCGCCGATCATCATATTCAGCGACGCGACCGGCCAGCCGATCGATCTTGATCTTCGCGGCACCGAACGCGAAATCATTGCCCGCCTGCCGCAACCCGCCCCGCCTCCGGACCTCGAAACCGAAGAGACGGCGGCAGCGGAGCCGCGTGGGCGCGGACGGCCCAGGCTCGGCGTTGTCGCGCGCGAGGTGACGTTGCTGCCGCGCCATTGGGAGTGGCTCGGCACGCAGCCCGGCGGCGCATCGGTGGCGCTCCGAAAGCTGGTGGAAGAAGCGCGCCGTGCCAATGGCGATGCGGATCGCGCCCGCGCGGCAACGGATGCCGCCTATCGTTTCATGGCTGTCATGGCCGGCAATCTCGCCGGCTTCGAGGAAGCTTCGCGGGCATTGTTCGCCGATGACCGGCGGCGATTCGTCGGTCTCGTCGCGGGCTGGCCCGACGATATCCGCGACCACGTCGTCAAACTCGCCTTCGCCGATCGCGCCGAGCCATAGGCGCGGGTCACACCCCTAGCCGAATTTCCAAAGCCTCTCGCCCGCCACCGCTCCCGGTGCGCGGCAATGATCCGTCACGTCTTCAATGGGAGCAATCGCCGTGTCGAAAACCGCCTGCGCGAGCGAGCGCGAAACGGTGAAGGCGGTTGCCGGCGCGACGCTTTCGGTTGCGGCCGCTTATCCGATCGTGTTCAGCGCCATGTTCGTCCTGCAATTCGGCTATTACACGCTGGTCTGGCGTCGCCGCCCGCTTCGGCGGATGGTGTGACGTCGGGTAAGTCGCGCATTCCCGCGATATTACGATCGTCATAATACTGTGGACGCGCTGCCTGCCTTGCGCCACAATGCGCCAAAACACGGGGAGACTGCCGTGAGTTCAAATCCACAGTTCCTGTTCGATTTCGGCAGCCCCAACGCCTTCCTCAGCCACGAAGCTATACCGGCGATCGAAAAGCGCACCGGGGCGAAGTTCGAATATGTGCCGATCCTGCTCGGCGGCATCTTCAAGGCCACCAACAACAAGTCGCCCGCCGAAACGCTCGCCGGCATCAAGAACAAGCGCGAATTCCACGCGCTGGAGACCGAACGCTTCCTGAAGCGGTTTGGAGTCAAGCCCTATGTCTGGAATCCGTTTTTTCCGGTCAACACGCTGAACTTGATGCGTGCGGCGGTAGCGGCTCAGTTCGAAGGCGTGTTTGAGAAATATGTCGAGGCCGCCTTCCATCACATGTGGGTCGAGCCGAAAAAAATGGATGACCCCGAAGTCGCGGTCGAAGCGCTGGCCTCGTCCGGCCTCGATGCAGCAAAACTGCTGGCGCGCTCGCAGGACACCGATGTCAAGGCGAGGCTGATCGAGAACACCCAGTCCGCCGTCGAGCGCGGTGCGTTCGGCTCGCCGACATTTTTCGTCGGCAAGGAAATGTTTTTCGGCAAGGAGCAGCTTCGCGAAGTCGAGGAAATGGTCTTGGGGAAATAGCCGCGCGGCCGGCCCAAGCCGCTCGGCGGGACATGGTAGGCAGGCGAATCGTAAGTGGCAAATAGCTGACGGTCAGTGGTAATGGTGGCCGGAAGTTTTCGGGCCCGTCATCCGCCAACCCGCTATTCGGCCCTCACCAAAACCAACAATAAAAGGAAGTTGATCCATGCGTATTCTCGTGGTCGGCGCCGGCGCGATCGGCGGCTATTTCGGCGGCAGGCTGCTTCAGGCAGGCAACGACGTGACGTTCCTGGTGCGGCCGAAGCGCGCTTCAGAACTCGCAAGCGCAGGCCTCGTCATCAGGAGTTCCGCCGGCGACGTGACGCTCAAGAGCCCGCCGACGGTCCAGGCCGACAAGCTCGCCGAGAAATTCGACGTCGTGCTGCTGAGCTGCAAGGCGTTCGACCTGGAAGACGCGATCAAGTCGTTTGCGCCCGCGGTCGGGCCGAACACAGCGATTATCCCGCTGCTCAACGGCATGCTGCACCTCAACGTCCTGGACGAGAAATTCGGAGCCGACCGCGTGCTCGGCGGCCTCTGCGCGATCGCGGTGACCCTCAACGAAGCCCGCGAGGTGGTCCAGCTCGCACCGATGCAGTCACTCAATTTTGGCGAGCGCGATGGCGCCATGTCGGAGCGGGTGCGCGCAATCGCGAAGGTGTTTGAGAGCGGTAAGTTCGGCGCCGTGGCCAGCGAACAGATCATGCAGGACATGTGGGAGAAGTGGGTTTTCCTCGCTTCGCTTGCGGCATCGACCTCTCTGATGCGCACCTCCGTCGGCAACATCCTGGCCGCCACCGGCGGCAAGGATTTTCTGCTCGGCATGCTCGACGAATGCAGCGCGATTGCAAAGGCGTCGGGCTATGAACCGGCCGGCCCGTTCTTCCAGCGCACCAGCGGCTTGTTGACGACCGAGGGCTCGCCGATGACCGCCTCGATGTTCCGCGATATCAAAGCGGGCCTGCCAGTCGAGGCCGACCATGTGATCGGCGATCTCGTTGTACGCGCCGACGCGGCGAAGATTCCGGTGCCGAAGCTGCGTATCGCCTATACGCATCTCAAGGCGTATGAGAAGCAGCGCTCCGCGTAGTCACTCGACGCTATAGCAGTCGTCATCACAATCGTCTCAGTCGTCCCTGCGAACGCACTAGTAGATGCACAGATCTTGACTGCGACGGAATGACTCGGCCTTTTGATTTAGCCTTCCCCGGCGCCGGGGCGGCGTGATTCTGTGTGTGGCACTTCGATTCTGTTGAGGTGCCAGATGTTGAACGAACAATTCAGGCTTGGTCGGTTCGGGGACGGTCGTCTCGATAAAGGGGGGCGGCCCTGCTCGAAGGAATGGTCACGCGCGCCAGTTCGTGCTTGCGGCGAGCGGCGGCGGGTGATCGGGCCAAGATCGTCCAATTCGGCCGATTTCTCGCCAATGAGAATGTGACCCTGGAAGCGCTGCTCGCAGGCTGGGGTGAACAAACGGCCGTTGCAGTGGCTGGCCGGCACGTGCTGGCGATCCAGGATACAAGCGAGATCAATTTTAGAACCAAGCCCGAGCGCCGGCGCGGGCTGGGTGAGATCGGCAAAGGGACCGGCCACGGTTTGCTGTTGCATGCAATGGCCACCGTAGATGCCGACAGCGACGCATGTCTGGGTCTGGTTGCCGGGAAGATTTGGACGCGCCAAGGCCGGGTGACGGTTCCGCATGACAAGCGGCCGCTGGAGCAGAAGGAATCGGAGCGTTGGATCAGCACGGCCAATCGAGCCAAGCAGGTATTGTCTGCGGCCGCGATGGTCACGGTGATCGATGATCGCGAGGGCGACATCTATGCCAAATGGGCGAGCGTATCGGACTCAAACTTTCATCTGCTGACGCGGAGCATGCATGATCGCGTGCTGGCGGACGGGGCAAGCATGTATGCCACCGCCGCCAGCTGGCCCATCGTCGACACCGCGACCATTGATGTTGTGGCGCGTGCCGATCGACCCGCCCGGCAAGCCAAACTCATGCTGCGTTTCGGTCGGGTCACCCTCAAACGGCCGCAGAAGGCATCGTCCGATTTACCCAAGACGGTCGAGCTTACTCTGGTCGAGGTCGCTGAAGTCGATCCGCCAGCAGGCGTCGAGCCGCTGCATTGGTACCTGCTGACGACCCATGACGTGAGCGATGTCGCGTCCGCCTGGCAGATCGTTAATTGGTACAAAAAGCGCTGGATTATCGAGCAACTGTTTCGCCTGATCAAAACTCAGGGTCTCCAGCTCGAAGACAGCCGGATCGAAACGGCCGATCGGCTGCTCAAGCTCACCGCGATTGCCGCCAAAGCTGCCGTTATGATCCTGCAACTCGTTCAGGCTCGCGACGGACGCAGCGCCGAGCCCGCCAGCAACGCGTTCAATGAAGAGCAGATCAAACTCCTCGCCGCGCTTGCCACCAAATACGAGGGCAGGACCGCACTCCAAAGCAATCCACATCCGCCGCAAAGCCTGGCTTGGGCCTCATGGATCATCGCTCGCCTCGGCGGATGGGACGGATACCCACGCACCAAACCGGGACCCATCACCATGCGGCATGGCCTCCAATACTTCTTAGGCGTGGCGGCGGCGTGGGCAACCCTCAAAGATGTGCGAATCAACTAGTGCGAACGCAGGGACCCATAGCCACAGGGCGTTGTGAGTTAAGCGAGGCGTCAACCACTGCCTACAATCATTTGGGCCGCGGAGTATGGGTCCCTGCGTTCGCAGGGACGACGTCAGAGATGCGCGAGATAATGCGCGAGCGCCTCGATCTCTTCCTCGCTGAGGGGAAAGGCGACATCCGCCATCGCCGCCATGGCGCCGCCGGCCCGCACGCCGGATTTGTAGTCGCGCAGTGCCTTCACGAGATATTCCTCGCGCTGGCCGGCGACGCGGGCGACCGCCTTGGTGCCGGCGAAGGTATCGGTGTGACATGAAGCGCAGCGCCGGCCGACCGCCGCCTGCGCGCCTTTCGTTGAAAGGCCCGGATTGTCGTCGGGCTTGGGCGTCTTCGGCAGCGGAAGCGAGGCGTAGTAGGCGCCGAGGTTGCGGATGTCCTCATT
The DNA here is from genome assembly GCF_036924745.1 of Bradyrhizobium sp. AZCC 1693. Lineage (NCBI taxonomy): Bacteria > Pseudomonadati > Pseudomonadota > Alphaproteobacteria > Hyphomicrobiales > Nitrobacteraceae > Bradyrhizobium > Bradyrhizobium sp. AZCC 1693. The sequence continues at coordinate 4,889,597 of NZ_JAZHSD010000001.1, forward strand.
GTTGAGCTGCTCGACGATCGGCTGCATCTGCTCGTTCTTGCGGGTGCCGGCGCGAAAGAACACGAGCTGCCACTGGATGAAGGGATCGGGCTGGGCGGCGAGCGAGGGGGTGTTCTCCATCTGCGAGATGCCGCCCTCGCCGTGGCAGCCGACACACAGCTCGGCCTTCTCCTTGCCGGCCGCGATATCGGCGGCGCGGGCAGGCGAGCCACAGGTGATTGCCGACGCCAGCACGATCCCGACCAGTGCATTTCGCATGTGAACTCCTCTGCGCCACACCGCAAACAACAGGGGCTGCGGCCACCCGTTCCCGGATAACCGCAGCCCCTGATCGTTGACGTCCTACTTCTTGTAGCTGATGCGATAGATCGCGCCGGCCCAGTCGTCGGCCACCAGGATCGAACCGTCCTTGGCCAGCACGATATCCGCCGGACGGCCGAGATAGCCGGTGTCGCCTTCGAGCCAGCCGGAGGCAAAGATTTCCGACTTGGCGTTCTTGCCGTCGGCATCGACAATCACGCGCTTGATCCGGGCGCCCTGGTACTTGTGCCGGTTCCAGGAGCCATGCTCGGCGATCAGGATGTTGTTCTTGTACTCAGCCGGGAATTGGTCGCCGGTATAGAACTTCATGCCGAGCGGCGCCACGTGTGCGCCGAGATTGACCACGGGCGGCGTGAACTCCGAGCACTTGTGACCCATCGCGAATTTCGGGTCCGGCATATCGCCCTGGTGGCAATAGGGATAGCCGAAATGCTCGCCGATCTTGGAGATCATGTTGAGCTTGTCGCTCGGCATGTCGTCGCTGATCCAGTCGCGCGCGTTCTCCGTGAACCAGTATCGCCCCGAGCGCGGATCGACGTCGCCGCCGACGCTGTTGCGGACGCCGAGCGCCCAGATCTCGGCATTGCCGGTCTTGGGATCGACGCGGCGGATCTGCGAGACGCTGGTCGGGGGGAGGCCGATGTTGAAGGGAGGTCCGAACGGCATATAGAACCAGCCATCCTTGTCGACGGCGATGTATTTCCAGCCATGCGCGACGTAGGATGGCATGTCGTCATACACCACCTTGCCGGCGCCGAGATTGTCGAGATTGGCTTCGGCGTTTTCGTATTTGATCAGCTTGTTGATCGCGACGACGTAGAGCGCGCCATCGAGAAAGGCGAGGCCGGTCGGCATGTTGAGGCCCTTGAGGACAGTCTTGACCTCTCTCTTTCCGCCATTGTCCTTGATCGCATAGACATTGCCGAGGCTGAAGGAGCCGACAAACAGCGTGCCCTTGTCGCCCCAGGCCATCTGCCGCGCCTCCAGAACGTTGGAGGCATAGACTTCTATACTGAAGCCTTGCGGCAGCTTGATCTTCTTCATCGTTGCCGCAAGTTCGGCGTCCGATGCGCCGGTCGGCGGACCGGAGGGCGGCGCCTGGCCCTTCTGGGCCTCGGTCTCGTCGCCGAGGAACCAGTCCGGCGGCGGGTTGGTCCAGAACTCCTTGGTGCCGGACTCGTATTTCTTCAGGGGCTTCTGTTGCGCGTTGGCCTGGCTGGCCCCCACGACAACGAGGACGGCTGCGAGCACAAGAATAGATCGATTGAAAGCCGATTTCATCGCGTCACTCCCTTGGCAGCCTGGCGGCTGCGCCTGTTATTATTTTGAAACGTTCGAGAGGCGAACTTGGTCTGATGAGGTGGGACAGACCAAAAATGGTAACACATCCGATGCGGGAGAGAAGCGGGTGATGCGCGACTCTGTCAGACAAAAACAGACTGAAGGGAAAATTCTTAGCCCGGTTTGTTTGAGACCTTTTTTACGACGGACGCGCTGCATCGCAATATTTGCCGAGAGCCAACGCTTGCTCTGGTCGACGAGCGCCGCACATGGGCAAGCTTCCACAGCAAGGACCGATCATGCGTGTATTCATTCTCGGTGGGACAGGCGTGGTCGGTTCTGCCGTTGTGCGGGAGCTGATTGCGCGCGGGCATGAACTGTTCGGCCTTGCGCGAAGCGGCACGGCCGCAGCGAGGCTTGGCCAATGGGGCGCGACACCGATTGCGGGCGACATCGGATGCCCCGAACCATGGGTCGGAAAGTTGCCGCAACTCGACGCGGTCGTTCACGCAGCATGCGATTTCGACAGCGATATGGGCACGACCGATCGCCGCCTACTGGATGTGCTGCTGCCCACGCTCGCGGCGCAGCGGGACCCGCCGCGCTTGATCTATACCGGCGGCTGCTGGCTGTTCGGCGCGACGGGCGATGAACTCGCGACCGAGGAGACGCCGTTCCGTCCGCTGCCCGCCTTCGCCTGGATGGTGCCGCAACTAAGGCGCGTGCTGACGGCTACCGGCCTCGACGGCATCGTCATCCATCCCGCCATGGTCTACGCACGGGATGGCGGTGTCTTTCATCGCCTGGCACGCGACGCGAAGACGGGTGAGACGGTGAGCGTGGTGGAAAGCGAGGCCGTGCGCTGGCCGCTGGTGCACAACGAGGACCTCGCAAGTCTCTACGCGCTGGCGCTCGAAAGCGCCCCGGCGGGATCGAGCTATATCGGGGCCGCGATCGAAGGGCTTCCGATCGGTCGCATTGCACGCGCCTTCGCAAGGCGTTTTGGCACCGGGAAGATTGAACCGCAGATCGTTCCGGTCGACGCCATCGCGGCTGAACTGGGCGAATGGGCCCGAGGCTATGCACTCGACCAGCGGCTCAGTGGCGCAAAGGCGCGGCGGGAACTTGGCTGGCGGCCAAAACATCTGGATCCGGAAGGCGAAATCGCTCGGCTTGTCTCAAGCTAGTGGCGCTATCTCGTTCGCTTGACGGTGAGGTATGCCGTGCCGCGATTGTTGCGGTAGAGGAGGTCATAGAAGCCTGGCACGCCGATCACGGCGTCGTTGACGAAGACGAACAGTTCTTGTTTGCGATCGGGCGCGATCGTGGGCGCGATATTGAACTGGATTATGTCATCGTAAGGATCAGGCTCGTACGAGCTCTCTTCACCACCGACATGCCCAAACCGAAGCACGATGCGGAACCAGTCCTTAGATAATTCCCGACGCAAGGGCAGAAACAGCGAGAGATATATGCGCTCGTACCAGGCCGGCTGGTCTTTGGCGGAGAAACCCCCAACCGGGGTGCCGATGCGGGTGACGCCATTGAACCATGGCTCACCCGGCTGGATGGTCACATAGTAGCGCGCGCGATGTTCGAGCAGGATGCCTGTTGCCTTGCACAGTTCCGACGTTTTGAATTCGACACGTTTGCTCTGGTTGATTTCAAGCACGGCGGGCTTTGGATCGGCATCGCCGTGAACGCAGGTGTATCCGGCCACGTCCAGGCCATCGTAGGCGAGATGATTCACCACCGCCAATCCGAGATAGAAGAACGCCACCGCGAAGAAAGCCGGCGCGATCGTGCGTTTCAGATGGTCGTGGAAGCCAATGTAAATCGGGCTGCTGCGGAGTCGATAGATCCAGTTGTCGGGCAGGCCTGACGGCGCTTCCGGCGTCTTTCGCCAGATCGAAGCCATCAGATTTGATGTACGACCTGCGATTCGCGAGGATACATACAGCAAACCGGAAACCAGGCCAACCAGAACAAGGAACCAACCCGGCGCGCGTGCATAGCCGTCGATCCACGTCGACGCAAAGCCTGGAAGAAATCCACCGACAAAGCGCACAAAGTCGGACACCCAGCGAATCGGGCTTGTATATTCATCATAGCGTTGCGCGCCGCTCACCAGCGGAAACAGCACCAGCCACACTGTCGCGCCGACAGTCGCGAAATAGGTGATGCGGCGCTTCCAGACCTCGTTCCAGACATGTTCCTGCGCCAGCGCGCGCTGCGCCGCAGCCGCGCTGGCTTCAAACGGTTCTGTGGCTGGGCCGATCCTGAACTTATCGGGCGATACAATCTCGCCGTCTTCCTTGACGACGCGATAATAGGGCGGAAGGCCAACCGGCGCGTAGGCATGCGCGTGGTTTTCGACGCGCCTGAAGACGCTTTCATGAATTTTTGCGATTCCGACGCCGACCTCGTCGTCTTCCTGTTTTCTGGTCTCCGGATACAGGAATGGGACCAGTTTGCGCGGCCCGTAGCGGTAGTAGCCGCCGAGACCTTTGCGCGGGTCGTAGAGCCGTCCGTCCTTGTCCCGCTTGGAAATCGCGTTCTTGAACGTGTCGGGATCGGATATCATCAGGTCAGGATTGGGCGGCTCGTTTGCATAATCCGATTTGAATTTGAGCCCGCATCGCTTGGCCTCGGTAATCATCCAGACGAACGGAATGTAGGCAAGCGCATCGTCGGGATAACCGCCGCCGACATTGGTGTGCACGCCGGCGAACCAGACCTGGCTGATACGTTCGTCCTTGATGAAGCGCCGCCCGTCGACATCGGGCCCAGCGGTGTTGCCGTTGATGCCGGCGGTTTCGTCCCAAAGCTGCGGGTGGAACGTAGTCCGCTCCTCATCGAGCGCCAGCGCCTGGCAGGCGCGCATGACACGAGGCGAGAGACGATTGTTCGGCAGTTCAATCGGCCAGATATACTGATGAATGCCGCGCGTCATCTCGTCGACCGGCATGCCGTAAGCGGCAACCGTGTCCCAAACGCCGACGAACCTGATCTTGACGTTCCTGCGAACCTCTTTCGGAGGATAATGCGGTCCGAACTTGTTGCGGATCCACTGATAGGGCGCTTCAAACTTCAGATGATGGTAGCGGTCCCTGCGATAGGCGCGGTAGGCCGCACTCGCCAGGCTGTGGAGTTCGGCTTCATTGTCGGCTTTGACAAGGCCCTGGCTGTCGATCAACCCCATCACGATCCGGATCGTGAAGGCGCCGCGGCTGAAGCCGAAGCCGAACAGCTCGTCGTCGGCATCGCGATAGTTGCGGCAGGCGAATTTGTAGAGGGCGATGACGTTGCGCCGGAGGCCGAGACCGAACGCGCCACCGAGGATCGCCATCGGTTTGAATGACGAGGTGCCGACGCCGTCGTCGTAAAATGCGACCTGGTCATTGTTCGAAAGATCCAGCGCCTCGAAGGTGCGCCAGACGTTGGTTCGCCAGACTTTTGCTGAAGAATTGCCGGTGCCGTCGGATAGCAGAATGATTTTTCGGCCCATGAAATTGCCCCGCCGAGTGATGAAGAGACCCCACAATCTCTGGTCCAGGAGAATTACACGCTCCGCTCGAACCAAGGGAGAGCTGGATCACATCGCGGGCTCAAAAAGCGACAAGGCCGCCCAAAGGCGGCCTGTCGATGATCCGGTAATTTGCCATAGAAGAAAATCTGGAGCGGGCGAAGGGGCTCGAACCCTCGACCCCGACCTTGGCAAGGTCGTGCTCTACCACTGAGCTACACCCGCATCCGAGATGGCGGCGAACGCTCGCCGTCAACGGCAGACCTATGCCAAATGCCGACCGTGAATGCAACAGTCCGCGTGCGATCCGTTGTCACGCGGATAATCCGATTTCATTAACAATTGGGAGCGAATCGGTCCGAAACAACGCCTAAACGGGGTTTGTCGGCCCCTATACCCAGCCCGGGAACCTAAGGGTCCGGCCGCCGGCGCGATGCGCGGGCGATTCGAGCCATTTTTTCGAACAAGCCTCCCAACGTCCGCTGTCAATTCGTCCCGCACGTCGCAATCGAAGGGCCTTGGCTTGCCTCGACGGGGCATCGACGTTCCAGCGGGGTTCCGCCCCCTCGCCCGATGACGCGGCGGCACCCTGCCGATTGAATTTTGTGGCCAAGCCGCCATCTAGCGGAGGAGGAACTTCGCCCCTAGCCGTGCTAGAACGGGCCCGAATTCCAAAGACATCTTCTCAAGACATCAGGCGAGGATACCGTGACGATAGTTGAGCAGGGCGGCGGCCCGGCGCCGCAGGCAGCACCCGATCTGATCAAGGAGACGACCACCCAGACCTTCGTGAAGGATGTCATCGAGGAATCGAAGCGGCAGCCGGTGCTGATCGATTTCTGGGCGCCCTGGTGCGGCCCCTGCCGTCAGCTCACGCCCGCTCTCGAAAAGGCAGTCCGCGCGGCCAAGGGCAAGGTCAAGCTGGTCAAGATGAATATCGACGAGCATCCGGCCATCCCCGGTCAGATGGGCATTCAGTCGATCCCGGCCGTGATCGCGTTCGTGGGCGGCCAGCCCGCCGACGGCTTCATGGGCGCGGTGCCGGAGAGCCAGATCAACGCCTTCATCGACAAACTCACCAAGGGCATGACGGCGCCGGGCGAGCCGAATATCGCCGAGATTCTGCAAGAGGCCGAGGCCGTACTGGCGGAAGGCGATCCGGCCGGCGCAGCCCAGATCTACGCCGAGGTGCTCGCGCACGATTCCACCAATATCGCGGCGCTGGCAGGGCTGGCGAAATGCTACGTGACATCTGGCGCCATCGAACAGGCCAGGCAGACCCTCGGGATGGTGCCGGAGTCGAAGCGCAATGACGCCGCCGTCAAGGCGGTGCAGGCCTCGATCGATCTCGCCGAGCAGGCCCAGGCGGTCGGCCCGGTGACCGAGCTGGAACAGAAAGTCGCCGCAAACCCGCTCGACCATCAGGCGCGATTCGATCTGGCGACCGCGCTCAACGCCCAGGGCAACCGCGCCGAGGCGACCAACCAGTTGCTCGAAATCGTCAAGCGCGATCGCAAGTGGAATGACGACGGTGCGCGCAAGCAGTTGGTGCAGTTCTTCGAAGCATGGGGCGGCGCCGACGAGGCGACCGTCGATGGACGCAAGCGGCTGTCGACGATCCTGTTTTCGTAGGGCCCGTTCCATAAAAGTGGGAACCGGTTTTATGACCAGAATACCCACCAAACCAACAAACTAACGCCGGGACTGCAAATGCCGATCAATGCCGAATACCGCGGACCCGGCGAGCTTCCCGAAATCATTCCGGTGTTTCCGTTGCCGGGCGCGCTGTTGCTGCCGCGCGGCCAGATGCCGCTCAATATTTTCGAGCCGCGCTATCTGGCGATGGTGGACGATGCGCTGCGCGACGGTCACCGGCTGATCGGGATGATCCAGCCGGATATTTCCCACAGCAGGGACGAGGCAAGGCCGGAGCTGTTCCGGGTCGGCTGTGTCGGCCGCATCACGCAGCTCGCCGAATCCGGCGACGGCCGCTACATCCTGGAACTTACCGGCGTCGCCCGCTTCAAGGTGGTCGAGGAAGTCACCGCCCTGACCGCGTACCGGCAATGCAAGGTGGATTTCTTCCCCTATGCCGACGATTTCGTTGCGCGCAAAGGCGAAGAAGCCGTCGATCGCGCGGCCTTGCTCGACGTGCTGACTGATTTTCTCGAAGCCAACAATCTGAAGGTGGATTGGGAAGGCATCGAGAGCGCGCCGAACGAGGCGCTGGTCAATGCGCTGGCGATGATGTCTCCATATGGACCGGCGGAGAAGCAGGCGATGCTGGAAGCGACCGACCTGAAAACCCGCGCCGAAATCCTGATCGCGGTGACCGAAATGGACCTCGCCAAGAAGCGCACCAGCGGCGACACCGGGCTGCAGTAGACGCTGAGCCTCAGCCAGAGCGGTTTGGTTAGATGCGTTGCGATGGTCCGAGCGCAGCTAGCTCTAGCTAGTGTCCGCATGTCGTCCGCTTGACGGCCCGTTCAGCGCGCCACGCTCCTGGCAGCCCTGCGCCGTCGCACGGTCTGAGCCTGCGTGCGCAGCATTGCAAGAACTTTGGCGCCATCCATCGGTCTGCCAAGATAATAGCCCTGCATTTCAGTGCATGCCTCCGCATGGAGGATTTCCAGCTGTTCCTTCGTTTCGACCCCTTCGGCCGTCGTCGTCCTGCCGAGACTGACGGCGAATCGGACCACCGCGCGTGCGATCAGGCGTGATTCCTCTTTTGCATCCGACAGCGCGCTGACGAAGCTGCGATCGATCTTGATTTTGTCGAATGGAAACCTCTGAAGAAGACTGAGTGATGAGTAGCCGGTACCAAAATCGTCCAGGGCTACTCGCACGCCCAGTTTATGCAGCTGATCAAGCGCAGCGAACACAGCCTCGCTGTCATGCATGGTGACCGTCTCGGTGACCTCGAGCTCGAGTCTTTGCGGCGCAATTCCCGAATTCGCAAGCGCGCCTACGATGATCGAAACCAGCTCCTTGCTCCTGAATTGAGCGGGTGACAGATTTATTGCGATCTTGAGATCGGCAGGCCACTTGGCCGCCTCGGCACAGGCGGCCCTCAACACCCACTCCCCGAGAGGCACGATCAAGCCTGTTTCTTCCGCAAGCGGGATAAATTCGGCCGGCATGACCAAACCGCGCTGGGGATGATGCCAGCGCAGCAACGCCTCAAAGCCGCTGGGTTCTCCACTCACGACATTGATGAACGGTTGGTAGTGGAGCTCGAATCCGCCGTTGGCAAGTGCGTCACGCATATCCCGCTCCAGGTTGCGACGGGCATGCATGAGCTGGTCGAGCTCCGGCTCGAAGAAGCGGAATGAACCACGTCCGCCACTCTTGGCGGAATAAAGGGCGAGATCCGCGCTCTTGAGGATTTCGTCGGGATTGGTTCCGTCGCGTGGCGCGATGGCGATGCCGATGCTGGTGCCGATGGTCACCTGATGTTCGCCAAGATCGAACGGTTCGCAAAGCGCGTGGCTGATTTTTTCGGCAAGGGCCGTGGCTTCGACGACGGGATTGGTCACGTAGTCGATCACGGCGAACTCGTCGCCGCCCAGCCGTGCAATCAGGGCCGTATCGCGGATGCATTCGAGCAGCCGCGCGGCGACGGCTTGCAGCAGCTTGTCGCCTGCCGGATGACCGAGCGTGTCGTTGACCTCCTTGAAGCGGTCGAGATCGAGCATCAACACGGCAAGGCCGAATCCTCCCTCGCGGGTGATTGCAAGGGCGTGCTCCATGCGCACTCTCAGCCGCACGCGATTTGGCAGGTCCGTCAGCGCGTCATGCTGGGCCATATGGATGATCCTGGCCTCGGACTGCCGCTGCTCGGTGACGTCGAGGTGCGTTGCCACCCATCCGCCGCCCACCATTGGCTGTCGGGTAACGCAGATCAATCGACCGTCCGCGAATTCGTCGGTCCTGCTGGTGGTTGCGTCGGGTGGTAACGCATTCAACGTCGAGAGCAACCGCTTCGCCGCGCTTTCGCTGGTCTCGCCCTTGAGGATGCCGTTCGCAATCCGATGCTTGATGATTTGTTGATGCGGTGTTCCCGCCTTCAACAGTTCCGGCGGCAGCCGATACATTTTGGCATAACGATCATTGCATACCACGAGCCGCTTCTCTGCATCGAACATGCAGAGGCCCTCCCCCATGTGGTTGATGGCGGTATCCAGTCTGAGTTTTTGTTCCTGCAATTCTCTTTGCGATCCTTCAACCTCCTGCCGGGCGAGCGACAACTGGCTGATGATTTCTTCGAATTTGCGGGTTCGGTTGGCAAGGCGGCGATCCGCGAGAACGCCGATCAGGCTCATTCCGAGCACCGATAGAGCCACGCCGGCGATTGCAAGGGCGAGGAAGGTCGGAGAAAGCGACAGGCCGTGGGATATCTGTGTCGGATCGGGAATGATTAGCACGGCGCCCATGGCCGTAAAATGATGCGAGACGATTGCGAGCGTCAGCAGCAGCGCCGCTGCAAGCGTCCCCCATTTATTCTTGTGGCGTAGCGCGATCGCCAGCGCGGCATAGCCGAAGAACATGCCGAGCACGATCGAGACGAACACGAGGTCCAAGGCCCAGGTCACGCGGCCCGGCACTTCGAGCGCCCACATACCGAGATAGTGCATGCCCGCAATGCCGCCGCCGATGACGATACCGCCAGCAGCAACGCGCCACCGGTCGGGGTCGCTGGCAGCAATTCCAAAGCCACAGGACGTCAGTACCATGGCCACGGCGAGCGACAGTGCGGTCAGGACGATGCCATAACCGGTTGATACACCGGGCTCGTAGGCGAGCATTGCAACGAAGTGCGTCGCCCAAATCCCATAGCCGATCGCAGCGCCGGCAATTGCAATCCAGATCAGGCGCGTTCGTGCCTGCGAGGCGGTGGCGCGATGAAAGATGTTGACCGCGACAATGCTTGCAACGAAGCAAACCAGACCGGCGAGCAGTACAAGCCGCCAATCATGCTCGGCGGTAAGACACGTAAATATGCGAAACATGCAATTGGTCCATCTTCAATCCTACGACGGTTGTCTGATTAAGCTTTCAGCGCGTTAATTTCGTGCAATGCCCGGTTGCATGCCTACCGGAACGTAAATGCTGTTTACACAATGATTCCAAAGGCTAAGAGCCGTTGCGCACGCGACGGGACACGGCTCCCCGTATTCGTACGGGGGCTTGGAGGCCATCCCCGTTCCGGAGAGCCGGCGCGAGTCCACGGAAATGCCGGAGAACCCGACATGCCACATCAACCGGTGAGGCCGGGAGTCCGCGCCGGCTAATATCCCGCGACCGCCATCGCCACCACGGCGCTCAGCGCCATCCAGCCAAAATGTTTGCCGCGCGTCGCCCAGGCATTGGCGAACGCAGCGAAGCCGAACACGCAAGCGATCGTGACGATGATCCAGTGCCGTGCTGGCTCCGATTCCATCCAGGGTGCGGCGAGCAACAGCACGCCGCCACCGATCCACGCTACGGTGCCGGCATGCCAGACCAGATGGATCAGCGTGCGCAGCCGCGCCGGCTCGATGGTCGCCCGTGCAAAGACCTTGGTTTCGCCGAGCACGCCGTGGATCAGGGCAACCGCAATTGCGGCGAGGCCGGAACATTGCAGCAAGAGATCGCGCATCGGATCCTCCATACAGTGCTGTATGGTTATGGCGCATGCGCTGGCTCCTGTCAATACAGTGGTGTATGGTGCGGTATTGCGGGAACGACCATGAGCGATCAACTCTCGGCCAAAGACTGGCTCGATCAGGGCCTCAAGACGCTGGCGCAGAAGGGTTTCACGGCCCTGAAGGCGGAACCTTTGGCGAAGGCGATGGGGGTCTCACGCGGCAGCTTTTACTGGCATTTCGCCGATATCAACGCGTTCCGTGCGGCCATCCTCGCGCATTGGCGCGAGGTGGCCGCCGAGCAGATCATCGCCAATGTCGAAGCCGCCGCGAAAGATGAAAACCCGCTGGCGTTGCTGCTGAGCCGGGTATTTAGCGAAAAGCTGACGCTGGAGAAGGCGGTCCGCACCTGGGCCAGCGTCGATCCCGCCGCCCGCGCCGCCATGCAGGCGATTGACCGGCGGCGGCTCAGCTATGTCGAAAACCTTTTATTGCAGTTCGGCTTGCGGGCGGAAGTGGCCCGCGCCCGCGCCCAACTCCTCTATTGGGCGTTTCTCGGCTACGCGCTATCGGACCAGGCCTTGCCGAAGGCGCGGCAGCAGGCCGTGCTCGACGAAATGTTGCAAATGGCCCAGCGCTAGCTCGCGCAGTTACAGGCCGGGTCCAATATGCTAAGGACCGCGGTAAACCGGAGACCGCAAATGAATGCCACGCCCGAACGCCTCGACAGCACCGTCGATCCAAAGCTGTTGGAGATCCTGGTCTGTCCGGTGACCAAGGGCCCGCTCGAATTCGATTCGACCCGGCAGGAACTGATCTCGCGCTCGGCCAAGCTCGCCTACCCGATCCGCGACGGCATCCCGATCATGCTGCCGGAAGAGGCGCGAAAGATCGAGTGACGAAAGCGGCGAATGGTGAGTGGCGAATAGCGGAAATTCCATTCGCTACTCCCTATTCGCCATTCGCCTTCTACAGCGCCTCACCCTTCAACAGCCGCGGTACCTCGCCGGACAATCCCGCGGCCTGCCGGATGAAAAGGCTCTTCAGCGGCGGCGCGCGATCGACGAGGCCGAGCCCGATATCGCGCACGGCTCGCAACAAATTCGATTCGTTCGAGAACAGGAAGTTCAGCGAATTGGTGGCAAGCCCCATCGCCATTGTGTCGAAGCGCCGCCAGCGCTGGTAGCGGTCGAGCACGTCGGCCTGCCCGGGATCGATGCCGAGCCGCGCCGCATCGACCACGACTTCGGCCAGCGCGGCGATGTCCTTCAGGCCCATGTTGAGGCCCTGCCCCGCGATCGGATGAATGACGTGCGCAGCATCGCCGACCAGCGCCAGCCGCTCGGCGATGAATGAGCGGGCGACGAAATAGCCAAGCGGAAACGCGCGAGGCTTGTCGAGCGCCTTGATCTCGCCGAGGTGCAGCCCGAAGCGCTTCTCGAGTTCATCGTGGAACTCGGCTTCGCCGAGCGCGGTGATGCGCGCGGCCTCGGTGCGGCTCTCGGTCCATACCAGCGACGAGCGCTTGCCGGTCAGCGGCAGGATCGCGAACGGACCCGCGGGAAGAAAATGCTCTTCGGCGCGGCCCTGATGATCGCGCTCATGGCCGACGGTGACGACGATGCCGGATTGATCGTAGTCCCAGCCATGGGTGGCAATGCCGGCGCGCTCGCGCAGTTTTGAGCGCGCGCCGTCGGCGGCCACCAGCAGGCTTGCCTCGACGACATTGCCGTCGGCGAGCGTCACGGTGACGCCATCGGAACGCGAATCGTGGGTCGAAACCGCCGTGGCCCGGAGATCGATGCCTTCAGCCTCGGCGCGAGCCACCAGCGCATCGATCAGACGGCGATTTTCGACCATGTGGGCGAAGGGTTCGCCGGGTTCGACATTTCCCGCAAAGGTCAGGAACACCGGACGGGTGGCATCCTCCAGCTTGGAATCGGTGACGACCATGTCGAGGATCGGCTGGGAGTCGGATACCTTGTCCCAGACGCCGAGCGCCTCGAACAACCGCCGGCACGCGGCCACGATCGCGGTCGCCCGCGGATCGCGGCTCGGCCGCGTGGCAAGTGCCGGATCGGCAACGATGACGGGAATATCGGGGCCCAGGCCCTGACGGAACGCCAGCGCCAGCGCCAGCCCTGCAAAGGCGCCGCCACAGATGACAATGCTTCGCTGTGCCGCCATGCGATCCTTGCCCGGTTACTTCGTCAGACTACGCTTGCTACCTGATTATAGCTGGGCGAAACAGGGCCGAGAAACAAGGCTTATGTCACCCCGTCATTCCGGGGCACATGTCAGCGTGAACCCGGAATCTCGAGATTCCGGGTTCAACGCTTCGCATCGCCCCGGAATGACGCAAAATGTTCGACCGAAAGCACGCCATGTCCAAAGGCCTCATTGACCTGATTTCGATCCTCGATCTCGAACAGCTCGAGGTGAACCTGTTTAGAGGCAACAGCCCAAAGACGAGCTGGCAACGGGTATTCGGCGGCCAGGTGATCGGACAGGCGATGGTGGCGGCTTGCCGCACCGTCGAGGGCCGCCTGCCGCATTCAATCCATTGCTATTTCATCCTGCCCGGCGATCCGCAGATCCCGATCATCTACCAGGTCGAACGCCTGCGCGACGGCAAGAGCTATTCGACCCGTCGCGTCACCGCGATCCAGCATGGCAACGCGATCTTCTCGATCATGGTGTCGTTCCATGCGGAAGAGGAAGGCGCGTTCAACCATCAGGAAAAGATGCCGGATGTTCCGCCGCCGGAAAAACTCACGGCGGAAGAAGTGTCGAAGCAGCCGATGTTCAAGGAGATGCCGGAATTCATCCGCCGCTATTACGAATCCGACCGGCCGATCGAGCTGCGCCCGGTCGAGCTCGGCCGCTATTTCGGCCAGAAGATCGACGACGGGCGCATCCATGTCTGGATTCGCACCGCGGCCAAGTTGCCCGACGATCCCGCGCTGCATTTGTGCGCGCTGGCGTATGCGTCGGATTTCTCGCTGCTCGATGCGGTGATGGCGCGCTACGGCCGCACCCTGTTCGACAAGCGGATGATGCCGGCGAGCCTCGACCACGCGATGTGGTTTCACCGGCCGTTCCGCGCCGATGAATGGCTACTCTACGCGCAGGACTCCCCGAGCGCGCAAGACGGCCGCGGATTGACCCGCGGCCTGATCTTCAAGCCCGACGGCACGCTGGTGGCGTCGGTCGCCCAGGAGGGCTCGGTGCGCCAGCGCAAGTGAGCTTTAGCCGTTGGCCGATGCGCCTCGCTCGGCCAAAACGGTCTGCGACGCCAGCCACTGCCACATCCATCGATACACCCACGGTATCGGGATGATGAAGGCGCTGGCGATTGCAGCCACGATCGTACGCCACAGGAACTCCAGGCCGCTGCCGATGAAGAGGACTTCGCGCCGCGTGCCCTGGATGTTCCGGCAAACCCACCGCATCCAGGCCACGTAAACCCAGGCCCAGCCGACGATGGTGATGATGGCGATAGCCGCAAGAATGGCCCAACCGACGTAAGCCCAGACCGGGCCGGAGAAGCCGAGTTCGAGTGGCTGCCCGTTGGACGCGAGATTCGCGATGAACCATTTGAGAAACAACCAGTGCAGGGCCATCAGAACGAGGATCATCAGATTGCTGAGCAACTGGCTGCCGATAAAGCCAACGCCAATCATGAGAACGACGAAGCCAAAAAACCAGGGAACGATCGTCATCGCCTCGCCCTCGAAGCTGAGGTTCGGCCGTCCCGGCACGCCCACGCACGGGACGATCCACTTGATGTACCAGATCAGAACCCATGGTGCCGGGATGATGAAGATCAGACCGACCACGAGCGCCAGGGTACGCCACGTAAATTCCAGGATCCCGAAGTCGATCGACAGCGGACCTCCGCTATAGCTCCCGGCCATTGGCGGCTGGCCGCCGGGGTGCGGCATGGAGGGCGGGCCTGATCCGCCGGGGATCAGGCCGGGAATGTCGCCGGCCCGCTGCCAGCCCGACATCCCCTCGGTCCAGACCAATGTGTCCGCGCCAACCATGCCCCGGGTAATAAGGTCGCGGAGCTGCGCCTCCGGATAAGGGCCCTGTTGCTGGCCGCTGGATGCATAAAACCACGATCGGTTCGACATTATTATTCCCTTGAGCCGTGGAAATGGGGGAGCCGGCGGAGTGGCTGGCGGTGAAACCACATTTTGGCGGACGATCCTGCCGCCTGTACAGTGATCGACGTCACCAGCTCGAAATGTTTTCCGCTTCTACTTGCAACTTTTTTGTGCCATTTGCCTAGAAAGATGCCAGATTTGCAGTGGCGGCGCCGTCGGCGGTCAGTCCGCCCGGTGCTCAAGAAATATCCAGCGAAATGAAGGCCTGACCATGAAACTCGTCGTCGCGATCATCAAACCCTTCAAGCTTGACGAGGTGCGTCAGGCGCTGACGGCCATCGGCGTCCACGGCATGACGGTGACTGAGGTCAAGGGCTACGGCCGCCAAAAGGGCCACACCGAAATCTATCGCGGCGCCGAATATGTCGTGAACTTCCTGCCCAAGCTCCGAATCGAAATCGCGGTCGCCTCCGACGTCGCCGAGAAGGCGGTCGAGGTCATCACCGCGAACGCGCGTACCGGGCAGATCGGCGACGGCAAGATATTCGTCACGCCGATCGACCACGCGCTGAGAATCCGCACCGGCGAGACCGATAGCGACGCGCTTTGAGGCATCGCGAAAATTCAACGCGCGGCGGCAACGACGCCGAACGCGAGAAGCCAAGAAACGACAACGACACGACAACAGGCCGGGGGAATTCCATGGGGGCACCATCGTATCGTGCAGCGGGGAATGCTGCGCTCATCACGCTTGCGGCGAGTTCGCTCGCGACGCCGGCCCTGGCCGCCGAGACGTCCACCATCAATGCCGCCGACACTGCATGGATAATCGTCGCCACCGCGCTGGTCCTGATGATGACGATACCGGGCCTGGCGCTGTTCTATTCCGGCATGGTGCGCAAGAAGAACGTGCTGGCGACCATGGCACAGAGCCTCGCTGCCGTTGCGATCATCTCGATTCTGTGGGTGGCGTTCGGCTATTCGCTGGCCTTCGTCGGCGACGGTCCCTGGATCGGCACGCTCGACCGTTGGTTCCTGATCGGAATGACAATGGAGAGCGTCAACCCGGCGGCCAAGACGATACCGGAAGCGCTGTTCATGCTGTACCAGATGACGTTTGCGATCATCACGGTGGCGCTGGTGGCAGGCGCGGTGGCGGACCGGATGCGGTTCTCGGCCTATCTGCTGTTTTCCGTCGGCTGGTTCACATTCGTCTATGTGCCGCTTGCGCACTGGGTGTGGGGCGGCGGATTCCTTGCCACCAGGGGCGTGCTGGATTTCGCCGGCGGCCTCGTCGTGCATCTTTCCGCCGGCATCGGCGGACTGGTTGCGGCGATGGTGATGGGCCGGCGTCAGGGCTATGGCAGCGAGAACCTCGCGCCGTTCGACCTGTCGCTCGCCGTGATCGGCACCGGATTGTTGTGGGTCGGCTGGTTCGGCTTCAATGGCGGGTCGGCGCTGGCCGCGAATTCGCGCGCGGTGATGGCGATCACCGCGACGCATCTGGCCGCCTGCGCCGGCGCGCTGACCTGGGCAGCGATCGAATGGGCGACGCGGCGCAAGCCGTCGGTGCTCGGCATGATTTCGGGCGCCGTCGCGGGTCTCGGCACCATCACGCCGGCTTCCGGATACGTTGCGCCGTGGCACGGCGTCGTCATCGGCGTCGTCGCGGGAACGCTGTGTTTCTGGGCCTGCACCTGGCTCAAGCAGCGCTTCAAATATGACGACTCGCTCGACGTGTTCGGCGTCCACGGCATTGGCGGATTGACCGGCACATTGCTCGCCGGCGTCTTTGCGGTGAACGCGATCGGCGGCACCGCAGGTCTGATCGAGGGCAATGCGCAGCAAGTCCTGATCCAGCTCTATGGGATCGCCGCCACGCTGGTGTGGTCCGGCGGCATCACCTTTGTGCTGCTCAAGCTGGTGGGCGTGCTCGCGCCGCTGCGGGTATCGCTGCAGCAGGAGCTGGAAGGCCTCGATATCTCGCAGCACGGCGAAGCGCTGCAATAGGCCGCCCACCCCGTTACCACTTTCTTGCACTGCCGCTGAGCAGGGATTGTTTCCTCCCGTCAGGTCTGCCCACGATTTGGGCAAACCTGACTACGCTTTGGGCGCGACCGAATGGCGCAGGAACGTGCAATTCCCGCAAAGGGCGAAAAGGGCCGGATTCATAATCTGTTAGTGAACGGTCCTGATCTGGCACGGCATTTGATTCTATGGGTGCTGGCTGTGCCCGCGTAGTGAACATCTCCGCGTGGTGAACCTCAGTCGAGAACGCCCGGTCCCTCTGAGCCGGGCCCAAGCGGGGACCAAGACCCATGAAAATTGTTATGGCGATCATCAAGCCATTCAAGCTCGAAGAAGTCCGTGACGCCCTGACCGCCATCGGCGTTCACGGCCTCACGGTGACGGAAGTCAAAGGCTACGGCCGGCAGAAGGGCCACACTGAAATTTACCGCGGCGCCGAATACGCCGTGAGCTTCCTGCCCAAGATCAAGATCGAGGTCGCTGTTGCCTCCGATCAGGTCGACAAGACCATCGACGCCATCACGTCAGCCGCCAAGACCGGCCAGATCGGCGACGGCAAGATCTTCGTCATCAACCTCGACCATGCGGTTCGCATCCGCACCGGTGAGGCGGATGCCGCGGCCCTCTGATTTCGCGCTCAAACCTTACCACTCAGGAGTAAAACCAAATGACGTTTAAACGTCCCTATAGCGCGGGACTGACGGCCCTCGCAGTCGGCCTGTTCGCCGCGACCGCGGCCTACGCCGAACCAACCGTCAACAAGGGCGACAACGCCTGGATGCTGACTTCGACAGTGCTGGTGCTGTTGATGACCATCCCCGGCCTGGCGCTGTTCTATGGCGGTCTCGTCCGTTCCAAGAACATGCTCTCGGTCCTGATGCAGGTTTTCTACACCGTCTGCATCGTCACCCTGCTCTGGGCGCTCTACGGCTACAGCCTCGCCTTCACCGGCGGTTCCGACTTCATCGGCGGCTTCTCCAAGGCCTTCATGATGGGCATCACCACCGATTCGAAGGCAGCGACCTTCTCGGTGGACGCCAACATCTCGGAACTGGTCTATGTCTGCTTCCAGATGACCTTTGCGGCAATCACCCCCGCCCTCATCGTCGGCGCCTTCGCCGAACGCATGAAGTTCTCGGCGATCGCGCTGTTCATCCCGCTCTGGGTCACGCTGATCTACTTCCCGATCGCACACATGGTCTGGTACTGGCCCGGTCCGGACATGATCCAGGATGCCGCCAAGGCGCTCGCCGCGGCTGCTGACGGTGCCGCCAAGACCGCGGCGCAGGCCAAGCTCGATGAGATCAACGCCGACGCCGGCTGGATCTTCAAGAAGGGTGCGATCGACTTCGCCGGCGGCACCGTGGTGCACATCAACGCCGGTATCGCCGGTCTCGTCGGTGCGCTCCTGATCGGCAAGCGCGTTGGCTACGGCAAGGAGCTGATGGCCCCGCACTCGCTGACCATGACCATGATCGGCGCTTCGCTGCTCTGGGTCGGCTGGTTCGGCTTCAATGCCGGATCGAACCTGGAAGCCTCCGGCGGCGCCGCGCTCGCCATGACCAACTCCTTCGTTGCGACCGCAGCGGCGGCGATGGCCTGGATGTTCGCGGAATGGATCGTCAAGGGTCATCCTTCCGTGCTCGGCGCGTTGTCGGGTGCGGTGGCGGGCCTCGTGGCGGTCACGCCGGCAGCCGGCTATGCCGGCCCGATGGGCGCGATCGTGCTCGGCCTCGTGGTCGGTGTGGTCTGCCTGTTCTTCTGCACCGTGGTGAAGAACTCGCTCGGCTATGACGATTCGCTCGACGTGTTCGGCGTCCACTGCGTCGGCGGTATCATCGGCGCGCTCGGCACCGGCATCCTGGTGAATCCGGCGCTCGGTGGTGCTGGTATCATCGACTACACCGCCATTCCGCCGAAGGTCGCCGACTACGACTTCGCGGCGCAGATGGTCTCGCAAGCGTGGGGCGTCTGCACCACGCTGGTGTGGTCGGGCGTCGGTTCGGCGATCCTCTACAAGGTGGTCGACGTGATCGTCGGTCTGCGCGTCAACGTCGAAACCGAGCGTGAAGGCCTCGACGTCACCGAGCACACCGAGCGCGCCTACAACATGTAAGTTCTCACGGGATGCGGTCCCCCAAGGGACAACGTAGTCGTTGTCCCGGGGTCGCACCCACAACTCCGGTTCGGGCACATACCCGGCAATGCCCTGACCGTTGAGGGGCTCCAGCGCAAGTTGGAGCCCCTTTCTTTTTTGCTCGCCCGTCCCAGGAAAAAGATTGCCAAATCCGGCGCGAGCCGCCGAAATGGCGGTCAATAGAACCGGGAGGACGTCATGAAACTCGAAGGCGGATGCTATTGCGGCAAGGTGCGCTATGAGGCGGGAGGCGAGCCGATGATGAAGGCGCAGTGCCACTGCCGGGAATGCCAGTACATCACCGGCGGCTCCGCCAACGTCTTTCTGCTGATGCCGGCCGCCGGCTTCAAATACACCGGGCAAGCACCCAAGCAGTTCAAACGCAGCGACCTCGAACGACCCATGACGCGGGAATTCTGCCCCGAATGCGGCACCCATGTCGTCACGCGACCGCCGGGGATGCCGGCGATCGTGATCAAGGTCGGCACGCTCGACGATCCCACCCTGTTCGGCGAACCGCAGATGGCGATCTACACCGTCGACAAGCAGCCGTACCACCATATCCCGGAGGGCCTGCCGAGCTTTGAGCGGCTGCCGGCGCGGTAGCCTGCGCTACAAGCCTGTCTCGCTTTCCGGCGCGATCAACCTGACGGCCGGAAAGTAAGTTCGATAACGCCGCATATCGCGCGTCAGGAGGGGTAGCTGTTCGACGACTGCATGCGCGCCAATAAAGAAGTCCGGCAGCACACCGCTGCGGGTGCCACCCGCGTTGCGGTACTGAACCGACGCCTTGCCGGCCAGGAACAGCGCCATCCGCGGTATCGGCGCAACGGCGATGCCGGCCTTCGCCAAAGCGGCTTCGAAATCTTCAATCATTGGAAAGCGAATCGACGTTTCCGCAAAGATAACGTCATTGATCAGCAACGGACCGCGGGCAGCCGCGTTCTCGAGCTGCGCAAGCGACCACTCCCACCATCCTGGAGTCTGCCCGAAAATATCCAGCAGGACGTTCGAATCCACCAGCGTCACGGACTAATCCCCGCGCGTGATCGCCATGATTTCGTCCGTGGAGAGACCTGGGCCGGCGATACCGACCAGCTTGGCAAAGCGGCTTGGTTCCCTCGTGCCGTCGGCCTTCTCGATCACGATACTCCCGTCGGTCGCAAGCCGGAATTCAACCCGGCTTCCGGGCACGATCCCCAGGCGATCACGAACCGGCTTAGGGATCGTCACCTGACCCTTGCTCGTAACCGTCGTTGCCATGGCAGGCCTCACAGCAGTAATACCAGCTTAGAATATGGTAATACCTCGCAAATTGTCCAGACCAGCCGATGGTTAATCGCGTCTTAACCTCGCCGTATCTATGGTGGTTTGATGTGTTTCCGGTCGGAGGTTTAGTCCCTCGGCCGCTTTTGAAAGTGCTGGCGTATCAGACATGGCAATGACCGCCTCTTCCGGCGTGGCGCAGGGCGCTGGCAGTGCAACCCCTGCCGGTCAGGCCGAGCGCTCGCCCTTTCTGCGGACGACCGAATTGTTGGCGCCGTATCAACCCGCTAAGCCGTTGATTACGCTTTCATTAGGTGAGCCGCAGCATCCGGTGCCTGGCTTTGTCGGACCGGTCCTCGCGAAGCACATCGCCGAATTCGGCCGCTATCCCCTCGCCAAGGGCATCGAGCCGTTCCGGCGGGCGGCCGCGAACTGGCTTTCCACCCGGTTCCAGCTCCCCCGCCCGGTCGATCCCGAGAGCGAAATCCTGGTGCTGAACGGCAGCCGCGAGGGGCTGTTTTTCGCGGCGATCACCGCCGCCCGTTATGTTGGTCCGCGCAAGGGCAGGCCCGCGATCCTGATGCCCAACCCGTTTTATCCCGCCTATGGCGCGGGCGCCCGCGCCGCCGGTTGCGAACTGATCTACCTGCCGACCACGCTCGCCAACGGATTTTTGCCGGATCTCGATGCGCTCGATGACGCAACGCTGGCCCGAACCGTGGCGATGTTCATCGCCTCGCCCGCCAACCCGCAAGGCGCCGTCGCCTCGCGCGACTACTTCATCCGCTTGAAGAAGCTCGCCGACCGGCACGGCTTCATGATCCTGAGCGACGAGTGCTATTCGGAAATCTACACCAGGCAGGCGCCGGGCAGCGCGCTGGAATGCGCCGGTCCCGACTTCACCAACGTCGTAGCGTTCCAGTCGCTGTCGAAGCGCTCGAACCTGCCCGGCATGCGGGTCGGCTTTGCCGCCGGGGACCGAAAGTTTCTCGCGGCCTTTCACGAATTGCGCAATGTCGCGGCACCCCAGGTGCCGGTGCCGCTGCAGCACGTTGCGGTCGCTGCCTATAGCGACGAAGCGCACGTCGAAGAGAACCGCAGGCTTTACCGCATCAAGTTCGACCTCGCCGACCAGATTCTCGGCAGCCGCTACGGCTATGTCCGGCCCGCCGGCGGCTTCTGCGTCTGGCTCGACGTCTCGAAACTCGGCGGCGACGAGGCTGTGGCGGTGAAACTTTATCGCGATGCGGGGGTCCGCGTGATCCCCGGAAGTTATCTGTCGCGGCTGCAGAGCGACGGCTTCAATCCCGGCGCAGGCTACATCCGTCTCGCGCTGGTCTCCGACAGTGAATCAACGGCCGAGGCTTTGCATCGGCTTGTCGAAATTCTGGATTAATCGCAGGGCCCCATGAGCATGCCAGCGATCGAACGTGTCATTCCCCTGGTCGGCCATCTGCCGGTCTCGATCCGCGACGCCCTCGCGCGGCGCCTGCGCGAACTCGCAGGCCTTTGTCTGATCGCGCTATCCGGCGTGGCGGCGGCGGCTTTGATGACGTGGTCGGTACAGGACCCGAGCCTGAGCCACGCGACATCGCGTCCGATCCGCAACGTTCTTGGCTATCCCGGCGCGATCGGCGCCGATCTCCTGATGCAGATCCTCGGCCTCGGCGCGATCATGCTGATCCTCCCCGTTGCGGTGTGGGGCTGGCGCATGCTGACCCATCGCACCTTCGACCGCGAAGCGCTCCGCCTTGGATGCTGGATTCTCTGCACCGTGATCGCGGCAGGCTTTGCAAGCTGCTGGCCGCATGGCGGCGCGTGGGCGCTGCCGACCGGCCTTGGCGGCGTCGTCGGCGATGCACTGGTGCGCGCGCCCGCCGTGGTGTTCGGTCCGGCCGGCTTCACCTATCGTCTCGTGCTCGGCATCATCCTGTTCGCGGCGATGTGCACGGCCTTCCTGTTTGCCAGCGGCTGGGGCTCGCGCCCGAGAGATGAAGAGCTGACGCCGATCGAGGACGATGACACGCCCTTCGAGGAAGAAGCAGATCGCAGTTCGGTTTCGCTCGGATGGGTGTATCACGCGCTGATGAGCGCAAAGGCGCGGCTCGGTTGGCTGATGAGCGCGGCCTACCGATCGCTGGTGTCGAGTTCGCCGCCGCCTCGCACGGCCTCGTTCGAACGTCAGGAACCGAGCCTCCGCGGCCGCGCCGCGCCGGCACTGGCCCCGCGGGACGAAGAATTCGAGGACGAGGAAGAAGAGGAAGACGAGGACGAGGAAGTCCCGGCCGCCCGCGCTCCGCGCAAGAAGGCTGCGCCGCGCGCGGCGGCGCGTAAATCCGATAAATTCGAACTGCCATCGGTCTCGGTGCTGACGGCGCCCAAGGCGTCGGACCGGCAGCCGCTCAGCAAGGCCGAACTGGAGGCCAATTCACGCGCGCTGGAAGGCGTGCTCGGCGATTTCGGCGTCCGCGGCGAGATCGTCAAGGCCAATCCCGGCCCGGTCGTGACGCTCTACGAACTCGAACCGGCGCCCGGCATCAAATCCTCGCGCGTGATCGGCCTTGCCGACGATATCGCCCGCTCGATGAGCGCGCTTTCGGCGCGCGTCGCCGTGGTGGCCGGCCGCAACGCCATCGGCATCGAACTGCCGAATGCGCATCGCGAAAAGGTTTACCTGCGCGAATTGCTGACCACGAAGGACGAGTCGCACGCGAAGCTGCCGCTCTGCCTCGGCAAGAATATCGGCGGCGAATCCATCATCATCGATCTGGCGCGCACGCCGCATATGCTGATCGCCGGCACCACCGGCTCCGGCAAATCGGTCGCGATCAACACCATGATTCTGAGCCTGGTCTACCGCTTGCGGCCGGATCAGTGCCGATTGATCATGGTCGATC
Organism: Bradyrhizobium sp. AZCC 1693; assembly: GCF_036924745.1. Lineage (NCBI taxonomy): Bacteria > Pseudomonadati > Pseudomonadota > Alphaproteobacteria > Hyphomicrobiales > Nitrobacteraceae > Bradyrhizobium > Bradyrhizobium sp. AZCC 1693. The sequence goes on from NZ_JAZHSD010000001.1 coordinate 4,912,786, forward strand.
CCAAAATGCTCGAACTCTCCGTCTATGACGGCATCCCGCATCTGCTGACGCCTGTTGTGACCGACCCGAAAAAGGCGGTGGTGGCGCTGAAATGGGCCGTGCGCGAGATGGAAGAGCGCTACAAGAAAATGGCCAAGCTCGGTGTGCGCAACATCGACGGCTACAACCAGCGCCTCGTCGAAGCCAAGGGCAAGGGCGAGGAGTTGACGCGCACGGTGCATACCGGCTTCGACAAGGAAAGCGGCAAGGCGATCTACGAGGAAGAAAAGCTCGATCTCGAACCATTGCCCTATATCGTAATCATCGTCGACGAAATGGCTGACCTGATGATGGTGGCCGGCAAGGACATCGAAGGCGCGGTGCAGCGTCTGGCACAGATGGCGCGTGCCGCCGGCCTGCACGTGATCCTCGCAACCCAACGTCCGTCGGTCGACGTCATCACCGGCACCATCAAGGCGAACTTCCCGACCCGTATCTCGTTTCAGGTCACCTCGAAAATCGACAGCCGCACCATCCTCGGCGAAATGGGCGCCGAGCAACTGCTCGGCCAGGGCGACATGCTCTATATGGCCGGCGGCGGACGCATCAGCCGCGTGCATGGTCCGTTCGTCTCCGACGAAGAAGTCGAGAAGGTGGTGCGTCACCTCAAGACGCAGGGTGCGCCGGAATATCTGGAAGCGGTCACCGCGGAAGAGCCGACCGACGAGGACGGCGCGGTGTTCGATTCCACGGGCATGGGCGGCGATGGCGGCGGCGACCTGTTCTCGCAGGCGGTTGCGATCGTCAAGCGCGACCGCAAGGCCTCGACCTCCTACATTCAACGCCGGCTGCAAATCGGCTATAACCGCGCCGCATCGTTGATGGAGCGGATGGAACTCGAAGGCATCGTCGGGCAGGCGAATCACGCCGGCAAGCGCGAAATTCTGGTCGCGGAGGAAGAGGGCGGATTCTAGATACAGGCGCCGAACGTGGATTCGGCGCAACGATTTTCACGGAAAAACGATATCTCCTTTGGTCGAAAGCACGATAAAATGGGCGGTAGCGGGATGCCTCGTTGAATAGAGATCCGAAATATCTGATGACACAACAACCCACCCATCGCGGGCTGCGCTCCGGACTGGCCCTTTTGATCGCCACATCCATCGCAGGCTTCGCGACGCCGGCGCTCTCGCAGACCGTGCCGGTTCCGAAGCCCGCGCCCAAAGGCCGCGACGGCAGCGTGCAGATGAGCGCGCAGGAGAAGGGACCGACGACCACCGGCGCCACCCAGACGCCGCCCAACCCGGTGATTCCCAACCCGAACCGCAACGTCCCGGCCAATATTTTTGCAACCTTCGACGCCAACCAGAAGGCGCAGGCTGCCCGGGTCAGTTCCTATCTGTCCTCGCTGCAGACGCTGGTCGGAAATTTCGTCCAGGTCGGCCCTGACGGCAGCAAGACCAAGGGCGATTTCTACATCCAGAAGCCGGGCAAGGTGCGTTTCGAGTACGATGCGCCCAGTCCGATCGCGATCATCGCCGACGGCTCGTCGCTGGCGGTACGGGATACGAAGCTTGCGACCCAGGACATCTATCCGCTGTCGCAAACGCCGCTGCGCTTCCTGCTGTCGGACCGGATCGATCTGTTGAAGGACACCAATGTCGTCAACGTCACGGCCGATGACATCTACATCAGCGTCACCATCGAGGAGAAGCAGGCCCTGATCGGCACCAGCCGGCTGATGCTGATGGTCGGCACCAAGGATGGCCAGCTCAAGCAATGGACGGTGACCGACCCGCAGGGATACGACACCACGATTGCGGTCTACAATCTGGACTCGACAAAGAAGGTCGACCCCGGCCTCTTCAAGATCGACTTCACCAACTACATGACCCCTGCGAATTAGAGCGTTTTCGAGCGAAGTGGGTCCCGGTTCGCGTGAAGAAAACGCGTCAAAACAAAAAGCTCTGAACCGCGCGCCTTCGCCATTCTTTCTGTGGAGAGGCGGAAATCCGTGCCGGGAACCGTGGTAAGACACGGCCCTCATGCGGTTTTCCCTGACAACGTGGAATATCAATTCGGTGCGCCTTCGCATCGACATCGTCGCCAAGTTCCTCAAATCGGCGCGGCCGGACGTGCTGTGCCTGCAAGAAACCAAATGCATCGACGACGCTTTCCCGCTGAAGCGATTCAAGCGTCTCGGCTATGAGCATGTCGCGCTGAACGGGCAGAAGGGCTATCACGGCGTCGCCATCATCTCGAAACTGCCGTTCGAGGCCACCGATATCAGAACCTTCTGCGACAAGATCGATTCGCGTCACATCTCGGTGGCGTTCGGCGAGAAGGCGCAGCTCGCAAAGCCGCTGGTGCTGCATAATTTCTACGTACCGGCCGGCGGCGACATTCCCGATCCCGCGCTCAATCCGAAGTTCGATCACAAGCTGAAATTTCTCGACGAGATGAAGGCGTGCGAACCGCTGCATCCGCGCGGCGACGACCGGCATATCCTGGTCGGCGACCTCAACGTCGCGCCGCATGAGAATGACGTGTGGTCGCACAAGCAGCTTTTGAAGGTCGTCTCGCACACGCCGATCGAATGCGAGAAGCTCTTGGCGGCGCAGGCCCATGGCGAATGGTTCGACGTCGCGCGCGAGCGGATCCCGCTTTCGGAAAAGGTCTATACGTGGTGGAGCTACCGCGCCGCCGACTGGACGGTGGGCGACCGTGGCCGGCGACTCGACCACATCTGGGTTTCGCGCGCGTTGAAAGATGGTGTTAGCGATTTCAAGATCACCCGCGACGCCCGCGGCTGGGAGCGCCCGTCCGACCACGTGCCGGTAACGGTGACGCTGGAAGCGTAGCGATCAGATGCTCAGCTTGGCGCCCGCCATCAAAATATCGCTGGCGAGCTGGCTGGTGCGGGTGGCGAGTTCGTCGCGCAGGCGGCGCGCCGCGCCGGGGTCGCTTTCGAGCACGCGTTGAAACAGGCTGCGCGCGACCCGGATGACGGAGGAATGATCAAGCGCGACTGCGCTCGACGGCCGCTTCATCGCGACGATCAGCGCCAATTCGCCGATCAGGGAGCCGGGGCCCGCGACGACTTCGGCGCCGCCGTCCTCGACGCGAAACGAACCGCGCTGAACGATATAGCCGGCATCCGCCTCGTCGCCGGCGTTGAACAGATAATCGCCGGGCGAGAAATTGCGCTGCTCCGAGCCGATCGCCAGCATGCGCAGAGCCGCCGTTCCCAACAGGCGTAATGTCGGGACCCGCTCGAGCAGGGCTACATCATCTTCGATCGACATGGACCCGTGACTGGGATGCGCGAAAATTACGGATCGTGGCTGCGAATCGTATCACGGCACCAGCTTGTAGCCACCGGCTTCCGTCACCAGGATTTCAGGATTGGCCGCATCCTTCTCGATCTTCTGCCTGAGACGGTAGATATGGGTTTCCAGCGTGTGCGTCGTGACGCCCGAATTGTAGCCCCAGACTTCCTGCAGCAACGTCTCGCGCGACACCGGCAACTGGCCGGCGCGATACAGGAAACGCAGGATCGCGGTTTCCTTCTCGGTCAGCCGCACTTTTCTGGCATTGGCGGCGGTCAGCATCTTGGAGCCGGGCCGGAAGCTGTAGGGACCGACGGAAAACACCGCGTCCTCGCTGGCCTCGTGCTGGCGGAGCTGCGCCCTGATCCGGGCGAGCAGGACGGCAAACCGGAACGGCTTTGCGACGTAATCATTGGCGCCGGATTCGAGCCCCAAGATGGTGTCTGAATCGGTGTCGTGGCCGGTCAACATGATGATCGGCGCCTTGAAGCCGCCCTTGCGGAGGCTGCGCACGACTTCCCTTCCGTCGGTATCCGGCAAGCCGACATCCATCAGCACCAGATCGGGGGAGTTGGCTTTGGCGGCGCTGGCGCCCTTGGCGCCGGTATCGACTGCGGAAGCTTCGAATTCCTCGTGCAGCGATAGTTGCTCGACCAGTGTGTCGCGCAGATCGGTGTCGTCATCCACGATCAGGATCTTGCGGGCATTGGGCATAGGATACGATCCTCTTGAGGGCAGGCGGCGGACACAAGTGGGAGCGTCTCAAGCCGGGTCTTGGTCGGTGACAACCTGATTCGCAGGCAAACTTCACAAGCAAGCCGGGTCATCAGGGTACTGATTCGCATTGAGGTAAGAAATTGTTACAGATTCACAAGCCGAACCGCAGTCTATCCCAAATTTGAGGCCCGTTTGGATGAATGTCCTGTAATGGCGTCAAATAGAACAAATGCGGCCGGGCAGGCAATCCCAAGATTCGGGCATTGGCATGGAAAGCAACACCATTTCAATCACTTATCAGACAACCGCGCGTGATCGGCCGCTGGCGGCAATCCGGGTCCACAGGGCTGCTGGCGACCCCCGCCGGGGCTGGCTGACAGCGGACGGCTGGACCGTGCCGGTGGCACTTGGCCGCGGCGGTATCCTCGCCAACAAGCGGGAGGGCGATGGCGGCACTCCCAGGGGCACGTACCATCCGCTGCAATTGTGGTGGCGCGCCGACCGCCATCCTCGACCGCGGACCTATCTCCCGGTCCGGCCGATCCGGCCCGAAGACGCATGGTGCGAGGACCCGCGGGACCGCCGTTACAATCAGCCCATTCGCCTGGTCCGGGATCAGGCCGGCGACCGGCTCACGCGCGAAGACCACCTCTACGATTTCATCGTCGAAATCGATCACAACGCCGGCCCACGGGTAGCCGGCCGCGGCAGCGCCGTGTTCCTGCATCTGGCGCGCCCCAATTTCTCGCCGACGGCCGGATGCGTTTCGATGACAAAATCCGCCATGCTGCGGCTGTTGCGGCGAATGGGCCCGCAGACGAAGATCGTGATCGGCTGATGGGGAGGCAGAACAATGCTCGACAAGAACGCAATAGCGGCCGCGTCAAAGACGCTGCACGACCACTGGCGGGCCGGCACCAAATTTTCCGGCCTTGACGAAGAGCTGCGGCCGCATGACCGCCTCGAGGCCTACGCGATCCAGGCGGGAATCGAAAAATATTCGTCCGATAGTCTGTTCGGCTGGAAGATCGCCGCGACCAGCGAGGCCGGACAAAAGCACATCAACGTCGACGGCCCGATGGCCGGGCGCATCCTGGCCGAGACCGTAATTCCCGACGGCGGGACGGCTTCAATGGCGGGCAACGAAATGCGCGTCGCAGAACCTGAATTCGCCTTTCGCATGCGCGTGGATCTGCCGGCGCGTACCACGCCCTATACCGTGCGGCAGGTGCTCGATGCGGTCGATACGCTGCATCCGGCCATCGAGATTCCGGATTCGCGGTTTGCCGATTTCGTCAGCGCTGGCGCCGCGCAGATCATTGCCGACAACGCCTGCGCGCATCTGTTCGTGCTGGGATCGCCTACGAGTGCAGACTGGCGCTCGCTGGACCTGGTGGAGGAAAGACCCGCTGTCAGTTTGCGCGGCCGGCAATTTATCGGTCACGGCAGGAATGTATTGGGCGATCCGCGAGTGGCGCTGACATGGCTTGCCAACGAACTGCGCCAGCTAGGCGTGACGTTGAAGGCTGGCCGGATCGTTACCACAGGCACCTGCCACCCGCCGCTGCCGATTCAATCGGGTGATTTTTGCGCCGTCGATTTCGGCGCGCTCGGAAAGGTGTCGGTGGGGTTCAAGTAGACGCGTCAACTCAATGTCGTCCCTGCGAACGCAGGGACCCATACTCCGCGGCGGCACTGAATGGCACGCGGCCAGACGTCCTCAGACAACAAACATTGGTGGTTATGGGTCCCTGCGTTCGCAGGGACGACAATCTTACCGCGTCCCAAAAATCGCCGAACCCACGCGCACATGCGTCGCGCCGAGTTGGATCGCTACCGCGAAATCGGCGCTCATGCCCATCGACAGATTTTTCAGCCCGTTGCGCGCGGCGATCTTGGCCGTCAATGCGAAATGCGGCGCCGGCGCCTCGTCGACCGGCGGGATGCACATCAAACCGGAAATGACCAGGCCGTATTTGTCGCGACAGTTCGCGATGAAGGCATCCGCCTCGCCCGGCGCGACGCCGGCCTTCTGCGGCTCTTCACCAGTGTTCACCTGAATGAACAATTCCGGCCGCTTGTTCTGCGAATTGATTTCCTTGGCTAACGCTTCGCAAATGCTCGGACGGTCGACCGAATGGATGGCGTCGAACAGCGCCACCGCCTCCCTTGCCTTGTTGGATTGCAACGGCCCGATCAGATGCAACGCAATTCCGGGACAAGCCGACACCAATGCCGGCCATTTCGCTTTGGCTTCCTGCACGCGATTTTCGCCGAACACGCGCTGCCCGGCATCGATGACAGGCGAAATGGCCGCGGCGTCGAACGTCTTCGACACCGCGATCAGCGTCACCGACGCGCGCTCGCGGCGCGCTTCCTTGCACGCGCGCGCGATCTCCTGCTCCACCTGGGCCAGACCGTTTGGTAAAGACTTGGTTAGCGGCGTCGCCATCTCTCTCGCGTCATGTCCTGATTTCGGCCGGAAATTTTACGGCATTTCCTCGAATTTTACCAAGTTCGGGAAAGGCTTTTTGAAACCTTCGCTCTACCCTCCGATGTTGGGGGGCAGGATGTCTGGCGTTACTTTCAACCGCAATCGGGTCAAACTCAAGAAGCTTCTGGGAATCCGGGCGCGGCTTGCGATGCTGGCCGTGATGCTGGTGGCGCCCTTGATGCTGGAGCGCGTCCGCTCGCTCGAAGACACCCGCGCCAGGCAGATCGCGATGGCGTCAGAAGAATACGCCAACATCACCCACCACAGCGCCGAGACCCAGCGCGAGGTGATCTCCTCCGTCGAGACGATGCTGAAATCGGCCGCCTATATCCGCGCCTCCAGCGGCATCGGGCGCAGTTGCGAAATTTTGCGCGCCAGCCTGCCCGCCAACCTGCCCTGGATCCGCAGCATCATGCTCGTGAGCAAGGAAGGCGTGGTCCAGTGTTCCACCCTGAACATTCAGGTCGGCCTTAACATCGGCGATCGCGACTATTTCAGGAAGGCGCAGGAAACCCGCGATTTCGTCTTCAGCGACTACCTGTTCGGCAAGACCAACAACCGGCCGATCATGATGGCGGCCTATCCGGTCTCCGCGATCAACCCGGACGAAGATTCGGTCGCGGTCGCCGGCATCAATCTCGACTGGCTGTCCAAGATCATGGCCAACCTCGGCGGACGGCCGGGCATTTCATCGCTGCTGATCGATAGCACCGGCATCGTGCTGGCGGCGCCACCGGACCAGGCCAGCATGATCGGCCGGCCGCTCGACAACGTGCCGCTGCTGTCGGCGATCACCTACAAGGCGCTCAGCGCCAACTCCGATACCGGATCGCTTTCCTTTACCGCCAACGACGGCTCCAGGCGCGCCATCAGTTTCGCGCGCATTCCCGGGACGCAATCGCGCCTGATCGTCAGCGTCGACGAAGCCAAGGTGACGGCCGCGATCAACCGCGAGATCCGCACCGCTTATCTTCAATTGGGATTCGTCTGCCTGTTCGTGCTGCTCGGCGCGCTGATCGGGGCAGAGAAGCTCATCATCAATCCGATCGAAGTCATGACCGGCATGGCCAGGCGGTTCGGCGAAGGCGACTGGTCGGCCCGCGTTTCGCGCAGCCGGCTGCCGTTGGAATTCATGCCGCTGGCCCGCGCCTTCAACGCGATGGCGGCGCAACTCAGCCAGCGCGAGCGCGAGTTGGTCGCGACCAACGACCGGCTCACCGTGATGGCCTCGATCGACATGCTGTCGGGCCTGGCCAATCGCCGCGGCTTCCAGAGCCGGCTCGATTTCGAATGGTTGAAGGCGCAGCAGTATCATTGCGAGCTGTCGCTGTTGATGATCGATGTCGATCACTTCAAGCTTTACAATGACACCTATGGCCACCCCGAGGGCGATGCCTGCCTCACCCGGCTCGGTGAAGCGCTGGCCGGCATCGCCGGCGACACAATGGGCTTTGCCGGCCGCTATGGCGGCGAGGAATTCTGCCTGCTGCTGCCGAACACGAGCCCGCAGCGAGCGCTCGAGATCGGCGAAACGGTGCGCGCGACCGTGCAAGACCTCGGCCTGCCGCACATCACCTCCAGCCACCGCACCGTCACCGTCAGCGTCGGCGTAGCCGCGACGCTTCCGAGCGATGCGCAGACCCCCGGCGACCTGATCGAAGCCGCGGATGCCGCCCTCTACGCCGCCAAACACCGCGGCCGCAACACCGTGGTTGAGCATGGCTTTGCCAAGCTGGTCGACGAGGCGGGCATGGCGATGGCGGGGTGAGCGCTTGTCCCAGAGTCCCGCTTCCGATCGTCAAGCGGGCGCGCGATCGATCTCATCCCTCATGTAATTGAGGGCTGGGTCGAGAATTGCACGCCATGCGTCTTGCGAGTAGCCATCGACGATTCGTGCTTCACTGAGTGCATCGATGAACGCATCACGGAACAACCCGAAATGCTCGGTCTTGATCCCCATGCTGCGATGACGATCAACCTGGTCGCCAAGACTTGTGGTGCGCAAATCCCGCGTGAAGTTGAGGATACTGCCCATCGCCCTGTTTAGCTTCCGCGACTGCTCGTCGACGCTGGAGCCTTGCTGGAACAGGCCGCGGATTTCATCCGATTTTTCAAACAGGATTCGGTAGAACGAGCGAAAGAAATCCGCATTCTTGCGAAGCTCCGTGTTGTACTGTGTGTCTGCATATTGTTTTACGGGTATGGGGATTTTACCCTTCGCAACATCCTGGAGCGCACTGACAAGATCGCCCATCGGCTCCCAGCGGTCACCGCCTTCGAGTTCAAGCATCTTCGCAAGAATGAACGAAAGCGCCGGCTGGTTCAGCCGAAGTCCATCATCGAAGTATGATCTCGGCGATTTGAAGAAGTCAGCCTTCTTTTGCAGATCTGCAAAGGCTGCGATCGATACCGGTGGTTTTCCTTGCAACAGCTCCAGAGCCAGCAGCGCGAGATGATATTGATCCGTTTTCGCGCCTATTGGTTTTCCGTAATATCGCTCGGGGCTGAGATAGGAAAGCGTGCGAGAGTCCTGCAGGCGGGTAGGAAGGTCGCGACAGGACTCAAGAGTTTCGTTGGCGATCGGTAGCAGCGAGATATAGGCCTTGTCTCTCGTCGCGTCATAATGAACGTGCGATGGCCGGACCGGGCCAATCAGCGGCTGCCCCTCCATTCGATGCAAATCCGCCGCGACACGAACAAGCTGCCCAATTGCGCTTGCGACAAGCTCGCCGGGAAGCTTGCCTTCCTTTTCGAGCCTTGATTGCAGCGTTGGCACATTGAGATAATCCATCACGACGCAAGACAAGCGCGCATCTGGTATAACTTGCCTGATCTCGATCGCTGTCGAGTTGCTGATATTCTTGACGATGTTCGCACGTTTGACGAAATCGGTGTTGAGCCACCCCCTGCTCGGCGTCGGGATCAGGACTTTGATAGCGACGTCGATATCAGACTGTTTGGCCCGATAGAACATCGAGTAATCGCCGATTGCGAACGATTCGCCAAGCACGACATCCGAGGGAATCATTTCGGCGACTTGAGGCCGGATATCATCGGTAGTGTCGTCCAATCCGATGGCACTCAATGCGATGGCATTCATCAAATTGGATGCGATGTGGATCAGCGCATCATCGAGTTTTTTCTTGCTTAGCGTTGACAGCGGCTGGCTGGGTGGCCATGCCGCCTGGATATTGTCGAGCCCGGTCGCCTTCTGAATAGTGTCTGTGACCTCGTCGATCGGCACCCAAAAAATTTTGACGCGGCCGGCTTTCTGATAGCCGAGAATTTGGGGCAGTTCCTTCTTGATGATAAACGTCGAACTCAGAAATCCCTTACCGACAAGAAGCAGCGCTATGCGCGAACTGGCAATCGCGCCACGAATCTTCTTTTTCCAATCCTGACTCGTCTCGATCTCATCGTCGGACCAGAGTTCAAATGCTTGCTCGTAAACACCACCCCCCATGGCGGCCTGGAATTTCCGACGCCAGTTTGTTTCCCGGTGGCTATAGCTGACGAATATTTTGGCGGGCATCGGACTGTCGTCGCCTCCCCCGGTTGCAACCTTAGGTCTGGGGCGCGGCGGTGGCAAGACGGGCGACCACGACAAGCCCGACGGACGACATCAGCGGGATCACGCAAACGTCCTGCAATGGCGGCCCGCATCCATGGGCTAGAACGCGCGCGGGGGCGCTCACCAACATCGCGGTTTAAATACCATTCTCGAGCACGACTTTGCCAAGCTGGAGGATGAAGCCGGGATGGCGATGGCGGGGTAAACGGGGCACTTCGCGCCTTCGGTCAAATGGCCGTTCCCACCGCCCCAACCCGTTGACCCCGCAGCCGCTTTTGTGGCCTAGTCCGCCGTCCTCTGGACGAGACCCGAATCCACAAAAAACCCCCCGATTGCATGACCTCCGAACGCTACAACGCCCGCGATTCCGAGCCGCGCTGGCAACGCCAGTGGGACGAAAAGGCGATCTTCGCCTCGAAAAACGACGATTCCAGGCCGAAATATTACGTGCTCGAGATGTTCCCCTACCCGTCCGGGCGCATCCATATCGGGCACGTCCGCAATTACACCTTGGGTGACGTGCTGGCCCGGTTCATGCGCGCCAAGGGTTTTAACGTGCTGCACCCGATGGGCTGGGACGCGTTCGGGCTGCCGGCCGAGAACGCCGCGATCGAGCGCAAGGTCGCGCCCAAAGCCTGGACCTACGACAATATCGCCGCGATGAAGAAACAGTTGCGGTCGATCGGGCTGTCGCTGGACTGGTCACGCGAATTCGCGACCTGCGATCCCTCTTACTACAAGCATCAGCAGAAGATGTTTCTGGACTTCCTGCGCGCAGGGTTGGCCGAGCGCGAGAAGCGCAAGATCAACTGGGACCCGGTCGACATGACCGTGCTCGCCAACGAGCAGGTGATCGACGGCCGCGGCTGGCGCTCCGGCGCCGTGGTCGAGCAGCGCGAGATGAACCAGTGGGTCTTCAAGATCACAAAATACTCGCAGGAGCTGCTGGACGCACTGGACGGGCTGGACCGCTGGCCCGACAAGGTCCGGCTGATGCAGCGCAACTGGATCGGCCGCTCCGAAGGCCTGCTGTTGCGCTTCGCGCTCGATCCGGCCACGACGCCCGCTGGCGAAACCGAGCTAAAGATTTTCACGACGCGGCCGGACACGCTGTTCGGCGCGAAATTCATGGCGATCTCGGCCGATCATCCGCTGGCGATAGCCGCGGCGGCGAAGAATCCTGATCTCGCCGAGTTCATCGCGGACGTGAAGAAGATCGGCACCGCGCAGGAGATCATCGACACCGCCGAGAAGCAGGGTTTTGACACCGGCATCAAGGCCGTCCACCCGTTCGACCCGAGTTGGAAGCTGCCGGTCTATGTCGCGAACTTCGTGCTGATGGAATACGGCACCGGCGCGATCTTCGGCTGCCCGGGGCACGACCAGCGCGACCTCGATTTCGTCAATAAATACGCGCTCGGCGTAACGCCGGTGGTCTGCCCCGAGGGCCAGGACCCCAAGACGTTCGTCATTACCGACACCGCCTATGACGGCGAAGGCCGCATGATCAATTCCCGCTTTCTCGATGGCATGACCATCGAGCAGGCCAAGGAGGAGGTCGCAAAGCGGCTGGAAAATGAGATGCGGGGCAACGCACCCGTCGGCGAGCGGCAGGTGAACTTCCGCCTGCGCGACTGGGGTATTTCACGCCAGCGCTATTGGGGCTGCCCGATCCCTGTCATCCACTGCCCGAAATGCGACGTGGTGCCGGTACCCGACGATCAGTTGCCGGTGGTGCTGCCGGAGGATGCCACCTTCGACAAGCCGGGCAACGCGCTCGACCATCACCCGACCTGGAAGCACGTCATCTGCCCGAAATGCGGCGGCAAAGCCCAGCGCGAAACCGACACCATGGACACCTTCGTGGATTCGTCCTGGTATTTTGCGCGCTTCACCGATCCCTGGAACGAGAAGGCGCCGACCACGCCTGACGTGGCCAACCGGATGATGCCGGTCGACCAGTATATCGGCGGCGTCGAGCACGCGATCCTGCATCTGCTCTACAGCCGCTTCTTCACCCGCGCGATGAAGGCGACCGGCCATATCGGCATGGACGAGCCGTTCGCCGGCATGTTCACCCAAGGCATGGTGGTGCACGAGACCTACCAGAAGGCTGACGGATCTTACGTCACCCCTGCGGAAGTGAAGATCGAAGCCGGCGGCAACGGCAAGCGCGCCATCCTGCTGGAAACCGGTGAAAACATCACCGTCGGCCCGATCGAGAAGATGTCGAAGTCGAAGAGGAATACCGTCGACCCCGACGACATCATCGCGACCTATGGCGCCGATGTCGCGCGCTGGTTCATGCTGTCGGATTCCCCGCCCGACCGCGACGTGATCTGGAGCGACGAGCGCGTGCAGGGCGCCTCGCGCTTCGTGCAGCGGCTGTGGCGGCTGGTGAACGAATCGGCCGGGATCGCCAAAACGGCTCCGGCCGACCGGCCGGCCTCGTTCGGCGCCGATGCGCTCGGCTTGCGCAAGGCCGCCCACGGCGCGCTGGACAAGGTGTCGTCCGGGATCGAGCGGCTGCATTTCAATGTCTGCCTCGCCCATATCCGGGAATTCGCCAATGCGCTGGCCGAGGTATTGGGCAGGGACGGCAAGCCGGCCGCGGACACCGCCTGGGCGGTTCGGGAAGCCGCGACCATCCTGGTTCAACTGTTCGCGCCGATGATGCCGCATCTGGCCGAGGAGTGCTGGCAGGTTCTGGGGCAGTCCGGGCTGATTTCGGAGGCCAACTGGCCCCAAATCGAACGCGATTTGTTGGTTGAAGACACCGTGACGCTGGTGGTCCAGGTCAACGGCAAGAAGCGGGGTGATGTTACCGTGCCACGGGTCGCCCAAAATCCGGAAATTGAGGCTGCCGTTTTGTCGCTCGATGCGGTAAAACTCGCTCTCGGCGGCAAGGCCGTCCGCAAGGTAATCGTAGTTCCCATGAGGATCGTGAATGTCGTTGGCTAGGACCCGGATCGCCGTTCGGCTCATCGCCGTCGCCGCTCTGGCGGCGCTCACGGCCGGCTGTTTCCAGCCGATGTATGCCGAACGTAATGACGGCAAGCCCGGCCTGCGGGAAAAGCTGATGGGCGTGGAAGTCCCGCCGGTCGACAAGCCCAACGCTTCGCGCGAAGCCCGGATCCAGGTGGAGATCCGCAACGCGCTGGCGTTCAAGCTTTACGGCAACGCCACCGGCATGCCGCCGACCCATCGGCTGGTGCTGCGCTTTAGCACCACCCGCAACTCGCTCATGATCGATCCCGCCACCGCGCTGCCGTCGAGCGAAAATTACGGCATCGACGCGCAGTACAATCTGATCGACCTCGCCACCAACAAGTCGGTCATGACGGGCACGACCTTCTCGCGCGTGTCCTATGACATCCCCGGCCAGTTGCAGCGCTTCGCCCGCCAGCGTGCGTTCCGCGACGCCGAGGATCGCGCCGCCAACGAAATTGCCGAAAACATCCAGACCCGGCTGGCGTCGTTCTTCTACGCCGGCACCTGACGTTCCGTCATTCCGGGGCGTGCGAAGCACGAACCCGGAATCTCGCACAGCAACCTCTGGATTCCGGGTCCACGCGAAGACGCGTGTCCCGGAATGACGCCAAGAAAGGTCTGTCGTGGTCGCGCTCCGCGGAAAAGACATCGACGCCTTTCTCGCCCGGCCTGATGCCGGCCGCCCCATCATCCTGCTCTATGGTCCGGATGCCGGTCTCGTCCGCGAGCGCGCCGACGCGTTAATTGCCTCGGCGGTTGACGATCCCAACGATCCCTTTTCGCTGGTGCGGCTCGATGGCGACGACCTGTCGGCCGAACCGTCGCGGCTGGTCGATGAAGCCATGACGATCCCGATGTTCGGCGGCCGCCGCGCCATCCGGGTGCGCGCCGGCTCTCGCAGTTTCGCCAGCGGCGTCGATACGCTGGCCGATTCGCCGGTGAAGGATTGCCGTATCGTGATCGAGGCCGGCGAGCTGCGGCCGGAATCGCCGCTGCGCAAGGCCTGCGAGCGCGCCAAGACCGCGGTCGCTATCGCCTGCTATCCCGACACCGAGCGCGACCTTGCCCGATTGATCGACGAGGAATTGCGGACTTCCAATCTGCGCCTCGCCGCAGACGCCCGCGCCGTCCTGATGTCATTGCTCGGCGGCGACCGCCAGGCCTCGCGCAACGAGCTGCGCAAGCTTGCGCTCTATGCCCACGGCAAGGGCGAGATCGCCCTCGACGACGTCATGACCGTCGTCTCCGACGCGTCCGAGCTGAAGCTAGACCCGATCGTGGACGGCGCTTTTGCCGGCAGGCCGGACCTGGTCGAAAGCGAATTTGCCAAAGCCATGGTCGCCGGCACCTATCCCGGCGTCATCATCTCCGCCGCGCAGCGCCAGGCGGCATGGCTGCACAAATCGGCGCTCGCGGTGGCCGAAGGCACCCCCGTCTCGACCTTGCTCGAAAGCGGCTATCCGCGCCTGCATTTCTCCCGCAAGGGCGCCGTCGAAATCGCGCTGCGCAATTTCAGCGTAACGCGACTCGCCGCCATCATCGATCAGCTCGGAACGGCCGCGCTCGACATGCGCAAACAAGCCTCGCTGGCGTCAGCGATCGGGCTACGGACGTTGCTGTCGATTGCCGCGAACGCGAAGCGGCGGGGGTGAGGACGATGTTTCTCTCCTCTCCCTCGCCCCGCGCTTGCGGGGTCGAGACGAGCGAAGCTCGCTCTTAGAGGGTTGGGGTGAGGGGCTGCTTCCGCGAGTCCCGAACGACGCGAGACCTGTACCCCCTCACCCGGATTGCTTCGCAATCCGACCTCTCCCCGCAAGCGGGGCGAGGTCAAGAAGCGCTGCATTTCCTAGCCCCCCTTCGCCAGCCGCCGCATTACTTCGTCGAGCTGTTCGAGATTGCGATAGCTGATCTGGACGGTGCCGCCGGGGTCGCGGTGGTTGACGGTCACGGTGAGACCGAGGGCATCGCTGACGCGCTTCTCCAGCGCAATCGTGTCGGGATCTTTTGTCTTGCCGCCCGCGGCCCGCGCCTTTTGCGGCTTGCGTTCAGGGACGCCCTCCTCATGCGCCAGCGCCTCAGTCTGGCGGACGTTCAACCCCTCCTCGACAATGCGCTTCGCCGCGGCCAGCGGATCGGGCACGCCGATCAGCGCGCGGGCGTGGCCTGCCGACAATTGGCCGTTGGAAATAAAGGCTTGCACCTCCGCCGGTAGCTTCGTCAGCCGCATCATATTGGCGACATGGCTGCGGCTCTTGCCGACGTCCTTCGCGATCTCTTCCTGGCTGCGTTTGAACTCGTCGGCGAGCGCATGATAACCCTGCGCCTCTTCCATCGGGTTCAGATCTTCCCGCTGCACGTTCTCGATGATCATGATCTCGAGCGCGTCACTGTCGCTGACATCGATCGGAACGATCGGGACTTCGTGCAGGCTGGCGAGTTGCGCGGCACGCCAACGGCGTTCACCGGCGATGATCTCGTAGCGATCCTGCGCACCCTTTACCGGCCGCACCACGATTGGCTGGATCACGCCATGCTGCTTGACCGAATCGGCGAGCTCGCCGAGCTCGGCATCAGAAAAGGTCCGGCGCGGGTTACGCGGATTCGGTTTCAAAAATTCGATCGGCACCTTGCGCTGGTTGCGCGGCCGGTCGACATGCGCGGCCTCGCCGCCGACATCTCCGATCAGACTTGCGAGACCACGACCCAGTCGCGAACGCGTTTCGTCGGCCATCGCCGCCAACTCCCTAGGATTCACTTACGCTACTCCGGAACAGAATTCGGTTGACCGTAGGGTGGGCAAAGCGAAGCGTGCCCACCGATTTTCGCGACAGATCATGGTGGGCAAGGCGAAGACGCCTTTGCCCACCCTACGCCCGACTAATGCGTCCTCAGCTCACGCTCGCGCTGGATCACTTCCGTCGCAAGCTTCAGATAGGCTTCGCTGCCGACGCATTTGAGGTCGTAGACCAGCACCGGCTTGCCGTAGGACGGCGCCTCGGAGATGCGCACGTTGCGCGGGATCATGGTGTCGTAGACCTTGCCGCCCATGAACTGCCGCACGTCGGCGACGACCTGGTTCGACAGATTGTTGCGGGAGTCGAACATGGTCAGCACGATGCCGTGGATCGACAGGTTCGGATTGAGCGTCGAGCGCACCTGCTCCACCGTCTGCAGCAATTGCGAAAGACCTTCGAGCGCGAAGAACTCGCATTGCAGCGGCACCAGGATCGCGTCCGACGCCGCCATCGCGTTGACGGTGAGGAGGTTGAGCGACGGCGGGCAATCGATCAGCACATAGGTGTACTCGGTTTCCGGCGCCGCGTTCTTGTTCAGCGCGGCGATCGCATCGCGCAGGCGGAAGGCGCGGCCGGGCGTCGTGCCGAGTTCGAGCTCGAGGCCCGACAGGTCCATCGTCGACGAGGCGATGTGCAGCCGCGGCACCGCAGTGGCAACCACGGCGTCGCGCAGCGGCGCTTCGCCGATCAGCACGTCGTAGGTCGAGCAGTTGCGATTGCGGCGGTCGATGCCGAGACCCGTGGAGGCGTTGCCTTGCGGATCGAGGTCGACGATCAGCACGCGCTCGCCAATTGCCGCGAGCGCGGTGCCCAGATTGATCGCTGTGGTGGTCTTGCCGACGCCGCCCTTTTGATTGGCCAACGACAGGATGCGTGGATGGGGTGGCGGAGTGGGTTCTCTATCCTCTTGATATAACTCGTCTAATTCGCTCATGCCCGATCGCCATGTGTGATCGCGGAGGGGTTGCGCCGCTCGATCCGATCGAGTTCGACGATCCAGCCGTGCCCGCCCGTGCGGCTGGAATGGAGTCGCGGTTCAATATTCCAATATTTAGTAGCCTCGGTCAATTCAGCTTCTACATCTTGGCCTTTGAGAAACAAAGCTTTTGCGCCTTCTTTCACAAACGGTTCCGCAAAACCGACAAGCTGATGTAACGGAGCCAGTGCCCGCGCAGTGACGCAATCGACGCGACTGCCAATTCTATCCACACTATCCCCGATTCCCGCCAAATGCACGGTGGCAGCCGCAGAAGTTATGCGCACCGCCTCGCGCAGGAAGGCCGCCTTCTTGGCGTTGCGCTCGACCAAATGGACGTTGGCCCCCGGCGTCTCTGCCAGCGCGCAAGCCAACACCACGCCCGGGAAGCCGCCGCCGCTGCCAAGATCGACCCAGATCCTCGCCGTCGGCGCCAGGTCCAGCAGCTGCAGCGAATCGGCGACGTGTCGAGTCCAGAGATGCGGAAGCGTCGACGGCGCCACAAGATTTGTCTTGGCCTGCCACTCCACCAATAACGCTGTATAGCGGTCCAGTCGTGCTTCCGTTTCACGCGAAACGGGGGTGAGGGCCAAGGCCGCCGATCTATCGGATGGCAAGATCGGAGAGGCGTCTTGGACGGCGACTTTCGCCATGGGGGGTCTCGCTGAGCGTCATCTTCGGGCAATCGATGGGTGGAGCGACGCGATACCTATCAGCCAGGGCATGCCGGCATCGATGGCTATCGCTTCGCCCCACCCATGCTACATCAACGTTTCACGTGAAACAGATTCTTAACCCGTCGCCTTCGAAGTCTTCCGCCGCGCTTCCCTTCGGAGATAGGCCGCGAGAATTCCCAGCGCCGCCGGCGTCAAACCATCGAGCCGGCCCGCCTGCCCGACGGTCCGCGGCCGCGCCGCCTCGAGTTTGGAGCGTGCCTCGTTAGAGAGCCCGGGGACATCCGCGTAGTCGATATCGGTCAGGACCAGGCCCTCGTCGCGCCGGAAGGCATCGACGTCGGCGGTCTGGCGCTTGAGATAGACATCGTATTTGGCGTCGATCTCGAGATGCACGGCGATCGTCGGATCAATGGCCGAGAGCTCCGGCCAGATGCCGCGCAGCCCATCCCATTCGATATCGGGATAGGCCAGCAACTCAAACGCCGAACGCCGATGGCCATCCCGGTTGAGAGCCAGACCATGCCTGGCTGCTGCGTTGGGAGTCATCGTCAGCGACTTCGCCAATGCCTTGGCCGCAGCCAGCGCGGCCATCTTATCGCGATGGCGCTCTGAGCGCGCCTGCCCGACGCAGCCCAAGGCGATCCCCTTGTCGGTCAGGCGCTGGTCGGCATTGTCCGCCCGCAAGGTCAGGCGATACTCCGCCCGCGAGGTGAACATCCGGTACGGCTCGGTGATCCCGCGGGTCACGAGATCGTCGATCATCACGCCGAGATAGCCGTCTGCCCGATCGAACACGATCGGGTCGGCGCCTCCGGCTGCCAATGCCGCGTTCAGGCCGGCAACAATTCCCTGCGCCGCCGCCTCTTCATATCCCGTCGTGCCGTTGATCTGCCCGGCAAGGAAGAGGCCCGGCAGGCGCCTGGTCTGCAGCGTCGGTTCCAGTTCGCGGGGATCGACATGGTCATATTCGATGGCATAGCCCGGCCGGACCATCTTCACTCGCTCAAGCCCAGGAATGGTCGCGAGGATCGCGAGCTGAACCTCCTCCGGCAGCGAGGTCGAGATGCCGTTGGGATAGACGGTGGAGTCGTCGAGCCCTTCCGGCTCCAGGAAGATCTGGTGGCCGTCGCGATCGCCGAACCGGACGATCTTGTCCTCGATCGAGGGACAGTAGCGCGGACCGCTGCTCTTGATCTGGCCCGAGTACATCGGCGAACGGTGCACGTTGGCCCGGATCACCTCATGGGTGGCCGAGGTCGTCCGGGTGATCCCGCACTGGATCTGCGGCGTCGTGATCTGGTCGGTCATGACCGAGAACGGCTCAGGCGGATCGTCGCCGGGCTGCATTTCGACCGCGGACCAGTCGATGGTCGAGCCATCGAGCCGCGGCGGCGTGCCGGTCTTCAATCGGCCGAGCGTAAAGCCGACCCTCTCGAAGGAAGCCGAAAGCCCCATTGCCGGCGCCTCCCCGACCCGTCCGGCCGGCCAGTTCTTTTCGCCGAGATGGATGAGTCCCCGCAGGAAGGTCCCGGTCGTGATGACTACGGCACCGGCGGTGAGCTCCCGGCCCTCGCCCAAACGAATTCCGGTGACCCGGCCGTTCGCGACGATCAGCTCATCCGCCTCGCCCTCGATCACGCTGAGATTGTTGGTCTCCCGAACCGCGGCCTGCATGGCGGCGGCGTAGAGCTTGCGGTCCGCTTGGGCCCGCGGTCCGCGGACGGCCGGACCCTTGCGGCGGTTCAACATCCGAAACTGGATCCCGCCGGCATCGGCTACCCGGCCCATGAGACCGTCCAGGGCATCGACCTCGCGGACCAGATGGCCCTTGCCGAGTCCGCCGATGGCGGGATTGCAGGACATCGCTCCCACGGTCGCAAAGCGGTGCGTCACTAGCGCGGTTTTTTCACCCATCCGCGCAGCCGCACTCGCAGCCTCGCAGCCGGCATGGCCGCCACCGATGACGATGACATCGAAAGAATCCGCTCGGGAAATCATGCGGCGACTTCTATCTCGGAGTTCAAAAACGCGGAAGGAGAAATTGCCAAGGTTGTTTCACGTGAAACAGCGGAGCCCGGAATCGACCGAATGTTTCACGTGAAACAGGCGGCCATGGTTAAGGAAGTATTACTTACCTACACAGAACTCGCGGAAGATGACGTCGAGAATGTCCTCGACGTCCACACGTCCGAGCAGCCTTCCCACAGAGTGTGCCGCCAATCGAAGTTCTTCCGCCGCCAGCTCCTCCCCCTGCCCGACCACCGCGACACTGCAGCGAAGCGAAGTCGCCGTCTCCTGCAAGAGTTTCCGTTGCCGGGTTCGGCTGATCAGTCCGCCCTCGGTACCGCCAAAGTAGTGCTGGGCGAAATCGACCAATGCCGCGATCAGCTCCGGCACGCCATCGCCGCGGCTCGCCGAAATCTCGAAGCTCCCAAGGCCCGGCGTCCCAGCCTCGGCCAATGGCCGACCCGTTCCTTCGAGATCGATCTTGTTTCGCACCTTCCAGATCGGCGCGGCCCCACCGTGATCGATCGTCATCTGCGGCGAGTCGGAAAGCCACAATACGAGATCAGCATCCGCCGCGCGGGCCCGGGCACGACGGACGCCCTCCTGCTCGACCGGATCGTCGGTCTCGCGGATGCCCGCGGTATCGATCACCGTCACCGGGTAGCCGTCGAGATCGAGCTGCACCTCGATGACGTCGCGCGTGGTGCCGGCGTGCGGCGAGACGATCGCAACTTCACGGCGCGCGAGTTGATTCATCAGCGTCGACTTGCCGACATTCGGCGGCCCGGCGATCGCGACGACGAGACCATCGCGAAGCCGCTCGCCCCGCCCCTGCTCCGCAAGGACTTCCTCGATCTCAGCCAGCAGCGCTTTGACCTTCGCCAGCGCCGGTGCGATCAATTCCGCCGGCACGTCGCCCTCGTCCGAAAAATCAATCCCGGCCTCGATCAAGGCTGACGCCTCGATGATCCGCGCGCGCCAATCGCGCGCCTTGTCGCCGAGCAGTCCTTTTAACTGGCGCAGCGCCTGGCGCCGCTGCCGATCGGTGTCGGCATGGATGAGATCGTCGAGACCTTCGGCTTCCGTCAGATCGAGCTTGCCGTTCTCGAACGCGCGCCGGGTAAATTCGCCAGGCTCGGCCGGGCGAACCTCTTCGAATGCGGACAGCGCCGCGAACAAGGCCGCCAGCACCGCGCGTCCGCCATGGACGTGAAATTCCGCGACGTCTTCCCCAGTCGCGCTGGCCGGACCGGGAAACCACAACACCACCGCATCGTCGATCGGCCGCTGGCCGACATCCCTCAGCAGCGCGCGGGCGGCCGTTCGCGGCGATGGCAATTTGCCAGCCAGCGCGGTGAGCACTTTCCCAGCCTGCGAACCCGAGACGCGCACCAACGCGATCGCACTCGGTGGCCGGCCCGACGACAATGCAAAGATGGTCTGATCCCGCGGATGCATGGCCTATTTGTGCGGGCGGTTTTGAAAAGGCAACGCGATTCGATTCGGGGCTGAACGCGCGGGCGATACATCCGGTCTATCGCGGATAAGTGCGGCAAAGAATGCTACAAAATCCGGAGAGCGCCCTCCCCCCAGACACCCTGATCCAAATAAATATAATAAAATTCAATGTGTTATATAGTTAACCAAACTATAACGCCGATTTTTCGATGCTGTATTCGCATTGCAGCGACGGCCGGTATGAAAAAGGCGCCCCGCTTCCCGCGAGGCGCCCTCCTCCAAACCTGACCTGACGGATCAGGTGTTCATGGAATCGAAGAACTCCGAGTTGTTCTTGGTGTTACGGAGCTTATCGAGCAGGAAGTCGATCGCGTCCATCGTGCCCATCGGATTGAGGATCCGGCGCAGCACGTACATCTTCTTCAGGAGCTGCGGATCGGTGATCAGCTCTTCCTTGCGGGTGCCGGAGCGCGAGATGTCGATCGCCGGGAAGGTCCGCTTGTCCGAGACCTTGCGGTCGAGGATCAGTTCGGAGTTACCGGTGCCCTTGAATTCTTCGAAGATCACTTCGTCCATTCGGCTGCCGGTATCGACCAGCGCGGTCGCGATGATCGTGAGCGAACCGCCCTCCTCGATGTTGCGCGCGGCGCCGAAGAATCGCTTTGGCCGCTGCAGCGCGTTGGCATCGACGCCGCCGGTCAGCACCTTGCCGGATGACGGCACCACGGTGTTGTAGGCGCGGCCCAGACGCGTGATCGAGTCGAGCAGGATCACGACGTCGCGGCCGTGCTCGACGAGCCGCTTGGCTTTCTCGATCACCATCTCGGCGACCTGGACGTGACGCACGGCGGGTTCGTCGAACGTGGACGACACCACCTCGCCCTTCACCGAGCGCTGCATGTCCGTGACTTCTTCCGGACGTTCGTCGATCAGCAGAACGATCAGGTAGCATTCCGGATGATTGGCGGTGATGGAGTGCGCGATGTTCTGCATCAGCACGGTTTTGCCGGTGCGCGGCGGCGCCACGATCAGGGCGCGCTGGCCCTTGCCGATCGGCGCGACAATGTCGATCACCCTTGCAGAAAGGTCTTTTCGCGTCGGGTCCTCGAGCTCGAGGCGGAAGCGCTGGTCCGGAAACAGCGGGGTCAGGTTGTCGAAATTGACCTTGTGCTTGGACTTTTCCGGATCTTCGAAATTGAGCGTGTTGACCTTGAGCAGTGCGAAATAGCGTTCGCCTTCTTTCGGGCTGCGGATGTGGCCTTCGATGGTGTCGCCGGTGCGAAGGCCGAAGCGGCGGATCTGCGACGGCGAGACGTAGATGTCGTCAGGGCCGGGCAGGTAGTTGGCGTCGGGCGAACGCAGAAAGCCGAAGCCGTCGGAGAGAACCTCGACGACGCCTTCGCCGATAATGTCGATTTCCTGAATCGCGAGCTGCTTGAGAATCGCGAACATCAGCTCCTGCTTGCGCATGGTGCTGGCATTTTCGACCCCGTTCTCTTCCGCGAACGAGACGAGCTCGGCCGGCGTTTTCGATTTGAGGTCCTGGAGTTTCATTTCCCGCATTGGGGTGTCCTGTGGAGTGTTCTTTAGGGAAGGGGTGCGAGGTGGCTTGGAGAAAAAGCGGACACGAAAAATGGAAGGTCCGCAGGTCTAAGCAAGGAAAGCGCCGGTGAGGCTTCAAACCTGATGCGGCGGCCGGTCCCTTGAAGAAACCGGAACGTAACCGCATCCGCCTGCGTGGGGTGGGATTTCGACAATATAGAAAATCGGTCGGCGCTTCGCAAGCAGGAGAGAAAGCGCCGAATCGAAGAAAGCTGAGGCTAGAACGGCTTCACGATCACCAGGATGACGATAAAGACCATCAGAACGGTCGGCACCTCATTGATAATACGATAGAATTTCTGGCTTCTGGTATTCCGGTCGGCGGCGAAATCCTTAACCCAGCGGGAAAAAAAGCCGTGGACGCCCGAGAGGATCAGCACCAGCGTCAATTTGCCGTGGAACCAGCCGGATGTGTACCAATGCCCGCTCCAGGCCAGATAAAGCCCGGCCAGCCAGGTGACGATCATTGCCGGATTGATGATCGCCTTCAGCAATCGCCATTCCATCACCTTGAAGGTCTCGGACTGCTTCGATCCGACCTCGGCATCGCAGTGATAGACGAACAGGCGCGGCAGATAGAGCATGCCGGCCATCCACGAGATGACCGCGACCACATGCAGCGCCTTGATCCACGGATACGCCGTGATCGTGATCCACTCGTACATTGCTGTCGCCCGACCTTGCTCGTCCCCGAAACTTTCCAACGCTCGTAGCGTTGCGAAGGAGCGCTGCCAGCGAGGGGACGCAAGACATATCCGCAAAGCACCGCTTCTCTAAACTAATAATTTTAGAATCTTAGGTTTGAGTCTAAGTGACCGTGATTATGACTCACACAAAACGATCCCGAATGTTTGCGAGGCTTGTTCACAGCCATCCCCAATTTCGGCCGGACATTGCATCGTCCCGATAACGCCACGTCCATCAATTGCTTGCGCTGTTTCGTGGTCAGCTTATGAAGAGACAAATCCACACCTTCCCACTATCATGGCAGTGAGCGGGCGGACTTGCCCTCTCGCGGGGCCCCTGTGAAGAAATGTCCGGGTTATCCCTGACGCGGCGATCCAGGGCCTGATATCTCGGTTAAGGTCCACAGGATTCACAGGATTACACAGGGGTTCTGGTGCCCACGACCGGCAATTATTTTCATCTTCATCTGGTGTCCGACTCGACCGGCGAGACGCTGATCACGGTGGCGCGCGCGGTGGCTGCGCAGTACGCCAATGTGACCGCGGTCGAACATGTCTATCCGCTGGTGCGCAGTCAGAAGCAGCTTGATCGTGTGCTCGACGAGATCGAGGAGGCGCCGGGCATCGTGCTCTTCACACTGCTGGAAAAGGATCTGGTCGGCCGGCTGGAGGCCAAGTGCAGGGACATCAACATCCCGAGCCTTTCGATCATCGGCCCGGTGATGCAATTGTTCGAGGCCTATCTCGGCGCCGCCACGACGGGGCGGGTCGGCGCCCAGCACGTTCTGAACGCGGAATATTTCAAGCGCATCGACGCCTTGAACTACACCATGATCCATGACGACGGCCAGCACGTCGAAGGTCTGGAAGATGCCGACGTGGTTCTGGTCGGCGTGTCCCGCACCTCGAAGACGCCGACCTCGATTTATCTCGCCAACCGCGGCGTCCGCACCGCGAATGTGCCGCTGGTGCCGGGCATTCCGCTGCCGCACCAGCTGGAGACGTTGAAAAAGCCGTTGGTCGTGAGCCTTCATGCGACGCCGGAGCGGTTGATCCAGGTCCGGCAAAACCGGTTGCTGAGCATGGGCGCCGATACCCCCAACGATGATTACATCGATCGTCAGGCGGTGGCCGACGAAGTCGCCTACGCCCGGAAACTGAGTGCCAGATTCAGTTGGGCCCAGCTCGACGTGACGCGCCGCTCGATCGAGGAAACCGCCGCGGCCGTGCTGAAACTGTTCACCGATCGCCAGCGGCAGCGGCTTCCGGAATGACGCGGCTACGATGACGATCTGGCGCGGAAAAGAGCCATTGATCCTGGCGTCGCAAAGCCGTGCACGTCAGATGCTGCTTGCCAATGCCGGCATTTTCTTCGAGGCCGTTCCCGCTGATATCGACGAACGCGCGTTGCATAAGAATTCCGGCCTTTCCGCGCCCGGCGAAATCGCGGGCCTGCTGGCGCGCGAGAAGGCGTGCTTCGTATCGTCGAAAAATCCCGGCCGTTATGTCGTCGGCGCCGATCAGACGCTGGCTTTGGGAAACCGCCTGTTCAGCAAGCCGGCCGGCCGCGCGCAGGCGGCAGATCAATTGCGCCTGCTTGCAGGCCATACGCACGAACTGCACTCCGCCGTTGCGGTTGCCCGTGACGGCAAGATAGTGTTTTCCGATGTCGTTGTTGCCAGAATGACGATGCGGCGTTTGGACGAAAGCGAGATCGAAGCTTATCTGGATCAGGCCGGGCAGGCGGTCACGACCAGCGTCGGCGCCTATCAGCTCGAAGGGCTGGGCGTGCATCTGTTCGAACGCATCGAGGGTGACCACTTCACCATTCTCGGCCTGCCGCTACTGCCGCTGCTGGCGTTCCTGCGCGGCGAGGGCCTGCTCAATGTCTAGAATGGAAACGGCAATCTGATGCGGATTCTCGGACTGACCGGCTCGATCGGGATGGGAAAATCCACCACCGCAAAGCTGTTCACGGAGGCGGGCGTGCCGGTTTATGACGCCGACGCTGCCGTCCACAAAATCTATGAAGGCGAGGCGGCGCCGGCGATCGAGGCGGCATTTCCCGGCACGACCGTCGACGGCAAGGTCGATCGCGCAAAGCTGTCTGCCAGGGTGGTGCATGATCCTGCTGCGATCAAGCAGCTCGAGCAGATCGTTCACCCGATGCTCGGCGCCTCGCGCCGGAAATTCCTCGAAGATGCAGAACGTTCCGGCGCGCCGGTCGTCCTGATGGATATCCCGCTATTGTTCGAAACCGGCGGTGAGAAACGCGTCGACGCCGTCGTCGTGGTCTCAACCGATCCGGCGACGCAGCGCGAGCGGATTCTGGCGCGCGGCACCATGACATCAGAGGCGCTCGACGGCATTTTAGCGCGGCAATTGCCCGATGCCGAAAAGCGCAAGCGCGCGGATTTCGTGGTGGATACGTCGCATGGATTGGACCCGGTGCGCGCAGCCATCCGCGACATTCTGGCCGAGGTCGTTAAGATGCCGCAGCGGCGAACCTGATTCGCCTGTAGCTCCGGTTCCTGAAATCCATGCGCGAAATCGTTCTCGATACCGAAACCACTGGCCTCGACCCGCTACGCGGCGACCGCTTGGTCGAGATCGGCTGCATCGAGATATTCAACCGCATGCCGACGGGGCAGACCTTTCACCGCTACATCAATCCCGAGCGCGACATGCCGGCCGAAGCGTTTGCCGTGCACGGCCTGTCCAGCGAGTTCCTTTCCAGCAAGCCGCTGTTCACGGAAGTGGTCGAGGAGTTCCTGGAATTCATCGGCGACGCGCCGCTTGTGATTCACAACGCCTCGTTCGACATCAGCTTCATCAATGCCGAGCTCGACCGCATCAAGCGCCAGCCGGTTTCACGCGATCGCCTGGTCGATACGCTGCTGTTGGCCCGCCGCAAGCATCCCGGCGTGTCGAACCGGCTGGACGATCTCTGCTCGCGCTATGCGATCGACAATTCCCGCCGCGCCAAGCACGGCGCGCTGCTCGACGCCGAACTCCTGGCCGAAGTCTATATCGACCTGATCGGGGCGCGGCAGTCGCAACTGATCCTGGCGTCGGAAATGCGCGTCACTGTCAGCAACGGATTTGGCGAAACGCCGCGCCGGCAGCGCGAGGCGCCGCTGGCGCCGCGAATCACCGACGCCGACCGCGAAGCCCATCGCGCCTTCATCGCCACTTTGGGCGACAAGCCGATCTGGAACGACTTTCTGGGAGCCTAGCGGCGTTTGGCCGCTGGCTTGTTTAGCTCGGCTTCGCGCCGGAAGCGGCCTGTGCCGCAGCCTGCCGCTCCATGTTCTGGCGGTACAGGCCGACGAAATCGACGGGATCGAGCATCAGCGGCGGGAAACCGCCGTCGCGGACCGCGGTGGCGATGATTTCGCGCGCGAACGGGAACAACAGCCGCGGGCATTCGATCATGACCAGCGGGTGCAGGTTTTCCTTCGGCACATTGACGATGCGGAACACGCCGGCATAGGCGAGTTCGAAGCTGAACATCACCTTGCCGGCATTTTCAGCCTTGCCCTCGATCGAAAGCGTCACTTCGAACTCGTTGTCCGAGAGGTTATTCGCGGAAACGTTAATCTGGATGTTGATCGCCGGCTGCTGCTGTTGCGGCGCCAGCGAGGAGGGGGCGTTCGGATTCTCGAACGACAGGTCCTTGGTGTATTGCGCCAGTACGTTGAGCTGGGGAGGGGCCTGCTCGGGAGGCGCGCCGTTGCCGTTGGTCATGAAATCTCTCCTGAAGCTGGCGAGCGGAGCCCGTTTTCGTCTGAATTCGCTCGATCGGCGGGATGCCTTTTCCGGGCGAGTGGCTATCATAGCCCCGCCTCGTTCCACAAGGACGACGGAACGGCCGACTGGACCCTCGGCGAAATGTGGCGGATATGCCTAATACGGCCTCGCCGGTCGCTCAATATGTACCCTAAATAATTGAATATGCGTGATTTCCGGACACGATCGGGTTTCCCCTCGCCCCCAAACGCGCTACAATTCACCCGCGCCAAAACGCGCCATTGGCCGGGCGTAGTTTCATGCCTACATGCTGCAGTCTCAATCGATGATGTAATCTCTGCCGTTCTCAGGGAAAACTCGTAAGAGAGCTTCACATCAGGGAACGCTCGACCGCCGGGCCCGTTGCCGGCGTTAGAACCAGAAAGCGAATACGACGTGGATATTTACACCATCATCTTCCTGGCGCTGGCGGTCTTTATCTTCCTGCGCCTGCGTAGCGTCCTCGGACAGCGCACTGGAAGCGAACGGCCGCCCTATGATCGCGCCGCGCCCAATGTCGTGCAGCGAACGCAGGACAACAACGTCGTTCCGATGCCGGGTGCGGTGATCGATCAGGCGCCACTGGCGCCGAGCGCCGATGTCGCGCCGTCCGACCGCTGGAAGGGCATTGCCGAGCCGGGCACGCCGCTCGCCGCAGGCCTCGACGCCATTGCCGCCCAGGACTCCTCGTTCGATCCCAGGCACTTCCTCTCCGGCGCCCGCGGCGCCTACGAGATGATCGTGCTGGCCTTCGCCAATGGCGATCGCCGCGCGCTGAAGGATCTCCTGTCCAGCGAGGTCTATGAGAGCTTCGAGGCCGTGATCAAGGATCGCGAGAAGCACGAGCAGAAAACCGAAACGCGGTTTGTTTCGATCGACAAGGCCGAGCTGGTGGGTGCGGAAGCCCGCGATCGCGCGGCGCAGCTGACCGTTCGTTTCGTGTCGCAGATGATCTCGGTCACCCGCGACAGGACCGGCGCCATTGTCGATGGCAATCCCGATAAGGTCGCCGATATCACCGATGTCTGGACATTCGCCCGCGACACGAGCTCTCGCGATCCGAACTGGAAGCTGGTTGGCACTGGAAGCGCGGCCTGAGACGCGACGCCTTGCGGGGTTCGCGTTTGGCGTGATCGCTTTGGCGTGTTCGCTGGCTCCGGAGGATGCCCTTGCAGCGCGTCATGCGCGTTCGCAAAAGCCTTCGCATCCGCCGAACGTCCGTCATCTGCCGTATCCAGAGCTTGAATTGCCGTTTCAGATCAGCGGCGGCCAGTATGCGCCGGTCGCCTGGTCCGAGATCGCGGGATGGCGCGACGACGATCATCTCGCCGCCTACAAGGCGTTTCGCGTGAGTTGCCGACCGATATCGGCGCAACGAACGCCGCCGGCCGATCCGAAGGCGCTCGGCACCTCGTTGCGCGATCCCTGCCAGATCGCAAAAGGTCTGGAACTGTCCGACGGACTGAAGGCAAAGGCTTTCTTCGAGGAGCATTTTCTCCCCTTGCGCATTTCGCGGCTTGGCGAAGGCGAGGGCTTTGTCACCGGCTATTACGAACCCATCGTCGACGGCTCGCGGACGGAGAACGAGGTCTACAAGGTGCCGGTCTACCGCCGGCCATCCAATCTGTTCGTCCGCGGCACCACACAGAGCTCGGCCGGCTTGCCCAACAAGGGCCAGGTGTTCCGCAAGATCGGCCGCCGCAAGCTGGTGCCCTATTACGATCGGGCCGAGATCGAGGACGGCGCGATTGAAGGCCGCGGCCTCGAAATCTGCTGGCTGAAGGAACAGACCGACCTGCTGTTCTCGCAGATCCAGGGTTCGGCGCGGGTCAGCCTCGACGACGGCTCGACCATTCGCATCAATTACGATGCCCATAATGGCTATCCCTATACGGCGGTCGGCCGCATCCTGATCGAGCGCAACGTCATCCCCAAGGATCAGATGTCGATGCAGAAGATCCGGGAGTGGATGGAGGAGAATCCGAATGAGGCCGACGAACTGCGGCGGCAGAACAAATCCTACGTCTTCTTCCGCGAGGTGCAGCTTTCCGACAAGGACGAGGCGGTCGGCGCCCAGGGCGTGCCGCTGACGCCGGGCCGCTCGATCGCGGTCGACAAATCGCTGCATGTCTATGGCACGCCGTTCTTCATCGAAGGCGAGCTGCCGATCGAATCGGCGCTATCAAAGACGCCGTTCCGCCGCCTGATGATTGCGCAGGACACTGGCTCTGCCATCGTCGGTCCCGCGCGCGCCGATCTCTATTTCGGCGCCGGTCTCGAAGCCGGCAAGGTTGCCGGCCGCCTCCGCCACAATGCGCGCTTCGTCATCCTGGTGCCGAAGAGCCTCGATCCGGTGGCGCGCGGCCGCAAGATGCCGGTGCCGGACGATCGGCCGTCGGAGAAGATCGCAAAACTGTTCCCGCAAGTCGATCCGCTGAAGGATCCGAAGAACGCTGCGAAGCCGCCCGACGTGACCGCGGCGACCAACGCCAGGCCCGCGGCCCAGGCGGTACCATCGACGCCCGCCGCGGTCCCCTCGCAAGCCCCGGCGGTCCAGGCTGCCGTGGCGAAGCCGGTGCCGCTTCCAGAGCCGCGGCCCAAGGTTGAAGCGGTCTCGGTAAAGCCGCATCAGCGCCATCTGCGCCGATATCGCCATCGTCGATGAAACGCCGGCGATCTAACTTGATTCCCGAATTGCCGGAGCCGCCGCGACGCAAGCGCGACCTGAGCGAGGAGGACCGCGCGCTGTGGGAGAGCGTCGCCAAGCAGGTCAAGCCGCTGCGCAAACGGCACCGCGCCTCGAAACCGCCCGTCGCTGCAGTGGAAGGCGGGACCAAACTGGCGCCAAAGCCTGCCGCTTCGCCGAAACACATCACACCGGCGCGAATCGTTGCTCCTTCAAAGCCGGAGCCGCCGCCGCTGGCGCCGATCGGCCGCCGCGAGCGGTCGCATCTGTCGCGCGGGCGGAAGGAGATCGATGCCCGGCTCGACCTGCATGGCATGACGCAGACGCGCGCGCATCGGGCGCTGTTCGGCTTCCTGCAGCGCGCCCATCATGACGGGCTGACCTTCGTGCTCATCATCACCGGCAAGGGCAAGATGGGGGCTGAGTCCGAGCGCGGCGTGTTGCGCCGCCAGGTGCCGCAATGGCTCGGTCTGCCGGAATTCCGCTCGCTGGTGGTCGGCTTCGAGGAAGCCCATATCGGCCATGGCGGCGAGGGCGCCTTGTATGTGCGGGTGCGGCGGGCGCGGGTTTAATTCCATCAAAACGGCCGCACGATCCCGACACGCGGGATCAGAGTCACGATCCAGCCAAATGCCAGCGTCTTCCGATCATCCGACGATATTGGCGTCACGTCCTTCGAAGTAGGCAGCATCTTCACCGCGTGCAGGATCAGGAACAGGCACACCGCCCAGTTCGAAATCCAGCGGGAATAATCGAACACGATCGCAAACATGACGAGATAGCCAAGGCTGACCACGATGATCGCGGCGGTGACGATGTGGCGATGTGCGTCAACGGAAAGTGCTGCGATCAGATTGCGCAAATATCGCCAGAGCGGCGTGTGCAGCCAGATCAGCAGCGCAAACACCGGCACGCCGAGGATGTTGTGCGGCAGGCGAGCCCAGGTATCCCAAATTTCCTTCGAGAGCGGTTGGTACCAGATATAGCCAAAACTCAGCAGGTTCGCTTGCGACGGGTCGGCCATCCGGCTGCGCAAATGCGCGACGAACTCCGTCTCCGGCACTGGAACGGTGCCGTAGAATTGCGCGCCGATGAAAAGCACGCCCACCGCCCCGAGCGATGCGATGCCGACGGCGACGCTCTGTCGGCTGGTTCCGTGAACGAGATAATGACGCAACACCACGATGGCAGCGATCGCCGGCACATACATCAAGAGATGAATGTGGTGGATCAGCACGAGCACGATCGAGAACGCCGCGGCGAGCAATACATAGGCTAGCGAGCGCGCTGGGATCAGCAGCAGGCAGATCGCGAACAGGCATCCGTAAATGTCGAAGTGCCCAAGGGTGTGCATAAAATTCTTCAGGAAGAACGGCGAGCCCGCCATGAACACGAACAACGGCAAATGCTTTTCGTCAAAACCGAACGTCCGTCGGAAGAGCCGGACGAACAGCCCTGCCGTCACCAGCCACACCGTGCCAGCCAGCGCGAACACCAGCCACGCCGGCACCTTGGCCGTAAACAGCGAGACGACCGCGCCAATCAGGGCGCGTTTTGTAAAGCCGAAATGATAATCGACCAGCAGATGGATGTAGGGGACGTAAGGCGGCAACGCGATTTTGTGCCAGAACACCCCGATCAGCACGGCGGCATTGACGGCAAGCATCAAGCGCCAGGGGTTTTCCCATAGCCGCAAATTCAGATTCATCGTCGTCCCGGCCAAGCGATCTGGCACAACTGATGCCGTAGGGGGCCCGTCCACACCATCAACCACAGGCCGGCTTCACAGACGGGATAGCGGCCCCAGCGAGAGCACACAATGAACATTTGTGGCTATGGGTCCGTGCGTTCGCACGGACGACAACGGTTCGGGCAGTTGGACTACAAAATAAACCGGCTCAAATCGGCGTCCTTGGCGAGATCGCCGACGTGCTTCTGCACGTAATCGGCATCGACCTTGATGGTCTCACCATGGCGATCCGGCGCGGCGAACGAAATCTCGTCGAGCACGCGCTCCATCACGGTCTGCAGCCGGCGGGCGCCGATGTTTTCTACGGTCGAATTGACGGCGACCGCGATG
Organism: Bradyrhizobium sp. AZCC 1693; assembly: GCF_036924745.1. Taxonomy (NCBI): domain Bacteria; kingdom Pseudomonadati; phylum Pseudomonadota; class Alphaproteobacteria; order Hyphomicrobiales; family Nitrobacteraceae; genus Bradyrhizobium; species Bradyrhizobium sp. AZCC 1693. Next base: position 4,944,623 of record NZ_JAZHSD010000001.1, read on the forward strand.
TCGGCCAGCGCGTCGATGGCGCCGTCGGTGATGTCGAGCGTCACGCCCTCGGTATGCAGCAGCGCGACATATTGCTTGATCAGCGACGCCTCCGGCTCGGTCAAAATCCGGCGCATGTCGTCGCGGGTCAGTGCTTCCAGCTCGACGCGGATCGGCAGGCGGCCCTGCAATTCCGGCAACAGGTCCGAGGGTTTTGCGATATGAAACGCGCCGGATGCGATGAACAGGATGTGATCCGTTTTGACGGCGCCGTGCTTGGTCGTGACCGTGGTGCCTTCGATCAGCGGCAGCAGGTCGCGCTGCACGCCCTCGCGCGAAACGTCGCCGCCGAGGCGGTTTTCGCGCACGCAGATCTTGTCGATTTCGTCGAGGAATACGATGCCGTTGTTTTCGACCGCAGCGATCGCTTCCAGCACCAGCTGGTCATTGTCGAGCAGCTTGTCGGATTCCTCGTTGACGAGGATTTCGTGCGAGCTTTCGACTGTCAGGCGGCGGGTCTTGGTTCGCCCGCCCATCTTTCCGAAGATGTCGCCGATCGAAATCGCGCCCATCTGCGCGCCCGGCATGCCCGGGATTTCGAACATCGGCATGCCGCCGGAGGATTGCGTTTCGATCTCGATTTCCTTGTCGTTGAGCTCGCCGGCGCGCAGCTTCTTGCGGAAGGAATCGCGGGTGGCGGGGCTCGACGCCGGTCCGACCAATGCGTCCAGCACACGCTCTTCGGCGGCCTGCTGCGCGCGGGCCTGCACGTCCTTGCGCTTGCGCTCGCGGACCTGCACGATCGCGACTTCGACGAGGTCGCGAATAATCTGCTCGACGTCGCGGCCGACATAGCCGACCTCGGTGAACTTGGTGGCCTCGACCTTGATGAAGGGCGCGTTGGCCAGCTTCGCCAGCCGCCGCGCGATCTCGGTCTTGCCGACGCCGGTTGGCCCGATCATCAGGATATTTTTTGGCAGCACCTCTTCGCGCAAGCTGCCGGTGAGTTGCAGCCGCCGCCAGCGGTTGCGCAGCGCGATCGACACCGCGCGCTTGGCGTCGGTCTGGCCGACGATGAAGCGGTCGAGTTCGGAGACGATTTCACGGGGAGAAAAGTCGGTCATTCGTCCATCTTATACGGATAGGGTTGGTTGCGGGAGGCGACGGGTGAGCGCCAACGGTGTCAATTTCAATATCCCGGCTCGCAGTGGCTTCCATCCGGCGCTGAGCAAGAGCACGAAAGCACCGAGCACAAGGAGCGTGAGCGGGGTCGTCATATCGGAGAGCCCCACTTGGCGGATCAGGGTCCAGAATGCAACTCCGGCGTAGGCGAGGCCGGATACCAGCAGAGCGCGGCGGTCGATCAAGACTGCAACAAAGCTCAATGCCAGAAATACAGCCATGATGGCGACGGCCGTCCCGGGAGAGAGTTTGGACGCGTCAGTCACCATTCCCTTGATCAGCGAGTGAACTATCAAGGGCGATGCAAGTAGGTGAAGCCAGAAGGCGACGTCGGTTCGTCGCGTCAGTCGCTCCGGATCGGCGATATCGAAGCGCATCGCCAACGCGAATACGGCAAGACCGCAAGCAAAAATGACGACATTATACGCGACGGGCGGTAACTCCGGCGTCAGCCCATGAACCAGTCCGACGACCGTGCCTGTCAGCGCGCAGCAGCCCGCCGCGATGGTGATGGGCACCCGAAAGCGCCAATAGTGCACCGCCGTCGCCAACACGGTCACAAAAGCGGCGGCCGCCACCATCGTCGGCTCGTATCCGTTGAGGCCCAACATGCCCGCAGGGGTCTGCAGATGGATGTTGGCCCTCGCATCCGTGCCGAAAAATGTATTCGTGCCCAGGAATACGGCCGCCGCAAAGACGACCAGAAGAACGATGCTCGGCAACGCCATGCGCCGAAGCCGGGTGAAGAACTCCGCAAGCAGCCATGCCATGATGGCGATGGTGATCCACATCCCCAGTGGGCCGCCAGATCGCGACCCAAAATACCCTGTCGCTCCAATGAACAAGGCAAGGCCAATAGTGACAAAGATGTCGCTGAAACCGCTGATGAAACGAAGCTGTTCGTCGTCGGGCGAGGCGGGCAATTCCGGCGGCTCGCCGGCAGTTTCCAGCGCGCGCAGGCGTTCGGCCTGTTCGGCCGTGATAATGCCGCGCTCAACGCCCTTCTCCAAAATCTCGCTTGCAATCATCGACACTGGACCTCTGGCGTTAAGTAAGCCGGATCAGGGCTGTCGCAAGCAGCCGATGCAATCGGGCTAGATGATCGGCGGCCCACTTTGCCACAGCTTGATCGCCTCGAAGGGGTGAATCAGCATGATGATGTTGAGCGTCAGATTGTCACGAATGTGGAGCGCCAACACGAGTTCGAACAGCAGCGCCAGTGCCACGGTGATGGCGACCGGGAGCTTTCTTGCCAGCAGAAAGCCGCCGATCATCGCAACCGAGTCGGAGATCGAGTTGACGATGGTATCGCCGAAATAATCCAGCGAGATCGTGCCGGCGCGGTAGCGATTGATGATCCAGTCGGAATTCTCGACCAGTTCCCAGCCGCCCTCGACCAGCATGGCAAGGATCAGGCGGCCCTGCCAGGCGAGGCGCGGGAAGGCGAGCAAGGCTGCGCCGTAGAACAGGATGCCGTGCAGGATGTGCGACAGCGTGTACCAGTCGGCGATGTGCTGCGAGTTCTCCGAACTCTGCACCACGCCGTGCCAGAGTTTTACGTAGCCACAGGCGCAGATCGGCAGGCGGCCCATCCCGTACAGGATCGCGGCTTGAGCTGCGAGAATGCAGGCTGCGATCAAGGTCCAATGCCAGGCCGAAAGCGCGCGGATGACCGGGGCTTTGTCGATGCTGCTGGTAGAGGTCATGCGTTGCGGACCATCAATAGGGCTGGGCCATCAGGTGTATCGACCATACCAACTTTTTCAAAGCCCGCCTTCTCGTAGGCGCGAATAGCGCGGGCATTGGCCGGATCGGGATCGGTGACAATGCGCGGCGTACCATTCCTTAGGCGCTCGTCGACGAAGGCGCGAATGAGCGCCGAACCATGGCCGCGTTCGATCATGTCGGGCTCGCCGATGAACAGGTCGATGCCGCGGGTGCCGCGCGGATGTTCGCCAAAGCCCGAATTCCACGCAGTCAGGTCGTAGCACTGTAGATAGGCGAAATCGTTGCTCCCCGCCGAGACGATGAACTGCTCCATCGCGGGTTCATCGAGGTCGCCGCTGACGAGATCATATTGCTCGGACGGATCGCCCCACCATTGCACGACATGCGGCTCCGCCAGCCAACGCCGGACCAGCGGTAGATCTGCAGATGTCATCGGGCGGAAGGCATAGTCCGGCGCCATGACCGGCGGCTCCCTCAGAGCGTTTCGATCGTGACGTTGCGGTTGGTGTAGACGCAGATATCGGCGGCGATATCGAGGGCGCGGCGCACGATGGTCTCGGCATCCTTGTCGGTGTCGACCAGGGCGCGGGCGGCGGCGAGCGCGTAGTTGCCGCCGGAGCCGATCGCCATGACGCCTGCTTCCGGCTCCAGCACGTCCCCGGTGCCGGTCAGGACCAGCGAGACGTCCTTGTCGGCGACGATCATCATCGCCTCCAGCCGGCGCAGATAGCGGTCAGTCCGCCAGTCCTTGGCGAGTTCGACCGCCGCCCGGGTCAATTGCCCCGGATATTGCTCGAGCTTGCTTTCCAGCCGCTCGAACAGGGTGAAGGCGTCCGCCGTCGCTCCGGCAAAGCCGCCGATCACGTCGCCCTTGCCCAGTTTGCGGACCTTTTTGGCGTTGGCCTTGATGACGGTCTGGCCGATCGAGACCTGGCCGTCGCCGCCGATCACTACCTTGCCGCCCTTGCGGACCGTCAAAATCGTGGTCCCGTGCCAGATCGGCAGCGTATTCTCAGATGCTTGCATGCGTTGCCCTCGTTCCCGTCAGATTTAGGGGTTGGCAAGCAGGGTTACAATCGGGGCATTTCAGCCGGGATTCCACTCACCATGAGCCGAAGTTCGGCCCTTTAGGCGTCATCCCGCAGTAGCGAAGGCGATATCAGCCTGTTAAAAGGGCCGCGTTTTCGGCCCCCAGGCCGCCAAAGGGAAGCAGTTTTCATGCGCACAGCGTCCATCAAGCGCAAGACCAAGGAAACCGACATCGAGGTCGCGGTAAACCTCGATGGCACGGGCGTGTCCAAGGTTTCGACCGGTATCGGCTTTTTCGACCATATGCTCGACCTCCTGGCCAGGCATTCCCGCATCGACATCACGGTGAAGGCCGATGGCGACCTCCATGTCGATCACCACCACACCACCGAGGACGTCGGCATCGCGCTGGGGCAGGCCGTTAAACAGGCGCTCGGCACCATGGCCGGCATCACCCGCTATGCCTCGATCCACATGCCGATGGACGAGACGCTGTCGCGCGTCGTGATCGACATTTCGGGCCGGCCGGTGCTGGTGTTCAAGGTCGAATTTCCGCGCGACAAGGTCGGTCAGTTCGATACCGAGCTGGTGCGCGAATGGTTCAACGCCTTCACCATCAACGCCGGCGTGACTTTGCACGTCGAGACATTATATGGCGAGAACAGCCATCATATCGCCGAATCCTGTTTCAAGGGTCTGGCGAGGGCGCTTCGTGCCGCGGTTGCGATCGATCCGAGCGCGGCCGGCGAAGTGCCTTCCACCAAGGGTCAGCTCGGCGGCTGATTTCTTGTTTGCGTTTTTCGTTCGCGGCGGAGAGGTTCGATGCCGGTCTACACAGTGCATGCTCCCGTAGCCAACGGCGCCGATCTCGCGGCGGCCGACAAATTCGTGTTTGTGCGTGACGGCTTCCATTTCTGGGCCGCGGTCGCGAGCGTGATCTGGCTGTTGTGGCATCGGCTGTGGCTGGCGCTGATCGGCTGGATCGTTCTGATGATCGCCATCCAGTTCGGGATGTCGGCGCTGGGCGCCGCCCGTGGCACGATCTTCATGGCCGACGTCCTGATTGCGATACTGATGGGCCTCGAAGCGGCCAGCCTGCGGCGCTGGACGCTGTCGCGGCGCAAATGGCGCCAGCTCGACATCGTGGTCGCCGACGACGAGGAAACGGCCGAGCGCCGCTTCTTCGATCGCTGGACCGGCCGGCAGCGCGGGCTTAGCAACGATCAATGGGCGGTCGATCGCGGCGGACCGCCGCCGACCCGCAACATTCCGGGCCAGCCGTTCTCCAAACCGCCGCCGCCATTGCCGCAAGGCGGGATCATCGGCCTGTTTCCGGAGCCGGGAGGGCCGCGATGACCGTTGCGATCGTCGATTACGGCTCCGGCAATCTTCACTCGGCGGCAAAAGCTTTCGAGCGGGCCTCCCGGAGCATGGAAGAGCCGCAGAAGGTCGTTGTGACGCGTGATCCCGAGGCCGTGTTTCGCGCCGATCGTATCGTGCTGCCCGGCGTCGGCGCCTTCGCCGATTGCCGCCGCGGCCTCGACGCGGTCGACGGCATGCTGGAAGCGATGACCGAGGCCGTGCGCGTCAAGGCCCGGCCGTTCTTCGGCATCTGCGTCGGCATGCAGCTGATGGCCACGCGCGGCAAGGAGCACGTCGTAACCGACGGCTTCAACTGGATCGAGGGCGACGTCGAGAAGATCTCGCCGCGCGAGGAAAATCTGAAGATCCCGCACATGGGCTGGAATACGCTCGACATGATCCGCGAGCACCCCGTGCTGGAGCGGCTGTCGCTCGGGCCGAAGGGGCGCCACGCTTACTTCGTGCACTCCTATCACCTCAACGCCTCCAACGAGGCCGATGTGCTGGCGCGCGCCGATTACGGCGGGCCCGTGACGGCAATCGTCGGCAAGGACACCGCCATCGGTACGCAGTTTCACCCCGAGAAGAGCCAACGCTTCGGCCTGGCCCTGATCTCGAATTTCCTGAAGTGGAAACCGTGATTCTCTTTCCCGCTGTCGACCTGAAAAACGGCCAGTGCGTGCGCCTCGAACAGGGCGACATGGCGCGCGCGACCGTGTTCAACCTCGATCCCGCGGCGCAGGCGCGGTCCTTCGCCGAGCAGGGGTTCGAATATCTGCATGTCGTCGATCTCGACGGCGCCTTTGCCGGCAAGCCGATGAATGCGCTTGCCGTCGAGGCGATGCTGAAGGCGGTCACCATGCCGGTGCAGCTCGGCGGCGGCATTCGCGATCTCAAGACCGTCGAAGCCTGGCTCGACAAGGGCATCGCGCGCGTCATCATCGGCACCGCCGCGGTGCGCGATCCCGAACTGGTGAAGAGCGCCGCGAGGAAATTTCCCGGCCGCGTCGCTGTCGGCCTCGACGCCCGCGACGGCAAGGTTGCCGTCGAAGGCTGGGCCGAGACCTCGCAGGTGACCGCGCTCGAAATCGCTGAGCGATTCGAGGATGCCGGCGTCGCCGCGATCATCTTCACCGACATCGCACGCGATGGTCTGCTGAAAGGTCTCAATCTCGACGCCACGATCGCGCTGGCGGACCGCATCTCGATCCCTGTGATCGCCTCGGGCGGTTTCGCTTCGATCGACGACGTCAAGGCGCTGCTGCAGCCGCGCGCCAAAAAGCTCGCCGGCGCCATTGCCGGCCGCGCGCTCTATGATGGCCGGCTCGATCCGGCGGCGGCGCTGACGCTGATCCGCAACGCCCGCGCCGCGGCCTAGGAGTATTGCGATGTTCAAGGTTCGCGTCATCCCCTGTCTAGACGTCAAGGACGGAAGGGTGGTCAAAGGCGTCAATTTCGTCGACCTGCGCGATGCCGGCGATCCCGTGGAGGCGGCGATTGCGTATGACGCCGCCGGTGCCGACGAATTGTGCTTCCTCGACATTACCGCCACCCATGAAAACCGCGGCACCATGCTGGATGTCGTGCGGCGCACGGCGGAAGCCTGCTTCATGCCGCTGACGGTCGGCGGCGGGGTCCGCACCATCGACGACATCAAGACGCTTTTGCGCTCCGGCGCCGACAAGGTTTCGATCAATTCGGCTGCGGTCGCCAACCGCGAATTCGTCAAGCAGGCGGCCGAAAAATTCGGCGAGCAGTGCATCGTGGTCGCGATCGACGCCAAGCGGGTCAAGCGCGCCGCCGGGTCCGACCGCTGGGAGATTTTTACCCATGGCGGCCGCAACTCCACCGGGATCGACGCCATCGAATACGCGCAGGAAGTGGTATCGCTCGGCGCCGGCGAAATCCTGCTGACCTCGATGGACCGCGACGGCACACGGCAGGGCTTCGACCTGCCGCTGACGCAGGCCATCGCCGACAGTGTCCCCGTACCGGTCATCGCCTCCGGCGGCGTCGGCAATCTCGACCACCTGGTCGACGGCATCCGCCAGGGCCACGCCACCGCGGTGCTGGCGGCCTCGATATTCCACTTCGGCGAATTTACCATACGCCAAGCCAAGGAGCACATGGTGCGCGCCGGACTGCCGATGCGGCTCGATCCCTGACGACTCGCCGTCACAAAAGTGCTAAGTCCCTCTCTGGGACGGCGTCGCGGCCTTTGGCCGGGCGCGAGCGTTGAGTTCGGTTGATGTCGCGTTTCACGATCCACGATCTGGCCGCCACCATCGATGCAAGGGCCGCATCGGGAGGCGAGGCGTCCTACACCCGCAAATTGCTCGACAAGGGCGCGGAGCATTGCGCCAAGAAGCTGGGCGAGGAAGCGGTCGAGACCGTGATCGCCGCGGTCGAGAACGATCGCGGCCACCTGATCGCCGAAAGCGCCGATTTGCTGTTTCACCTGCTGGTGCTTTTGAAGGCACGCGGCGTCAAGCTCGACGAGGTCGAGGCCGCGCTGGCGCAGCGGACGTCGATGTCGGGGCTTGAGGAAAAGGCGTCGCGCAAGCGCGACTAGCCGAAGGGGCAGTTCATGGATATCCGGGCCACCGAACAGCAATACAACCCCTACCGCATCTTCACGCGCGAGCAGTGGGCGCGGTTGCGCGACGACACGCCGATGACGCTGGAGCCGGGCGAATTCGAGCGGCTGCGTTCGATGCACGACCGCCTCGACATGCAGGAGGTCGAGGACATCTATCTGCCGCTGTCGCGCCTGCTGTCGATCTATGTCGACGCCATGCACCGGCTCTACCAGGCGCAGCGCCAATTCCTCGCCATCCGCGACCGCAAGGTGCCCTACATCATCGGCGTCGCCGGCTCGGTGGCGGTCGGCAAATCGACCACCGCCCGCGTGCTGCAGGCGCTGTTGGCGCGCTGGTCGCCGCGGCCCAAGGTCGACCTGGTGACGACAGACGGTTTTCTGTTTCCCAATGCCGTGCTTGAGCGACAGGGACTGATGCAGAAAAAGGGCTTTCCCGAGAGCTACGATCTGCCGATGCTGCTGTCGTTTCTCTCCGACATCAAGGCCGGCCGCCGGCCGGTGCGCGCGCCGGTTTACTCCCATCTGGTCTACGACATCGTGCCGAACGAGTGGATCGAGATCGATCGTCCCGACATCCTGATCGTCGAGGGCGTCAATGTGCTGCAGACCGGCCGCCTGCCGCGCGACGGCAAGGCGGTGCCCGTGGTGTCGGACTTCTTCGACTTCTCGGTCTATATCGATGCCGAGGAGCCGGTGCTGCGCGAATGGTATGTGCGGCGCTTCCTCGCACTCCGGGATACCGCGTTCCACGATCCCAAATCGTACTTCCATCGCTACGCAGTGCTCTCGGACGAGGAGGCCACGGCGACCGCGATCGCGATCTGGGAACGCACCAACCTCGCCAATCTCGAGGACAATATTCTGCCGACCCGGCCGCGCGCGACGCTGATCCTGAAAAAGCGCGCCGATCACCTGGTCGAGACGGTGGCGCTGCGGCGGCTGTAATCTCTCTGTCGTCCCTGCGAACGCACTAGTAGATGCACAGATCTTGACTGCGACGGAATGACTCGGCCTTTTGATTTAGCCTTCCCCGGCGCCGGGGCGGCGTGATTCTGTGTGTGGCACTTCGATTCTGTTGAGGTGCCAGATGTTGAACGAACAATTCAGGCTTGGTCGGTTCGGGGACGGTCGTCTCGATAAAGGGGGGCGGCCCTGCTCGAAGGAATGGTCACGCGCGCCAGTTCGTGCTTGCGGCGAGCGGCGGCGGGTGATCGGGCCAAGATCGTCCAATTCGGCCGATTTCTCGCCAATGAGAATGTGACCCTGGAAGCGCTGCTCGCAGGCTGGGGTGAACAAACGGCCGTTGCAGTGGCTGGCCGGCACGTGCTGGCGATCCAGGATACAAGCGAGATCAATTTTAGAACCAAGCCCGAGCGCCGGCGCGGGCTGGGTGAGATCGGCAAAGGGACCGGCCACGGTTTGCTGTTGCATGCAATGGCCACCGTAGATGCCGACAGCGACGCATGTCTGGGTCTGGTTGCCGGGAAGATTTGGACGCGCCAAGGCCGGGTGACGGTTCCGCATGACAAGCGGCCGCTGGAGCAGAAGGAATCGGAGCGTTGGATCAGCACGGCCAATCGAGCCAAGCAGGTATTGTCTGCGGCCGCGATGGTCACGGTGATCGATGATCGCGAGGGCGACATCTATGCCAAATGGGCGAGCGTATCGGACTCAAACTTTCATCTGCTGACGCGGAGCATGCATGATCGCGTGCTGGCGGACGGGGCAAGCATGTATGCCACCGCCGCCAGCTGGCCCATCGTCGACACCGCGACCATTGATGTTGTGGCGCGTGCCGATCGACCCGCCCGGCAAGCCAAACTCATGCTGCGTTTCGGTCGGGTCACCCTCAAACGGCCGCAGAAGGCATCGTCCGATTTACCCAAGACGGTCGAGCTTACTCTGGTCGAGGTCGCTGAAGTCGATCCGCCAGCAGGCGTCGAGCCGCTGCATTGGTACCTGCTGACGACCCATGACGTGAGCGATGTCGCGTCCGCCTGGCAGATCGTTAATTGGTACAAAAAGCGCTGGATTATCGAGCAACTGTTTCGCCTGATCAAAACTCAGGGTCTCCAGCTCGAAGACAGCCGGATCGAAACGGCCGATCGGCTGCTCAAGCTCACCGCGATTGCCGCCAAAGCTGCCGTTATGATCCTGCAACTCGTTCAGGCTCGCGACGGACGCAGCGCCGAGCCCGCCAGCAACGCGTTCAATGAAGAGCAGATCAAACTCCTCGCCGCGCTTGCCACCAAATACGAGGGCAGGACCGCACTCCAAAGCAATCCACATCCGCCGCAAAGCCTGGCTTGGGCCTCATGATCATCGCTCGCCTCGGCGGATGGGACGGATACCCACGCACCAAACCGGGACCCATCACCATGCGGCATGGCCTCCAATACTTCTTAGGCGTGGCGGCGGCGTGGGCAACCCTCAAAGATGTGCGAATCAACTAGTGCGAACGCAGGGACCCATACGCCGCAGCTTTTCGTTGGGCAGGCGGCCAAACGACCTTCTTTGCTTATCACTAAACCCTGTGATTATGGGCCCCTGCTTTCGCAGGGGCGACGGTGGGACTGTTTTGCCACCTCACGCCGCGATGTGTCGTGACGCGATGAGGCCGGCAAGCGCGTCGGCGAGTTTCTCGCGATCGAGCGGCTTGATCAAAAATCCGTCCATGCCGGCTTCGAAGCAGGCGTAGCGGTCTTCCACCAGCGTGTTGGCGGTGAGCGCGAGGATCGGCGTCCGGCTTCCCGGTTCGCCGGCCTCGAGGGTGCGAATCCGCTTGGTGGTTTCGATGCCGTTGAGTTGCGGCATCTGGATGTCCATCAGGACGAGGTCGTAGGGGGTGTCAGCGGATTTCGCTGACAGCCAGGACTCCAGCGCCTCGGCCCCGTTGGTGGTGATCACGGCGTGGTGGCCGAGCCGGCCGAGCAGCGAGCGGATCAATAGCGCATTGATCTGATTGTCTTCGGCTACCAGGATCGACAGGCCCTTGGCCGACGGCGCGGCAGCCGTCTCGATCGGGTCGATGGCCGGCTCCAGGCTCGGCGCGGCCACTTCGGGCGCGGTCGTCAGGCGGGCTGCGAGTGACGCCGCGCGCAGCGGCTTGACCAGATAGCCGGTGAAGGCGGAGATGGCGTCCGGCTTCAATTCGTGCCGCGTCGCCGGCGTAAACATCACGATACGCTGCATGGCGTGCAGGCGCGCGGCCTCACCGAGCCGTTCGATATCGGCCAGCCCCAGTGCGTGATCGATCAGCACGGCGTGCCAGGGCCGCTCGGGCAGCAGGGCCTCGGCGACGTCGGCGTCGGAAAGCATGCAGGTCTGCCCGCCCCAGCGCTGCAGCCGCCGCACGGTCAGCGAGGCTTCGATGCTCTGCGGCGAGACCAGCATGATCGACTGGCCGGAGAGATCCGGCGCCGCGAAAGGCGCTTGTTCGCCGTCGGCGGCGATAAGCGGGATCGACACTTCGAATGTCGAGCCGGCGCCCGGCTGACTTTCCAGCGTGATGCGGCCGCCCATGCGCTTGACGATGCGATCGGAGATGCTCAGGCCAAGTCCGGTGCCGCCATAGCTGCGGGCGATCTTGTCGTCGGCCTGTTCGAACTCACGGAAGATCCGCTCGCGCGCCTCGGGCGCGATGCCGATTCCGGTGTCGCGCACCAGGAAACTGATCTCATTGGGCCAGATGCCGGGTTCGACGATCAGGGCGACGCCGCCGGCCGAGGTGAACTTGATGGCGTTGCCGGCGAGATTGAGCAGCACCTGCCGCAACCGCGCCGCGTCGCCGATCACGTGCGTCGGCAGCCGCTCGTCGACATAGGCGGCAATCTCGATTTTCTTGGCCTCCGCGCGCGGCGCCAGCAATTCGGTGATGTCCTCGATCATGCCTGACAACGCGAACGGGCGATGCTCGAGATCGATCTTGCCGGCCTCGATCTTGGAGTAATCCAACAGCTCCTCGATCAGCGAGAGCAGCGCGTCGCCGGAAGTCTTTACCGCCTTGACATAGGTCGCCTGTTCCGGCGTCAGCGGCGTATCCATCAACAGGCCGCTCATGCCGATGATGCCGTTGAGCGGCGTCCGGATTTCATGGCTCGCCATCGCGAGGAAGCGCGACTTGGCGCGGCTTGCCGCGTCGGCTTGGTCGCGGGCCTCCGTCAGCGCGCGCTCGCTTTCGGTGCGATCGGTGACGTCGCGGCCGACGCTTTGCATTTCCGCCGGTCCTCCGGCGTCGTTGCGGACGAGACCCTCGCGCCACGCGATCCAGCGCGGACCAAGCGGACCCGCGATCTGCTGGTCGTGAACGCGGGTGCCGTTCGGTTCGAGCGCGGTGTCGCCCTGTTCGAGGACTTCAAGCGCGAAGCGGGTGCCGATCAGCGCGTCGCGCGGCATCTGTGCGAGCTCGCAATAGGCATCGTTGGCGTAGGTGATCCGGGCCTCGGCGTCGCGCAGCACGATCAGATCGCCTTGCGCTTCGAACAGGCGGCGCGCGCGCTGCTCGGCCTCCTGCAATTCCCAGTTTCGGTCGGCCAGCGCTTCATTATGCAGCGCGACCTTGCGCATCTTCTTGCGCAACAGGCGAAGCCGGACACTCAGGGCCGCGAGCGCGACGCAGGCGATCGCAAACAGAAAGGTGACGCCGATCGCAAAGGTGTGCGGGTCATAGCCGGAATTTTCGGTCTTGCTTCCGGCGATGAATCCATAGGCCGCGCCGAACACGATCGAGAAGATCATGAAGGAGCGCAGCGTGAAGACCAGCCAGGGATGCCGGCGGCCGAAACGGCGAAAGCGAAGTTTGATCCGGAAGGTCCGTCCCATCGCCATTGACCCTGAGATTGCTGTTTGAACCAAGCCGGCAGTCGCCGTCTGTCTTGGAGAGACGATGCGTCGCCGACATTGCAAAGTGCTTGAGGTTAACCGCGGCTGTCGGCCACGATGAGAACATGGTGAATAAAGTGTTAAAGCGACGCCGCTTCGACGCGATGGCGGTCGGCGCGGGCGCCGACGATCAGGGCGGCGGCATCGAGCAGCGAAAAGCTCTTCGAGGACACGAAGATCCGGTAGTCGGCCGGTCCATCCCGCGAAAGATAGATGACGGGATCGGAGGGCGAGGGATTGCGGGAGATCGCGACCAGCCGCGGCGGGGCGTTGCTCTCGCAGGCGCCGGCTTCCGCCGTATCGATATCGTCGATCACGGCGAAGTCGGCCGCTTCTGCGTTGTCGGAAATCTGGACCCGCACCGTCGCGTGGGAAGGATCGTTGGTGAAACCGACGTGGCGGTGTGCCTGCCAGGACAGAGCGGCGATCTGGACGGACGTGCCTGCGATCTCGATACAGGGCCGCGGTCCCGTCAAAAACTCGCCGCGCGCGAACAGGGCGGCAATCGCCAGCGGAACAACCGAGGCCAGGATCTTCAAACGCAACATGACACGCTACTCGCTCACCATAAGCCCGCGACAGGGGGCTTATGGTTGGCAGAGAGTAAAGGAAACTAGTTACCGCCGTATTGACGCGGGTTGTTTTTGTGAGGCGCAGCATCCTGATAGCGAGTGGGGGTGACGCCGTAGGTACATAACGGAAAGTCGTCATACCCCGCGAAGGCGGGGGGTATCCAGTACGCCGAGGCTTCTCGATTCAATCACTGCTGTCTCTGGAATACTGGATCGTCCGCCCCAGTGTGCAATTGCGCACAAGGCGGACGATGACAACTGAATATGGGGCGGCGATCTCGCGGCGCATTGCGCCCGAGGTTTGCTTGAGAAACTTCCCGCCCTCCTGTTCAGAGGGCGCAGGGAAGACCGGGTGCGCGCCGCACCCGCGGTCTCGCGTGCCAATGCACATGGCAAAAGGCGGCACACGAGCATACAGGTTCGGCGGGAGCATCCCGGCCTTCCCTGCGCAATGACTTTACGGCTTATTTCGTGCTCTTCCCGGAGAACGGCTCTTTTGCCTCCGTCGCCCGCGCTTCGTATCGCAAGCTTAACGCCAGCACCGCGGCGCCCGAACCACACGACCTCACCGTACGCTCAAGCCGCACACGTCAGTCGCAGCCCTCGCGTCCATCGCATCTCACCGCACGTTCGTGACGATGGCCAACGCCCCTCATCTGCCGTGAGACGCGCGGAGTTATGCCGCTGATTTGGCCCGCGGGTTAAGCGAAATATTTTTGATTCCCGGCCTTGACACGATTTCGGAAAATCAGAAGTGATTTTGCCGGAGAGGCACCCGAACGACCCGTGGAGAGGCTGACCTACGCCGCCTTGCGCAAATCCTCCGCCAGTGCGCGATACGACAACGCCTCCGCCAGATGCAGCCGGCCGATTTTTTCCGCGCCGTCGAGGTCGGCGAGCGTGCGCGCGACGCGCAGCACGCGGTGATAGCCACGCGCGGTCAGCTTCATGGTCTCGGCGGCGTCGCGCAAAAGCTTTTGCCCCTGCGCATCCGGTTGCGCGATCGTTTCCAATAGCGAAGCCGGCGCTTCGGCGTTGGTGCGGACATGCGGCATGCCGGCATCCGCATAGCGCGCAAGCTGGAGGCCGCGGGCGGCCGCAACGCGGGCGGCGACTTCCGCGGAGCCTTCGGAAGGCGGCGGCAGGATCAGATCGGCGGCGGTGACCGCCGGAACCTCGATGCGCAGGTCGATGCGATCCATCAGCGGGCCGGAGATTCGCATCTGGTAATCTGATGTGCAGCGGTCGACCGGTGCGCGCTTGCAGGAATAGCCGGGCTCATAGGCATGGCCGCAGCGGCACGGGTTCATCGCCGCGACCAGCATGAAGCGGGCCGGATAGGTGACGCGGTGATTGGCGCGGGACACCGAGACCTCGCCGTTTTCCAATGGCTGGCGCAGCGAATCGAGCACGCGCGCATCGAACTCCGGCAGTTCGTCGAGGAACAGCACGCCCTGATGCGAAAGCGAAATCTCACCGGGTTTGGCGCGCATGCCGCCGCCGGTGAGCGCCGCCATGCTGGCCGAATGATGCGGCGCGCGAAACGGCCGCCGCGCCGTCAATGCTCCGTCTCGGATTTCGCCGGCGACGGAGGCGATCATCGAGACTTCCAGCAGTTCGGAGGGCGACAGCGGCGGCAGGATCGAAGGCAACCGCGCTGCCAGCATCGACTTGCCCGCGCCGGGCGAGCCGATCATCAGCAGATGATGCCCGCCGGCCGCCGCGATCTCGAGCGCGCGTTTGGCGCTTTCCTGGCCCTTGATGTCGCGCAGGTCGAGATGCGTCGCCTCCGGCTCGTGCACCTTCGGCTGCGGCCGCGACAGCACTTGCGTGCCTTTGAAATGGTTGGCGATCTGGATCAGCGATTTTGCCGCGATGATCTGGATATCGGGGCTTGCCCAGGCGGCTTCCGTTCCGCACGCCGCCGGACAGATCAGGCCTTCCTCGCGCGCATTCGCCCCGATCGCGGCCGGCAGCACGCCCGCCACGGCGGCGATCGAGCCATCGAGTCCGAGTTCGCCGAGCACGGTAAAGCCGTTGAGCGCGTCCGGCGGGATCGCGCCGATCGCGGCCATCAGGCCGAGCGCGATCGGCAGATCGTAATGGCTGCCTTCCTTCGGCAGGTCGGCCGGAGCCAAATTGACGATGATCCGCCGCGCCGGCAGCGCCAGCCCCGAGGCGATCAGCGCCGAGCGCACCCGCTCGCGCGCCTCGGACACCGCCTTGTCGGGAAGACCCACGATCGCAAACGCCGGCAAGCCGGGCGCGACCTGCACCTGCACGTCGACCGCGCGGGCCTCGATCCCCTCAAAGGCTACCGTAGAAACCCGCGCAACCATGCCTGCCCCTCGTGACGCAATCAAAGGTAGCGGGGAACCTTGGGGAAAGTCAAGAACGTTACGGGAACGGAGGCGCAAAAGGTCCAAGCCGGATCACCGAGGCATTGGCGCTTCACTCCAGCCTAGCGTTCCGTTCGCATGTACGGGTTCTGCTCTGACACAAGCTTCAGCGCCGGATCATCGGCGAGAATGCGCGCCTCCCGGGTCTCCGCGGGCGTCGCGTTCTGCGGGTGACCCCACAAGCTCCACACTCCCAGCCCCACGACGAGCATGCCAGCGCCAATAGCCACAAAGTCTTTGGTCATTTGCTGGGCCTCCATACCGGCTGCCAAGCTGTCGCGACGCGAGCTTCATCCTCGCTCAGGAAAGACCAATTTCGGCGGTCCGCGATTGTTCCTAAGACATGCCCGTTCGATAAATGCCTCTGAAGAGGCGTCTACGCCACGCACGCGAGCGCTTATTGCCGATCGGGGGCCGGCCTTGTCGACCGGTCCCCCGGGGCCGTCTACTCCCCTCAGAGCTCCATCTTCATCGGCTCGGGATAATAATGGAATCCATCGCCGGTCTTGGCGATGTGGCCATAGCCTGGCCAGGCAAAGTGATAGGACATGACCGGGGTCTTGTTGGCCGCGATTGTGTCGAGCAACTTTACCCGGGTCCCCGCCGCCTGTTTCGGGTCGGTGTCGTAGGAAAACTCCATCCGCGGCTTTTCGAGCAACAGCACGGCGTGGTGCGTGAGATCGCCGAGGAAGGCGAAGGATTTGCCTGATGACGTCACCATGAAGATGGTGTGGCCCACGGTGTGGCCGGGCGCCGCGATCGCCTGCACGCCGGGCAAGAATTCCTGGCCGTCCTTGATGAACACGATGCGATCGCGCACCGGCATCAGGTTCTTGCGGGCGTGAACCACGAAATCCTTCAAGGGACTGCCGAGCTTGCCTTCATCGGTCCAGAACTCGAAGTCGCTCTGGGTGATGTAATATTGCGCGTTGGGGAATAACGGCTTGTCGTCGGCGCCGACGATGCCGCCGATATGATCGATATGGGCGTGCGACAGTACCACGGCGTCGATATCGCCCGGCTTGATCCCGGCTTCCGCCATGCTCTTCTGCTGGCGGCCCGTGGTCGGCCCGAATGCTTTCGACGTGCCCATGCCGGTGTCGAACAGGATCAGTCTGTCTCCGTTGTTTACGATCGGCGAGTTCTGCTCGAGCACGACATTGTCGGGATTGAGGAAGTTGTCGGAGAGCATCTTCCTCACTTCTTCATCGGGCACGCCAACGAAGGTGCCCTTGGGAGGGCCGAGCGGCAGCGTGCCGTCGGATACGACGGTCACTTCGGCGTCGCCGAGGATGAAGCGGTGCCAGTAGGGCGTCTGCGTGCCGAGCTTTGGTGCCTTGGCCAGCGCGCTGCCGCCGAGCATCGTTGAGGCGCTGAGACCCACACCGAGTCCTGCGCCGAGCGCAAGCAAAGACCGTCGCGAAAGATTCGTCGTCATGCGTCTTCCTCCCACTGATTTTTATAGATTGCAGTAGATGCCCGGACGGATTCATCCGTGGCTACAGGCTGCGCCCGCATCGCAAAATTGGCAAGCGGGATGAGAGAGCACGACAGGAATGTGAAAATGCGATGGCGCAGCGCAGCGTTATTTCGCGCCATGCTTCCTTGTGCGCGAAGCAACGAATCGCATCCTGAAATCATGCCGGCCGGTGGGCCATTTCCTTCCGTTGCCCGGCGGGATTATATGTATCGGCAACCCACGAGGTCAGGCCGATGCCAGACACCATCCTGTCGCCACAGCGGATCGCCACCGAAGCCTTCACCGACGCGGCCGCGGCGGTCGACCGTCTCGCCGAAATCTACGAACGTAACGTCAGCTTCCTGCGCGCCGCTTTTGAAGCGTATATCCGCGGCGACCCGCTCGCCAGACGCGTGCGTGCCGTCTATCCATTTGTCAGGATCACCACAGGAACTCACGCCCGCCTCGACTCGCGCCTCTCTTATGGCTTTGTCTCGGGCCCAGGCATCTACGAGACGTCGGTGACGCGGCCGGATCTTTTTCGCGGGTATTTCATCGAGCAGATCGGGCTTCTCGTGCAGAACCACGGTGTGCCAGTCGAGATCGGCGAATCGGACGAACCGATCGCGATTCACTTTGCCTATCGACGCGACATCAACATCGCAGCGAGTGTAGCCACTCGCGACCGGCCGCTGCGGGATCTGTTCGACACGCCCGATCTCGCTACCATCGACGACGCGATCGTCAACGGCACGCTGCCTGCCGGCCCGCGACAGCCGCTCGCGATGTTCCGTGCTGCGCGTGTGGATTATTCGCTGCACCGGCTCTACCACTATACGGGAACGGATCCGGAGCACTTCCAGAACTTCGTGATCTTCACCAATTATCAATTCTATGTCGACGCCTTCGCACGCATCTGCCGCGAGCGCATGGCGGCCGGCGATCCGGTGGCGGATGCCTTCGTCGAGCCGGGTAACGTCATCACGGCCAGAGCGGGCTTCGACGCCCAAGATCCCACGCACGCGCCGCCGGAGCGCCTGCCGCAGATGCCGGCTTTTCATCTGGTTCAGCAGGCGACCCGCGGCATCACCATGATCAACATTGGCACCGGCCCGTCGAATGCGCGCAACATCACCGACCACGTCGCAGTGCTTCGGCCCCATGCCTGGTTGATGCTCGGCCATTGTGCGGGGCTGCGCAACACGCAGAAGCTCGGCGATTACGTCCTCGCTCACGGATATGTCCGCGAGGATCACGTGCTGGATGAGGAGTTGCCGCTGTGGGTGCCGGTTCCGGCGCTGGCCGAGATGCAAGTCGCGCTCGAGCAGGCCGTCGGCGAAGTGACGGGGCTGAGCGGGTTTGAGCTCAAACGGGTGATGAGGACCGGAACGGTTGCCAGCGTCGACAACCGGAATTGGGAGCTCGGTGACCACGTGGCGACCATCCGGCGCCTGTCGCAGTCGCGTGCCATCGCCCTCGACATGGAATCGGCAGCCGTGGCCGCCAACGGGTTCCGCTTCCGCGTACCGTACGGCACCTTGCTTTGCGTATCGGACAAGCCGCTGCATGGCGAGATCAAATTGGCCGGCATGGCCGGAGACTTCTACCGCCACCGCGTCGGCCAGCACCTTGAGATCGGCCTTCGAGCGCTGGAAAAGCTCAAGTCCCAGGAACGGGAACGGCTGCATTCGCGCAAGCTGAGGAGCTTTGCCGAGGTTGCGTTCCAGTAAGCGATGGGACCCGGATTTCTGCCGGCGTCATCGATGAACGGTGGCTCGCCTGAGCGACGCCTACCAATCGTCGTACATCCACTCCCTCGGGTATCGAGGTCGCGCTCTCGCCTGCGGTGTCCGCTCGGGCTTGCGCAGGGTCGGGGCCGGCTGCGCCGGAGGCGGTGACGCTCTGGGCGGGCCCTGCTCGGAAACCTTCGCGAGCACGCGTTTCATCTCTTCCTGGCTCGCCTTGAGCTCCGCAATGGCTTTTGAATTGTCGCTGGCGATCTGCTGCTGGTTCGCCTTCAGCTGTTCGATGTTTCGCTCCAGATTCGCGAGATCGCGCGCCATGGTTTGCAGCAACTGTGTTTGATCGGGAAGCGCTGCGGGTGCTGTCGGCGCGGCCTCTTGCGGTGCGGCCTGGGCCAGGGTTGTTGTTTGCGGTGGTGTTGCTTGCGCTGGGGCTGACTCCGCCGCGGCCACTTGAAAGGTGGATGGAGCGGATGGCGCGGAAGACGGCAGATTTTCCGGCGGCAATGATGGCGTTGAAACGGGCTGCGGCGCCCAACGGGCGACAATCAGCGTGGGCCCGTCGCCATAAGATAATAGCAAAACCAGAAGGGCAACGACAGTGATGCACGCCGCCAGGGACAAGCCGACGAGGGTCAGGAGCGCCGGCCTTCCTTCTGGTGGTGGCCGGCCAGGTTGGTGCGGGCGAGATCCTGCCGAAGGTGGACGCGCGTCATCGCGCTCCATTTTTGCAAGCTGTTCAGTCAGACGCGTGAGCTGTTCGTCTGCGCGCTTGATCTGTTCGTGAGCGTGCGCGAGCCGTTCATCGGCGCCCGCGACCGGGGCATCGTGGGGTTTAATTTCTTTCGGATCAGGCGTGGAGTTCATTGGCGTTTCCCTTTCCGTCCAATGTCATCCGAAGGTATCCGGTCGACCAGCCGCCAGCACCCCAGTTTTGTCCAAAGAATGGCCGTATGATGGAGAGAATCGCCGCATGACGGAAGATGCGGAATCACATGGCGTGGCGTCTGCTCCGGTTCCATTTAGCTTTAGCCGGCCCGGAGGCGCACCCAATTCATGCGGCCGAGGTCAGGCCGCACCGCGTTGGCCGAAGGCGTCAGTTCATGTTGCGCGAGGAGAAGTTATTTCCCGCCGCGCTTCTTCTCGATGGCATCCCAGATCTTTCCAGCGACGTCCGGCCCGCCGAGCCGGGCGATGGCGCGGATGCCGGTGGGGCAGGTGACGTTGATCTCGGTAAGATTGCCGTCGATCACGTCGATGCCGACGAACAACAATCCTCGCTCGCGCAGAGCGGGGCCCAGCGTGTCGCAGATTTCGCGTTCGCGCTCCGAGAGTTCGGTCGCCTGCGCGGCGCCGCCGCGGACCATGTTGGAGCGCAGATCGTCCGGGGCGGGCACGCGGTTGACGGCGCCGGCGAATTCGCCGTCGACCAGGATGATGCGCTTGTCGCCGTTCTTCACTTCGGGAAGGAAGCGCTGGATCACCCAGGGCTCGCGGAAGGTGACCGAGAACATGTCGAACAGCGAACCGAAATTCATGTCCTGCGGCATGACGCGAAACACCGCGGCGCCGCCATGGCCGTGCAGCGGCTTCATGACAACGGCGCCATGCTCGTCGCGGAACGAATTGATTTCGTCGAGGTCGCGCGAGATCAGCGTCGGCGGCATCAGCTGCGGAAAGTTGAGCACGAACATCTTTTCCGGCGCGTTGCGTACGCTGGCCGGATCGTTGACGACCAGCGTCTTGGGATGGATTCGTTCCAGCAAATGCGTCGAGGTGATGTAGGCGATATCGAACGGCGGCTCCTGCCGGAGCAGGACGACGTCGAAATTGGTCAGCGGCTCGCGTTTGGGTTCGCCAAGGGTAAAATGGTCGCCGATTTCGTCGCGCACGGTGAGCTTTTGCATCGGCGCCACCAGCTCCTCGCCGCGCAGCGAAAGCTTGTCGGGAGTGTAATAAGAGATGCTGTAGCCGCGCTTTTGCGCTTCGAGCAACAGCGCAAAGGTCGAATCGCCGCGGATGTTGATACGCGCGATGGGGTCCATCTGGACGGCGATATTCAATTTCATAGGTGGGGGTCCGGGTCTCTGGAGGGGTTCTTACTAAGTGCTGGCATCGAATGCCGCTAACAGATGGCGTGGCAGACGCCGCGGCGCAATCAGGATGGCGTCAAATCGCAGCTCAAATTCGGCATGCTCGGGATGCGCCATCAGCCACCCTTGCGCGGCATCGATGATGCGGGCCTGCTGGCGCGGGGTCACGGCGTAGGCGGCGTCATCAAGGCTGGCTCGTGCCTTGACCTCGACGAAGGCGACCAGATTGCGCTTCTTCGCTACCAGGTCGATTTCGCCATAGGGGGTGCGGAAGCGCTTTGCCAAGATGCGGTAGCCCTTGGCCATCAGAAAGGCGGCGGCGCGGCTTTCGGCCGAAAGCCCGGTGCGGAAGGCTGCGACCCGCTCCGGCGCGGCGAGTTTTGCCGCAGCGTCGGGTGGCTGTGTGCCTTCAATCTTCGCCATGCTCGCCTCTGGTTTCTTTCGCGAGCTCCAGCGCGCGAGCGTAGACCTCGCGGCGTGGCCGCCCCGAGAGCTCGACCGCATGCGCCACGCTATCCTTGACGCTGTCGCGCGCAAGCGAGGCACGCAACAGGTCATCTAGATCATGCTGCGTCATGACCCCTTCATCGGCGCGCGGCGGGCCGATCACGAGGACGAACTCGCCGCGGGTTTCCAGTTGATCGGCGGCCTTCGCCAGCTCCGCGATCGGCGCACGTGTGATGTCCTCGTGCAGTTTTGTGAGTTCGCGGCAGATCGCGGCGTCGCGCCCGCCCATGATGTCAGAAAGATCGGCGAGCGTGTCCTGCACGCGGTTGCCGGATTCGAACATGACGAGCGTAGCGTCGATCCGGGCAAGCTCCGCGAGCCGCGTCCGCCGCGAGACTTCCTTGGCGGGCAAGAATCCCTCGAAGAAGAACCGGTCTGTCGGCAGTGCGGCGACCGAAAGCGCGGTCAGCACCGAGGACGCGCCCGGCACCGCGATCACGGCATGGCCGGCGGCGCAGACCTCGCGCACCAGCTTGAAGCCGGGGTCCGATATCAAGGGCGTGCCGGCATCCGACACCAGCGCGATCGAGGCGCCGTGCGCCAGCTTTTCCAGAATTTTCGGCCGCGCCATCGCCGCGTTGTGCTCGTGATACGGCTTGAGCTCCGCCGAGATCGCATAGCGCTCGGTCAGGCGGCGGGTGATGCGGGTGTCCTCGCAGGCGATGATGTCGACGCCGGCCAATGTCTCCAGCGCGCGCAAGGTAATGTCGCCGAGATTGCCGATCGGCGTTGCCACCAGATAGAGGCCGGGAACCGGCTTTGGGGCATTCAGGATGTGGCCGCGGATCGAAAATGTCCTGTTGGCCGAACCCGGTTCGGTGTCGGAGCCGTAGTTGGAACTGGGTTTTGCGCGCATAATGGCAATCTAAAGGGGCTTTGGTGCCAGCGCCATATCCGGCGGGAGGGAGACAAGGCTGAAAGTTCCCCGCGACATACAACGTGCGACGGGTCCGTAATCCTTTTGTTTTGGTTAACTAATCCTCGACAATATTGCAGAATCCCGCATGTGGGTTCAGTAGCGGTTCAGGTGCCTCGGCCCAGAAAGCCGGAATCCTGGCCGACGGCGGTCGGTCAAGAGAAGAGACAAGATGGTAGGCCCGCTCAATCCCAAGCCCGGATCTCCGGATCTCCGGCTATCGGGACCGACCCGCCGGACGGCGGTTGGTCTTATTCTCGGTGCGCCCCTGCTCGGCGCCTGCGCCGGCGGCCCGGTTTCGAACCCGTTCGCTACTCCCCAGCCTGAGGGACCCGCAGGCCCGCAGCAACAGCCGCTTGCGGTCGGCAACGGGCAGGTCAAGGTCGGCCTGATCCTGCCGCTCTCGGCCGCCGGCAATGCCGGCGTCGCCGCGCAATCGATGAAGAACGCGGCCGAGATGGCGCTGGCGGAATTCCAGAATCCGAATATCCAGCTTCTGATCAAGGATGACGGCGGCAGCCCGCAAGGCGCCCAGCAAGTCACTCAGCAGGCGCTCGGCGAGGGCGCGGAAATCATTCTGGGCCCGCTGTTCGCGGCCTCGGTGCCGGCGACCGCGCAACTGACGCGCGCGCGCGGCGTTTCGGTGATTGCGTTCTCGACCGACTCGAGCGTCGCCGGACGCGGCGTCTATCTCCTGAGCTTCCTGCCCGAATCCGACGTCAACCGGATCGTCGATTATTCCGCCAGCATCGGAAAGAAATCTTTCGCGGCGCTATTGCCCGACAACGCTTACGGCAATGTGGTGGAAGCAGCTTTCAAGCAGGCGGTCGGCCGCAAGGGACGCATCGTCGCCTTCGAGAAATATAGCGTCGATCGCTCGGCCGCGGCGCGGACGGTGGCGCAGTCGCTCGGCTCGGCGGATGCGCTGTTCATCGCCGACGACGGCGAATCGGTTGTGGCGACAGCGGATGCCTTGACCGCGGCGGGCGCGAACTTGCGCAACATCCAGTTGCTCGGCACCGGGCTGTGGGACAATCCGCGCGTCTATGCGAGTCCCGTGCTGCAGGGCGGGCTCTATGCCGCGCCGGATCCGTCGGGCTTCCGCGCCTTCTCCGGCCGCTACCGCGCCAAATACGGCGCCGATCCCGTGCGCACCGCAACGCTCGCCTATGACGCGGTCGCACTCGTCGCCGCACTATCGAAGCAGGGCAGCCAACGTTTTGCGCCGGAAACGCTGACCAACCCGTCGGGCTTTGCCGGCATCGACGGCCTGTTCCGCTTTCGCTCCGACGGCAGCAATGAGCGCGGCCTTGCAGTGATGAAGGTCGCCAGCGGCGGCAGCACGCCGGTCGCGGGCTCGCCGAAGAGCTTTGGCGCGTAGGCTCTCGAAAAGTCGTGAGGCGTGAACTCTCCACGAGTCGTCCCTGCGAACGCAGGAACGACGGCGGTTACGCCGCCAAATCCGCGACCACCGCGTCCAGCACGGGGAAACCGTCTTTCGTCACGCGCAGCCTGCCGTCGGCGTCGACGCTGATCGCGCCTTCCTCGCGCAAGATCGCGATCCGGCTCGGGTCGAGGGCGCGGCCGGACAACGCCGTATAGCGTTTGGGGTCGATGCCTTCCGCAAGCCGCAATCCCATCAGCAGAAACTCATCGGCGCGCTCTTCGCTGTTGAGCGAATCGTCGGTCACGACGCCATGGCCGTTGGCCTCGACGCGCATCAGCCAGGCCTCGGGGCGCTTTTCGGTTGCGGTCGCATGTCTCGCGCCGTCGATGTCCAGCCGCCCATGCGCGCCAGGGCCGATGCCGGCATATTCGTCACCGCGCCAATAGACGAGGTTATGCTGGCATTCCGCACCTGCACGGGCGTGGTTGGAAATCTCGTAGGCCGGCAGGCCGCGATGCGCGCAGACTTCCTGCGTCACATCGTAGAGCGCGCGCGCAACCGCCTCGTCCGGGGTCTTCAATTTTCCTGCCGCATGCAGGCCGAAGAACGGCGTGCCTTCCTCGATGGTGAGCTGGTACAGCGAGAGATGCTCGGCGGCTTCGGAAATCGCGAGCTTCAATTCGTCGGCCCACATCTGCGGCGTCTGATCGGGGCGGGCGTAGATCAGGTCGAACGAGTAGCGGTCGAACGCGCTGCGGGCGATCGCGACCGCGTCCAGCGCCTCGCGCGCGCTGTGCAATCGTCCGAGTGCTTTCAGCGAGGCGTCATCGAGCGCCTGCACGCCGAGCGAGACACGGTTGACGCCCGCTGCGCGATAGCCGCGAAACCGCGTAGCTTCCACGCTGGTCGGATTGGCCTCCAGCGTCACCTCGACATTGTCGGCGACGCGCCAATGCTTGCCGATCGAATCCAGGATGGAGCCTACGGTCTGCGGCTGCATCAGCGACGGCGTGCCGCCGCCGAGAAAGATCGACGTGACGGTGCGTCCCGGCGCGCGCGCCGCTGAGGTTTCGATCTCGCGCGCAAACGCACGGGCAAATCTTTCCTCGTCGATCGGCGCGTGGCGGACGTGGCTGTTGAAATCGCAATACGGGCACTTTGACAGGCAGAACGGCCAGTGCACGTAGACGCCGAAGGCGGCTCGCTTCGCGTAATGGCGTTCGGCGCTAGCCAAGGCAGATCTCCGCCAATTTGACGAAGGCGCGCGCCCGGTGCGACAGGCCGAGTCCGAGCGGCGGCAGGCCATGTTTCTCGATCGAGGTCATCTCGCCAAAGGTCCTGACGTGCCCGTCGGGCAGGAAAGCCGGATCATAGCCGAAACCGGCGGTGCCGCGCGGCGGCCATACCAGAGTTCCATCGGCCCGGGCCTCGACCTCTTCGAGATGGGCGTCGGGCCAGGCAACGCACAGCGCCGACACGAAATGCGCCTTTCGCTTGTCCGGCGTGGTGGCGCCGCGTTCCTGCAGCAGGCGCTCGATCCGGCTCATCGCCGCCATGAAATCCTTGCCCTCGCCGGCCCAGCGCGCCGAGTAGATCCCAGGCGCGCCGTCCAGCGCATCGACCACAAGGCCGGAATCATCGGCAAAGGCCGGCAGTTGTGCCGCTTTCGCCGCTGCGATCGCCTTCATCGCCGCATTGGCCCGAAACGTCTGACCGGTTTCCTCGGGCTCAGCCAGGCCCAGCTCGCCTGCGGAAACGGCCTCGACGCCATGCGGCGCCAGCAATTCCCGCATCTCGGCGAGCTTGCCGGGATTGTGGGTCGCGATCACGAGGGCGCCGGTGATTCGACGGTGCATGTGGGATCAGACTACGCGACGGCCAGCTTCTGCAAGTCCACCAGACGCGCGACACCCCTGCGCGCCAGTTCCATCAGCGCCAGGAACTCGTCCTGCGAGAACGGCGTCTTTTCGGCAGTGCCCTGTACCTCGATGATGCGGCCGTCGCCGGTCATGACGAAATTGGCGTCGGTCTCGGCCTCGGAATCCTCGGCATAATCGAGGTCCAATACCGGTGTACCCTGATAGATGCCGCAGGAGATCGCGGCGACATTGTCGCGCAGCACGCTGGCCTTGATCATGTTGCGGCTTTTCATCCACGAGATGCAGTCGGCCAGCGCCACCCAGGCGCCGGTGATCGAGGCGGTGCGGGTGCCGCCATCGGCCTGAATCACGTCGCAATCGACCGTGATCTGGCGTTCGCCGAGCGCTTCGAGGTCGACGGCTGCGCGCAAGGAGCGGCCGATCAGCCGCTGGATCTCGACGGTGCGCCCGCCCTGCTTGCCGGCGGCGGCCTCGCGGCGGGTGCGCTCCAGCGTGGCGCGGGGCAGCATGCCGTATTCGGCGGTGACCCAGCCGCGGCCCTGGCCCTTCAGCCACGGCGGCATCCGCTCTTCCAGCGTGGCGGTGACCAGCACATGGGTATCGCCGAATTTCACCATGCAGGAACCTTCGGCATATTTGACCACGCCGCGTTCCAGCGACACGGGGCGCAGCTGATCGGGCGCACGGCGGCTTGGCCGCATAGGAAGTCCTTTCGAAATCGAGCGAAAAACCGTTTGCGGTGCTTGTAGGTGGGGGCGTGCGCAGCGGCAAGGGCTTTTGGCCCTGTTTGGAGGGAAAGGGACGCTTGTCATTGGCCCGCCGGAGCGACAAATTAGGGGCTGTCCAAGGAGTTAAGCTGTGGCCCACCACGATCCGATTGGCCTGATCGCGCCGCATGCCGGGCTCGCCCAGCTCAATGAGCGTTCGCGCGACATTTTTCGTCAAATCGTCGAGAGTTATCTCGCGACCGGCGAACCGGTCGGCTCGCGCAACATCTCGCGCCTGATCGCGGTGCCGCTGTCTCCGGCCTCGGTCCGCAACGTGATGTCGGACCTCGAGCACCTCGGGCTGATCTATGCGCCACATACCTCTGCCGGGCGGCTGCCTACCGAACTCGGCCTGAGGTTCTTCGTCGACGCCCTGATGCAGATCGGCGACCTTACCGAACCGGAACGGGAATCGATCCAGAGCCAACTCGCCTCCGTCGGGCGCGCGCAATCGGTCGAGGCGGCGCTTGGCGAAGCGTTGACGCGGCTCTCCGGCCTCACGAGGGCTGCCGCCGTGGTGCTGACCGCCAAATCCAATTCGCGGCTCAAGCACATCGAGTTCGTCCGGCTCGAGCCGGAACGCGCGCTGGTGGTGCTGGTCGGCGAAGACGGCCAGGTCGAAAACCGCGTGCTGACGCTGCCGCCCGGCGTGCCGTCCTCGGCGCTGACGGAAGCGACAAACTTCCTCAATGCGCGGATTCGCGGCCGGACGCTTGCCGAAGCGCGGCTGGAGCTCGAAACCGCGCTGACGCAGAGCCGCGTCGAACTCGATCAATTGACGCAGAAGGTGATCGCAGCGGGCATCGCGAGTTGGTCCGGTGGCGACAGCGACGACCGGCAATTGATCGTGCGCGGCCATGCCAATTTGCTCGAAGACCTGCACGCGTTGGAGGATCTGGAACGCGTCAAGTCGCTGTTTGACGATCTCGAGACCAAGCGCGGCGTGATCGATCTGTTGGGCCGGGCCGAGCGCGCCGAGGGTGTGCGGATTTTCATCGGATCCGAGAACAAGCTGTTCTCGCTGTCCGGTTCCTCCACCATCATCGCCCCCTATAGCGACGCCGCGGGCCGTATCGTCGGCGTTCTCGGCGTGATCGGGCCGACGCGGCTGAACTATGCGAGGGTGATTCCGACGGTGGACTACGCCGCCCGGATCGTCAGCCGGATGCTGGGCGGCTAATCCGCCCCAAATTGACCCCAATCCGGTGTGGTTGCGCTTGATTTTCGGCCACTAAAGCACGATATCCCGCTCAGCAAATCCCCATCGAACCTGATACGTTTTTTGAGAAGGCAGTCTTATGACCGATCCGAACCGGCCGAGTGATGACGCGGTGAAACCGGCCCAGACCGGCGAGCCCGTGGTCTCAAAACCCTACATCATGCCCGACGATCCCGAGGAAGGATCGAATGAGGCCCTGACCAAGGAGCTGGCCGAGGCGCGCGACAAGATGCTGCGCACGCTGGCGGAAATGGAAAACCTGCGCCAGCGCACCAGGCGCGAGGTGGCTGATTCCAAGATGTACGGCATCACCGGGTTTGCGCGCGACATTCTCGATATCGCCGACAATCTACAGCGCGCGCTCGACGCCATTCCACCCGAGGCGAGGGAGACCGCCGATCCCGGCATCAAGGCCTTCATCGAGGGCGTGGAACTGACCGAGCGCTCACTGCTCAACACGCTGGAGAAGAACGGCGTCAAGAAGTTCGATCCGTCCGGCGAGAAGTTCGATCCCAACTTCCAGCAGGCGATGTACGAAGTGCCCGACCCGTCCGTTCCGTCCGGGACGGTGGTTCAGGTCGTGCAGGCCGGCTTCATGATCGGCGAGCGCGTGCTGCGCCCGGCGCTGGTCGCCGTCTCCAAGGGCGGCGCCAAGGCCGCGCCGACGGCCGACGTCACAAGCTGAGCAGGCTTACCCCTTCAGCGGGTTCTCACTCGTCTTCGGCCAGTAGGTGCCAAAACTCCAGAGATTGCCTTCCGGATCCCGGCGGGCGAAGTCGCGGCTGAGCCGTCATGCCCGAGATAACGACGGGCTACGAACGACGATGATGAGCAGTATGTCTACGCCATGGACTTATGAGGATCTGTCCGCGAGACCGATCACGATGCCAGAGCGATGTTGAGGCATGATATAGTCTACGAAAGCCACTCCACCGGCACACTCAAAGTCTGCGCGAGCTTCGCGATGGTCTCGGGGGTTCCCGTACGGCGCCCACTTTCGAGATCGGACAGATAGCCCTGACCGATGCCTGTTTTGAAATTCAAATGCAGCTGTGTCTCGCCGCGCCAATTGCGAATGGCTTTCAACCGACTATCACCTCGAAGAATCGCAGCACTAACCTCCGGGGGAAGCACGACACCACCAGCAGCCAATTCGGCCTTCCGAACATCGTAGATGGGGACGTCGTCGGCATCCTCGGCCTCGTGATCGGCGCGCTCAAGGAGCGCCTCATATTCGGCCCGGGGCAGCACCACCAACTCTTCGCCGCTGGGCGTCCGAATGATCTGTGGTGCACTCATAGACTCAAGCTCCTCTTGTAAGTCGTCGTGGCCCGGCGGCCGATGGACGAGGTCCTGATCTCCGAATGGGGATATTGCCTAAGCCGCGATATCGTCGGACTTGATGCGCTTGACGCCGGCCTTGGTCATGTCGGCCCAGGCCTTGGCGAGCGAGCCCTGGGTGTCGATACCGCGGCAGGCGTCTTCGATCACATAGGCTTCAAAGCCCGCCTTGCGCGCATCGAGCGCGCTCCATGCCACGCAGAAGTCGGTGGCAAGCCCCGCCAGGAACACCCGCTTCACCTTGCGTGCCTTCAGGTAGGCGGCGAGCCCTGTCGTGGTCTTGCCGTCAGCCTCGGTGAAGGCCGAATAGCTGTCGACGTTCTTGTTGAAGCCCTTGCGGATGACGAGCCCGGCATGCGGGATCGCGAGGTCCTTCGACAGCG
This sequence comes from Bradyrhizobium sp. AZCC 1693, assembly GCF_036924745.1. Lineage (NCBI taxonomy): Bacteria > Pseudomonadati > Pseudomonadota > Alphaproteobacteria > Hyphomicrobiales > Nitrobacteraceae > Bradyrhizobium > Bradyrhizobium sp. AZCC 1693. The sequence goes on from NZ_JAZHSD010000001.1 coordinate 4,974,048, forward strand.
ACGCGCCTTCGGTGCCCTGCACGCAATGATCCGGCCACAGCACCTGCTTGCCGTAGGGCAGGCTGATCGTTTCGAACGGCTTCTTGCCGGAATGCGTCGACGCGAACGAGACATGGCCCGCGGTGTGCCAGTCCTGCGTCATCACGACATTGGCAAAGCCCTTGGCGATGCGGTTGATGACGGGCACGACTTGCTCGCCGTCCTTGACCGCGAGACTGCCGCCCGGCAGGAAACAGTTCTGCACGTCGATGACGAGCAGCGCAGAGGCGTCGTCAGGCTTGATCGGTGCGGCACGCAGCGCAGTTGGGACCATGGCCGCTATCGACGTCGCGCCCAGACCTTTCAGAGCCCGCCTGCGAGTAACCATGGTGCATCTCCCCGGTTATGAACCCGACAGGGAAAAGCTAGTTCCATTGGTGTACGAACGAAAGCCCGAAGTTTCGGCGCGGATTGCGAATTTGCCGATCAGCCCCGCGGATGAATTCCGTCGCGCACCGCGCGGAAGCGTGGAAAGGCCTGGGTCCAGTCGTTGCGGGGCGAAGAGCCGATGATGCGCATCGAGGTCTGCGAGCCGAACCGCAGCCATTGCACGATGGTGACGGGCGTATTGTCTTTGCCGCTGGTGGCGTCGATCCGTGTTTCGTAGCCGGGCTGGCCGTCGATGCGGACCGGCTCCGACATCGTGATCCTGCCGTCGCGAACGCCGGGAATGGTGGTCGCAATCTGCTGGGCAAAGCGGCCACGATCATCGGGGGACGCCGCCGTCGAGCCGATCAGACCGATGATCATGAAGGGCGCGACTTCGAAGCCGGTCTTTTCGTCGCCATCGGAGAGGATGAGGGCTGCGCCCGGCGCCAGCGTGCGGATGTTCTTGAAGCTCGAGAGCTCGCTGACCTTGAATGGCATCAGCCCGAGCTGCTCCTCGACCGGAATCTCGGTGCGGATCACGGCGGAAGCGAACATCTGGCGCACGGCGTCGTCGGTATAGATCTTGGCGGCGTTTTCCGGCACCTGCACGGCGACATAGCCGGAGAAGGTGGGGCCGGGCAGGATCATCGAATAGCGCCGCACGTTGGCGGCGCCGTCCTTGGCGTTTTCCTTGGCGTTTTCGACGGTGTAGTAGGCGAGCCCGGCCGCAGTCTCGATGCTCTCCGGCTTGATGCCGCCGGTGCCGCCCGGGGCGGCCTTGAAGGCATTGGCGACCTCGCCATAGGCCTCGGCGGGGAGGTCGGCGATCAGAACCTTGACCCCCTGGTCCTCGGTCTCGAAGCCGATGAATGTCCTGGCCTTGTTGAGGCCGACCAGTGGCGTCATGCCCACCCTGGCGCCCGGCGGGAAGACCGGGTCGGCGGCGAACGCGGAAGAGAATACGGTAGAGTTGACGGCAACGATCAGGGCAAACGTAGCGGAGTATCGAAGTAGCTTCATGGAGCATCTACCGGGTTTGCATGGGGCCGTTCAGTGGGGCCGACGATGCAGCTGGGAATCTCTAGTGGAATTTCGGAGCCTTGCGGGCACGACGGGGGTCGTTCCAGTCGGTCCGCTTTTAGCGGTTTTGATGTCCCTGCAACAGGGCGGGGTAGGGGTCCGTTCCACGGTTACGTTCCGATATGTCGGCTTTTTGCAGGATTTTGCCCGGCATCCGAGCTCTTTTTGAGGCGCTTCCAGCGGCCAAATACCGCGTCCCTTCAGAGCCCCGCGCAGGTGGGATGCTGCCGCTTCGCTGTGCAACGCTCCGGCATGCGAGCAAGCGGCGGCCTTGGACGAGCGGCCTTGCCGATTTCTTAACACCGCTTGAGGCGTCGGGGCCGGCCCGCCCCGGGCTGACACAATCTTTCAAACATCAGCCTTTTCAGGCCTTAAGGTTGCGTTCGGTCCTTGCAGGCCCGACCCCCCCTCCTATATGAGGCTCACCGTCGCAATATCGCGAGTAATTGATCGTTGGGGGTTCGGTTAGGTGCGCCGTCCAGGGCCCAGCCAACCTGCCGCAACAAGAAGGATATGAGGACCATGGGAAAGGTCATTGGGATCGATCTCGGCACCACGAATTCGTGCGTCGCCGTAATGGATGGCAAGACTGCAAGAGTCATCGAGAACGCGGAAGGCATGCGCACGACGCCTTCGATCGTTGCCGTCACCGATGACGGCGAGCGCCTCGTCGGCCAGCCCGCCAAGCGCCAGGCGGTGACCAATCCCGAGCGGACGTTCTTTGCGGTGAAGCGCCTGATTGGCCGCCGCTATGACGACCCGATGGTCGAGAAGGACAAGAAGCTCGTTCCCTACAAGATCGTCAAGGCATCGAACGGCGACGCTTGGGTCGAAGCCGACGGCAAGAGCTACTCGCCCTCGCAGGTTTCCGCTTTCATCCTGCAGAAGATGAAAGAGACCGCGGAAGCCCATCTCGGCCAGAAGGTCGAGCAGGCCGTCATCACCGTGCCCGCCTATTTCAACGACGCACAGCGTCAGGCCACCAAGGACGCCGGCAAGATCGCCGGTCTCGAAGTGCTGCGCATCATCAACGAGCCGACGGCGGCAGCGCTCGCCTACGGTCTCGACAAGACGAAGGCAGGCACCATCGCCGTGTACGACCTCGGCGGCGGCACCTTCGATATCTCGATCCTGGAGATCGGCGATGGCGTGTTCGAGGTGAAGTCCACCAACGGCGACACCTTCCTCGGCGGTGAAGATTTCGACATGCGCCTCGTCAGCTACCTCGCGGACGAGTTCCAGAAGGAGCAGGGCATCAACCTGCGTAGCGACAAGCTGGCCTTGCAGCGCCTGAAGGAGGCCGCCGAAAAGGCCAAGATCGAGTTGTCCTCGACCACGCAGACCGAAATCAACCTGCCGTTCATCACGGCGGACCAGACCGGGCCGAAGCATCTGACGATGAAGCTGACGCGCGCCAAGTTCGAGGCCCTCGTCGACGATCTCGTCCAGAAGACCATCGAGCCCTGCCGCAAGGCGCTGAAGGATGCGGGCCTCACCGCCGCCGAAATCGGCGAAGTGGTGCTGGTCGGCGGCATGACCCGCATGCCGAAGGTCCAGGAGGTCGTGAAGCAGTTGTTCGGCAAGGAGCCGCACAAGGGCGTCAACCCGGACGAAGTCGTCGCCATCGGCGCGGCCATTCAGGCCGGCGTGCTGCAGGGTGACGTCAAGGACGTGCTGCTGCTCGACGTGACGCCGCTGTCGCTCGGCATCGAGACGCTGGGTGGCGTGTTCACCCGCATCATCGACCGCAACACCACGATCCCGACCAAGAAGAGCCAGGTGTTCTCGACCGCCGAGGACAACCAGAACGCGGTCACCATCCGCGTCTTCCAGGGCGAGCGCGAGATGGCGGCCGACAACAAGGTGCTCGGCCAGTTCGACCTGATGGGCATTCCGCCGGCGCCGCGCGGCATGCCGCAGATCGAGGTGACGTTCGACATCGACGCCAACGGCATCGTCAACGTCTCGGCCAAGGACAAGGCGACCGGCAAGGAGCAGCAGATCCGGATTCAGGCATCCGGCGGCCTGTCGGAAGCCGACATCCAGAAGATGGTCAAGGACGCCGAGGCCAATGCGGCCGAGGACAAGAAGCGCCGCGAGGCGGTCGACGCCAAGAACCATGCCGACGCGCTGGTGCATTCCACCGAGAAGGCGCTGGCCGAGCACGGTGCGAAGGTCGCGGAAAGCGAGCGCCGCGCCATCGAGGACGCCGTCAGCGATTTGAAGGAAGCGCTGAAGGGCGACGATGCCGAGGCCATCAAGGCCAAGACCAACACGCTGGCGCAGGCTTCCATGAAGCTCGGCGAAGCCATGTACAAGCAGCAGGCCGAGGCGGACGCCAAGAAGGATGCCGCCAAGGATGACGTGGTCGACGCGGAGTTCACCGAGGTCGACGACGACAAGAGCAACAAGAAGTCGGCGTAAGCGGGCTTTGGATCATGACCCTCATCCAAAAGAGCGCGCCGCTTGCGTTCGAGGTGGGGGTCATTTTTCGTTAAGCTGAAGGCTGCATCTTTGAGCGCGCCTTCGGCGTGAAGTTCGGGCGGGTCTGACTGATGTCCACCAAGCGCTGTTACTACGAAACCCTGGAAGTCGATCGGAACGCGGACGAGTCCAAGCTCAAGTCGGCCTTCCGCAAGCTGGCGATGAAATGGCATCCGGACAAGAATCCGGGCGATGCCACCAGCGAAGTGAAGTTCAAGGAAATCAACGAAGCCTACGAGGTCCTCAAGGACGGCGAGAAGCGCGCCGCCTATGACCGCTACGGCCATGCCGCGTTCGAGCAGGGCATGGGCGGCGGCGGTCCCGGCTTCGGCGCCGGCTTTGCCTCGTCCTTCTCCGACATTTTCGAAGACCTATTCGGCATGGCCGGGCAGCGCGGCCGCGGTGGCGGACGCGAGCGCGGCGCCGATTTGCGCTACAATATGGAAATCACGCTGGAGGAAGCCTTTCTGGGCAAGACCGCGCAGATCGAGATTCCGGTCTCGGTCACCTGCGAGTCCTGCTCGGGCACCGGCGCCAAGGCCGGCACCAAGCCGAAGACCTGCGCGACTTGCGGCGGCGCGGGCCGGGTGCGGCAGGCGCAGGGCTTCTTCACGCTGGAGCGGACCTGCCCCGGCTGTCAGGGCCGCGGCCAGATGATCGAGGACGCCTGTCCGAACTGCGCAGGGTCGGGACGGGTGACGCGCGACCGGACCTTGTCGGTCAACATCCCGCAGGGCGTCGAGGACGGCACCCGCATCCGCCTGGCCGGCGAAGGCGAGGCCGGCGTCCGCGGTGGGCCGCCCGGCGACCTCTACATTTTTCTGTCGCTGGCTACCCACGAGTTCTTCCAGCGCGACGGCGCCGATCTGCATTGCCGGGTTCCGATCTCGATGGTTGCGGCAGCGCTTGGCGGCGAATTCGAGGTCCCGACTATCGACAAGGGCAAGACCAAGGTGAAAGTGCCGCCTGGGACGCAGTCCGGCCGCCGTTTCCGCATTGCATCAAAAGGCATGCCGGTGCTTCGATCCCGCCAGACCGGCGACATGTACGTGCAGGTCATGGTCGAAACGCCGCAGAATCTGACCAAGAAGCAGCAGGAACTGCTCGCCGAGTTCGAAAAATTGTCGTCCGGCGCCACCCAGCCGGAAGCGGCCGGCTTCTTCACCAAGGTCAAGGACTTCTTCGGCAACCGCGCGGGCTCCTGACCTGCGCGCACGCGAGCTGTGCGAAGCGCAGTTCTCGTCCCGCAGTCATGATTCATTCAGCTTGCACAGGGTCTTATCGCCCAGATCGCGGGCACTTTGGCGGGCCCAGCGCGTTACCGTTTGGCTTGACCATATCGCCGTCGACCTATACGTGTTTATGACCGTTTTCTGACATTCCCGCTCGTTAGCGGGTCCCGCCTGGTAGCGACATGCCTTTGCAATCGTCCGTGCGTGCGTTGAAGAAGCCTCTCCGTCTGGACGATGAGGTTCGCTTTCTTCGTTCATGGATTGAAAAGCCGCTGCACATGGGCGCGGTGATGCCGTCGAGCAAGTTGCTCGCCCGGACCATGGCGCAATATGTCGACGTCGACTCCGAAGGACCGGTGATCGAACTCGGACCTGGGACCGGCGCAATCACCAATGCGCTGATCGAGCACGGCGTCGACCAGAAGCGGCTGGTGCTGGTCGAGTACAATCCCGGCTTCTGCGCGCTGCTGCGCGACCGCTATCCGCAGGCCAAGGTGGTGCAGGGCGACGCCTATGCGCTGCGTGAATCGCTTGGCGAGGTACTGGATGCGCCGGCTTCGGCTGTGATCTCCGGCCTGCCGCTCGTGACCAAACCGATGCTGACGCGCCTGAAACTGATCCGCGACGCCTTCATGGCGCTCGCGCCGGGCGCGCCCTTCGTGCAGTTCACCTATTCGGTCGCGCCGCCGATCCCGAAATCGCTGCCGGGCGTGTCCACAGAAGCCTCCGAGCGGATCTGGATGAACCTTCCGCCCGCGCGGGTCTGGGTGTATCGCAAGGGCTGATACGCCCGCGCGCTATCGCGCGGGTCCGCCCTGAACGCGATTTCTAAGATATGTCCGCACTGAAAATCCTCGTGATCCCGGGATCGCTGCGATCAGGCTCGCTCAATGCGAGGCTGGCGGCGGTTGCCGCGCATGCGCTGGCGCAGCAAGGCGCCGAAATCACCCGGATCTCGCTGTCAGACTTTCCGCTGCCGATCTATGACGGCGACCTGCAGGCGAAGTCCGGCGTGCCGAAGCACGCGGTCAATCTGAAGCGGATGATGGCGGCCCATCATGGCGTGCTGATCGTGACGCCGGAGTACAATTCCTCGGTGCCCGCGCTGGTGAAAAACACCATCGACTGGGTGAGCCGGGTGCAGGACGCGCACGAGACCCGCGGGCAGGTGTTTCGCGAGCGGGTGTTTGCGATCGCGTCTGCTTCCGGCGGGCGGCTCGGCGGCTCCCGCGCGCTGGCGGCGCTGCGGCTGATCCTGTCGGCCTGCCATGCGACCGTGATACCGAACCAGCTCGCGCTTTCGTTCGCCGCCGACGCCTATGACGAGATGGACCGGCTGAAGAATTCCACGGATGCCGAGGCGCTGAAAGCGCTGGTGCGGCAGTTGATCGACGTTTCCCAACGCATGATGTGAGGTGACATGCAGCCAGCCGATATCGCGCCGAAGGACCGCCTGATCGTCGCGCTTGACCTGCCCGGGGTGGCCGAGGCGGAAGCGATGATTGCGCGGCTCGGCGACAGCGTGAGTTTTTACAAGATCGGCTATCAACTCGGCTATGCCGGCGGCTTGCCGCTGGCGCAGCAATTGGCGAAATCCGGCAAGAAGGTTTTCGTCGATCTCAAGCTGCACGACATCGGCAATACGGTGGCGCGCGGCGTCGAGAGCGTGGCAAAACTCGGCGCGACCTTCCTCACCGTGCATGCCTATCCGCAGACCATGAAGGCCGCGGTCGAAGCGCGCCAAGGTTCTGGCCTGAAGATTCTCGCCGTCACCGTGCTGACGTCGTATGACGATGGCGACCTGCACGCCGCGGGCTATCGGCTCAACGTTTCCGATCTGGTGGAGGCGCGCGCGCAGCAGGCGCAGGTGCTCGGCGTTGACGGCCTCGTCAGCTCGCCGGAAGAGGCGGCGGCGCTGCGCAAGATCGTCGGCCATCAGATGACCCTGGTGACACCAGGCATCCGCCCGGCGGGGGCCGCGACCGGCGACCAGAAGCGCATCATGACGCCGGCGCGTGCGATCGCCGCCGGCGCAGACTATCTTGTGGTCGGGCGACCCATTACGGAAGCCGCCGATCCGAAGGCGGCGGCGGATGCCATTCAGTTGGAAATCAAGCAGGCGTTGGCATAGTCAAACCGGTGCAACAAGAAACGGGAGAATGAGATGGCCAAGGGATACTGGATCGGTCGCGTCGATGTCAGCAATGAGGAGGGCTACAAGCCCTACATGGCGGCCAACCCGGCGATCTTCCAGAAATTCGGCGGGCGCTTCATCGTGCGCGGCGGCAAGTTCACCGCCGTCGAGGGCCAAAGCCGCTCGCGAAACGTGGTGATCGAGTTCGACAGCTACGACGCCGCGCTGGCCTGCTACAATTCGCCGGAATACCAGGCCAACATCAAGGTGCGACAGCCGCACTCGATCGCGGATCTCATTGTCATCGAGGGCTACGACGCCCCGCAGCCCTGAGGGGCTGGCCGAAGACGGCTGACCCCTGACGGGAAGTTGCCGTTATCGCCTGGCCCGGCTATACCCGCTCAGAGGTAAAGCCATGGCCGATATGCGATTGATCGTTGCGGGGGCCGGCGGCCGGATGGGCCGCGCGCTGGTGCGGGTCATTTCAGAGACCCCCGGCGCGGTGCTGACCGGTGCGCTGGAAGCGCCCGGCTCGGAACTCTTGGGCAAGGATGCCGGCGTGCTCGCCGGCCTACCGGAGAATGGGATCAAACTCTCGGCCGATCTGTGGTCCTTGTCGGCCAATGCCGACGGCATTCTCGATTTCACCGTGCCTGCGGCGACCATTGCCAATGTTGCGATCGCTGCTCAGCGCGGCCTGGTCCACATTGTCGGAACCACCGGGCTGTCGGTGTCCGACATGGCTGTGATCAAGAGCGTTACGTCCCGCGCCGTGGTGGTGCAATCAGGTAATATGAGCCTCGGCGTCAATTTGCTCGCCGCGCTGGTCAAGCGCGTCGCGCAGTCGCTGGACGAAAGCTTCGATATCGAAATCGTCGAAATGCATCACAGGGCGAAGATCGACGCGCCGTCGGGCACGGCCTTGCTGCTCGGTGAGGCCGCCGCCGCCGGCCGCGGCGTCGACCTGCATGCGCGTTCGGCGCGCGGCCGCGACGGGCTTACCGGCGCGCGACCGCCGGGCGACATCGGTTTTGCCGCGTTGCGCGGCGGCACCGTTGTTGGCGATCATAGCGTGATCTTCGCGGGCCCCATGGAGCGCATCGAACTGAGCCATCGTGCGGAAGACCGCACGATGTTCGCGCAGGGCGCCGTCAAGGCTGCGCTATGGGCGCACGGCAGGAAGCCCGGCTTCTATACGATGACCGACGTGCTGGGGCTCGCCGACTTCTAGAATCGAACAACGGAAAATCCTTTCAATGAGCGAACGTCTTCTTGTGCTCGTGCGTCACGGGCAGAGCGAATGGAATTTGAAGAACCTGTTCACGGGCTGGAAAGATCCAGACCTCTCCGAACAGGGCGTTACGGAGGCCAAGGAAGCCGGCCGCAAATTAAAGGCGCAAGGGCTGACGTTCGACGTTGCCTTCACCTCGGACCTGACGCGCGCCCAGCATACGCTGAAGCTGATGCTCGCCGAGATCGGGCAGACCGGATTGCCGACGACGAAGAACCTCGCGCTCAACGAACGCGATTACGGCGATCTCTCCGGGCTCAACAAGGATGACGCCCGCAAGAAATGGGGCGAGGACCAGGTGCTGGTCTGGCGCCGCTCCTACGACGTGCCGCCGCCCGGCGGCGAGAGCCTGAAGGACACGCTGGCGCGTGCGCTGCCCTATTACGTGCAGGAGATTTTGCCCGGCGTGCTGCGAGGACAGCGCACGCTGGTCGCCGCCCACGGCAATTCGTTGCGCGCGCTGATCATGGTGCTGGAGAAGCTGACGCCCGAGCAGATTCTGAAACGCGAGCTCGCAACCGGCGTGCCGGTGATCTACCGGCTCAATGCGGATTCGACGGTAGCAACGAAAGTTGATCTGGCGGCGTGAATTCAGTTCGTGGCGAGTAGGGTGGGCAAAGGCGCGTCAGCGCCGTGCCCACCATCTTTTCGCATCATCGGCCTGAAATGGTGGGCACGCTTTCCGCTTTGCCCACCCTACGCAGTCAGTGCAATCCCACCTGTCCGGCTTCCCAGCCCAGCATCGCCTGCTTGCGCGTGATGCCCCAGTGATAGCCGGTCAGCGCGCCGCCCTTGCCGAGCGCGCGATGGCAGGGCACCACGAACGATACCGGATTGCGGCCGACCGCGGCGCCGACGGCGCGCGACGCCTTCGGGCTTTTGATCTTGTTGGCGATGTCGGAATAGCAGACCGCGCGGCCCATCGGGATCTTCAACAGTGTCTCCCACACCCGCACCTCGAAATCGGTGCCGATCAAGACCACGCGGAGCGGCTGGTCCGGCCGCCATAGCCGCGTATCGAAGATGCGCTGCGCAAGGTCGACCGTGCCGTCGTGGTCTTCGACATAGGTCGCGTTTGGCCAGCGCCGCTTCATGTCGGCGAACGACACTTGTTCCTCGCCGGGATCGGCGAAGGCAAGCCCCGCCAGCCCGCGGTCGCTGGCGATCACGATCGCCGTGCCAAACGGGGAGGCGTGGAATCCGTAGCGCAGCGTCATACCCGCGCCGCCGTTCTTCCATTCGCCCGGCGACATCGCTTCATGGGTGACGAACAGATCGTGCAGCCGGCCCGGGCCAGAGAGGCCGGAGTCGAGCGCGGCATCGAGCACGCTGGCGGAATCGCGCAGCAAGCCCTTCGCATGATCCAGGGTGAGCGCCTGCATAAAAGCCTTTGGCGTCAGTCCGGCCCAGCGGCGGAACAGATGGTGCAGCTCATCCGGCGTCACGGCGGCGGCGTCCGCCATCGCCTCGATGGTCGGCTGCGTGCGCCAGTGCTCGGAGATGAAAGCGATGGCGCGCCGCACTGAGTCGTAGTCGCGCATCGCGGCGCCCTGGTGGCCCGGCTTGGCCAGGCGCTGGTCGTGTATCGCTGATATCATCATGGGGTCTGATTTAGGGCTCATGCGCGGTCCAAACCACCCGATTTCCGACAACCTTCAAACGATTGGGTTGTAGGTGATGCCGCGCTTGGCGGTTTGCAACGCAGCCAGTAAGGCTTTGGCAAAGCTTGCCTTTTCGTCTGGTCCGAGAAAATGACCGATCGAGACCCGGCGGCCGCGGGAAACCAGATAGAGGTGCTCGATGCCGAATTCGGGGTCGCCGGTCTGCTCAAGCTGCACCCAGAGCGGATTGAACGACCATTCGATCAGACGGCCGCGATGGCTGACCCGCCGCACGCGCAATTCCGATGGCGTCACCACGATATCCTCGGTGGCGTCGGCGCTGCGAAAATTGATCCGGAACGCCCAGTAGATCACCAGCACGTCGAGGCCGAAAAACCCCAAAACCGGCCAGGCGCCCATCAAACAGAACGCGACGCCGGCGATAAAGCTCACCGCGCCGATGAACGTCATCAGCACCAAAAAGCCGGTGCGGTTGAGCGAGCGATGCGGCGTCACCCGCGCCGAAAACAGCGTCGGCTGGTCAAGCGGGGGATCAAAGTCGTTGCCTGCGGTCATCGCGTATCAGTATATCCCGATCATGGCCAAAATCACCCGCTCTATCAGCGCCAAGAAATCCAGTGTTCCGTCCGTGCCGAAGAAAGTGGCAATGAAGGCCGCCAAAGCGGGGCCGAAGCGCGTGGCCAAGAAATCGGCCAAGCCAAAATCTCCAAAGCAAAAACCCTGGACGCCGGCCGAGATCCACGAGGCGTTCAGCCGGTTTCGCAAAGCCAATCCGGAGCCGAAGGGCGAGCTCGAGCATCTCAATCCCTATACGCTGCTGGTGGCGGTCGTGCTGTCGGCGCAGGCCACGGACGCCGGTGTCAACAAGGCGACGCGCGCGCTGTTTGCGGTTGCCGATACGCCGGTGAAGATGCTCGCGCTCGGTGAAGAGAAAGTGCGCGAGTACATCAAGACCATCGGGCTCTATCGCAACAAGGCCAGGAACGTCATCGCGCTGTCGGAAAAACTGATCAATGAATTCGGCGGCGAGGTGCCGCGCACCCGCGCCGAAATCGAGACGCTGCCCGGCGCCGGGCGCAAGACCGCCAATGTCGTGCTCAACATGGCCTATGGCGAACACACCATGGCCGTCGATACCCATGTGTTCCGCGTCGGCAACCGCACCGGGCTGGCGCCCGGCAACACGCCGCTCGAGGTCGAGCTGGGGCTGGAGAAGGTGATCCCGCTGGAGTTCATGCTGCACGCCCATCACTGGCTGATCCTGCACGGGCGCTACACCTGTCTGGCGCGCAAGCCGCGATGCGAGGTGTGTTTGATCAACGATCTCTGCCGTTGGCCGGAAAAGACGGTGTGAGGTTTCTTCAACCTCGCCCCGCTTGCGGGGAGAGGGAGATCAAGCCACCGGCATCTTCCTTGCCGGCTCGATCAGCTCGGGCCGCGGACCCGACAGCCGCTTGTGCATGTGGACCATGAAGGCCATGCCGAACAACGGCGTCGCCAGATTGACGATCGGGATCGAGACGAAGGCGGCGATGAACAGGCCCGCGGTGAATACGGTGGCCGCATTGTCCTTGCGCATCGCCTTGGCTTCGGCGGGTGATCGGAAACGCATCGCCGCGAGTTCGAAATATTCGCGGCCGAGCAGCCAGGCGGTGGCAATGAAGAAGATCAAAAAGCCCGCGCCGGCGAACAGCACGAAGGGCAGCGCGATCAGATAGACCAAAATGGTCAGCAGCGCGGTCTTGATGCCCTCGGGGATCGCGATGCCGAGCGGCAGCGCGTCGCCGGGACGCTCCGCCGGATAATGCTTGCGCTCGACATGCCCGGCGACGTCGTCGACGAATACGCTCGCGATCAGCGAGGTGACCGCCGGCATCAGGAAAATGCCGCCGAGGACGACGCCAAGCCCGGCCGCGATCGAGATGATCCAGGACAGGACGTGGAGCGAGGTGTGGAAGCCCGGCCCGAGCAGCGCCTCCGCCCAGCCCTCGCCGTAATCGGCAAACCAGCTCAACAGCCGCTGCAATCCGATTGCCAGCACCGTGATCAGCACCAGCGCCAGCCCGATCGAGCGCCACAGCATGGAGCGCATCGGCGGCGACAGGATCTGCGAAATCGCCTTGACGGCGGCGTCCAACATGGCGGTCTTGCCTCTTGTGAAAAAACCCTTGCGAGAGGTAGATACAGCCAAGGGCTTCGGCAAGAGCCTGCCGGCCTCCGGGAGACAAGGCTGTCGTCAAAACAACGCCGCAAAGAGGTTGCCATGACCCGCGTCCAGGAACTCTATCCCGACAACAAGATCATCCTGCGCGAGGTGGGCCTGCGCGACGGCCTGCAGCTCGTGAAGACATTTCCTTCGACCGCGGCGAAGCAGCGCTGGCTGCGCGATGAGTATGCCGCGGGTGTGCGGCACTTCGAGGTCGGCTCGTTCTTGCCGGCAAAGACCTTTCCGCAATTCGCCGACGTGCGCGACATCATCCAGACGGTGGCGTCGCTGCCTGGCGCCTACGGCATCGCGCTGACGCTGAACGAGCGCGGCGTCAATGAGGCGCTGGCCTCCGGCGTTGCCGAGGTGGCGACGGTGGTCTCGGCCACGGAAGAGCACAGCCAGGCCAATGCCAACCGCTCGCGCGAGTCGGCTATCGCTAACGTCAAGCGGCTCTGCGAGCTGCGCGACGCCAGCGCGCACAAGCCGGTGGTGAACTCCGCGATCTCGATGGCGCTGGGCTGCTCGATCGTCGGGGCCGTGGATCCCAAAGAGGTGCTGCGGCTGACGGAAAAACTGTTCGAGGCCGGCGTCGACATGGTCGCAATCGCCGACACGGTTGGCTATGCCGGGCCGAAGCAGGTGAGCGAACTAACGGCGGCGGCGGTGAAGATCGCAGGCGCAAAACCGATCTGCATCCACCTGCACGACACAAGAGGGATGGGCATCGCCAACGCCTCGGCCGCGCTTGATGCCGGCGCGCGCGTGCTGGATGGATCGCTCGGCGGCCTCGGCGGCTGCCCGTTCGCGCCGGGCGCGACCGGCAATGTCGTGTTCGAGGACCTGGTGTTCCTGTGCGAGAGCAAGGGATTCAGGACCGGTATCGATATCGAGAAGCTGATCGCGGTGCGCGCGATATTGAAATCGGAAATGCCAGGCGAGGCGCTGTATGGCGGATTGGCGCGCGCCGGATTGCCGCGCGGGACGGCGGCCAAGGCGGCATGACGACTCGCGATTAGCCCGAATTGCTTCGAGCATTAAAGCCGCGTCATCCTTAGCCGCAGTGCATTCCCGACGACACTCACGGACGACAGCGCCATCGCCGCGGCGGCGATGATGGGCGACAGCAGCAAGCCAAAAGCGGGATAAAGAATGCCCGCGGCGATCGGGATGCCGGCGGCGTTGTAGATGAAGGCGAAGAACAGGTTCTGGCGGATGTTGCGCATGGTCGCCTGCGACAGGCGGCGGGCGCGGACGATGCCGCCGAGATCGCCCTTCAAGAGCGTGATGCCGGCGCTCTCCATCGCAACGTCAGTGCCGGTCCCCATGGCAATGCCGACTTCGGCGGCGGCGAGCGCCGGGGCGTCGTTGACGCCGTCGCCGGCCATCGCGACGATCCGTCCGGCCTTTTGCAGTTTTGCGACCACCGCGCTTTTCTGGTCGGGCAGCACTTCCGCCTCTACATCGGCGATGCCAAGGCTCCGCGCGACGGCATTCGCCGTGGTCCTATTGTCGCCCGTAAGCATGATGACCTTGATGCCATCAGCCGCCAGCGCCTTCAGCGCGTCCGGCGTCGACGCTTTCACGGGGTCGGCTATGGCAAACAATCCCGCAAGCTTGCCGTCGACCGCGATATTGATCACGGTCGCGCCGTCGCCGCGCAGGCGCTCGCCCTGATCGTTCAATGCCTGGGCGCCTATACCGAGCGATTGCAGGAAGTTCGCATTGCCAAGTACGATCGCCTTGCCGTCGACCTTGCCGGTGGCGCCCTTGCCGGTCGGCGAGTCGAATTCGTCGACCCTGCCGAGATCGAGATTACGCTCCTTGGCTGTTCGCACGATGGCATCGGCCAGCGGATGCTCGCTGGCGCGCTCGACGGTCGCAGCCAGCCGCAGAATATCGGTCTCGTTAAATCCGACCGCCGGCACGATGGCGACCACCTTCGGCTTGCCCTCGGTCAGCGTTCCCGTCTTGTCGACCACCAGGGTGTCAACCTTCTCCATCCGCTCCAGCGCTTCGGCGTTCTTGATCAGCACGCCAGCCTGCGCGCCATGGCCGACGCCCACCATGATCGACATCGGCGTGGCGAGGCCGAGCGCGCACGGGCACGCAATGATGAGCACGCTGACCGCGGCCACCAGCCCGAACGCCATCCGCGGCTCCGGACCGAACCAGGACCAGGCGCCGAACGCGATCAGCGCGACGAGGATGACAATAGGCACAAACCAGCCGGAAACCTGATCGGCCAGCCGCTGGATCGGCGCGCGGGAACGCTGCGCGTCGGCCACCATCTTGACGATTTGCGATAGCAGCGTGTCGCGCCCGACTTTTTCGGCGCGCATGATGAAGCCGCCGGACTGATTGAGCGTGCCCGCGATCACCTTGCTGCCGGGCTCCTTGGTGACGGGCATCGATTCGCCGGTCACGAGCGATTCATCGAGCGAGGAACGGCCTTCGAGGATGACGCCGTCCACCGGCACCTTTTCGCCCGGCCGTACCCGCAGATGATCGCCAACTGCCAGCGTATCGATTTCCACCTCGTGATCGGCGCCGTCATCGTCGATCCGGCGCGCGGTTTTCGGCGCGAGCTGCAGCAGCGCCTTGATCGCGCCTGATGTCGCCTCGCGGGCGCGGAGTTCGAGCACCTGGCCGAGCAGCACGAGTACGGTGATGACAGCGGCGGCTTCGAAGTAGACCGCAACCGCACCACCATGGCCGCGGACGGTGGCCGGGAATATCCCGGGCGCGACCGTGCCGATGACGCTGTAGACATACGCCACGCCGGTGCCCATCGCGATCAGCGTGAACATATTGAGATTGCGCGTCACCAGCGATTGCCAGCCGCGCACGAAAAACGGCCAGCCGGCCCAGAGCACGACGGGCGTCGCAAACGCGAACTGAATCCAGTTCGACAGCGTCTGATCGACCCAGCCATGGCCGCCGACGAGATGGCCGCCCATTTCGAGGACGACCGCCGGCAGCGCGAGCACGAGGCCGACCCAGAAGCGGCGCGTCATGTCGGCGAGTTCCGGATTGGGCGGCGCATCGAGGCTCGCGACCTCCGGCTCCAGCGCCATGCCGCAGATCGGGCAGCTTCCGGGACCGACCTGGCGGATCTCGGGGTGCATCGGGCAGGTGTAGATCGTGCCCTTGGGCACGGCGGCTTTCGGCCTGCTGTCCTTCTCAAGATAGGCGGCGGGGTCGGCGGCGAATTTTGTCCGGCAGCCGGCCGAGCAGAAATGAAAGGTCTCGCCGCGGTAGTCGAAGCGGTGCTTGCTGGTCGCGGGATTCACGGTCATCCCGCAGACGGGGTCGCGCACGGTTGCGGCGGTGTGGGCGTGATGATCGTGATGGTTGTGACTGGTGTGGTCGTGGCCGCCGCAGCAGGCGCCCTTCGGCGCGCCGTTTCGGTCGGCGTTTTCGTTGTTGTTCATCATTCGCTCCGGCGCTTGTAACCTATACCCTAGAGGGGTATATAGGGCGCATGCGAAAAGACATCAAGGCATCCTGTCAAAAGCGTCTCAGCCGGATCGAGGGCCAGGTCCGCGGCCTGTCCAAGATGGTGGAAGACGACCGCTACTGCATCGACATCGTGACCCAGATCTCGGCCGTGCGCGCCGCGCTTCGGCGTGTCGAGGAAGAGGTGCTGCGGGATCACGTGTCGCATTGCGTCGAACACGCGATCACCAGCGGC
Source organism: Bradyrhizobium sp. AZCC 1693 (assembly GCF_036924745.1). Lineage (NCBI taxonomy): Bacteria > Pseudomonadati > Pseudomonadota > Alphaproteobacteria > Hyphomicrobiales > Nitrobacteraceae > Bradyrhizobium > Bradyrhizobium sp. AZCC 1693. Next base: position 4,990,199 of record NZ_JAZHSD010000001.1, read on the forward strand.
AACAAGGCCGATCAGCGGGAAAAGATCGCGGAGTTGATGGCCGTGATCGGCCGCTCCGACAGGTGATTTAGCCGGGGACTCGGCGATTGTATCGTCATACTGTGCTGCTAGCGTGAAGTGCCGGGTGAAGTCGAACTGGTCGTACACCGACTGTAGCAATTATCGTGCGGGGGCATGGCGTTGCGTAAGGCCATTTGGCGGATATTTTCCGCCACCGCATCACTGATTGTGATGGCGCAACCTGCGGACGCCCAGAGCGTCGCGGCCGTCATGCCCAGCCAGCTTCCCGCGGTGACGGTGAATCCGCCCGACGCGCGGCCGCGCAACCGGACTAAGCCGCCGCGCCGGGAGCGGAGTGCGCGAACTCCATCCACGGTTCAGCCGAGTGTACCTGTGCCACCGCAGGTCAGCGGCGGCGTGACGTCGGGGTCCGCGACCGCAGGGCCCGCATACATGCAGCCGAGCGCCGCCAGTGCGATGACCATCAGCGGCGCGGAAGTCAACGCCAGGCCGTTCTCGCGCGTCGGCGAGGCGCTGGAGGTGGTGCCGGGTCTGATCGTTACCCAGCATTCCGGCGAGGGCAAAGCCAACCAGTATTTTCTGCGCGGCTTCAACCTCGACCACGGCACTGATCTGGCCATCAGCGTCGACGGCATGCCGGTCAACATGCCGACCCACGGCCATGGCCAAGGCTATGCCGACATCAATTTCCTGATCCCGGAACTGGTGCAATCGGTCAATGTCCGCAAGGGGCCGTACTTCGCCGACCGGGGCGACTTCGCATCCGCGGGCACTGTTGCCATCGACTATGTCAACCGGCTGCAGAAGAACATCGCCGAACTGACATTCGGCAGTTTTGGCTATCGCCGCGCGCTGATGGCGGCATCGACAGCGGTCGGTGCGGGCACGCTGCTCGCCGCCTTCGAGGGCGTCGGATATGATGGTCCGTGGGACGTGCCTGACAATGTGCGCAAGCTGAACGGCGTGCTGCGTTATAGCCAGGGCACCGCCACCGACGGCTTCACGCTGTCGGCGATGGCCTACTCCAACGGCTGGAATTCGACCGATCAGGTGGCGCAGCGTGCGATCGACCAGGGCCTGATCGGCCGGCTGGGCTCGCTCGATCTGACCGATGGCGGCACGTCGAGCCGGTTCTCGCTGTCGAGCAATCGGGCGCAATCCAGCGAATACGGGCAGAGCAAGATCAACGCCTATGTGATCAACTCGTCGCTGCGGCTCTACAACAATTTCACGTATTTTCTCGACGATCCCGTCAATGGCGATCAGTTCAGCCAGATGGACCGGCGAACGGTCTACGGCTTGAATGCGAGCCACGCCTTCGACACGCGCGTGGGCGGCATCGAAACGCAGACCCGCGTCGGACTGCAGACGCGCGGTGACGATATCCGCGTCGGGTTGTTCAAGACGTTGCAGCGCGAAACGCTCTCGACCGTTCGCGAAGACAGCGTGCGAGAAGCCAATGTCGGCCTGTGGGCCGACACGACGGCACGCTGGACCGACTGGCTGCGTACCACGGTCGGGATTCGCGCGGATTATTTCGCCGGCCGCGTCGTCAGCGATACGCCGGAGAATTCGGGCAATGCGCAGGCGTCGATGACGAGCCCCAAGGCCGGATTTGTGCTGGGGCCCTGGTACAGGACCGAGTTCTACGGCAATGCCGGCTACGGCTTGCATTCCAACGACATCAGAGGCGCGACGATCACGGTCGATCCGGTCGACAAGGTGACGCCGCAGGATCGCGTGCCGTTGCTGGTTCGTTCGAAGGGCGCCGAGCTCGGCATCCGCACCAAGGCGCTCGAGGGCCTCACCAGTTCGCTTGCGGTGTTCGCGCTGGATTTCGATTCCGAATTGCTGTTCGTCGGCGATGCCGGGACGACCGAAGCCAGCCGGCCAAGCCGGCGCGTCGGCGTCGAGTGGACCAACCAGTATCAGGTGTTGCCGTGGATGCGGCTCGATCTGGATGTCGTATATACGCGCGCCCGCTTCACCGATTTCGATCCCGCAGGCCATTTCATCCCGGGCGCACCGGCGTGGATCGCGGGCGGGGGCGTGACGTTCGGCAGCGAGAGCGGCTGGTTCGGCGCATTGCGTGGGCGCTATTTCGGGCGGCGTCCCCTGATCGAGGACGACAGCGTCCGTTCGCAGCCGTCGCTGATCTTCAATGCGCGGGCGGGTTACAAATTCGACAACGGCCTGCGGCTGCAGCTCGACGTGCTCAATCTGTTCAATGCGAAGACCAATCAGATCGAGTACTATTATCTGTCGCGATTGCCGGGCGAGCCGATCGGCGGCGTCGCTGATCGCCATGTGCATCCGGCAGAGCCGTTGGCGGTGCGGCTGACATTGGCGGCGAGGTTTTGATGGCGCTGTAGGGTGGGCAAAGGCGCGCTTGCGCCGTGCCCACCATTGATCCGAGCTTTTGGTTCGGGATGGTGGGCACGCTTTCGCTTTGCCCACCGTACGATCCGTGGCTTACGCCACCATCACGCGCGGCTTCATGCGGCGCTCCGGCGGGCGGACCGGGACGTATTCGACGGCGAGATAATGTTCCGACACGGTGACGCGTTCGATGACCGTCGTTTCGCAGGTCACTTCTTCAATTGCCACTTCCTCAATTGTCACTTCTTCAGCCGGAAGCGGCGCTTCTTGGTCAATCTCTTCAGGAGCAAGCGGCGGCGATTTGATCTCTGGAAACACACCGAATTCGCCCGCTACCTCCTGGAGCGGCTTCTGCTTGTCGGCCCAGTGCAGGGCCGTGTAGTCGAAGCCGTGCACGATGGTGGGTTTGACGATTTCGAAATAGGGCGAGATGTCGAAATCGCGCGGCATGTACAGCGAAGAATCGCGGATATGCAGGATCTCGCGCCGGGCCTTTCGCGAGGCCGCGCGGGTGATCTTGGGCAGGATCGGGTAGCGCACGGCGTCGAACGCCTGCGCGATCAGCGCCGAGCAGATGATTTTGGTGGGATCGCCTGAGCCGAACGCGATCATGCGCCGCCGCCAGCGCTGCGGCACCGGCAGCGGGATCAGGTAGCGCATCAGGTCGACAATGTTCTTGGTGTCGTATCCGAAGCCGATGCGGTTGATGGCGTAGCGGCACACCGTGGTGCGGTCCTCGTAGGACAGGCCGATCGGGCGGCAGAGCCGGGTGTGATAGGGATAATATTTCGACAGCGGCGCCGAGGTCACGCCTTCGCCGATATTGGCTTCGATCAGGACGTGCGGCTCGCCGTCGGGTTCAAACGCGCCGTCGACCGGGCCGACGTAAAGCGCGCCATGCGACCAGGTGGATTGCGTCAGGTATTTGATGATGCCGGAAATCCGGTTGTTGCCTTCGACCAGCAGCACATCGCCGGGCTCGATGACGCCGCGCAGATGCTCGGGGTCGCTGGGGGTGAACGGCTCATAGCCCGGGACTTCCTTCTGCAGGTAGCCCGCAATCACCTGGCCGATCGTATCGAGCATTACGCCCATGAAACTCCCCCAGAGCGGCTTTTCTCCCGCTTTTTTTGTTTCCTTATCATGGTCGCAAGCCGTTTCAATTTAGTTCATGCGCCAAACGGATCAATCATGATTGATTTACCATGAGTGTTGCTGCGTTACGTGAGATGCGGCACAGTTCGCTAGCTGTTCTCGCTTCCTTCAGGTTCCGGAAACCATGACATGACAATGACGCGCCGCACCTTCCTGTCGGCGTCCGCAGGTCTGGCGGCCATTCCGGTTTTTTCCGGGGTGCGTGCGGGAGCAGCGCCGTTGCCGCGGGAAGCTGACATTGTGGTGATCGGCGCGGGTGCGGCCGGCATTGCTGCGGCGCGGCGGATCATGGCGGCGAACCGCAAGGTGATCGTGGTGGAGGCTTTGAGCCAGATCGGCGGCCGCTGCCAGACCGACGCTTCCACCTTCGACGTGCCGTTCGACCGCGGCGCGCGCTGGATGCACAATCCCGAAACCAATCCGATGATCAAGCTGGCGCGCGCCGCCGGCCTCGAGATCACAACCGCGCCCGCGGGCCAGAAGATCCGCATCGGCCGCCGCAATGCCCGCGCCGGCGAGACCGAGCAATTTCTCGCCGCGCTCGTGCGCGCCAACCGCGCCATCGACGAAGCCGCGCGGCGGTCCGACGTCTCCTGTGCCTCCGTGCTGCCGAAGGATCTCGGCGACTGGGCCGACACGGTGGAGTTTGTGCTGGGCGCCAGTTTCGCGGGCAAGGATCTGAAAGACGTCTCCGTCGGCGACAAGTCCCGCGCGCAGGATCGCAATACCGCGATCGGCTGCCGTCAGGGATTGGGCACGCTGATCGCAAAGCTTGGCGAGCAGGTGCCGCTGTCGCTGTCGACACCGGCCAATCGCATTGCCTGGAGCAACCGCGATGTCAGCGTGGAAACGCCGGCGGGCAAGATCGCCGCGCGTGCCGCCGTCGTCACCGTGTCGAGCAACGTGCTGGCCGCCGGCAATATCAAGTTCGCACCTGATATTCCGAAGCGCACGCTCGATGCCGCCTCGAGGCTCAGCCTCGGCAGCTATGACCGGATCGCGCTGCAGATGGCGGGCAATCCGCTGGGCCTCGCCCGCGACGACGTCATCATCGAGCAGAGCAACTCGACCAGGACGGGGATGATATTCGCCAATATGGGCGGCTCGTCGCTCTGCACGATCGACGTTGGCGGCTCGTTCGGCCGCGATCTTTCCGCGCAGGGCGAGAAGGCCATGGTGGCGTTTGCGGTGGAATGGCTGACCAAACTGTACGGCAGCGAGGTGGCGGCCGCGGTGAAGAAATCGAGCGCGACGCGCTGGAACGCCGCGCCGTTCGCACTCGGCGCAATGTCGGCCGCCGGTCCCGGCGCGCAATCCTCGCGAAAGGTTTTGGCTGAACCGTTCGGCTGCATCTACCTCGCCGGCGAGGCCACCCATGAAACGATGTGGGGAACGATCGACGGCGCGTGGGAAAGCGGCGAGCGCGCTGCGGTATCGGCGTTGCGGCGGATCGGTGCGTTGAAGGATCCCGAGCCGGAGGCGCGGCCGGCGAAGCCGCGGCGGCGCGGGTCCACGATCAACTGATGGCGCGCCCGAAAGCACTGATCTCCTGGTCGAGCGGCAAGGATTCGGCCTTCGCGCTGCATGAGGTTGCGCGCGGGGGAGATCTCGATGTGGTCGGCGCGCTGACCACGGTGACTGAGACGTTTGGCCGGGTATCGATCCACGGCGTGCGGCAGGAGATATTGCAGGCGCAATGCGAGGCGGCGAGCCTGCCGCAGCGGATCGTGCCGATTCCCTATCCCTGTCCGAACGAGGTTTATGAGGCGCGGATGGGGGAAGCGGTCGCGAAGGCCGTCGCCGACGGGATCACGCACATGATCTTCGGCGATCTTTTTCTCAGAGATATTCGCGCCTATCGCGAACAGAAGCTGGCAGGCACCGGCATCACGCCGGTGTTTCCGCTGTGGGAGCGGCCGACGACGGAACTGGCGCGTGTGATGATCGCAAGCGGACTCGAAGCGCATATCGCAACCGTCGATCTGAAGAAGCTGTCAGCGGAATTTGCAGGCCGAAAGTTCGATGCGTCGCTGTTGGCCGATCTGCCCGAAGGCGTCGACGCTTGCGGCGAGAACGGCGAGTTTCACACCTGCGTGGTGGCGGGGCCGATGTTTTCGCGGCGGCTCACGGTGACGACCGGCGAGCGCGTGGAGCGTGATGGTTATGCGTATTGCGATCTGGTGATGGGCTAAAACTCTCCCGTCGTCCCGGCCAAGCGAAGCGCGAGTCGGGATCCATAACCACCGTTGGTATTGTTGTGGCGGGCTGGAGCCACATCCAATGCGAACATTAGGCGTCAGTGGTTATGGGTCCCTGCGTTCGCAGGGACGACGAGTCAGCGCAACACACCATCCAGTGCCGGCAGGCCGAAGATGACTGCGGCGGCGATCAGTGCGTAGCAGATCGCGCGGAATACGGTTTCGCTGGCCTTGCCGAACAACGAGGCGCCGAACCAGACGCCGATGCCGTAGACGGGGCCGACCACGAACGCGAATTTCATCGCATCCAGCGTGATCAGGCCGGCCGTGGCGTAGCTGACGGCGGAAAAGAAATCCGATGCGCCGAAGAACAGCAGAATATTGGCGCGGGCAATCACGGACGGAAGCGGGCGGCCGAGCCAGTAGCCGACGATCGGCGGGCCGCCGGTCTGGGCCAGCCCGCTGCAGAAGCCTGATAGTCCGCCGATGCCGACCGAGATCGCCGCGTGGTCCTTGCCGCGGTAGCGCCAGCCCGACAGCAACAGCAGCAGCAGCGCGAAGACGAAGGCGGAGATGATCCAGCGCGTCGTCACCGGTTCGAGCCGGCTCAGGAAATAGGTGCCGATGGGGACGCCGATCAGCGCGCCTGTTACCATGACCGCAGTCGCCTTGCGGTCGGCCTTTTCCCATGCGCCCGGCAGCAGCGGCGCGGCGGCGACGAAATCGATGATCAGGAGCAGCGCGGCCACGAGCCGCGGGTCAGCGATGGAGCTCGCGAGCGGCATGAAGATCAGCGCCGCGCCGAATCCGGAAAATCCCCGCGCCGTCCCCGAGATGAAGGCGACCGCGCAGATCGCAATCGCCGCGTTGATGCCGACGTCAGCCGGAATGAGCGCCGCAGGGTTCATGCGGCATCATGCCCGTAACGTGCCGCCGGTCTTCTTCGTCACTTCGGCCACGATCTTCGCCGCTACCGCATCGATTTCCTGGTCGGTCAAGGTCTTCTCGCGCGGCTGGATCGTGACGGCGATGGCGATCGACTTCTTGTCCGGATCGATGCCCTTGCCTTCGTAGACGTCGAATACGCTCACGTCCGTGATCAGCTTTTTGTCCACGCCCTGCGCGGATCGCACGATGTCACCGGCCTTCACGCTGCGATCGACGATGAAGGCAAAGTCGCGCGACACCGGCTGGAACGCGGAGAGTTCGAGCAGCGGCTTGGCGCGGGTCGGCTTCTTCTTGGCGTCGGGGATGCGGTCGAGGATGACTTCGAACGCCATCAAGGGGCCGTCGGCGCCGAGCGCTTCCAGCGTGCGCGGATGCAGCTCGCCGAAATAGCCGAGCACATTCTGCGGGCCGATCTGGATGGTGCCGGAGCGCCCGGGATGCAGCCAGTTGGCGCCGCCCGGCACGATCTGCAGCGCCTGCATTGGCGCGCCGGCAGCCGCGAGCACGGCGAACGCATCGGCCTTGGCATCGAGCGCATCGGTCATGGCAGAGCCCGACCAGTGCCGGCCGATGCCTTTCGAGGACGCAAAGCCGTGGCGCACGCCCGAGGCCGCGACGAACTGGTTCTCAGGCCTGTCGCCCTTGAAGATCTGCCCGACCTCGAACAGCGCGACGTCCTGAAAGCCGCGGTTGGCGTTGGCCTGTGCGGCGGCGACGAGGCCCGGCAACAGGCTCGGCCGCATGTCCGAGAGGTCGGAGGCGATCGGGTTGGCGAGCGCAAGCTCAGCCTGTCCGCCGCCGAACAATTCGGCATGCGGCTTGGAGATGAACGACCAGGTCACGGCTTCCACCATGCCGCGCGCCGCCAGCGCGCGCTTGGCGCGGCGGGTACGGTTCTGGATCGTGGTCAGCACCGGCTTGCGGGCTTCCTCGCCGCGCTCGAACGGCGTCATCGGCACCTTGTCGACGCCGACGATGCGCACAACTTCTTCGACGATGTCGGCTTTGCCCTGCACGTCGGTGCGCCAGGAGGGGACCGCGACCTTCACCGCCGGGCCGCTGCCGGCGACCATGAAGCCGAGATGGCCAAGGATGCGCCGCATCTCGACCAGTGACACTTCGATCCCGGCAAGACGTTTGACCTCGCCCAGCGGGAAATCGATGATGCGGTCGTCGCCGAAGGCGTTGCCGACGACGATATTTTCTGACGGCGTGCCGCCGCAGAGCTCCATCACGAGCTTGGTCGCGAGCTCGAGCCCCGGCACCATGAAGGCCGGATCGACGCCGCGTTCGAAGCGATAGCGGGCGTCCGAATTGATGCCGAGCTTGCGGCCAGTCTGCGCGATGTTGATCTCGTTCCACAGCGCCGATTCGATCAGCACGTCGGTCGTGTTCTCGTCGCAGCCGGACGTCTCGCCGCCCATGATGCCGGCGAGCGATTCGACGCCGTGCTCGTCCGCGATCACGCAGATCGCGGGATCGAGCGTATAGGTGCGGCCGTCGAGCGCCGGCAGGCTCTCGCCGTCTTTGGCGCGGCGCACCGTGAGATTGCCGTTCACCTTCCTGGCGTCGAACACGTGGAGTGGCCGGGCGCGGTCGTAGGTCATGAAGTTGGTGATGTCGACCAGCGCGTTGATGGGGCGCAGCCCGATCGAGGTCAGGCGCTTCTGCAGCCACTCGGGGGAGGGGCCGTTCTTGACGCCGCGCACCAGCCGCAGCGCAAAGCCCGGGCACAGCGTGGCGTCTTCCACCGTCACCTTCACCGGGCAGGGGAATTCGCCCTTGACCGGCTTGATGCCGGGATCGATCAGCTTGCCCATGTCGGCGGCGGAGAGATCGCGCGCGATGCCGTGGACGCCGGTGCAGTCCTGGCGGTTCGGCGTCAGATTGATTTCGAGCACGGGATCGCCGAGGCCTGCCCATTCGGCGTAGCCCTTGCCGATCGGTGCATCGGCCGGCAGCTCCATGATGCCGTCATGGTCCTCGGAAATCTCAAGCTCGGCCGCCGAGCACAGCATGCCGCGGCTCTCGACACCCCGGATGGTGCCGACGCCGAGCGTGATATTCTTGCCGGGGATGAAGGTGCCGGGTGGCGAAAACACGCTGACGAGACCCGCGCGCGCATTCGGCGCGCCGCAGACGACCTGCACCGGCGCAGCCCCATTGCCGGTGTCAACCATGCACACGCGCAGGCGATCCGCATTCGGATGCTGCTCGGCCGAAATCACCCGCGCGATGGAGAACGGCGCCAGCGCCTTCGCCTTGTCCTCGATGCTCTCGACCTCGAGCCCGATCATGGTGAGCTTGTCGGCGAGCTTTTCCAGCGGCTCGTCGGTGTCGAGATGTTCCTTCAGCCAGGAGAGCGTGAATTTCATGATGTTTGCTTCTCTTGTCCGCTCTCCCGCTCGCGGGTCGCGCCGAGCTTCGCTCGCGCTGTGAGGGTCAGGGTGGGGGCGCGCTCCGCAGTGGTGGTCTCGGCGACGTTCACGTGCTCAATCCCCCCGCGAGCGTCGGGATGTCGAGCGGCTTGAAGCCGTAATGCGAAAGCCAGCGGACGTCGCTGTCGAACAATTGCCTGAGATCGGCGATGCCGTATTTCAGCATTGCGATACGGTCGAGGCCCATGCCCCAGGCAAAGCCCTGATAGACGTCGGGATCGATGTTGCAGGCGCGCAGCACGTTCGGATGCACCATGCCGCAGCCGAGGATTTCGAGCCAATCCTCGCCTTCGCCGAAGCGGATCTCGCCCTTGTCGCGCCGGCACTGGATGTCGACCTCGAGCGAGGGCTCGGTGAACGGGAAGAACGACGGGCGGAACCGCATGTTGATGTGGTCGACCTCGAAGAACGCCTTGCAGAACTCGTGCAGGATCCATTTGAGGTGGCCGAGATGCGAGCCCTTGTCGATGACGAGGCCCTCGACCTGGTGGAACTGCGGCGTATGCGTCGCATCCGAATCGATTCGGTAGGTGCGGCCCGGGCAGACCACGCGGATCGGAGGCTTCTGCGACAACATCGTGCGCACCTGCACCGGCGACGTATGCGTGCGCAACAGCATGCGCGAACCGTCCTGCTTCGGGTTGAAGAAGAAAGTGTCGTGCATTTCCCGCGCCGGATGGCCCTCGGGGAAATTCAGTTTGGTGAAGTTGTAATCATCGGTCTCGATATCGGGACCTTCGGCGATCGCAAATCCCATGTCGGCGAAGATCGTGTTGACCTCCTCGAACACCTGGCTCAGCGGATGGATGCGGCCGGCTTCTGCCGGCGCCTCGCGCAGCGGCAGCGTGACGTCGATGGTCTCGGAGGCAAGCCGGGCGTCGAGCGCCGCCGATTTCAGGATGTCGCGACGCGCGCCGAGCGCCTGGGTGACCTTGTCCTTGGCGAGGTTGATCGCCGCGCCCTGCGTCTTGCGCTCGTCCGGCGACATCTTGCCGAGGGTGGCGAGCAGCGCCGAGATCGAGCCCTTCTTGCCGAGCGCTGCAACGCGCACGGCTTCAAGGGCGGCTTCGTCCCCGGCGGCGGCGATATCGTCAAGAATGGACTTTTCGAGTGTGGCGAGGTCGGACACGGTCAATCTCTTTCGCAAAAGGCCGCCGGTTGTCGCCGCTCCCGGGCCAAAACGTCAAGCAAAAAGCCCGCTAAGGGCAGGCTGGCGACCCTGCGCGTTTGAACCCTTATCCCGGCCGCCCTACCAAGATGCATTCGATCAAGGAGAGCACGATGCGTTTTGGTCCCTCGGCGGCCGTTCTGGCCGTCATTCTGTCGCTCGGCGGCGGTCCCGCGCTTGCCGCGGTCTGTATAGACAAGTCGATGACATCAAATGAGATCGTCGACGTGATCAACGCCTCGTCCGGCTGCGAGCGCGCGATGAAGGTGTTCAAGGACTGCGAATTCGGCACCAGCGGTGACGTCCAGCTTGGCTCCGCCGTCGAAAAGAAATGCGAGGGCGATTTCCTTGGACGCCTCAAGGCGCCGCAGAAGCAGGCCTACAAGCGCGAGATGGGCGTTTGCGATCAAAAGTACCGGAACGAATCCGGCACCATGTATCTCTCGTTCACGGCCTTTTGCCGGGCGGAGGTCGCCCGGCGCTACTCGCAACGCGCGCTGAAGGCCGCGAGCCCTTCGAAGGCTCGCTAGCACTTCTGCTCGAAGCCTCAGGCCGCCAGCGCGGCCTTGGCCTTCTCGGCGATCGCCTGGAACGCCGCCGGCTCGGTGATGGCGAGATCCGACAGCACCTTGCGGTCCACCGTGATGCCCGACTTCGACAGGCCGTTGATAAAGACGCTGTAGGTCATGCCGAACGGGCGCACCGCGGCATTGATGCGCTGGATCCAGAGCGCGCGGAAGGTGCGCTTCTTGCGCTTGCGGTCGCGGAAGGCATATTGGCCGGCCTTCTCGACCGCGGCCTTGGCGGCGCGGATGGTGTTCTTGCGGCGGCCGCGGAAACCCTTGGCGGCCTTGTAGACTTTCTTGTGCCTGGCGTGAGAGGTCACACCGCGTTTGACGCGAGACATGACTGCTATCCTTGAATTTTAAATCGGTGATGGATCGCCGCGCGGACGCGGCCGGCTTGAGCGGAATGCGAGCGCGATCAGGCGTTCGGCAAGAAGTACTTCTTGACGTTGTCGCCGTCGGTCTTGAACAGCACGCGGGTGCCGCGGAGCTGACGAATCTGCTTCTTGGTCCGCTTGATCATGCCGTGGCGCTTGCCGCGCTGGGCGTGCATCACTTTGCCGGTGGCAGTCACCTTGAAGCGCTTTTTAGCGCCTGACTTGGTCTTCAGCTTGGGCATTTGGCTCTCCTGTCGGCCACAGAAAAACGCGCCCGAGGGGCGCTTTTGCGGCTTAAAATGCTCGTTAGAGCGTTGAAAGTGCTCAGATTTTCTCAGAATTCGAGATAACCCGCACGGACATCGACACGGCAGCCCTTGATCAGCCGGGCGATGAAGGTCGGGCTTATGGCAGAGGAAGCGCCAATTGGCAATAATGAACCGCGGAAGGCCGTGCTGCTACCTACCCCGTGATATCATTAACACCTCGGTGCGGAGCAGGAACAAATGACCCGTTTTCAGCGATCGGTTGCCTGCTTTAACGCTTTTCCACGTCCGCGAAGCCTGCGCTGGCTCCCGATGTTGGCCGCGCTCGCTGCGATAGCGGCGGCGCCTGCCGCCGACGCCGCGACCCGACACAGACACAGGGCGGCAGGAGCCTATGATGGCATCTGGAACGTTGTCTTCGCGACCACGCGCGGCAATTGCAGTTCCGGCTACAGCGTCCCCTTTACCGTCATCGGCGGCCGCGTTTTATCGGGCGGCGGTGGCAGGGTTTCAGGCTCGGTCAATCGCGCCGGGGCGGTCGCGGTCAAGGTATCCGTCGGCGCCTCCAGGGCGAGCGGCGGTGGCCTCCTCGTCGGCCGCAGCGGCGCGGGCACGTGGCGCGGCATCATCACCGGCGACCGCTGCAGCGGCACCTGGCAGGCCACGCGGAGCTAAGGCGAACGCAAACGGCCCGCCAGATCGTCTGACGGGCCGCATCGCATCGTCCAATACGCTATTTCAAATCAGCGAGGCGCCAGCACCATCACGACCTGGCGGCCTTCGAAACGCGCGTCCTGCTCGACCTTGGCGAATTCGGCGACATCAGCCTTCACCTTGTCTAGAAGCTTGGTGCCGATCTCCTGGTGCGCCATTTCGCGGCCGCGGTAGCGCAAGGTGATCTTGACCTTGTCGCCTTCCTCGAAGAACCGCTGCATCGCGCGCATCTTCACGTCGTAGTCGTGATCGTCGATCATCGGCCGCAGCTTGATCTCCTTGATCTCGACGATCTTCTGCTTCTTGCGGGCCTCGGCGGCTTTCTTCTGTGCCGAATACTTGAACTTCCCGTAGTCCATAATTTTGCAAACGGGAGGATTGTTGTTCGGCGAAATCTCGACGAGATCCATGCCCGCCTCGAGGGCCATCTTGATGGCGACCACGGTTTCGACGGTTCCGTGGTTGAGGCCGGTCTGATCGATCAGCTGGATCTGCGCGTTGCGGATATCATCATTGGTGCGCGGCCCGTCTTTGGTTGCAGCGGGCGGGGCTCTGTTGGGACGGCGAATGGGTAACTCTCCAAAGTTGTGAAAGGAAGGGCCGTAGTTTGAAGCAATACGCTGATAACAGCAAGCGAACTCACGCTCTGCGCCCGAAAACCGTCAAATGCGAGGCATTTCGGTCACTTCAGGCAAATATAGCTCGGCGGCCCGATGCGCAAGCGAAGTCCGGCCGCGCTTGACCGATGACGCGGGCTCGCGGACAAAGCAGCGGGCGAGAGTGACCGATCCATGACCAATTCAGCGCCGATCGACCAGGAACCGACCTTTATCGAGGTGGGAGAGGGCAATGGCCGCCGCCGGATCGCGGTGCGCACCCGCGCCGGCAGCGGGCCCGGGCTGTTCTGGCTCGGCGGCTTCAATTCCGACATGCGCGGCACAAAAGCGCTCGCGCTGGATACTTGGGCCGCGGAACATGGCCGCGCCTGTATTAGATTCGATTATTCCGGCCATGGCGAATCGGGCGGCGCCTTCATCGACGGTACCATCGGGCGCTGGCTCGAAGAGAGCATCGCCGTGTTCGAGCAGTTTTGTCGCGGGCCGCAGGTCGTAATCGGCTCGTCGATGGGCGGCTGGATGGCACTCTTGCTGGCGGGCGCCATCGCCAGACGTGAGGCGGCGGGTGCGACACTCGCGGGCCTCGTGCTGATCGCGCCGGCGCCCGACTTCACCGAGCAATTGATGTGGAACGACTTCTCCGATGAGATCCGGCAGGAAATCATCAGCAACGGCGTATGGATGCGGCCATCGGAGTATGGTGGCGGCACGCCCTATCCGATCACGCGCGCGCTGATCGAGGAAGGCCGCAACCATCTCCTGCTCGGCAGCGCCATCGAGGTCGGATGCCCGGTGCGCATCCTGCAGGGCGCGCAGGACCCTGATGTGCCCTGGCAGCATGCCTTCGCGCTGGCGCACCGGTTGCCGGCCGAGGACGTGGTGCTGACCATGATCCAGGACGGCGACCACCGCCTGTCGCGCCCGCAGGACATCGCGCGTATCATGGCCGCCGTGGCGGAGATGGGGTGATCTTCTTCCCTTCTCCCCTTGTGGGAGAAGGTGGCGCGAAGCGCCGGATGAGGGGTCTCTATCCGCGGAGACAGACCCCTCACCCGTCTCAATCGTGCTTCGCACGATTGATCCACCCTCTCCCACAAGGGGAGAGGGAAGAGAAAAGTAACGACGCGGGAGTAAGCTCATGAACACTTCCACCATGCTCCGCGTGTTCTGCGACGCCGTCGAGCAGCGCAACGGCAAGGCTTTCGCCGAACTGTTCACCGAAGACGGCGTCTATCACGACGTGTTTTACGGCGCGTTCGCAGGGCGCGCGAAGATCGCGGAACTGATCGACGACTGGTTCTATCGCACGGCCACCGATTTCCGCTGGGACATGCACGACCCCGTCAGCGACGGCGAGACGCTCTATGCGCGCTACACCTTCAGCTACCGCTCGACGCTGCCGGAGGCGGAAGAGGCGCGCGCGATGTTCGAGGGCGTCGCGATCATGCGGCTGCGCGACGGCAAGATCACGGAGTACCACGAGGTTGCCAACACCGCGCCGGCCTTCGTCGACATCAAGTTTGCGCCGGACCGCATCGCGAAGATCGTCGCCAAGCAGGGCGCGGCGCTGAAGGCGCGGCCGGAGATGAAGCGGCATCTGGCGGAGTGAATTATATCGCGCTCTTTCTGTCATCGTCCGCCTTGTGCGCAATTGCGCACTGGGGCGGACGATCCAGTACGCCGCGGCTTCTCGGTCCTACTTCGCGCTCTCTGGGATACCGGATGCCCCGCCTTCGCGGGGCATGACGGCCGAAGGCGAACGGCTTACGGCGGCGGCACGTTGGTCATCGGCTTGCGCTGCGCCAGCGCCGCCACCGTCGACGTCCCGATCGGTCCCTTTTCGTCATAGAGCCAGCATTCGCCGATCGCGATGCCGTCGGTGGCGTGATGGTTGACCACGTCGAAGCCGACCCATGGCGTGACTGGAAGCCGGTGCAGATAGAGCGTGACGTCGCTGTTGATGTAGCCGAGCCCTTGATCGCCGGCATTGGCGAAGGGGCTTGCGAAATCCGCGCCGGTTGCGACATGGACGAAGGGCGACATCGGTACGCCCTCGACCAGTTCGCGCACCTCGCTCATCCACAAGCGCCGCGGCCCAAGCGCACCCATATGGCCCACGATCGGCCGCGTGGTCCATTTGCCGTTCATGCCGAGCCTGACATCGGTCGGCTTCGGAATATCCGACGGCTTCGGCGCATCCCAGTTCGGCGGGGACCAGACATTGCCCGGCGCGTTTTCCGTCTTGCGCAATAACTGGCAGGACGCGCGCGCCATGCGGGTGCCGCCGCTGACAAACTCGGCTTCCACCACCCTGATGCGCAAGCCGTCGCGGACCAGTTTGGTCTTGACCTCGATCGGCGTCGCGATGTTCGGCAGGCGGAACATGTCGACGGTGAGCCGCGCCGGCACGAAATCGTCGGCGCCGTGGCGCTGCTCGATCCCGTGGGCGAGCAGGCCGACAACGACACGGCCGTGCAGGGAATTGGGGTCCCACGGGCCGTTTGCGACCGGTGTGGGCATGAAGGTATCGCTGTCGCGATTATGCGTGAAGAAAGGCTGGTTTTTTGTCATGGCGCGCGACCATGGCGGATTTTGCTCTGCCTGTCATCGTCCGCCTTGTGCGCAATTGCGCACTGGAGCGGACGATCCAGTACGCCAAGGCACGGCGGACTCAGGAAGCGCGCCGCCACTCTTCGCGGACACCATCATCCGTCTCGACGCCCACCGACTTCGCCGCCAGCGCGTCAAACTTCTCCCGCGCCATCAACTGCGCCAGCGCCCACACCGCCGCGCCGCGGACCAGCGGGCTTGCATCGTCCAGCAGGCGTTCGGCCTCCGGCGCCAGCGACGCATCGTCAGCGTTGCCGATCGCGATCAGCACGTTGCGGACAAAACGGTCGCGGCCGATGCGCTTGACCGGCGATTTCGAAAACAGCGCACGAAACGCGGCGTCGTCGAGCCGCGCCAGCTCGGCCAACGAAGGCGCCCGCAATTCCGCCCGCGCGGCCAGTTTTGCTTCGCGGCCTTCCTGCGCGAACTTGTTCCACGGGCACACGGCGAGGCAATCGTCGCAGCCATAGATCCGGTTGCTGATGCTCTTGCGGAATTCGTGCGGGATCGGTCCCTTGTTCTCGATCGTGAGATAGGAAATGCAGCGGCGGGCATCGAGCTTGTAGGGCGCTGGAAATGCCGCGGTCGGGCAGATCTCCTGGCAGGCATTGCAGGAGCCGCAATGATCGCTGTCGGCCGCGTCGCGCGGCAGTTCGGTTGCGGTGAAGATCGCGCCGAGAAACAGCCATGAGCCGAATTCGCGCGAGACGAGGTTGGTGTGCTTGCCTTGCCAGCCGAGGCCTGCCGCCTGCGCCAGCGGCTTTTCCATCACGGCGGCGGTATCGATGAAAACCTTCACCTCTTCGCCTGAGGCGGCGGCCAGCCATCGCGCCAGCATCTTCAGGCGCTTCTTGATGACGTCGTGATAGTCGTCGCCCTGCGCGTAGGCGGAGATCGCGCCGCGTGTGCGAGCCTTGAGAATATCGAGCGGATTCTCGTCCGGCCCGTAATTGAAGCCGAGCATGATGATCGAGCGCACGCCGGGCCACAGCACGCGCGGATCCATCCGCCGTTCGGGTTGCGCCGCGAGCCAGTCCATGTCGCCATGCGCGCCGGCCTCGAGGAATTCGCGGAAATATTTGCCGGCATCGCCGATCGCGTCGGGATCGGTCACGCCGATGCAGTCGAAGCCGAGCGTCTCCGCCTCGCGCACCAGCGCGGCCTTCAGATCGGCGGCGGAGAGTTTGACGGCCTTGTTCAGAAGTCGAGGTCCACGTAGGTCCGCGACGCCGGCACGCCCGCCAGCCATTCGCTCAGCAGCGGGCGGAACGACGGGCGGGATTTCACCCGCGCGTACCACGCCTTTGCCGCCTCGTCCTCGTGCCATGGCACATCGCCCAGATAATCGATCGCCGAAAGATGCGCCGCGGCGGCGAGATCCGCGTAGGTCAGCCGGTCGCCGGCGAGGAAATTCCGCGTCTGCGCCAGCCAGCCGATATAGGCCAGATGATAGCGCACATTGACCTTGGCCGCGCGGATTACGTCGGCCGCCGGCGCGCCGCCGCCATTCTCCTCGCTCATGAAGCGCTTGTAGATGCGCTCGGTCACCAGCGGGTTCGACGCCTCCTCGTAGAATTTTTCGTTGAACCACGCCATCAGCCGGCGCACCTCGACACGTTCGGCCATCGAGGCCGGCAACAGCCGCCGATCGCCCGCCTCCAGGCCGTGCGTCTCGTCGAGATATTCGGCGATGATCCCGGCGCCGGGAATCGGCGGAAAGCCGTCAGCGATCAAGACCGGCGTTGCGGCCGCGGGATTGAGCACGAGAAACCCTTCGCGCCGCTCCCAGGCCCGTTCCTCCACCAGGCGCAGGTCGAGGCCGTGTTCGCCCAGCACGAGGCGAATGAAGCGCGAATGCGGGCAGAACGGGTGGTGGTAGAGCGTGTACATGCAATCCTGCGTCAACTCGCGGCGCCTGGGAACCCCCAAAGCCGCGTCAAGCGAATCGGGACACTAGCCAAGCAGGCGCACGAGGCAACCTATGTTTGGCGTTTTTTTGCGATTGCGGCATGGGAAGGAATAGGCGAGAAGAGCGCGATTTTCCTGTCAAAATGGACCACACCATGATGTCGGATGCAGTGAAGGCGGTGATTCTCGGCATCATCGAGGGTATCACGGAATTTCTCCCGGTTTCCTCCACAGGCCATATGCTGCTGGCGCAACGCTTCTTCGGCCTTGGCGAGGGCGCCTTCTGGCAGAGTTTCGTGATCCTGATTCAGCTCGGCGCGATTCTTGCGATCGTGATGCTGTATTTCGTCAAGCTGTCACGCGTCGCGCTCGGCATGTTCACCAACGCGGACGATCGCCGGTTCGTGATCGGCGTGCTGGTGGCGTTCCTGCCGGCGGTGGTCGTCGGCCTGGCTGTCGGCAAATACATCAAGGAGCTGTTGTTCAATCCGTGGGTGGTGTGTTTCACGCTGATCGTCGGCGGCGCGATCCTGTTGTGGGTCGATCAGCTCTATCTCAAGCCGCACGAGGACGACGCCACGCGCTATCCGCTGATGATGTATCTGTGGATCGGCATCGCGCAATGCGTCGCGATGATTCCGGGCGTATCGCGCTCCGGCGCCAGCATCGTGGCGGCGATGCTGCTCGGCGGCGACAAGCGCTCGGCGGCGGAGTTCTCGTTCTTTCTCGCCATCCCGACCATGGTGGGCGCGTTCGCCTATGATTTCTACAAGAACCGCGGCGAGATGACGGTCGACCACATCGGCGTCATTGCGATCGGCTTTGTGGTGTCGTTCATCACGGCGGCGATCGTGGTGAAGACGTTCCTGACCTACGTTACCCGCCACGGGTTCACGTTCTTCGCGTGGTGGCGCGTCATCATCGGCACGCTCGGCCTGATCGCGCTGGCGCTGGGGCGATAAAGTTTCGCTGCGTCGTCCCTGTCTGTTGCGCGCCGCTTAGCCGGGACGACGAAGCTAAGCGCTCTTCCTTTGAAACTGCCCGGCGGCGCGGAAGCGCCACAGATATTGCGGGGCGATGACCCCCATCGATTCCGGCGTGATGCCGAGCCCTTCCAGCGTGAGGCCGGCAGCCCTCGCCGCGTCCGACACCACATTGTCCGACTGCAGCAGCGTCACCTGATCCGGCGTCAGCTTCAACGCGCCCGGCGCAAATTGCAGGAACAGCGCCTGCAACTTCGCCAAGCCCCACGGCAGCGAAACCAGCATGCGCTTGCGCCCGGTGATCGCGAGAATGGCTTCCATGATCTCGCGCATGGTCAGCACTTCCGGTCCACCGAGCTCGTAGGTCGCACCTGCCTTGGCCTTGCCGTCGACGGCATCGGCCACCGCGGCCGCGACATCGCCGACATAGACCGGCTGCAGCCGGGTCTCCCCGCCGCCGATCAGCGGCAGGAACGGCGACATCCGCGCCAGCGCCGCAAACCGATTGGTGAACTGATCATCGGGGCCGAACACCAGCGACGGCCGCAGGATCGTGGCGGAGGGGACGGCGGCCAGCACGGCCTTTTCGCCGGCCGCTTTGGTGCGGCCGTAAGCCGAGGGCGAGTTCTCGTCGGCGCCGATCGCGGAAATCTGCACCATGCGGGCGCCCGTGGCGCCGGCGGTCTTCGCGATCGTTTCGGCGCCGCTGGCCTGCACTGCCTCGAAGGTCTGCGCGCCGCTCTCGGTCAGGATACCGACGAGGTTGATGGCGACATGTGAATCGCGCATCGCGGCCTCCACCGAGGCCGGGTAGCGCAGATTGGCCTGCACGGCATGGATCTGGCCGACCCTGCCGAGCGGCTGCAGGTGCCCGGCCAGTTCCGGCCGCCGCACCGCCACCCGCATGCGGTAGCCGCGCTTGGCCAGCGCCCGCACCACGTTTCGTCCCAGAAAGCCCGATCCGCCAAAGACCGTGACCAGCGTTTCCTGATTCGATGCCATCGGGGTCAACTCCTGCCGGTCAAATTCGAGAGATATCGGTGGTATTTAGTGGATTCGCGATACGCCAACCCGCGGTCCCTGTACAGCGCATTTGGATGGCATCGAAGCAATTTGACAAGCGTGCGACCGTTCCTTACTAACCCGCCCGGGCCCAGGTGGCGGAATTGGTAGACGCGCTGGCTTCAGGTGCCAGTGGCTTCACGGCCGTGAAGGTTCGAGTCCTTTCCTGGGCACCATTGCCCTTGCCCATGATCTCGCTTCGAGGTTCGCGACGCTAATTGATGCGCCGCATCGAGTTGCTTGGCCCCAATGGGGGTCCGGGCACCTACTCCCACAAACCTGATCTTTGGCTGGTGGGTCAGCTTGAAATGTAGCGGAGCCGAACCGCGAAATTGGCCCTGCAGGCGCTCCCGTTGCTTGCGGAGCAGGCCAGAGCTAGCCCGCGTGCCACATACGCCGCGCTACTCCCGTCCTCCCCCAATTGCCCCTGTGGAACTCTTAGGGGCCGCGCCCGTTGCACCGCTAAATCAAGTCAAGGAGGCTCCCAGATGATGAAGATCGCTCTTGCCGTGGCGGCCGCCGCAGCGGTGCTGACGACTGCCCCCCTCCTCACTCCGGCCAAGGCCCAAGGCCTCAAGATGGCCCAAGGCGTCGATGTTCAGATCGGACGGGATCGCGACGACCGCTATTATAGGGACCGTCGCCGGTATGATTCCGACACGACAGTCGGCGTCGGCCCAGGTGGTGTCACCGTCGGCCCACGACAGCGCTGCCGCATGGAGACTACCACGATTGAACGGGACGACGGCCGCAGGATCACGCGCAGGGAGCGCCGCTGCGACTAAACGGCGAGCAACAAAGAAATAATTGTTCGTCAATGATTCGGAACCGCCGCCGATCCGGTGCCGTGCGGGGAGCCGACCGATGACACAGCGCGAATGCCAGGAGAGCTTGAATAGATCGAGCCTCAGGCGGAGCGCTGATTTGTCGCCGCCATCAGAGACTGCAGAGCTGTGAGGCCACCTCGGTCGGCCGCGTCTCTCCCACGGCCTTTGCCACCGCACTCCCTACATCGCGCCGGATAGATTTTTCGACGAAAGGACTGACACCGGTTCGCCGCGATTTTCCCACGAGAGGGGTAATTTCCACGGTCAGATTTCCCACGGAACTTCGAAACTGATCAATGTCGCTGAAGCGAAATATTTTTGGCGCGAGGGTTGGCAGAGCGTCGCTGTTCATCAGCTCATAGATGTTCGCCGTTCGGCATGATGGGCATCATCTCATAGGAAGTGACGTAGATCAAACTTCGGACACCCGTAGTATTACTGGCACTCAACAGTCCTGCTCGGCCGTCTGCCAATTTTCGATAACGATTGCACTGGCTGCGGGTACTTCGTCACCAATTGCCGCCGAAAATTGCACCCCGCGTTAAGGACCATGGCCTGAGAATTACATCACCTGCACGATTAGCGGATATGCGCGGCCCCGGTTGTCATAGCCCTGTGCAAAGCCAGTCAGGGCTGCGCTGTCGACGTGATGCGCTGGCGTTTGGTCTGTTGAGTATTTGTGTCGTTCATTTTCTCTTTGCATCGCTTCCGACGAAACGAGGGCGCAAATGTCTACCGTCTCAAAATTCGATGGACCTCGCCTACGAGGGCCGTCTGGCATTTTGACGAACCTCGCTTCGCTGCTGTCGAGGGTCGAATATCTGCAAATTGAAACAGCGGAGACACAGGAGTTTTTTCTGATTCTATCCTCCACCGGTTCTGCATTTCAACGGAGACGAAATCATGTTTGTGCATGTTCTGGCTGATGATGCCGCGAAGTTGTCCGCCCTTTGCGGCGTCCTTGGCCACAGATTCGGCGTAGCACCGGAACGGCTCGATGCCGACGCAAAGCTCACGCAGGTGCCGGACGCGGTGGTTGTCCGGGTTAATCTGAGTGTCGTCAACAACATCGCGGCTCTCAAGAAGAGGAGTGCCCGCATGGCCAAGGCCCGCAAGCGGATATTCCTTGTCGAAGAACCATCTCACATCTGTATCTCGCAGGCCTATGCCCTGGGAGCCACGCTTGTCCTGCCCGCTACGATAGACCAGTGCAAATTGCTCGCTGCCTTGGCCGATCCGCTAGACCCGGAAAGCGCCTCGCCAACCGGCACTCTGCAGCAAGACGACGATGTTGAGATTGCGGTTACCGCCATTGGCTCGATGTTCACCGCGGTGTCGTTTGGCCAGTCGATCGATATGATTGGGACCAATGAAGCTGGCAGGAAAATCGCCGATCGCATCGCAGAGCGCGGGCTCACTGAATGGCTCACGACCGTGCGGCACCATCACGAGGGGACCTACCAGCACTGCCTCCTCGTTACCGGTGTGGCCGTCGACTTTGGACTTAGCTTAGGACTGAGGAGGACCGACCTTGAGCGGCTGTATTCTGCTGCAATGCTTCATGATATAGGCAAAGCAACCATACCATTGGCGATCCTGAACAAGCCCGGACGGCTGGACGCCGAGGAACGCGCACTTATCGAGATGCATCCGGTGTCAGGATACGAGTTCCTGAAACATCAAAAAGGTGTTTCCGCCGAAATCCTGGATGCAGTCCGGCATCATCACGAATATCTCGATGGCAGCGGATATCCCGACGCGCTCTGTGCCGAGAGCATCACCGACATCGTTCGCATGCTGACCATCTCCGATATCTTCGCCGCGCTGATTGAGCATCGGCACTATAAGCCCACCATGCCTCGGGAGGAGGCTTACAACGTTCTCGCCAACATGCCGGGAAAACTCGAAAGGGCTCTGGTGGCGTCATTCAAGGAGGTGGCCCTGACCAGGTAGCCCGCTTGGCAGGACAGGCTGGATCAAAGATGGCTTCCGGATGTCGGGGCGAACGGCACTGCCGCCATCGGCGGCAAGGCCGGCCAATCCCATTTACTCAATGTCCGTCCTGGTGCCGGTTCCATCTAGCGGGATTCCGGCGTCAAATTAGCTAAATACTGCAGTAAAAACAATGTGTTAATAGTTGATTTATGATTTGCGCGAGCGCATAATCCGGCCGTGGAGCAAGCCCATGACCGAGAACATCAAGCTACCGCGCAAGCTGTCCGAAGAGCAGAAGCCGCCGCCTCCGCGACGGCCGAGCCATGCGGACGTGATCGAGAATCTCGACCGCTGGGCCAATAGCCCGGGGCTTCAGCCGCCGGAATCATCCGAAAAGAAGACGGCCTGAACGTCTCGATGCCGGCCGCAAACGGCGGCATCACGGCAACGATCCGCGGCGCGCAAAGCAGTCGAAGGCTGGATAAGCGATAAAATCGCCACGAAGCCGCCATTTCCCGTCCTATAAGCCATGCCCAGCCGCTCGCCTCCCGCGGCTCCGGGCGCTAGTGTTTCCGTCGAATCGACCTGAGACACGAGGCTTTCCGTCATGACCATCCGCCTGCATCGCGGCGACCTGCCTGATCTGTCCCGCTACAAGGATTCGGTGGCGATCGATACCGAGACCATGGGGCTCAACCCGCATCGCGACCGGCTCTGCGTGGTGCAGATGTCGAACGGCGACGGCAGCGCCGATGTCATCCAGATTCCCAAGGGCCACACCGACGCGCCGAACCTGAAGGCGCTGCTGGCCAATCCTGCCATCACGAAGATCTTTCACTTCGCACGGTTCGATCTGGCCGCGCTTTACAACACCTTTGGCGTGATGCCGCAGCCGGTCTATTGCACCAAGATCGCCTCGCGGTTGACCCGCACCTATACCGACCGGCATGGCCTGAAAGACCTCGTGCGCGAAGTGCTCAACATCGACCTGTCGAAGCAGCAGCAGTCGAGCGATTGGGGGTCGGCCAGCCTCAGCGAGGCGCAGCTCGCCTATGCCGCGTCCGACGTGCTGCATCTGCATGGCCTGCGCGAGCGGCTCGATGCGATGCTCGCGCGCGAAGGCCGCAACGAGCTGGCGCAGGCCTGTTTCGACTTCCTGCCGACCCGGGCCAAGCTCGATCTCGGTGGCTGGGAGGCCGAGGACATCTTCGCGCATTCGTGACCGGGACCATTTGAAGCGCCGGGGCACCTGCCTCCGCCCCGTTTCGGTCACACTCATAGCGCGTGTCCAGGCTGCGTAATCCTGCGATTGCGGGTAGAATGACGCTGTCCTGGCGGCCCTTTGGAGCAACGGTGAACTCGGTACAGAACCCAGCCTATGCCACCGGAATGGAGGTCCGCTTTGCCGCGGCCGCCCGCCACAGCCGGATGGTGCGGATGCTGCGGGTCGCGGTCCCGGCGGCGGTGCTGCTGGCCATGGCCGGTATCGTGGCGATCTCGATCTTCAACCCGTTCCGCGCGGGCCTGTCGAAGCTGCCCGTCGACATGAGCAATCTCGTGGTGTCGGGCACCAAGATCACGATGGAAACGCCGCACCTCGCCGGCTTCTCGACCGACCAGCGTCCCTACGAATTGTGGGCCAAGGCCGCGATCCAGGATCTGGCCGACCCCGATCACGTCGAGCTCAGGACGCTGCGGGCCAAGGTGATGATGGAGGACAAGAGCACGGTGACGATGGATGCCCGTACCGGATATTTCGACAGCAAGCAGCAACTGCTCGACCTGCGCAAGGACATCTTCCTGCAATCCTCCACCGGCTACGAGGCCAAGCTCTCGCAGGCCTATGTCGACATCAACAAGGGAACGGTGACGTCGGACGAGCATGTCGACGTCAAGCTGCTGAATGGCACGCTGACCGCCGACCGGCTCAGGATCATCAACAGCGGCGAGATCGTGCGCTTCGAAGGCAACGTCGTGATGAACCTGATCATGGAAAGCCCTGCGGCGCCCGAGCCCGAGCCTGAACCGCCGCCACCGCCGAGGACGCGGTCCGTCACCGGCAAGTCATCAAACACGAAATGATCTTCATGATGCAGTTCTTTTCGCGCAGTCATGCGGCAGCAGCGCTTGCGCTCGCGTTGATCGCTTCCGGTGACGCCTTGGCGCAGGGCGCCATGTCGGGCGTGCCGAATGCGATGCAGGGCTTTTCGCAAAACCGCGACCAGCCGATTCAGATCGAGGCGGCGTCGCTCGAAATGCGCGACAAGAAAAAGGAGGCGACCTTCTCCGGAAACGTGAAGGTCGTGCAGGGCGACACCACCATGACCTCGAAGTCGCTGGTGGTGTTTTACGATTCCGGCCCGGCGGCGGCGACGCCTGCGCCCGCTGCGCCGAAGGGATCGAAATCCGGCTCGATGCAGTCCGCGACGCCCGGGCCCGGCGGCAGTTCGTCGATCCGCCGGCTGGAAGCCAAGGGCTCCGTCGTGGTCACGCAGAAGGACCAGGTGGTGACGGGCGAGACTGCGATCTTCGACACGCGGGCCAACCTCATCACCATGGTGGGCGGGGTCGTGCTGACCCAGTGCAAGAACGTGCTCCGCGGCGACCGCCTGAAGGTCGACATGACGACCGGCGTGTCGCGGGTCGAATCCGACAGCGGCAAGGTACAGGGCATGTTCATCCAGGGACAGGATTGCGGATCGGGATCCGGCGGGTCGAAGCCGGCTCCGGCTCCGGTACAGATACCGTCGCTGATCCCCGGCAAAAAATAAGACAGATCAAAGCCTTAAAGAATATTTATGGCTCGTACGGTTGAAGCTGATAGCGCGAGCCTGTATCTACTGGGCAGGGCGCACGGCGGGGTGTTTCGCTGGGCAGGGACATCCATTCATTCATGGTTCGCTAGCGAAGCGATTCGCCGGCGGACGCGTCGCGGAATCACCGTGAAAGGCGTAAGCGAAGCGGGATGGTGGATTTACTCGGCATGTTCCGTCGACGCCCCGCGAAACGCGGTGCCCCCGGGTTTGCGCGTTCGCGCGACGACATCACCGCGCTCGGCGATTCCTTCGGCGACATGCTGAAGAGCCCGGTGCGCGATGGGCCGCCGATGGCGCGCTCCGCCGCCCTGCCCGGGCTGGACTTGCCGCAGCCGCAGCCCGACGCAGAACCGCCGCGCGAGCCGCGTCACCGTGCGCAGGCGCCACGTCCCAAGGCCAACGGCGGCGAAGCGCCGCGGCTGATCAAGCGGCCCGGCTTCCTCGCTGTGCACAGCGTGGAAAAGAGTTTCGGCACGCGCCAGGTCGTGCGCGGCGTCAGCATCTATGTCCGCCGCGGCGAGGCGGTCGGTCTGTTGGGTCCGAACGGCGCCGGCAAGACCACGGTGTTCTATATGATCACCGGGCTGATCAAGGCGGATCGCGGCGCCATCGAACTCGACGGCCACGACGTCACCAAGCTGCCGATGTATCAGCGCGCGCGGCTCGGCATCGGCTATCTGCCGCAGGAAGCCTCGATCTTCCGCGGCCTCACCGTCGAGCAGAACATTCGCGCCGTGCTCGAGGTCGTCGAGCCCAACCGCAGGAAGCGCGAGGCCGAACTCAACTCGCTGCTTGATGAATTCAACATCACGCGGCTGCGCAAGTCGCCATCGATCGCGCTGTCCGGCGGCGAGCGCCGCCGCGTCGAAATCGCGCGCGCACTGGCGACGCGTCCGAACTACATGCTGCTCGACGAACCCTTTGCCGGCATCGATCCGATCGCGGTCGGCGACATTCAGGACCTCGTCCGCCACCTCACCAACCGCGGCATCGGCGTCCTGATCACCGACCACAATGTGCGCGAAACGCTGGGGCTGACCGACCGCGCCTATATCGTCTATGCCGGGCAGATCTTGACCGAGGGCAGTCCGGAAGAGATCGTCAACGATCCGGATGTACGCCGCCTTTACCTTGGCGAGGAATTCCGGCTTTAGCGCACGCAGCGCCAAAGGGTGTTGCGGCTTGGCGATAAGGTATTGCGCTCACTCGGGAATCTATGGCGCGCCCGGACCCAAAACCGGTTCCCATTTTTGCGGAGCGCGCTATAGCCCAATTTTTGCGTCCGTCAAGCCGTGTACAAGGGCTTGGGACTAATATAAGCAAGAATCGGACCAACTTTTACCGGATCGGTTCTTGGCCTCATGGCGCTAACGCAGAGATTAGAGTTCCGCCAGTCGCAGTCGCTGGTGATGACGCCGCAATTGATGCAGGCGATCAAGCTGCTGCAATTGTCGAATCTCGACCTCTCGGCCTTCGTCGAGGAGGAGCTGGAACGCAATCCGCTGCTGGAGCGCGCCAATGACGGTCCCGAAGCTCCGGTGGCGGGGGAGCCGGCCACTGAGCGTGCCGAGTTCTCCGAATCCGGCGATGCCGGTAGCTATGGCGACGAGGGCGGCGATGCCTCCGATATGGCGTCAGGCCCCGCCTTCGAGCCCGGCCAGGAGGAATGGCTGAACCGCGACCTCGGCAGCCGCACCGAGATCGAGCAGACGCTGGATACCCCCCTCGACAACGTATTTTCCGAGGAACCCGCCGAAGCCGCCGCGCGCGTGGCGCAGGATGCGGCACCGACCGCCTACACCGAATGGGGCGGCGGCGCCTCCAACGACGACGACTACAATCTGGAAGCCTTCGTCGCCGCCGAGGTGACGCTCGGCAGCCACCTCGCCGAACAGCTCGCGGTGGCGTTCAGCGGACCGGCGCAGCGCATGATCGGGCAGTATCTGATCGATCTCGTCGACGATGCCGGCTACCTGCCGCCGGATCTGGGACAGGCCGCAGAGCGGCTGGGCGCCTCGCAAGGGGATGTCGACGCGGTGCTGAGCGTGCTGCAGAAATTCGATCCGCCCGGCGTCTGTGCACGGAATTTGAGCGAGTGCCTCGCAATCCAGCTCCGTGAGCTAAACCGCTACGACCCCGCGATGCAGGCGCTGGTGGAAAATCTCGATCTGCTGGCCAAGCGCGACATCGCCTCTCTGCGCAAATTGTGCGGCGTCGACGACGAAGATATCACCGACATGATCGGTGAAATCCGCCGTCTCGATCCCAAGCCCGGCCTGAGGTTCGGCTCGGCGCGCACGCAGACCATGGTGCCCGACGTCTATGTGCGGCCCGGCCCGGACGGCGGCTGGCATGTCGAACTCAACAGCGACACGTTGCCGCGCGTGCTGGTCAATCAGGTCTATTACACCGAGCTGTCGAAGACGATCCGCAAGGACGGCGACAAATCCTATTTCACCGACTGCCTGCAGAACGCGACCTGGCTGGTCCGCGCGCTGGATCAGCGCGCCCGCACCATCCTGAAGGTCGCGACCGAAATCGTGCGCCAGCAGGACGGCTTCTTCACCCATGGTGTCGCGCATCTGCGGCCGCTGAATCTGAAGGCGGTGGCGGATGCCATTCAGATGCACGAATCGACGGTGTCGCGGGTCACCGCCAACAAATATATGGCGACCAATCGCGGCAGCTTCGAGCTGAAATATTTCTTCACCGCCTCGATCGCGTCGGCCGACGGCGGCGAAGCCCACTCGGCGGAGGCGGTCCGTCACCACATCAAGCAATTAATCGACGCGGAAGCTCCAAATGCGATCCTCTCCGACGATACCATCGTGGAACGATTGCGCGAATCCGGCATTGATATTGCCCGCCGCACGGTCGCGAAATACCGCGAAGCGATGCGTATTCCTTCCTCGGTGCAGCGCCGCCGCGATAAACAGAGCATGCTCGGTAACGCACTTTCCGCTCCCGCCGCTTCCCCCGACCGGTCTCGCGATACGGCCCCGGCCTGATTGCGTTCGTCCCAAATCGCGATAATCTCGGTTCCCCGCCAGTGCAGCGTCAGGAAAGCCGGGAAAGGGGCACCGGTTCATCGAAAGGACTCACCCTCCAACGTCAAAAACCAGAGTAGTCGAGGCATCAAGTGAGGCATCAAATGACCCTTCGAATCTCCGGGAAAAGCATCAGTGTCGGCGACGCGCTTCGTTCGCGCGTCAGCGATCGCACCGATGAGGTCCTGAGAAAATATTTCGACGGCAACTATTCCGGTCACATCACGCTGAGCAAGGATGGCTTCGGCTTCCGCACCGACTGCGCACTGCATTTGGATTCCGGGATTACGCTGGAGGCCGATTCCAACGCCACCGACGCCTATGCCAGCGCCGATCAGGCGCTCCTGATGATCGAGAAGCGCCTGCGCCGCTACAAGAGCCGGCTGAAGGACCGCTCGGCCCGCAAGGCCTATGCCGCCTCTGCGGCTCTGGCCGAGATCGAGGCGCCGGTGCTCGACGCGCCGAGCTATGTGATCGAGGCGCCGGCCGGAGGCGACGAGGAAGTCATCACCTACAGCCCCGTCATCATTGCCGAGGCGACCACGTCGCTGAAACGGCTTTCGGTCAGCGAGGCGGTCATGGAGCTGGATCTGACCGGAGCGGCCTGCATCGTGTTCCAGCATGGCTCAAGCGGCCGGGTGAACATCATTTACCGCCGTACGGACGGCAATGTCGGCTGGGTCGACCCCCCGGCGGTTACCCCCTGACATATCATATGGCTGACCGCATATGGCTAACCGCATTGACGCCTCCGGCTGCTCTCCCTATGGTCCGCCGCCCTTAACGATGGCAGTGCAGGAACCCGCTCTCGGGAGTTGGCACCGGCCAAGCGTTGGAGTAGAAGCCCAGCAAATCGGGACCCGGGCTAAACCCGCCTCCCGTCTCATGTTCTTGACGCCCCGGTTCTACAACCTATCTCGCCACCTGACGGTTTAATTCACCTCGGAACGCCCCATGACGATTACCGATCTGGTCGCACCCGAGGCGATTCTCCCCGCTTTGAAGGTCATCAGCAAGAAACAGGCGCTGCAGGAACTGGCGGCGCGCGCCTCTGCCCTGACCGGGCAGAACGAACGGTCGGTGTTCGAGGTGCTGTTGCAGCGCGAGAAGCTGGGCACCACCGCCGTCGGCTACGGCGTCGCCATTCCGCACGGCAAGCTGCCGAAACTCGAAAAGCTGTTCGGCCTGTTCGCCCGGCTCGAACGCCCGATCGATTTCGAGGCGATGGACGGCCAACCGGTCGACCTGATCTTCCTGCTGCTGGCGCCGGAAGGCGCCGGCGCCGATCATCTGAAGGCGCTGGCGCGGATCGCACGGCTGTTGCGCGACCAGGACGTCGCCAAGAAGCTGCGCGCCTCGCGCGATGCCCAGGCGATCTATTCGGTGCTCGCCCTGCCGCCGGCGAGCGCGGCATAGTCTCTCGCGAGGTCCGTGGGTTCAACTCGCCTATTGCGATAGCGCGGCGGGTAAACGCAATTTTAAGCTAAATAGCGGTTATTTCGGTTGTGCGGATTTTTCCCGCGCCCCCGGAGAACATTGCCATGACGCTGCGGCTGACGATTTCGCGCGCAATATTGATTTTTGGACTAGTTACCGCATTGGGCCTCGGTGCCGTGATTGCCACCAGCGTTTACGGGCTGTCGCAGCTCAAGGTCGGCGGTCCGCTCTACAATCAGATCAAGCTCGGCAACGACCTCATCGCCGACATTCTGCCGCCGCCGGAATACGTCATCGAAGCCTATCTCGAGTCCACCCTCGTGTTGCACGATCCGGCGCAGCTTGCGGCGCATCGCGACAGGCTGGCGCAGCTCAAGAAGGAATATGACGAGCGGTGGGATTTCTGGGTCAAATCCGATCTCGATCCGGTGCTCAAGGGCAAGCTGGTGGAGAAATCCGATAGCGAGGTGCGCCGCTTCTGGACCGCGATTCAGGACGGCCTGCTGCCCGCGCTCGCCAAGGGCGACATCGCCGCGGCGGCGAAATCCTATGCTGAAATCACCGCGCGTTACACCGCGCACCGCGCCATCATCGACGATATCGTCAAGCAGACCAACGACCAGAACGCGGCGACGGAAGTCGCGGCGACCGGACGTGTCAGCACATTCACGTTTGTGTTGTGGGGCGTTTCGGCCGCGGTGTTTCTCGTCATCGGCGCAGGTATTTTCGGCGTGGCATTCGGCGTCATTCGTCCCATCGCGGCAATGACTGACGTGATGAAGGGGCTCGCGGGTGGCGACCTCAATGTCTCGGTTCCGGCGCTCAGCCGCGGCGATGAAGTGGGCGCCATGGCGCGCGCGGTCCAGGTCTTCAAGGACAACGCCCAGCGCGTTCAGTCGATGGAACAGGAGCAGGCCGGCCTGAAGCTGAAGGCGGAAGGCGACCGCAAGGCCGCGATGCAGCAGATGGCCGACGGCTTCGATTCCGCGATCGGAAAAATCATCCAGACCGTATCGACCGCTTCCTCCGAACTCGAATCATCGGCCGGACAACTGACCAAGACGGCCGAAGTGACCCAGGTGCTGTCGGCAACGGTCGCCTCCGCATCGGAGCAATCCTCGGCCAACGCGCAGTCCGCCGCGGCGGCCGCGGAAGAGATGGCCTCATCGGTGTCGGAGATCAGCCGCCAGGTGCAGGATTCGCACAAGATCTCCCGCGAGGCGGTGAGCCAGGTCGAGCAGACCAATGCGCGGATCGCCGATCTCGCCCAGTCCGCCAGCCGGATCGGCGAAGTGGTCAAAATGATCAGCGCGGTCGCCGAGCAGACCAATTTGCTGGCGCTGAACGCCACGATCGAGGCGGCGCGCGCCGGCGAGGCGGGACGGGGATTTGCCGTCGTTGCATCCGAGGTCAAGGCGCTTGCCGCGCAGACCGCGAAAGCGACCGAGGAAATCAGCGAGCAGATCGGCCAGATGCA
Organism: Bradyrhizobium sp. AZCC 1693; assembly: GCF_036924745.1. NCBI lineage: Bacteria > Pseudomonadati > Pseudomonadota > Alphaproteobacteria > Hyphomicrobiales > Nitrobacteraceae > Bradyrhizobium > Bradyrhizobium sp. AZCC 1693. The sequence continues at coordinate 5,021,148 of NZ_JAZHSD010000001.1, forward strand.
GTCGGCGACCAACCAGTCGGTATCGGCGATTCAGGAAATCGGCGGCACGATCGGCCGCATCGCGGAAATTTCGCAGGCGATCGCGGCAGCGGTGGAAGAGCAGGGTGCCACGACGCAGGAAATCTCGCGCAACGTGCAGCAGGCGGCGCAGGGAGCCACGCAGGTCGCGGGCAGCATCACGGACGTCAACCGCGGGGCGACCGATACCGGCGCGGCATCGACGCATGTGCACGGGCTGGCCCGGTCGCTGCTCGGGCAGAGCAATCATCTCAAGGGTGAGGTGGAGAAATTCCTCTCGACCGTGCGCGCGGCGTAAGCCTCAGCGCTGTCGCGGCGTATGCGACAGGTAGCGAACCGTTCGGCTGCCGCCATGGACGCTGGCGGTGCCGACCTCGACAAAACCAAGCGCCGCATGGAAGGCATCGGATGCCGGGTTTGGAGGTGTCTTGTTGACCTCGCAGACAACGCGGTCATGCCCGGCGCGGGCGGCGTGCTCAAACAGGTCGTCATACAGCCGCCGTCCGCAGCCGCGTCCGCGCGCCGATGGTGCGACCACGATCCGGTCGACATACACAAAGCGCGGATAGCGGGCGTGGAACCAGATGAAATTGGGACTGTCGTATCGGGCGTCCTGATCGAAGGCGAGCAGGAAGGCATCCAGACGGCCAATCCGTCTTGCGAGGAACGCTTCGCTGATCAGGTATTCGAGCCGTTCTGCCTCCAGCCAGGACAACTCCTGCGCATGCGCGTTGTTGAGCGCAAGAAGGGCCTTTCCCAGCGCCGCGTCCCGCAACATCTCGGCCGCATCAACTGATCTTGGTTCTGCATCATTCATCGATCTTGGCGCCCGATTGGAGACTATGCGTCTCCATATCCAAATCAGGGCGCGTCTCGAAACGCAAAAAACGCGGGCCGATCCCAAGGATCACGCCCGCGTATGGTGAACTCTCATTGCGGCCTCAACCGGCCGTCAAGTCAGCGACTGCCGAGCTGATGCGGCAGCACGCGTCGTGTCAGTGCACGCTGACGGCCTGAAGCTCGTTGCTCCATGCGTTGGCGATCGCCGCTTCACGGCTGTCGGTCAGCATGATCGGGGTGCCGTCGGCGGCATGCAGCGCGAACAGTTTCAGCCCCGGCGCGATTTTCGGCGCCTGCGGAAACAGTCCCGGCACGTCCTCGGAACGGACTTGTTTCACGTAGGCGATGTGGCCTTCACCAAGATGGGCCAGCGCCTCAACGGAAACTTTTTCGGGTTCGAAGGTAACACTCACGTCACTCATGGTCTCGACTCCTTCTGGGTCTAAGCGGTCGAGTCCGCTACTTGTTCCATTATTCGTGCTCATTGATAGCAATTGTCTTAACGACCCTTTCAGGCTCCGGCCTGGCGAGGTCGATCGACAACAGCCCGTTTTTCAGATCCGCGCCCAGCACATGCATCCCCTCCGCCAGCACGAAGGTGCGCTGGAAGTGGCGCGCGGCGATGCCGCGATGGATGTACTGCCGGGCCTTGTCGTCCTGCTGGCGGCCCCGGATCACGAGCTGGTTTTCCTCAATGGTCACATCGAGTTGGTCACGGGTAAAACCCGCCACCGCGAGCGTGATGCGCAGCCGTTCGGGCTGGCCGTTGGCACGGTCACACCGCTCGATGTTGTAGGGAGGATAACCGTCGGCGCCTTTGACGACGCGGTCGAGCGCACGCTCGATTTCGTCGAACCCAAGCAGGAACGGACTGGATAACGAAGGAACACGAGACATTACAAAGTCCTCTCGAAGCGACTTTGAGGGGCCCTTGCGGCGCCCCATTCAACCGGCCGGCCGACTTGCCGTCCGGTCAAGGAACAATATGGGGGTGATTTGGGAACGGTTCAAGCGCCTCTGAAAGCTGCGTAAATCGGCCGCGGCGGGTTAATTCGCGTTAATCTGGCCTCGTTTTGCGTGACAGGAATGGTGTTCAGGAACCCACCCGCTTGCGGCCGTCGGCGGTAAATAGATGCAGCTTGTCGGGCGCCGCAACGGCCTTGATTCGCTCGCCGATGCCGGGGGCTATGGCGCCGGGAATTCGCACGATCACCTCGCCCGGCGGCAGTTCGCCCGGAGTGGCGGCGACGCCCTGAACCTCGTGCTGCCGGGTGCCGTAAACAAAAGTTTCGGCGCCGACGCGCTCGATCGCCTCCACGGTGAGGCCGAGCGCCACGCCGCCGGAAACCGTTTCGTTCGTGATGACGAAATCCTCGGGGCGAATGCCGAGGATGGCAGCTTCGCCGACGCGGGCATCGCCGGCCAATTGTGACTTCAGTTCGTCGGAGCGCAGCGGCATCAGATTCATCGGCGGGGCGCCGATGAAGGAAGCCACAAAGGTGGTCGCGGGCTTCTGGTAGATATCGAGCGGGTTGCCGATCTGCTCGACCTGGCCGCCGTTCATGACCACGAGAATATCGGCCAGCGTCATCGCCTCGAGCTGGTCGTGGGTGACGTAGATCGAGGTCGTCGAGAGGCGGCGCTGCAATTTGCGGATTTCGACCCGCATGGCGATGCGCAGCTTGGCGTCGAGATTCGACAGCGGTTCGTCGAACAGAAACACCTTTGGCTGCCGCACGATCGCGCGACCCATCGCCACGCGCTGGCGCTGGCCGCCGGACAATTGCCGCGGCTTGCGCTCGAGCATCGCGCCAAGTTCGAGAATGCGCGCGGCTTCTTCCACGCGCGTCTTGATCTCGCCTTCGGCCATGCGGCGGTTGCGCAGGCCGTAGGCCATGTTGTTGTAGACGCTCATGTGCGGGTAGAGCGCGTAGTTCTGGAACACCATCGCGATGTCGCGGTCGGCCGGCTCGATCTGGTTGACGACGCGCCCGCCGATATCGATCTCACCGCCGGTAATGGTCTCCAGCCCCGCGACCATGCGCAACAGCGTGGACTTGCCGCAACCGGACGGACCGACCAGTACGCAGAACTGGCCGTCGCCGACGTCGAAATCGATGCCCTTGATGGCTTCGAAGCCGCCGGCGTAGGTCTTGCGGACGTTGCGGAGGGTGACGTTGGCCATTTCACTTTTCCGTCTGGACCAGGCCGCGCACGAACAGCCGCTGCATGAAGATGACGACCGCGACAGGCGGCAGCATGGCAAGGACCGCGGTTGCCATCGCGAGCTGCCATTCAGCGAGCTCGTCCGTGGCCACCAGCATCTTCTTGATGCCGATCACGATGGTCTGCATCGAATCCTGCGTGGTGATCAAAAGCGGCCAGAGATACTGATTCCAGCCATAGAGGAACTGGATCACGAACAACGCGGCCATGGTCGTGACCGACAGCGGCAGCAGCGTATCCCAGAAGAAGCGGAAGGGGCCGGCGCCATCGATGCGCGAAGCTTCCAGGAGTTCATCCGGCACGGTCATGAAGAACTGGCGGAACAAGAGCGTGCCGGTGGCGGATGCAATCAGCGGCAGGATCAGGCCGGCATAGGTGTCAAGCATCTTGAGATCGGCAACCACCTTGTAAGTCGGATAAATGCGCACCTCGACCGGCAACATCAGCGTGATGAAGATGATCCAGAACGCGGTCTTGCGGAAGGGAAAGCGGAAATAGACGACGGCGTATGCCGAGAGAATCGAGATGAAAATCTTACCGACCGCAATGCCGATCGCCGAGACGAATGAATTGATCAGCATGTTGGCGACCGGCTCGCGGCTGGTGCGCGAGCCGCCGACGAAGATCGCGCGGTAGTAATTCTCCAGCGCGTGCGTACCGGGCGTTGCCGGCATGTGGCCGCCGACCACGGTCGCGGCGTCATGGGTCGAGGCAACCAGCGCCAGCCAGACCGGGAAGGCGACGATGAATACGCCGAGGGTGAGGATCACATAGGCAATGATATCGTTGAGCGGGCGGTGCTCGACCATCAGTACTGCACCTTGCGTTCGACATAGCGGAACTGGATCGCGGTCAACGCGATCACGATCACCATCAGTACCACCGATTGCGCCGCCGAGCCGCCGAGGTCGCCGCCGAGCCGGCCGTCCGCATAGACCTTGTAGACCATGGTGGTGGTGGCCCCGGCGGGGCCGCCGCCGGTCACGGCGTCGATGATGCCAAAGGTATCGAAGAAGACGTAGACGACATTGACCACCAGCAGGAAGAAGGTGGTCGGCGACAGCAGTGGGAAGACGATCGTCCAGAACCGCCGCATCGGGCGCGCGCCGTCGATGGCGCCGGCCTCGATCACGCTCTTGGGGATCGATTGCAGACCGGCGAGGAAGAACAGGAAATTGTAGGAGATCTGCTTCCACACCGAGGCCATCACCACGAGGAGCAAGGCATGGTCGGCATTGAGCAGCGGATTCCAGTCGATGCCCATGCCACGCAGCGGCCGCGCCAGCATGCCGAGCGAGGGCTGAAACATGAAGAACCAGAGCACGCCGGCGACTGCGGGCGCTACCGCATAGGGCCAGATCATCAGCGTCTTGTAGGCGGGCGCGGCCTTGAGGTTCTTGTCGGCCTGCGTTGCGAACAACAGCGCGATCGAGAGCGAAAGCGCCCCGACCAGTGTCGAGAAGATCGCGGTCGTCAGCATCGACCGGTAATATTCAGGCTGGGCGAACAGCGCCTGGTAATTTTCCAGACCGACGAACTCGGAGACGAGACCGAACGCATCCTCACGCAGAAAGGACTGCCACACCGCCTGGCTCGCCGGCCAATAGAAGAAAACGACGGTGATGACGAGCTGCGGCAGAAGCAGCAGGTACGGCAGCAGGCGGTTATTGAAGACGGTGGATTTTTCCATTCATGCGCCGCGTTCTTCCGGGTGATGCAAGCACTCCCTCCCGGATCACGGGAGGGAGCGCCGGTAGTAGCTCAGTCTATTTTGCCGTCTTCTCGAACGTGCGCAACATGGCATTGCCACGCGCCACCGCCGCGTCGAGGGCCTCCTTGGGGGTCTTCTTGCCGTCCAGCGCCGCCTCGATCTCCTCGGCCCAGAGGTCGCGCATCTGCACCATGTTGCCGAAGCGCAGGCCGCGCGAGTTCTCGGTCGGCTCCTTGTTGGTGAGTTCCTTCAGCGGAGTCTGCAGGGTGGGGTTCTTCTCATAGAAGCCGTCCTTGATCGACTTCTCGTAGGCCGCCTTGGTGATCGGCAGATAGCCGGATTCCTGGTGCAGCTTGGCCTGCCGGTTGGTGTCGGACAGGAAGGCGAAGAACTTTGCGACGCCCTTGTACTCTTCCGGCTTCTTGCCGCCCATCACCCACAGCGAAGCGCCGCCGATGATCGAGTTCTGCGGCGCACCCGCAACATCCGGGTAATAGGGCATCGGCGCCGAGGTGAAGTCGAACTTTGCGGTGCCCTTCGCGGTGCCGTAGTAGCCCGACGAGGTCAGGAAAATCGCGCATTCACCGGAGCCGAAGCGGGCCTCGTTTTTGGCGTCGCGTCCGCCATAGCTGTAGATCTTCTCTTTTTGCAGGTCGACGAGGTTCTGCAGGTGTTTGACGTGCAGCGGGGAGTTGAATTTCAGCACGGTATCGAAACCGTCGAGGCCGTTGGCCTTGGTGCCGATTGGCGCGTTGTGCCAGGCCGAGAATTGCTCGATATGCGCCCAGGAGACCCAGGCGTTGGAGAAGCCGCAGGTGTCGTGGCCGGCCGCCTTCAGCTTCCTGGCGGCGGCGAACACGTCCGGCCAGGTCTTCGGAATCTCGGTGACGCCGGCCTTCTTCAACTCATCCTTGTTGATCCACATCACCATGGAGGACGAATTGAAGGGGAAGGACAGCATCTCGCCCTTCGAGGTCGAATAATAGCCGGTGATGGTCGGCAGGTAGGCCTTCGGGTCGAAGGGCTCGCCGGCATCCTTCATCAGTTGGTAGACCGGCTTGATGGCGCCGGTGGCGCTCATCATGGTGGCGGTGCCGACCTCGAACACCTGCATGATATGCGGCGCGTTGCCGGCGCGGAACGCGGCAATGCCGGCGTTCATAGTGTCGGCATAGGTGCCCTTGTAGGATGGGACGATCTTGTAGTCGGACTGGCTGGCGTTGAATTCCTCGGCAAGCCTGTTGACGACGTCGTTGTTGCCGCCGGTCATGGCGTGCCACCACTGGATCTCGGTCGCAGCGTGGGCGGGCGCGGCGAGCGCCAGCGCAACAGTCACTGCCGCCGCAGCGCCGAATTGTCGAAGTGCCATGGAATTCCTCCGGGTTGGGGTCGTCACCTTCGTTTCGCGCGATAACAGCGCCGGATGACGTGCAAATGACCGTATAAGCGAAAGGATCGTATGGGGAAAGCGTTCGAAAAGGGAAGCCGGAAAATAGGCGAAGGCCAGAGCTCTCAGTCGCCCCTGCGAAAGCAGGGGCCCATAACCACAGGAGGGTGTGATCGAAAAAGGGCGACTGCCACGGCGCCCAACAGTAAGGCCGCGGCGTATGGGCCCCTGCTTCCGCAGGGGCGACAACGAATCGTGGCTAGCGCTTGCGATCGGCGCCGCAGACCGCGCCCTTGGCGACCAGCGCCTCGATCTCGCCCCTGGAATAGCCGAACTCGCCCAGCACCTCCGACGTGTGCTGGCTGAATTTCGGCGGCGTCCGGCGCAGGCTCGGCTTGGTCCGCTCGAGCCGGATCGGGGAGGCGACGCCCTTGTACCAGTCCTTCTCAATGATATCGCCGCGATGCAGCGTATGCGGATTGGTCAGCGCCTGGTCGATCTTCTGCACCGGCCCTGCGGGCAGTCCGGCCGCCAGCAGGCGATTGCAGAGCGGTTCGGCCTCATGCTGGCTGAACACGGCGGCCAGTTCGGCGCGTAGCGCGTCGCGGTTGGCGATGCGGTCCTTGTTGCGGGCAAAGCGCGGATCGGTGCCGAGTTCAGGCTTGCCGATTTCCTTGGCCAGCTTTCGGAAGGTGCCATCATTGCCGACGCCGATGAAGATGTTGTCGGTCTTGGTCGGGAAGATCGCGTAGGGCACGAGGTTGGGATGCTCATTGCCGGTCAGCCCCGGCGGCTTGCCATGCATGAAATAATTCGCGGTATGCGGATGCATGATCGCCAGGCCGGTTTCGTACAATGTGGTTTCGAGAAACTGACCAAGCCCCGAACGCTGCCGCTCCGACAGCGCCATCAGGATGCCGATCGCCGCGTAGAGACCGGTGGTGATGTCGACCAGGGGGACGCCGATCCGCATCGGGCCGCTCTCGGGCGAGCCGGTGGCCGCGATCATGCCGGTCATGGCCTGGATGATCGCGTCATAGCCGGGATTGCCGCCGCGCGGGCCGTCGGCGCCGAAGCCGGAAATCCGGCAATGCACGAGTTTTGGAAATTTCGCGCGCAGCACGTCGTTGCCGATGCCCCATTTGTCGAGCGTGCCCGGCTTGAAATTCTCAATCAGGACGTCGGCGGTCTCCAGCATCTTCAGCAGCACCGCGCGGCCGCCTTCGGAGGCGAGGTCGAGGCCGATCGAGCGCTTGTTGCGGTTGATGCCGACGAAATAGGCCGCATCCTCCTGGTGGAACGGAGGGCCCCAGTCGCGCACCTCGTCGCCGGCCGGCGGTTCGACCTTGATGACGTCGGCGCCGTGGTCGGCGAGGATCTGCGTGCAATAGGGGCCGCCGAGCACGCGCGTCAGATCGATCACGCGCAGGCCGGTCATCGCGCCGGGAGCGGCTACAGAACTCATGGACAAGAACCTTCGCTCAAGAAGAAAATCGAAGTCTTGAGCTAGCGGTCTTCAGGCGCTGCGGCAATGGCGTCTCGCGCACAGGCGCATGACGCCACCGCCGTAGCAAAGCTGCAAAAAATTCCGCGGGGTGAACGGCCCGCCAGCGATCGCGAGCGGGCCGCCCGAATCCCGTCGTCAGACGACGGTCAGGCGGACATCGATGTTGCCGCGGGTGGCGTTGGAATACGGGCACACCTGATGCGCCTTCGCCACCAGCGCTTCCGCATCCGCCTTGGCAACGCCGGGCAGCGAGACGGCGAGTTCGACATCGAGGCCAAAGCCGCCGGCCGCACGCGGGCCGATGCCGACGGTGGAAGTCACCGAGGCGTCCGCAGGCACCTTCGGGCCGCCCTGGGAAGCTACGAATTTCATCGCGCCGATGAAGCAGGCGGCATAGCCGGCCGCAAACAGCTGCTCGGGATTGTTGCCGGCGCCACCGCCCCCGCCGAGTTCTTTCGGGGTGGCAAGCTTGACGTCGAGCGCGCCGTCGAGGGTTTGCGCGGTGCCATCGCGGCCGCCGGTGGCCTTGGCGCTGGTCTTGTAGAGCACGTTCACGGACATGTCGGTCTCCCCTGGGTTGCCGTTTCGGTGAGAAGTATATTGCACACAATTAGATTGTGCGCAATATAAATTCTTGCAAGCGGCGCGATTTAATTGTATGCAATTGAAATCAAGCGCTTAGCTCCCCAAATCAGTGCCCGGGCACTGCCCGTTAGCGAGGTCGTGATGGCCAGGAAATCTGCAGCGGACTTTCCGCTCCGGCTCGATAATCAAATTTGCTTCGCGGTGTATTCCACCGCGCACGCGTTCAACCGTGTCTACAAGCCGTTGCTCGACAAACTCGGCCTGACCTACCCGCAATATCTCGTCATGCTGGTGCTGTGGGAGCGCGACGGCGTGCCGGTCAAGCACATCGGCGAACGGCTGCTGCTGGATTCCGGCACGCTGACGCCGCTGCTCAAACGGCTGGAGGCAGCCGAACTGGTCAGGCGCACGCGCAGCACCGAGGACGAGCGGCAGGTGCTGATCGCGCTGACGCCAAAGGGCGAGGCGCTGCGGGAAAAGGCCCGTGCCGTGCCGCAATCGATCCTGGCGGCGTCGGCCTGCTCGGTCGGCGAACTCGTGGCGACGAAGAACGAGATCGTCGCGTTGCGCGATCGGTTAAACGCGGTGTTGGGGGTGTAGGGGGCTTCGCCCTGTGGGCTACGCCGCGGCAGCCTTCGCTCGCTTCGCTATGACAGGGGCACGGTCTGGCCTGCCCAGCCGAAGCTCGCGAAGCGAGCGAAGGCTGGTGGAGCCAGGCGGGATCGAACCGCCGACCTCTTGCATGCCATGCAAGCGCTCTCCCAGCTGAGCTATGGCCCCTTCACAGTCAAGGCACGGTCTCTTGGACCATGCTTCCCGCAAGCCTTGGGCGACTTGCGGGGGAGACCCAGAACACAGTTCTGGGCCGATCTCAAGTCTCTTCGTCACCTCCGACATCACCGATGATGTCGGTGACGTCCTCATCGCCTTCTTCCTCGTCGGGAATGAAGGTGGAATCGTCGTCGTCATCGCCCTCGATGGTCTCGTCGATCTCGATGTCGTCTTCCGATTCGGGAACCACGGCCTTGACCTTGCCGGTATTCTCTTCGGCGTCAGCCTCCTCGAGCGAGACCAACTCTTCGGCCTCGGCGGCCTCCGGCATGTCGGCAGCGGCGGTGGCCGAAGCGGCGGCTGCGGCGCGTGCGGCATCGCCACGGGCGGCCCGCGGCGGGGCAATCGGCGCAATCGGCACGACCTCGCCAGTGTAGGGCGAGATCACCGGGCTCTTGTTAAGGTCATAGAATTTCTTACCCGTCGTCGGGCAAATGCGCTTGGTTCCGAGATCGGATTTGGCCACGTGTGGATCCTGGGAAATTCTGAAAAACGGTGCTTCACTTGGCTAGTTAAAGGGCTGGTGTCAATAGCGCTTTGAAGCATTCGAAGGCCGCGTGACGCCGGTTGACCCATGTGATACTGCCGCCCCCGCAGAGGACCGCAATCTTGACCGATTCAACCACCCAAACCCCGCTGGAATCACGCGCAAGCGGCCCTTTGAGCGGCAAAGTCCGCGTTCCCGGCGACAAGTCGATTTCGCACCGCGCCCTCATCCTGGGGGCGCTTTCGGTCGGAGAAACCCGGATTTCCGGCCTGCTGGAGGGCGAAGATGTCCTCAATACCGCCAAATCGATGCAGGCGCTGGGCGCCAGGGTCAAGCGGACGGGGCCATTTGCCTGGCAGGTCGCCGGCGTAGGCGTGGCGGGCTTCGCCCAGCCGGCCGCCCCGCTCGATTTCGGCAATTCCGGTACCGGGTGCCGGTTGGTGATGGGGGCGGTCGCCGGCTGCCCGATCACGGCCGTGTTCGACGGCGACGCCTCGCTGCGGTCCCGCCCGATGCGCCGGATCCTCGATCCCCTGGAATTGATGGGGGCCAAAGCCGGTGAGAGCAAGGAAGGCGGCCGCCTGCCGCTGACGCTGCACGGCGCCCGCGATCCCGTCCCGATTCGGTACCGGACCCCCGTGGCTTCGGCCCAGATCAAGTCGGCAGTGCTGCTGGCAGGGCTCGCCGCGCCGGGCGTCACGACCGTCATCGAACAGGAAGCCAGCCGCGATCACACCGAACTGATGCTGAAACATTTCGGCGCGGAAATCGTCTCCGTCAATGAAGGCAGCCATGGCCGCAAGATCGCGCTGACGGGCCAGCCCGAGCTGCATGGCGCCGAGGTCGTGGTGCCTGCCGATCCGTCCTCGGCCGCATTCCCGATCGTGGCGGCGCTGATCGTCGATGGTTCCGACGTGACCTTCTCCGACGTCATGACCAATCCGCTGCGCACCGGGCTGTTCACGACGCTGCGCGAGATGGGCGCTTCGATCGAGGAAAGCGAAGTCCGCGGCGATGCCGGCGAGCCGATGGCCCGCTTGCGCGTGCGCGCGTCGAAACTGCGCGGCGTCGAGGTGCCGCCGGAGCGCGCGCCCTCGATGATCGACGAATATCTGGTGCTGGCGGTCGCAGCCTCCTTCGCCGAAGGCACCACCATCATGCGCGGCCTGCAGGAATTGCGCGTCAAGGAATCCGACCGGCTGGAAGCCACCGCCGCCATGCTGCGCGTCAACGGCGTCAAGGTCGAGGTCGCGGGCGACGATCTGATCGTCGAGGGCCGCGGCCACGTGCCCGGCGGCGGCCTCGTCGCCACCCACATGGATCACCGCATCGCGATGTCCGCGCTGGTGATGGGCTTGGCCGCCGACAAGCCGGTCAAGGTCGACGACACGGCTTTCATTGCCACCAGCTTTCCTGATTTTATCCCGATGATGCGCGGGCTCGGGGCGGAGTTTTCGTGAGGAAGGCGCGATGAGTGCAGGCTTTGACCGCGACGCGCTCCTCGATGCCTTCGACAGGATTGGCCGTTCGGCGGCGCAGGCGAATCGCACGGGAGCGGCCGATGCGCCCAAGTACCCTCGCTGAGGCGGTTGAAACGATTCAGGCCGGTTCGCCGCGGGACGCCGTCTTGGCCGAATTCGTCGATACTTTTGATTTGGCGAAAACCGACCAGGATCGCTACGCGTCTATCGAGCGCGAACCGAGATTGACGGGCGACAGCCGGCTTGACGCTCTCGTGGGCGCAATCGCCGACTATCTGGCAAAGCAGCGCCGGTTGGGGCACGTTCCACACTGGGTCTGTGATCCCGCACGCCGTCTGGATCGCCCCTGGTTTACGGCGGCAAACCCTTCGGACGCCATGCGCGAGTTCTTGACCTTCAGTAGTCCCGGCGAATTTGCATCGCGCAACATTTTCACCGAAGAACGGCCGCTGCGCCGCGCGCGCAGCCCGTATCCATCTGAGCAATAGGACATCATGATCATCGCCATCGACGGGCCAGCGGCTTCCGGCAAGGGTACGCTCGGCAAACGCCTCGCCCATCATTACGGCTATCGCCACCTCGACACCGGCGTGATCTATCGCGCGGTCGCGAAAGCGCTGCTGGATGAGGGGTTTGACCTCACCGACGAGGCGCGGGCGGTGGCGGCGGCGATGGAGCTCGATCCCGAAAGCTTCGGCCATCCCGAGTTGAAGACGCAGCGCATCGGCGATGCCGCCTCTGTCGTGTCGGCAATACCCAGCGTGCGCGAGGCGCTGGTCAATTTTCAGCGCCAGTTTGCGGCCGATCCGCCGGGCGCCGTGCTCGATGGGCGCGACATCGGAACCGTGATCTGCCCGAATGCCGATGTGAAGATCTTCGTCGTGGCCGACCCGCAGGTGCGAGCCCGCCGCCGGACGCTGGAAGCGCTGGCGCGTGGCGAAGCTGCCGACGAGGCGATGGTGCTGGCCGACATTCTCAAGCGTGATGAACGGGACAAGAACCGCGCTGCAGCCCCTCTGAAGGCGGCTGCGGACGCCCATATCCTCGACAATTCAAATCTCGACATCGAAGGTTGTGTGCGCGCCGCCATTGCGATCGTCGAGGCGGTCCGCGCCGGGCGGGGAAGTTCTCGGTAGCCTGCGTCGATCCGCGCTAGAGCATGATCCGGAAAAGTGGGTACCGGTTTTCCGAAAAGATCATGCTCAAATCAAAGAGGTAGAGCGGGATGACGATTCGAAGAAAAGTCATCACGCTCTAGCTGGCTCCTGAGCAAAATCTCCGATCAGTTCTTCGAGCGCTCGCGGTTGAACGGCAATTGCTGTTCGGCCATCATGACGGGCTTCGACTTGGCGGCGGCAATCGCCTTGTCGGTCGCAAAGGCGCCCGGCTTGCCGGCAACGGCCGTGGCGACGGTAAAGACGGCGATGGCGGTCAGAGCGATCAGGCTCTTCATGGTGGCACCCCTGTTTTGGACGGTGCCATCGTGTGGGGCGGCCCTTAAGGTCGGGTTCCATCTCGTCTGGGGTTGCGGAGCTTTCGCGTCGTGCGGTCAACAAGGCGTTGAAAGCGCAGCCCCTTGGTTAGCGCCCGTCAGCCTTAATGGCCCGTAAATTAGGCATTTCCGGCTTGCTGAAAATGGCCCTTGGGGCTATATCCACGCGGATCCGGGCCGCCATCGATAAGATCAGGGCTGTCCGAGCGGGCCGGCGGGAGGTTTGAACCCCCGCTGTCATTGGAGGAAAGCCCGCTCCAGGTTCTTGAAGTCGATACGCTCGTTTCAGGCTCCGGATAAATCAAACGTACCGAACGTGCAGGCATGCTGCCGGCCCGCTTTTGCGCCTCGCGCAAATAGCGGTCGTTGGGATTTGCGGACCCCGACACTTCACGCGCGATACGCCCTTTAACCCGAGTGGCCGGCAATACCGCATCTGGAGAACATATGGCTTCGACTGCTGCTTCTTATAATCCTACCCGAGACGATTTCGCTGCAATGCTGGACGAGTCCTTCGCCGGCGGCAATCTGCAGGAAAGCTCTGTCATCAAGGGCAAGGTAGTTGCAATTGAAAAGGACATGGCCGTCATCGACGTCGGCCTGAAGACCGAAGGCCGCGTGGCGCTGCGCGAATTCGCCGGCCCCGGCCGCGAAAGCGATCTCAAGGTTGGCGACGAGGTCGAGGTGTTCCTCGACAGAATCGAGAATGCGCTCGGCGAAGCCGTGCTGTCGCGCGACAAGGCGCGCCGCGAGGAAAGCTGGGGCAAGCTCGAGAAGGCCTTCAACAACAACGAGAAGGTTCACGGCGTCATCTTCAACCAGGTCAAGGGCGGCTTCACGGTCGACCTCGACGGTGCTGTGGCCTTCCTGCCGCGCTCGCAGGTCGATATCCGCCCGATCCGCGACGTCGCGCCGCTGATGAACAACTCGCAGCCGTTCCAGATTCTGAAGATGGATCGCCGCCGCGGCAACATCGTGGTGTCGCGCCGCACGGTTCTCGAAGAGACCCGCGCCGAGCAGCGCCAGGAACTGGTGCAGAACCTCGAAGAGGGTCAGGTGATCGACGGCGTGGTCAAGAACATCACCGATTACGGTGCGTTCGTTGATCTCGGCGGCATCGACGGCCTGCTCCACGTCACCGATATCGCCTGGAGGCGGGTCAATCACCCGACCGAAGTGCTCACCATCGGCCAGACCGTGAAGGTCAAGATCATCAAGATCAACCACGAGACCCACCGCATTTCGCTCGGCATGAAGCAGTTGCTGGATGATCCGTGGCAGGGCATCGAGGCCAAGTATCCGCTCAACGCGCGCTTCACCGGCCGCGTCACCAACATCACCGACTACGGCGCGTTCGTCGAACTGGAGCCGGGCATCGAAGGCCTGATCCACGTCTCGGAAATGTCGTGGACCAAGAAGAACATGCACCCCGGCAAGATCGTTTCGACCTCGCAGGAAGTCGAAGTGCAGGTCTTGGAAGTCGATTCGGTCAAGCGCCGCATCTCGCTCGGTCTCAAGCAGACCATGCGTAACCCCTGGGAAGTCTTCGTCGAGAAGTTCCCGGTCGGCTCGACCGTCGAAGGCGAGGTCAAGAACAAGACCGAATTCGGTCTGTTCCTCGGTCTCGACGGCGACGTCGACGGCATGGTGCATCTGTCCGACCTCGACTGGAAGCTTCCGGGCGAGCAGGTCATCGACAACTTCAAGAAGGGCGACATGGTCAAGGCCGTGGTGCTCGACGTCGATGTCGAAAAGGAGCGCATCTCGCTCGGCGTCAAGCAGCTCGAAGGCGATCCCTTCGCAGAACCTGGCGACGTCAAGAAGGGCGCGGTCGTGACCTGCGAAGTGCTCGAAGTGAAGGAAGCCGGCATCGAGGTGAAGATCTCGGGCACCGACTTCACCACCTTCATCAAGCGCTCCGAGCTTGCCCGTGACCGCAACGATCAGCGCGCCGAACGGTTCGCCGTCGGCGAGAAGGTCGATGCCCGCGTGATCCAGTTCGACAAGAAGGCCCGCAAGGTGCAGGTCTCGATCAAGGCGCTGGAAGTCGCCGAAGAGAAGGAAGCCATCGCGCAGTACGGCTCCTCCGATTCGGGAGCGACGCTGGGCGATATTCTCGGCACCGCGCTGAAGAACCGCGACAAGTAAGCGCTTAGCTTATCTGTCTGCGACATCAGGCCCCGGTTTCGACCGGGGCCTTTTTCGTTCTTCCTTCTCCCCTTGTGGGAGAAGGTGCCTTGCCGAAGGCAAGGCGGATGAGGGGTTCTCTCCGCGGAGACAGACCCCTCATCCGTCGCGGACTTCGCATAGCCGATGCAAAGCATCGGCGTTCCTACTAAAGGACGGCGGCCGGAGGCCGCCTATGGCCACCTTCTCCCACAAGGGGAGAAGGGAAACAGGGGGTCTTGTTTTCTTCATATTGCATCGCAATTGATGTAATCAGATAACGCTTGGCTCACGCTGCGGATGCAAAACGCGCTGATTATTTCAGGAGAAATTCGATGTCGCTCGATTCGGACGTGATCGTCGATCGCCGCAAGATCCGCCGCAAGCTGACCTTCTGGCGCGTCGCGGCCGGCCTGGTTGCGATCGCGGCGATCGTCACCGTCGGCGCGATCGCGACAAGGAGCGGGCCGGCCGCGCTGACGGCATCGGGATCGATCGCGCGGGTCAACATCGAAGGGCTGATCCGCAGCGACCAGCAGCGGGTCGAGGCGCTGGAGCGGCTGGAGAAAACGAGTCATGCCGCCGTCATCGTGCACATCAATTCGCCTGGCGGCACCACGGCCGGCTCCGAGCAGCTCTATGACTCCCTGGTGCGGCTGAAGGCCAAGAAGCCGCTCGTGGTGGTGGTCGAGGGACTGGCCGCGTCGGGCGGTTACATCACGGCGATGGCCGCCGATCATATCGTCGCCCGCCAGAGCTCGCTGGTCGGCTCGATCGGCGTGCTGTTCCAGTTTCCGAATTTCACCGAGCTGATGAAGACCGTCGGCGTCAAGGTCGAGGAGGTGAAATCCTCGCCGCTGAAGGCCGCGCCCAACGGTTTCGAGCCGACCAGCCCTGAGGCGCGCGCCGCGCTCGACGCGCTGGTGAAGGATTCCTATGCCTGGTTCCGCGGCCTGGTGAAGGAGCGGCGCGGCATGGACGAAGCGCTGCTTGAAAAGGTCGCGGACGGGCGGGTCTTCACCGGCCGTCAGGCGGTCGAACTGAAGCTGGTCGATCAGCTCGGCGATGAAAAAGCAGCTGTTGCCTGGCTGGTTTCCGAAAAGAAGGTCAAGAGCGACCTGCCGGTGCGCGATTACAAGCTTAATCCGCAATTCGGGGACCTGACGTTCCTCCGCGCGGCGGCTTCCATCGCGTTCGATGCGCTCGGCTTGAGTTCCATCGCGCGCCAGATCGAGCAGGCCGGCGTCGCCCAGGCGGTAGATCAGCTCGCACTCGACGGCATGTTGGCGCTGTGGCGCCCCGCGGCCGCCAATTGAACCGCACCGGCTGCGCTTCGTCATATTCTCCCGCACTGCGGGCGCCGTCACAAACCTCCTCCGGGGTGCCTGTCGCGCCATTTCGCGTTGCCCAAAAGTGATTTAGCGTCTTGACAGTGCAAGGCATTTTCACGGAAATGGATGTCCGTACGATCCCGGACCCCAACCTCGATGATCAAATCCGAACTTGTTCAGCGCATCGCCGAGCACAACCCGCACCTCTATCAGCGGGATGTGGAGAACATTGTGAACGCGATCCTCGATGAGATCGTTGCAGCGCTGGCGCGCGGCGACCGTGTCGAGCTGCGCGGTTTCGGTGCTTTCTCGGTCAAACATCGCCCGGCGCGCGCAGGCCGCAATCCACGCACCGGCGCGCATGTGCCGGTCGACCAGAAGAGCGTCCCGTTCTTCAAGACCGGCAAGGAAATGCGCGAGCGGCTCAACCGCGACGACGGCTCGCCCGAGGCCGGCGCGTAATCATAGCGTTTTCAAGCGAAGTGGACCCGGTTCGCGTAAAGAAAACGCGTCAAATAATAGACTCTACGGGTTCGACTGGATGTAGCCGTGTTGCGGGGCTTGAGCCCCGCCTTTCTCCATCACTACGCGAGAGATGGTCATGCGAAAGTTCTTCACGGCGCTGGTCGTCATTCCCTTAGGGCTGATCTTCATTGTCTTTGCGGTCGCCAACCGCCATTTCGTGACCGTGTCGTTCGATCCCTTCAATTCGGCCGATCCGGCGATCAAGGTGTCGATGCCGCTGTTCGCCGTGATCATTGTGGTGGCCATTCTGGGGGTGGCGGCGGGCGGCATGGCGACCTGGTTCCGCCAGCGCCACTGGCGCCGCGCGGCGCGCCAGCATGAGGCGGACGCCCGCCGGGCAAGGGCGGAGACGGCCGATCTGCGGGCTGCGGCGGCGGTTTCCCGGGCCGATCAGCAGCGGCTTCCGGCGCCGTCCCAGTACGGGATCTATGGGGCCACAGGGCGAGACAAGCAGGGCGCGACGTTGTAGAACCCGCCCCGTCAGCCCTGTTCCAGTCGGTTACGGGGCTCGAAAATCCGCGCCCGAGATACCATGTCCCTGCTCGTCAAAATTTGCGGCCTGTCCACGCGTGAGACGCTCGACGCAGCGATTGAGGCGGGCGCCGACATGGTGGGATTCGTGTTCTTCTCCCCGTCGCCGCGCCATCTGAGTCTCGAGACCGGGCGGGAACTTGGCCGGCAGGCGAAGGGCCGCGCGGCCAAGGTGGCGCTGACTGTCGATGCCGACGACGCGACGCTTGAAAACATCGTCGAGACGCTGCAGCCGGATCTGCTGCAACTGCATGGCAGGGAAACCATCGCGCGGGTGCGCGACATCAAGGCGAAGTTCGCACTTCCGGTCATGAAGGTAATTGCGGTCGAGACGTCGGCCGATCTCGCCGTGCTGCCGGGCCATGCCAGCGTGGCCGACCGCATCCTGTTTGATGCCCGCGCGCCCAAGGGCGCCACCCGCCCCGGCGGATTGGGGGCCGTGTTCGACTGGCACGTTTTGGAAAAGCTCGACCTCCAATTGCCCTTCATGGTCTCGGGCGGGCTTGACGCCAGCAATGTCACGGAGGCGATCCGCGTCACCCGGGCCGGCGGCGTCGATGTGTCCTCCGGCGTCGAGAGTGCGCCCGGTGTCAAGGATCCCGAGATGATCCGCCATTTCATTCGCGCCGCGCGCGCCACCGAAGAATTGATGGTCCGATGAATCCAAACCTGCCCAATTCATTCCGCACCGGCCCCGACGAGCGCGGGCATTTCGGTATTTTCGGCGGACGCTTCGTCGCCGAGACGCTGATGCCGCTGATCCTCGATCTGGAAAAGGCCTATGCCGACGCCAAGGCTGATCCGGCGTTCCAGGCGGAGATGAACGGCTACCTCAAGAACTATGTCGGCCGGCCGTCGCCGCTTTATTTCGCCGAGCGACTGACCGAGCATCTCGGCGGTGCAAAAATCTATTTCAAGCGCGAGGAGCTCAACCACACCGGCTCGCACAAGGTCAACAACGTGCTCGGCCAGATCATGGTCGCGCGCCGCATGGGCAAGAAGCGCATCATCGCCGAGACCGGCGCCGGCCAGCACGGCGTCGCCACCGCGACGCTGTGCGCGCGGTTCGGGCTCGAATGCGTGGTCTATATGGGCGCGGTCGACGTCGAGCGGCAGCAGCCCAATGTGATCCGCATGGAAATGCTGGGCGCCAAGGTGGTTCCCGTTCAGTCCGGCGCGCGTACCCTGAAGGACGCGATGAACGACGCGCTGCGCGACTGGGTCACCAACGTGCACAACACGTTCTACTGCATCGGCACGGTGGCGGGGCCGCATCCCTATCCGATGATGGTGCGCGACTTTCAATCCGTGATCGGGGACGAGACGCGCAAGCAGATGCAGGAGGCCGAGGGCCGCCTGCCGGATTCGCTGGTTGCCTGCATCGGCGGCGGCTCCAATGCGATGGGCCTGTTTCATCCGTTCCTCGACGATCCCTCCGTCGAGATTTTCGGTGTCGAGGCTGCCGGCCACGGGCTGACACAGCTCCACGCCGCATCGATCGCCGGCGGCCGTCCCGGCGTGCTGCACGGCAACCGCACCTATCTATTGATGGACGAGGACGGCCAGATCCAGGACGCGCATTCGATCTCGGCGGGGCTGGATTATCCCGGCATCGGCCCGGAGCATTCCTGGCTGCACGAAACCGGCCGGGTCAATTATCTCTCCGCGACCGACGAGGAAGCGCTCGCGGCGTTTCAGTTGCTGACGCGGCTTGAAGGCATTCCGCCGGCACTGGAGCCGGCGCACGCGATCGCCAAGGTGATGGAGCTCGCGCCAAAACGTCCGCGAGATCACCTGATGGTTGTCAATCTTTCCGGCCGCGGCGACAAGGACATTCCGCAGATCACGGAAATTCTGAAGGGCAGGAAGAAGTGACCACCCGCATCGATGCAAGATTTGCCGAACTCGCCAAACAGGGCCGCTCGGCGTTCGTCACCTTCCTGATGGCCGGCGATCCGGACCCTGCGACGTCGCTCGACATCATCAAGGCGCTGCCGACGGCCGGCGCCGACGTCATCGAGATCGGCATGCCCTTCACCGATCCGATGGCCGACGGGCCGTCGATCCAGGCCGCGGGCCTGCGCGCGCTGAAGGCCGGCATGACCCTGAAGAAGACGCTGGAGATGGTCCGCGGCTTCCGCAAGGACGACGACACCACGCCGCTGGTCCTGATGGGCTACTACAATCCGATCTACATCTACGGCGTCGATAAGTTCCTCAGCGATGCGAAAGCAGCCGGCGTCGACGGCTTGATCATCGTCGACCTGCCGCCGGAGGAAGACACCGAATTGTGCCTGCCGGCGATGAAGGCGGGGCTCAACTTCATCCGCCTGGCGACGCCGACCACCGACGACAAGCGCCTGCCCGCGGTGCTCGCGAACACGTCGGGCTTTGTCTATTACGTCTCCATCACCGGGATCACCGGCAGCGCCAGCGCGGACTCCAATGTGGTCGCTCAAGCCGTCGCCCGCATCAAGCGGCATACCAAATTGCCGGTTTGCGTCGGCTTCGGCATCCGGACCCCGGATGCGGCACGGGCAATCGCGGAGAATGCCAATGGCGCCGTGGTCGGCACCGCGCTGGTCGATGCGCTCCGCGGCAGCCTGGATGCCGAGGGCCGGGCGACGCCCAGGACGGTCGGTGCCGTTGCCGATCTGGTGTCCGCCCTGGCGCAGGGCGTGCGGGGAGCAAAACAGGCTGCGGAATAAGCCACAATTGCGTGGAATAGGCGGGGGCATGATCCGGAAAAGTGGAGACCGGTTTTCCGAGAGATCATGCCCAAAACTAAGAAGTCGCGGCTTGTTGGGTTCAGCCCGGGCCGCCATATATTCCAGTTAATGCGTCCAACCGCATTTCGGAGCGAACCATGAATTGGCTCACCAATGTCGTCCGGCCGAAAATCCGCAACATCCTGCGCCGCGAGACGCCGGAGAATCTGTGGATCAAGTGCCCGGATTCCGGGCAACTCGTATTCTACAAGGACGTCGAGGCCAACCAGTTCGTCATTCCCGGCTCGAACTACCACATGCGCATGGGCGCGGCGGCGCGGCTGAAGTCGATCTTCGACAACGAGACCTGGTACGACATTGCGCTGCCCGAAGTGACGCCCGATCCGCTGAAGTTTCGCGATGAGCGCAAATATGTCGACCGCATCAAGGATGCCCGCGCCAAGACCGGGCTGAACGATGCGATCAAGGTCGGCTACGGCAAGTTAGAGGGCGCCGGCGTCGTCATCGCGGTGCAGGATTTCGATTTCATGGGCGGCTCGCTCGGCATGGCTGCGGGTGAGGCGATCGTGCGCGGGCTCGAACTTGCGGTCGAGAAGAAGTCGCCGTTCATCATGTTTGCGGCCTCGGGCGGCGCGCGGATGCAGGAAGGCATTCTGTCGCTGATGCAGATGCCGCGCACCACCGTCGGCGTGCAGATGCTGCGGGAAGCGAAGCTGCCCTACATCGTGGTGCTGACCAATCCGACCACCGGCGGCGTCACCGCGTCCTACGCCATGCTGGGCGACGTGCAGATCGCCGAGCCCGGCGCTCTGATCGGTTTTGCCGGCGCGCGTGTGATCGAGCAGACCATCCGCGAGAAACTGCCGGAAGGATTCCAGCGCGCCGAATATCTGCTCGACCACGGCATGGTCGACATGGTGGTGCATCGCCACGAGATGCGTCCGACGCTGGCGCGGCTGTGTCGGCTCTTGACCAAATCCCCGGCGCTCGACGTCGCTTCGAAGCCTTCGCCGCAGGTCACGGACCCAGCGCAGATCGTCTCGGCGCCGGAAGCCGTACCGGCTGCGCCGCACGCGTGAGCCTGCCTGCCGCCAAACCCCGGCCGCTCGGTGAGTTGATCGCGCGGCTGTCCGCCTTGCATCCGAAGCGCGTCGATCTCAGCCTCGATCGCGTACACCGCCTGCTGGCGCGGCTCGACCACCCGGAAGCCACGTTGCCGCCGGTGATCCATATCGCGGGCACCAACGGCAAGGGCTCCACCATCGCCTATCTGCGCGCGATCCTCGAGGCCGCAGGCCTGCGCGTGCACGTCTACACCTCTCCCTATTTGGTCAGGATCAACGAATGCTTCCGCATCGGCGAGAAGGGCGGCGGCCGGTTGGCCAGCGATGCCGAGTTGCGCCGGGTGCTGGAGCACTGCGAAAAGGTCAATGCGGGCGAGCCGATCACGATTTTCGAGATGGAGACCGCGGCGGCATTTTGCCTGTTCGCGGAGCATGAGGCCGATGTCGTGCTGCTGGAAACCGGCCTTGGCGGGCGGCTCGACGCCACCAACGTCATCGAGCGGCCGATCGCAACGGTCATCACGCCCGTCAGCATGGATCACACGGAATTTCTCGGCAGCACGCTGACCGCGATCGCCGGCGAAAAGGCCGCCATCATCAAGCGCGGCGCGCCGGTGATTTGCGCCGAGCAGGCGCCGGAGGCGATGTCGGTGATCGAGGCGCAGGGAAAGCGCATGCGCGCACCGATGCACGCGGCCGGACAGCAATGGCATGTTGGCGTCGAGCGCGGGCGGCTGGTCTATCAGGACGAGCGCGGCCTGATGGATCTTGCGGCGCCAAAGCTGTTCGGGCGGCATCAGTTCGACAATGCAGGCCTTGCCATCGCAACGTTGCGGGCGATCGAAACATTCAAAATCGGGATGGGCGCATTCGAGGCCGGCATCGTCAATGCCGAATGGCCGGCGCGGATGCAGCGGCTGGTCGCAGGTGCACTGGTCGATCAGGGGCCGAAGGGGTGCGAGATCTGGCTCGACGGCGCGCACAATGCGGAAGGCGGCCGCGTCACGGCTGCGGCGCTCGGCGATCTCGAAGAGCGGGTGTCGCGGCCGCTGGTGGTGATCGCGGGCATGATGGCGAACAAGGATGCGGGCGCGTTCCTCGCCAATTTCGCCGGCCTGACGCGCCACATCGTGGCGGTGCCGATTCCCGGCCGCGACAACGCGATGCCGCCGGACTGGCTGGCGGATGCGGCGCGCGCGCTCGGCATGCGCGTGGAAAATGCTGCAAGCGTCGAAGCCGCGCTACATGCGCTGTCGCGCCTCGCCTACGAAGTGCCGCCCCGCATCCTGATTACCGGTTCGCTCTATCTCGCTGGCCATGTGCTTGCGATCAATGGCACGCCGCCGGGATAGCGAAGAAAATTGGTCCGAAGAAAATTAAATGGCCGCTGAAATTGCTTCCAGCGGCCGCCCGGGAGAAATAATTGATTGCTTATGAATTCTCCAGCCCCGGTCTTGTAAAGACTAGCCAAGACGCCTGCGAACTGCGAGTCGGAACCCGGGTTCCATCGTAGGACCAAAGGAGGATGTTGCGGGGCGGCCTCACCCAAATGAGGTAGATCGCCATAGCATCGTTCTTGCAGGGTGTATGACGTCGCTTCTCGAAAGCTGGAATTGAGAAATTAACATGCGCTTTGCCGCGATTGCCGATGTGCACGGAAACTATCTCGCGCTGGAAGCCGTGCTGGCCGACATCCGCGCGCAGGGCGTTGGCGAGATCGTCAATCTCGGCGACATGGCGAGCGGCCCGCTCGACGCGCGGCGAACCATGGACGCACTGATGGCGCTCGATGCCGTTCACGTCCTTGGCAATCATGATCGCTGGCTGATCGACCGGCCGGTCGAGAAGATGGGATCATGGGATCGGCCGGCCCACGCGCAACTCGCCACCGAGCATCTCGATTGGCTGCGCACGGTGCCATCAACGCGGATATTTCGCGACCAGGTGTTTCTCTGTCACGCTACGCCTGCCGACGATAACGTCTACTGGCTCGAGACAGTGATGCCTGATGGCTCGGTCAGGATGTCGCCGCTGGAGGCGATCGAGAAAGAGGCGGAGGGAATTTCGCAGTCGCTGATTCTGTGTGCCCATACCCATATCGCGCGCGCGGTCAGACTCGGCGACGGACGCCTGGTGGTCAATCCCGGTAGCGTCGGCGTTCCTGGCTTTTCTTACAACGTTCCGTTCCCGCATCTGATTGAAGCCGGCACGCCTGATGCGCGCTACGCGATTCTGGAATTCGCCGATGCATCCTGGCGCGTAACCTTCCGCCATGTGCCCTACGATCACGATGCGATGGCAGCATTGGCGCGACGGAACGGCGACGCTGAGTTTGCATCCGCGCTTTCGACGGGGTGGATCCGTTGAAAAATTCGTAGATCCGGATGGAGCCAACGGGGCTGCGAGATCATCCGCCACAAAAACAAACGGCCGGCGATTCGCCGGCCGCTTCATCACAATGATCGATTGAAGCCCGATCAGACCGCAGCCGTGATCCACTGCTGCAGCTTTGCCTTCGGCGCGGCGCCGACCTGACGGGAGGCCATTTCGCCGCCCTTGAAGATCATCAGGGTCGGGATCGACATCACGCCGTATTTCGAGGCCGTCTTCGGGCTCTCGTCGACATTCAGCTTCACGATCTTGACCTTGTCGCCCATGGCGCCGGAAATCTCGTCGAGTGCGGGAGCAATCATGCGGCAGGGGCCGCACCATTCGGCCCAGAAATCGACGACCACCGGCCCGGTCGCCTTGAGCACTTCGGCTTCGAAATCGGCGTCAGAAACCTTGCCAACGGCCATGGGAATTACCTCGTTCAGTTAGGAATTAAGGGGCGCGGGATGAGAATCGCGCCCGGGATGATAGGGTCAAACCTATGAACGCGATCCTGCCGGGTCAAGCACAGGTCACGCCGAGATGATGGATGCCAGCTCGGCCTCCAGCGCGGGGGCCGAAATCTCCATTAATTCAGCGCTTTCGGTCCAAAGCAGCGCCGCGCGAACCACCCGCTGGGGATAAAGCTTGCCGAGCACCGCCCGGTACAGCGCGAGCTGGCGGACATAGCCCCTCGGGGCCTCTTCGGGCCGGCTGGGCGGGGCATGGTTGGTCTTGAAATCGACGATCAGGACCTCGCTGTCGGTGACGACGAGGCGGTCGATCTGTCCGGATACCAGCGCTGGCCGGCCGCCCGGCCGCTCCAGCCGCCCGACGATCGAGACCTCGGCGCGGCTGCCGGGGGCGAACACCGGCGCGAAACGTCCATCTGCGATCAAGGCCAGCGTGCTTTCGGCAAGCCGCTGCCGTTCCTCCTCGATCCAGCCGTCGGCATTGCGGGCCAGATAGGCCAGCGCGGCCTCGCGGCGGCGCTCCGCGGCAATATCGGGCATCGATTGCAGGAGCCGGTGCACCAGCGTGCCGCGTTGCAGGGCGCGGGCGCGCTGGGTGAGCGATTCGGCCGTCCGTACCGGATGGCGCTCGTTGTCTGCGGGGTCCGAGGGCCGCAACAGGCTTTCCGGGGAGACCTCAGGCTGGGCCGGGGTCAGCAGCCAGTTGGGCAGCGCCATCGGCGCCGGCTGTGGCGGCGCCGCAGCGGGAGCGGCCGACGCCGCGACCTCCTCAGGGCGCGCATAGCGCTTCACCCGGCCTATGGCGGTCTCGATCTCCTGAAGCTGCAAGGTAGAACCGGCGAGTCCTTTGGTGATCAGATCGTACCAGGACAGCGGGCGGACGGTTTTCATGTTGCCGGGCATGCAGCCGCCGACGATCAGGCGGTCCGCGGCGCGCGTCATCGCGACATAGAGCAGGCGGCGGTATTCATCCTCGGTATCTTCGATCATCGCCGCGCGCGCCGCGACGACGGCGGGGGGATCCTCGGCCTTGCGGCCGGCCCAGACCACGACACCGGGCGCATGCGGATCGGCATTGCCCTGCGGCAAATTGATGAGTTTCAGCCGCTGCGTATCCGAGGGCGAGGTCGTGGTGTCCACCAGGAACACGACGGAAGCTTCCAGGCCCTTGGCGCCATGTACCGTCATGACGCGGACCTCATCGCGCGAGATTTCCATGTCGCGCTTCACTTCGAGATCGGCCGTGCGCAGCCACGCCAAAAAACCCTGCAACGAGGCCGGCGCCTTGCGTTCATAGTTCAGCGCCAGCTCCAGAAACTCATCCAGCGCGTCGTTCGCCTCGTGCCCGAGCCGGCGCAGGATTCGCGCGCGGCCGCCGTCGCCGCCGAGCAGCCAGGCATAGAACCCAAACGGCGTTTCGCTGGCGAAACGGCGCTCGCACTGCTCGAGCCGCCACAGCGCATCCCGCAGCCGGCCATCGGCCGAAGCGCGCTCCGCCAGCGCCGCGCGCAACGATCCCTTGCGCTGCCAGGCGATCTTGAACAGGTCGTCATCGCCAAGCCCAAACAGCGGGCTCTTCAGCGCCACCGCCAGCGCCAGGTCGTCCTGCGGCAGCAACAGCGCGTCAGCCAGGTTCATCAGGTCGATGATCGCGATGTGCTCGGTCAGCTTGAGGCGATCGGCGCCAGCGACCGGAATGCCGGCATGCTTGAGCGCCTGGATCACGGCATCGAACGCGTTGCCGCGCCGCCGTACCAGCACCAGCATGTCGCCATAGCGCAGCGGCCGACGGTCGCCTTTGCTGCCGGTTGTTACACCGCTGCCGACCAGTGCCTTGATCTCGGCCTGAATGCGCCGGGCAAGCTTCACTTCCGGGCTGGTCGCGGCGACGCCGTCGAACGGCGCACGCCAGCCTTCGATGTCCTGCCGATCGTCCGCTTCCGCAAGTTCCCAGAGATCGATCTGGCTGGGACCTGCGTCGGCCAGCGCATGATGAATCGGATTTCCGATATCGACCGCATGAATGCTGCGAAAAATATCCTGCTCGCGAAACACCTGGTCGACCGCATGCAGGATCGCCGGTCCCGACCGGAACGAATAGGTAAACGACACCGGATCGAACTTCAGTCCGGCGCCCTCGAACTTCCTCTGTAAGGCCCGGCGGCGGAGGTCGAATTCGCGGGGCGCTGCGCCCTGAAACGAAAAGATCGACTGCTTCTCGTCGCCGACCGCGAACACCGTTCGCACCACACCTTCGCGCGCGCCTGCGCCCGAGGTGAATTCGGAGATGATGTGCGCAACGATGTCCCATTGCCGGGGGCTGGTATCCTGCGCCTCGTCGATCAATACATGATCGACACCGCGGTCGAGCTTGTAATGCACCCAGCCCGAGGAGACGCGGTCGAGCATCTCCAACGTCTTGTCGATCAGATCGTCATAGTCGAGCAGGCCGCGTTCCTGCTTCTCGCGGCGATAATTGGCCGCCGCAGCGGTTGCGATATGAAGCAGCGCCTCGGTGCGGTCGCGCGCCACCACGGCGCGGCGGCGTTCGATCAGGGGTGCGAGGCGGTCAATTTCCGAATCAAACAGTCGACCAATAGCAGGATTCTTCTTTACGAAGCTGCTGGTAACGACCGTCGCTCGCGGCGTTCGCTCATCCGTAAGAAACACCCCGAGATACTCGTCGACCTGCGCAGCTCCAGCAAACGCTAGCGCCCCACGAAGGCGGTCGGCCTGTTTTTGATCGGCTTTGCTACTTGTATCCAGAACCAGGGCGATGTCCTGCCATCGTGATCGCGGCAGGTTGGGTCCGTCGACGATGTCACGCTCGACATCCTCGATCCGGTCGCTGGGGCCGACGCCGAGCGCTGCGGAGATCTGCGCGGCAGCGGTATGCGCGCTGCCGGCCGCATCTGTCCAGGCCATGAAATGATCGCGGCTGAGACAGGCCTCGCGTACCACGTCCTTGAAGGTAACGTCGGCGGCGCTCGCCATCGCCGTCATCAGCGCGCGGCCCGTCGCGCTGTCGGGGTTGCGCGACGCCTCGAGGAAAACGCCGAGATTGGCGCGCTCCATCATCTCGTTCTGGTCGCGGTCGTCGAGCACGGCAAACCGCGCCGGGACATTGGCCTCGAACGGGAATTGCTGCAGCAGCCGCGTGCACAGCGCGTGGATGGTCTGCACCTTCAGCCCGCCCGGCGTTTCCAGCGCGCAGGCGAACAGCTTTCGCGCCGACTTCCGCAGGCGTGCGCCGGGATTGGGAATGCCGGCCTCGCGGATCGCCGCGTCCAGCGCGTCGTCGTCGAGCGTCACCCAATGGCCGAGGGTGGTGAACACCCGCTCCGCCATGTTGGCGGCGGCAGCTTTTGTAAACGTGATGCAGAGGATCTTTTCCGGGGCCACGTCGTCGAGCAGCAGCCGGATCACCCGCTGCACCAGCACATGGGTTTTGCCTGATCCTGCATTCGCCGAAACGAACGCGGACGCCACCGGATCGGACGCGCGCGCCTGCGTGGCGCGGACGGCGTCGGGAATGATGCGGACAGCCCTCACCATTCCTCGATCCCCAGTCCGCCGGCCGCCGACCATTCCTTGATGCGGGCGAGATCGTCATAGGCGCCGTAGCGGTTCGACCACATCGACAGGTTCAGCGAGGTGTAGGCGGTCTCCTCGTTCTCGAATTTCCGGATCAGCGCTTCAAGCTGTTCAAGAGCGTAGTCGGCCGCTTCGTCCGGCCGCTGCGGCGTATCGTTGTTCCTGATTTTCAGCTCCAGCGACCGCTGCTCGCCGGGCGGATTGTTGCCGCTGAGCCTGACATAGACGAGCTCGCCGACGGATGACCCTGCGTGGATATTCTCAAAGCCGCCTTCGCGCAGGATCGCGGCCTCCAGCGTCAATTGCGGCGAGAGGCCCATGCGCACCTGCTTTCCGGTCGGCGGCTGCCCCGTCTTGTAGTCGAGGATCGCAAAGCTGCCGTCACCGTGCTGCTCGATCCGGTCGGCGCGCGCCGACAGCGTGAAGATGCGTTCATTGTCGAGCGGAATCTTGATCTCGCCCCTGATCTCGGCGGCAATTTTTTCAATCGCGCCGCGCCGCGCCAGCTCCCAATCCGCAAACCATGCGGCGATGCGCTGAAACCGCGGCCACCACAGCGCCCGCGCCTCGGGACGCTCCATCAGCGGCGCAAAGTATTTTTCACCGATACCGCGCAGCACCAGCGCGGGCTGTGGGGGAAGAGCATCGGCGAATTCTTGCGTGAATTCGCCGAGCGCGTCATGGATCGCGGAGCCGCGATCGGCCGCCGACAGCGGCATGTCGACGGGATCGAGCGGATCGAGCCGCAAAATATACTTCGCGTAGATCGTATAGGGATCGCGCAGCCAGTCCTCGATCGCCGTGACCGATAGTTTTAGCGGCCGCGTCGCGACCGGCGGCTTCGGCGCGGGCTGTTCGATCGGTTCGACCGTGTCGGGCTGGTCCAGTTCGGCGGCGAAGCGGACGTAATTTTCACCAGTACTTTTGGCCGCATCCCAGCGTGCTTCGCCGGCAACGGCCTCCAGGCGGTGCAGAAAGCGCGAGGCGACAGCCGGCGCGCCGCCGACCTTGGCCGAATGAGTCAGGATCACGTCGTCCGTTCCCAGCAATTGCGCAAAATCGTGCGCGGAGAGACCGATGCGCCGCTCCGGCAGATCGAGGCCGAGTTCATGGCGCATCGGCCGGCTCAGCCAGGGATCAACCCGCGGCGCCGGCGGCCATACGCCTTCGACCAGCCCGCCAAGAATGACGCGGTCGGTTTCGGTGAGCCGCGCTTCGAGCTGGCCGTAGATGTGCAGTTGTGCGTTGGCCTGCTCCGGCCGCCGCACCATGCGATCGGCATAGGCGGTCTGGAACACATCGGGATAGTCGCCAAGCTGGACCATCAGGCCGCTCGGCTTTTGCTCGGCGAGCAAGTCGTCGAACGCGGCTGACAGCGCCGAGCCTTGCGCTTCCTCGAAGGCAACGGCAACGCCGTTTTGATCCAAGGATAGCGCGATCAGCGCTTCGCGATGGCGTAGCGCCAGCTCGGCGAAATCGAACGGTTTTGACGAGCCCATGATTTCCAGCGGCGCCAGCGCCTTCTGCAACGCCGCGATCAGCGCCTGCGCCTGGTCGAGTTCGCCGTCCTTCAATTTAGCGCGCGGTTCGGAGACGTGAAGCGATGAGGTCTCATGGCTCCTGAGTTTCCTGAGCTCGACGCGGAAACGATCGAAGTCGCGCGCCAAGCCGGCCGTTCCCGCCTGCGGCCGGGTGCCGCGCAGCAGCGCCAGTTCGAGGGTCTCGATCGCGTGCCTGAACGCGCCGGATGCCTGGCCGAGCCGAAACAACGGATGTTTCAGCAGCGCGAGCAAGGTCGGCGGCTCCAGCCCCTTGCTGGCGGCTTCCGCGGCGAGGCGGGCAAAAATGCCGCTTGGCGTATCCATCAGCGCGTCGCCGCCGGAATCGTCGAATTCGAGATTCCAGCGCCTCAGCGCCGCCATCACCCGCCGCGCCAGCGCGCGATCCGGCGTCACCAGCGCCGCCGATTTGTTCAGATGCCGCGCCTCCCGCATCGCCACCGCGATCGCCAGCGCCTCCATCTCCGAATTCGGCGCCTCGACGACGGCAAGCTTCATCATGCCGCCTGCAATCCTTGCCGAAACATCCGGCTGAGCCAGACGGTCATGCCACTGTTCGGTCGCACTCGACGGCCGCATCGTCTCGGACACCAGTACGTCGCGTCCCTGCTGTGCCGGCGTACCCAGGATTTCGACGTCGCTTCGCTTGATGCCGAAGCGATCCAGCAAGCCGTGCATCGCGAATTGCGGATGGTTCGAGGAAGGTTGCGTGGTGAATTTACCCTGCGCGTCCCTGACGCCGCCGATCGTCTGCCAGGCCTCCTCGTCGAGATCGGTGTCGAGCCCCGGCAGCACCACGGCGCCCAGCTTCAGGCCGGCCACGGCGTTGAGGAATTTCGCGGTTGCCGGCATCGAACCGGTCGAGCCGGCTGCAATCACCGGCCCCTCGTGATGCGCGGTGAGGCGCGCGGCTTCCGCCTCGATCAGGCGGTCGCGCCGTTCGGCGGGTTCGATCCTGCCGATTTCCCTCAGATGTTCCGGCCACGCCTTGCGCGCGATGCGCAGGAATTCGAGCGAGTGCTGCCAGTATTTGTCGAACTGGTCGGGCACCAGTTTGTCGAGGGCTTCCCAGGCGACGCCGCGTGTCACCATGTCGTCCATCAGCCGCGCCAGGTCGCCGGCCAGCGCCAGTGTCGAGGCTGGGCCGCCGACCACGAGCGGCGCCGACACCGGGCTTTTCGCCCATGCCGCAACCAGATGGGCCAACGTCAGCCGGCGCTCCAATTCACCGAGCCTCGGCGGAATGTCGAGCGGCGCCACGCCGCTGAATTGTTCCGAGCCTTCCGCAAACGCCAGCTCGTCCTCGTCGATGTCGCCGAGCGCCACGATGCGCGGCAGGATCGCCGCGTCCGTCTTCAATTCATCGAGAAAGATCTCCCGCGCCAGCCTTCCTGCGCGCCGGGTCGGCAAATAGAGCGTCGCCGTTGCCAGATTGAGCGGGTTGCTGCGCGCCTCGAATCCCTCGACAAGACGGCCGTCGACCAGCGCCGCGATGACGGTGCGCAGGAACGGCACGGAGAGGGGAACGCTGAAAACGCGCATGGGCTTCCTGATTCGATCTCAGTCGCAATATAGGGAGGTAATCATGGAAGGTCATGTGGGTGAGGGCGGCGTCCCCGCTACCCACTGCCAAAGCAGGAGATCACGTTGGGCCGCGACAGATGGGCCAGCGTGGGCGCTAGTCGTAAGCTTCAGCTAACCTGAAGGGTTCGAAATGTCTGTTGGGCGTCTGGGGCTTCGAGGAGCCGTAGCGCTCTGGAAACTTCCGCTTTCGGGGCACCGCACACAT
The DNA here is from genome assembly GCF_036924745.1 of Bradyrhizobium sp. AZCC 1693. Classification (NCBI taxonomy): domain Bacteria; kingdom Pseudomonadati; phylum Pseudomonadota; class Alphaproteobacteria; order Hyphomicrobiales; family Nitrobacteraceae; genus Bradyrhizobium; species Bradyrhizobium sp. AZCC 1693. The sequence goes on from NZ_JAZHSD010000001.1 coordinate 5,051,844, forward strand.
GGCTTGAGCTGCTGTCGGATCGACCCGGTCGCGATTGACCCAACTGAGACATTGGCGCGGGGCTTCTGTCCCGCGTTTTGCGTTTAGGACCACGGCGGCTCTTCGCTCGCCCCGGCTGCCTCGTGGTGGATCGTGACACCCGCCGAACGCAACCCGGTCAGCAATACAGTTCTTACAGAGGCGGGATCAAATCCAATATCCTTGGCGTTTGGTGGATGTGCCTCGCTGTCCTTCAATCGGAGCGCCAAGTGCAATTGCTCGCAAAGGTGCTGAACGACGAGATTGACTTGATCGTCAGTCATGATCGGCTTCTCCTGACCATCTTGCTACCGAACTAGGTAGCACACATGAAAATTGGGCGGTACGCGATTGGACCGCCCCCAGGGATCAACCTCACGCGATTGCCCATGGGCGGGCCCCCAATCGTCCGGCAATCGGAGCAGACCGGAAGTGACCAGCGGCGACTAGAACGCGCTTTTGACCAAAGCGACATGCCCCGTTTGAGCACAAAAAGCACGGCGCGCTGAGGCCGGGATGCGCTCCAAAGCAGACATAGACTAGTCGCTCTGCGACAGCGCCAGCTTTTGCATCTGGTAGCTCTTCCTCGCCGGAACAATGAGCGGGCAGCTTCGGACGTGCCAGACATTATGACTCGTTTTTCTTCGCTATATTCATCAGCCATGAAACTTGTTTTTCTCTATGGCGCGTGCCTTCATTGCCGGATCGCGGTATGTTTTTTGGATTATGCTTCATGACGAGCACGTCGGCGAACGCAGGACCTCTACCCGATCGCGTCGAAAAGGCCGCGCAGGAACGGATTGCGGCGGGCACCTACCAGACGCTGGTGTTCGGCGTCGTGGATGGTGACAAGAGCGAGGTTGTGGACTTCGGCAAGCTCCATGATTGCAAGGCACCCGATGGCGAGACGGTTTATGAAATTGGTTCGATAACAAAGACCTTCACAGCCACACTCTTGGCACAGGCAGTGCTCTCAGGGCGCTTGATGCTCGACACGCCGGTGGCACAACTTCTGGCGGACTTCAAAATCCCGTCCGGCGGTGACAAAGAAATTACGCTCGGCGATCTTGCCACGCATCACTCCGGCTTGCCGCGGATGCCGTCTAACTTCACGCCGAAGGACCCAGCCAATCCCTATGCCGACTACGATGCGGCGAAGCTAAAGGTGTTTCTTGCGGGATACCAACTGCCGCGCGATCCAGGGGCCTCCTACGAATACTCCAATCTGGGGTTCGGGCTCCTGGGCCATGCGCTTGCGCAATTTGTGCCCACGACCTATGGCACCCTAACCAACGACGAAATTCTGAAGCCGCTCGGCATGACGATGAGCGGTACGGCGTTCACCGACGCAATGCGCGCCCATCTCGCTCCCGGTCACGACGACACAGGCAAAGCGGCGAAGAACTGGGACCTCGACGCATTAGCAGGCGCGGGCGCCCTCCGATCCACGGCTAATGACATGCTGCGCTATCTGAGGGCCAACATGGGCATCGGTCAGTCGCCATTGGCCGCCGCGATGAACTTTGCGCAACGGCCGCGCAGCGATATGGCAAAAACTATACGCGTCGGCCTGGCCTGGGTGACGACCGATAAAGGGATCGTCTGGCACAACGGCGGGACTGGCGGGTACAGAAGTTTTCTCGGTTTCACAGCTAATCGGGAACGAGGCGTTATCATCCTCACTAACACGTCCGCGGACCCTGATGATCTGGGTTTCGCCACGCTCGACGCGGATGCGCCGCTTGCGCCTGCATATAAGGCGACTGTTCTGCCCAGTGCGTCGCTTGATGAATATGTGGGAATTTACAAGCTTGCCGACAATTTCCCGCTGAAGGTGTTCCGGATGAACGACAGGCTTTATACCCAGGCGATCGGACAAGATGCGATCCCCATTTTCCCGTCCGCGCCCAACGAGTTTTTCGCCAGGGTCGCCGGAATCAGCATGACCTTTAAGCGTAATCCCGAGGGCGCGGTGGATGGACTTGTACTACACCAGAATGGCGACCACGCCGCACCGAAACGGATGGAGACGAAAGAAACCGAACGTCACAGCATCTCGGACCTAGCCTCGGGACTATTGAGCGAAGTACGGCTCCTGAATGACGACTACACTCCGATGGAGTTCGTGGCTTACGTATTGGAGTGGGTATTCGGTAAGGACCGCGAGACCGCCACTCGGATCATGCTTGAGATCCATAATGAGGGTGTCGGTGCGTGCGGTATCTATCCCCACCACGTCGCCGACGCGAAGGTGACAGAGGTACTTGACCTGGCACGCCAGCATAAGCATCCACTGCAATGCATGCGCGAGCGAATCACGTCCGCCTGTTAGTTTTCGCAATCTCCGATAAAGGCTGCTACATTGCCAGCGGCTTGGTTCTACGACGGTAAGCATCACTTCTGCTGTTGTGCCATCGCGAAATTTTCCGTCATGCAAAACTTGGTTGCTATCGGGGTATGGCGGACATCGAGCAAGCCTCACCCCGTTCAATTTGGCCGAAGCTGCCTACTAGCAGCAGGTGCCCATTCTACTTTGCATGGGGTTGTTTTCGAGATTTTTTGTCTGGGTCCTGCGGACGGACCGCCGAACAGTATCAGGCCACGCTTTCCAGAAACGCCTCTTCCGCGGCCTGCACCGCGTCGGGGGTTCCGACGTGCATCCAGACGCCGTCGAGCCGCAGGCCGAACAGCCGCTCCTGCTCGTTGGCGCGGTCGAACATTTTGGTCAGCGAAAACTCGCCGGCGGGCGCGTCGGCAAACAGCGAGGGCGACATGATCGCCGCACCCGCATAGACGAACGGCACCACCTGGTGTTCACGCCGTTTGCGCAACGCGCCGTCCGGCAGCATCGCGTAGTCGCCGCGGCCGGCATAGCCGATGCTGCTCGTGGTCGGCGCCATCAGGAGCAGGATGTCCATCCGGTCAGGATCGAAGGTTTCGGCGAGCCGCGCCAGATTGGGCCGCACACCGTCGATCCACATCGTGTCGGCGTTGAGGTGGAAGAACGGCTCCTTGCCGAGCAGCGGCAGTGCCTTCACGACCGCGCCGCCGGTGCCGAGCACCTCGTCGCGTTCGTCGGAAATGATGATGCGGGGCCGGGCCCGGCTCGCGGTGTGCTGGATGATCTGGTCGGGCAAATAATGCACGTTGACCACGGCTTCGCTGACGCCGGCACCGGCGAGCTTGTCCAGCACGTGATCGAGCAAAGGCTGGCCGGCCACGCGCACCAGCGGCTTCGGCATATGGTCGGTGAGCGGGCGCATGCGCAAACCGAGACCGGCGGCAAGAACCATGGCTTTGGCGGGCGTAACGGACATTCCTGGAATTTCTCTTGGATTTCTCGAACCATCAAATCGGGCTGCAGATCATACCACGGCGAGTGGCTTGAACCAGCAACCATGAGGCCTTAGTGGCCGCACATGACGGCCGTACGACAGCCGCCGGCGCTGCCAAACCTCAGGCTTCGGCGTCCTCGGCCCCGCGCTTGGCCGCCTTCTTCTTCTTGTCGCCCTGTTTCAGGAAGTTGACGCCGATCTGATCGCCATTGACCCAGGCCAGCTCGCAGCGCCGATAGGCTAGCCCCGTGGACGACAGCAGCAGGAAGAATTCCTTCAGATGCAGGCCCTCGACCGAACCTTCGACCGTCAGCTTGGCGCCGGTCTCGGAGACGTCTTCCATGACGCAGTCGCGCCGCCAGGTGCCGTCGATGCCCATCATGTGCGCCGCAAAGCCGCGCTCGAATACGACCCGATCTCCCTTGCGCCGTTCCGCGCCCGCCATGGCCGTCGTCCCATTTCAAAAACTGGCTGGGCCACGCCGGCTCGGCATGGCCGGTTCCAGATTAAGTGCGGGGTGGCTAACAGGAGGTAAATCAGGGGAGTGGCGGCGGCACGTTGGCGGCATACCATTCGCGAAATGCCGCCAGCGCCGGGTGCGCCAGCGAGCGGTTCAGGTAGGTCCAGATCCGGGGTTGGTGGCGCAGATATTGCGGCTTGCCGTCCCGCCGGTTGAGCCGGGCGAAGGTGCCGAGCAGCCGGGTATTCCGCTGCGCCGACATGATGGCGTAAAGCTCGGCAAAGCTGGCCGGATCGAACTGATCATCCACCGCGCGGCGCGCCTTGATGTAGCGGGTCAGGAGCGTCAATTCGAGTTGCTCGGGAACGTCGAGCCGGGCGTCCTGCAGCAGTGACACCAGATCGTAGGCGGCGGGGCCAAGCACGGCATCCTGGAAGTCGATAATCCCGACGCGCAAGATTCCCGTGCGCTCGCCGAGCCAGATGATGTTGGGCGAATGAAAATCCCGCATCACCCAGGTGCGCGGCGCGGCTGCCGGCTTTTCCAGCAACGTTCGCCACATCGCGACGAACTCGTCGCGCCGTTGCTGGCTGATTTCGGCGCCGCGATCCGGCAGATACCATTCGAGCATCAGGCTGATTTCGACCAGCCATGCATGGATATCGTAGGGGGGAATTTGGTATGAGCCCTGCGGCTCCAGCGGCACCGTTTCGGGCAGGGGTTTGCGATGCAGCTCCGCCAGCATGTCGGTCGCCGCCTCGTAGCACTCGACGATCGGCCGCGGCGGATCACCTTCGACGACGCCGGCGGTGCCAAAATCCTCGGTGATCAGGAAACCGGAATTCAGATCGGCGTGGCGGATGGCGGGCGCCGAAAAGCCGTGCGCACGCAGGCCGTTGTCGATGGCGACGAACGGCTTGACGTCCTCGGCGAGATGAACGGCCGCGCTGTAGGATTTTCCGTCATAGATCGCGGGCCCATCCGGACGGCGCGGCGAATTCATCAGGATCGACGTGCCGTCGTCGCGAATCAGCCGCGCATAGGAGCGCGTCGAGGCGTCGCCGGGCATGCGCTCGCGCGCCGCATCCAGGAAGCCGGCATCGCTGAGAAACTTTCGCAAGCTGCTCAATCGCGCCACCTGCGCCGCCGCCTTGCCGTAGCCGGTGATTTCGGCGGCGCGCGCCGTGGACCCGAGCGCCGGGCGATGGCTGAAGGCGATGTCGACGCGATCTTCGGGCAGCACATCAGGTGCGCGCTCCGGCCATTCGATCAGCGCCAGCGTGCCTTCCGGTAGCGGCGACAATCCGATTTCCTCCAGCTCGCTCGAATCATTGATCCGATAGAGATCGGCGTGGAGAAGCGGAAACGGCACATCGTAGTTCTGTGCCAGCGTAAACGTCGGGCTTGGTACTTCCAGCGTTGGATCGTTGGCGAGATAGCGGATCATCGCGCGCGCCGCGGCCGTCTTCCCCGCGCCGAGATCGCCCGAGAGCGTGATGACGTCGCCAGGGCCGACCAGCAGCGCGAGATCGGCCATCAGATGCGCCGTCGCGGTCTCGTTCGCAAGCGCTGCCGTAAATGTCGCGGGCGCGGTCATTCGGCGGCGTTGCGATGCGCGTTCTGGTCGATCGGAAAGTCGCAGGTGACCGTCGTGCCCTTGCCGACCACCGAATCGACGCGCACCTTGCCGCCGTGCAGTTCGACAAAGGAGCGCACCAGCGACAGGCCGAGGCCGGCGCCGCGGTGACGCGAGCCGTGGGAGTGGCTCTCGAACCAGTCGAACACCTTGTCTTTCACATCAGCCGGAATGCCGGGGCCGGAATCGCTGACGGTGAAGATCACGCGATGCTCGGTCCGCCGCGCGCTGATCGTGACCGCGGCATCGTGCGGCGAAAATCCGACGGCGTTGGCAAGCAAATTATAGAGCACCTGCACCACGCGCCGCTCGTCGCCGGTGAAGTTGCCGATATTGGGATCGATGTCGACCTTGAGTTCGATGCGGTCGGTCGCCAGCCGGTCCTGGATGCCTTCGGCGGCTGCCTGGATGGCCTTTTCGATATTCACCGGGCCGAGCTCGAGCTTCATGGCGCCGGCATCGATGGTGGCGAGATCGAGGATGTTGTTGGTGAGCGCCAGCAGCGCGTTGGTCGACTTGGTGACGTAATCGAGATACTCGGCCTGCTTCGGCGTCAGCGGGCCGGTCGAGGGATCGCTGAGGAAGTGCGCAAAGCCGATGATGGTGGTGAGGGGGGCGCGCAGTTCGTAGGAGACGTGGTGGACGAAATCGACCTTCATCTGGTCGGCGGCCTCCAGCGCCTCGTTGCGTTCGCGCAATGCGCGCTCGACATTTTCGGTGTCGGTGATGTCCTGGAAGGTCAACATGGTCGCGCCGTCGGGCAACGGCATGGTCATGCAGTCCAGCACGCTGCCGTCCTTGCGCTCGAGCTTCAGCGCCACCTGCGCGCGGTTATCGATCGCAGTGATCGCCTCGCGCAGCGCCCGCCAGGTCAGCACATCGTCGAACAGCGGCGTGCACCAGGCTTCCACGGTCTCGATGTGCGGCTGTTCTTTGAGCGATTCCGCCGACAGCTTCCACATTTTCTCGAAAGCAGGATTGAACAGTTCCACGCGGCCATTGCTGCCGAAAACCGCGACCGCTTCGGCGAGATTATCCAGCGTCTCATGCTGGACCCGGGTCAGCCGGTCGTAGCGGCGTGCGAGATCGAGGCTTTCGGTGACATTGTCGAACAGATAGGTGACGCCGCCTTCGAGATTCGGTGTGGTGACGACGCTGACGGCGCGGCCGTCGGGCAGGAACCAGGTATAGTTCTCGGGCTCCATGGCGCGATAGGCTTCGTGCAGCTTGGCCTTCCAGGCCCGGAAGTCGGGCTGTTCGGGCAGTTTGCGCGCTGCGCGTAAGCGATCGAGCACGCTCGAATCGTCGGGATTGGAATCGAGGAAGGCCTGGTCGAGGCCCCACAGCCGCCGGTAGGATTCATTGTAGAAGGCAAGCCGCCGCTGGCCGTCGAACACGGCTACCCCCGACGACAACTGGTCGAGGGTGCGGCGATGGGCTTCCGCCATCCGCTCCATGGCGTCGCGCAGAGCGGTCGCCTCGCTGGCGTCGATGGCGATGCCGGCGCTGCCGGCGCTGAGCCTGAGCGCCTGCACGTCATAGATGCGCCGCTCGCCGCCGACCACGATCGGCAGCCGCGCGCTGAAGGTGGAATTGTCGTTCAGCACCCGGCCCATCTCGGCGCGCTGGTCGTTCTCCAGGAGTTCGAGGTTGCGGTGGATGGTTTCCGCGACGCTTGCGCCCTCGGTAGCCCGCACATAGGCCGCATTGGCGTAACGCAGATTGCCCTCTGCGCTCTTGGCCCAGATCGGCCACGGTACGGCGGCGGCGAAATCGCGCAACAGCTCAGTCTCCTCCAGAAGCGTTCTGTAGCGGAGATTGGATTCGGCGAGCTCCCGGCGCAACCCGCCGAGTTCGCGAATCCGCACAATGGCTTGCCCGCCAATGGCACGGCCCATCGCTTCGATGGCGCGGCCGTTCGAGGTGGAGAGATTGAGCAGAAAGCCTTCGCCGGCCTCGCGCAACGCGTCGACCGCATGGTCCATCTGCAGCGCCGGTTCCGGGGGCAGCCAGGTTCCAAAGGCGAGGATACGCTGCGGCGAATTGGACAGCGCGTCCGGCGAGATCAGAAGCGAGGTGTCGCCGCTGATCTGGGGCCGGTTGTCGCCCGCGGCCCAGGCGATCAGGATCTGGGGCTCGGCGAACAAGAGCGCGCGCAGGCGATCGGCCTGCACCTGCAGGTCGGCGATGTCGGAGCGCAGGTCGAGTTCCATCCGGGTGGCCCGAATGCGCGTGCGCATCAGCAGGATCGCCGCCACCACGGTAAAGCCGAGCAACGACAGCGCCGTCGTCAGTACTGCAAATTCCTGGTGATTGAGGTCGAGCAGGGCGGAAATCGTCTGCGTGATGCCCAGGTCAGCGGCCGACGCGGGTTCCGGAGCGGCGGCCAAAGCGGTGGCGAGCGCAATCACGCCGTGGCGCGCCAGTGAGGTGCACGACAGCAGGGTTCGACGCATCGCCGCGACTACGCCTGACATTATTTGCCCCAAAAACGCTCGACTGCAGGCCCGGAACTACCCCAGCGCATAAATCCGCCAAAGTGTGAGCGGTTTGGCGTTGAGATTATGCGCCAACTAATAGGATTGAGCGCGCCCGGACGCAAAACCGGACCCCACTTTTGCTGGTCGCGCTCCGCACGAATCGGGTCGAGAGTATCTCCTTCGGGAGTCGACCGGTAAGAGTCCAGACCGTGAACGCAAATCTGGCTGTGAAGAATTCGACGGATTACCGCCGAGAGGCGGATTTACGCAACGATTCAGTGTCCAGTCGAGCCGAAACCGCCACTGCCGCGATCGGTTGTTGAAAGCGACACTACTGGAACCAGGTGCGCCTGCACGACCGGCGCGATCACGATCTGCGCGATGCGCTCGCCGCGCCGGATCGGGAATGGCGTGTCGCCATGGTTGATCAGGAGGACGTTGATCTCGCCGCGGTAATCCGCGTCCACCGTGCCGGGCGAATTCAAGACGGTGACGCCATGCTTGGCGGCAAGCCCGGAACGCGGCCGCACCTGCGCTTCATAGCCTGATGGCAGCGCGATCGTCAGCCCGGTCGGCACCATCGCATGTTTCCCGGGCGGCAGAATCAGCGGCGTGTCCGCGGGAACCGCGGCCAGCAGGTCGAGCCCGGCGGCATCAGCGCTTTGATAGGCCGGCAGCGCGAGATCTTCGCCATGCGGCAGTTGGTGGATTTCGACTTTCACGGTCGCGTTCACGAATTCTGCTCCACCTTCTTTGCGATCTTCGCCACCAGCTCGGCTGCGACCTGTTCCTTGGTCATCACGGGCCAGGAATCAACCTTGATCTCGTCGGCACCGTCGCGCGTCAGCAAGTGAACGGTGTTGCGGTCGCCGCCCATCACCCCCAGTGCGGGCGAAACGTCGTTGGCGACGATCCAGTCGCAGCCCTTGCGCGCGATCTTGGCCTTGGCGTTGTCGATCAGATGCTCGGTCTCGGCCGCAAACCCGATCACCAGTGGTGGACGCTTGTCCGTCAGCTTCGAGATCGTCGCGAGAATGTCAGGGTTTTCGACCAGTTGCAGTGGCGGCATGCCGGCAGAAGTCTTTTTCAGCTTCTGCTCGCCCTCATTGGCGACGCGCCAGTCGGCAACGGCGGCGGCGAAGATCGCGATATCGGCCGGTAGAGCGGCTTCCACCCGATGCAGCATGTCGCGCGCCGACTCCACGCGGATGACCGTGACGCCCGCCGGATCGCGCAAGTCCACAGGCCCGGAGACCAGTGTGACATCGGCGCCTGCGGCCTGCGCCGCGGCGGCGATGGCAAAACCCTGCTTGCCGGAGGATCGGTTGGCGATATAGCGCACGGGGTCGATCGGCTCATGCGTCGGTCCGGCCGTGATCAGCACGCGCTTGCCGGCGAGCGGCCGCGGTTGCGGCGGACGCAGGATGTCGACGGCCGCCGCGGCGATTTCGATCGCCTCCGACATTCGCCCGACGCCGGCTTCGCCCGCTTCGGCCATTTCGCCGACATTGGGGCCGATCATGTGGATGCCGTCGCGCCGCAACTGCAGCACGTTGCGGCGGGTAGCGGCGTTATTCCACATCAAGGGGTTCATCGCGGGCGCCAGCAGGATCGGACGGTTCGCCGCCAGCAGGATCGCGGTGGCGAGATCGTCGGCATGGCCGTGCGCCATCTTGGCCATCAGATCGGCGGTTGCCGGCGCTACCACGATCAGATCGCATTCGCGCGCGAGACGGATGTGACCGGCGTCGAATTCGCTCTCGGCGTCAAACAGGTCGGTATAGACGCGCTCGTTCGACAGCGCGCTGGCGGAAAGCGGGGTGACGAATTGCTGTGCGGCCTTGGTCAGCACGCAGCGGACGCCGATATGCCGGTCCTTCAGGCGCCGGATCAGGTCCAGCGCCTTGTAGGCGGCGATGCCGCCGCCGATGATCAGGGTGACATTCCGTTCACCGGTGGTGCTGCCGGGCCGCAGGGTCTGTGCGGGCCCCTCAGCGGATGGCGGCGAGGAAGTTGCGCCCGGCAGTTCGGGGCGCCCCTGGATCAACTCCCCGAGGATGACCCGGACTTCCTCCTCGACGGAGCGGCCGTTCCCGGCCGACCGGAGGCGCAGATAGGCTTTGACGGTCTCGTCCAGTTTTCGGATGGTCAGGCTGGCCATGGCGGCCTCCAGCGAGGTATGCCATCAATGATAGCAAATTCATGCTTGCACTGCAATCATAGCTGCCGGATGGCGATCAGAATTCCGATAAAGGTCGCCGCGATGATCCAGAGCGCCACCGTCCGCCAGCGGCTCTTGCGGCCCTCGGCCCGTCCCATCGCCGCGATCGTCTCCGGCGACAAAGTCAGGCCCTCCCGGGTCATCTTCTCCATGTTCTCAAGCACGGCAACCGCCCGCGAGGCGATCGCAGGCAGGCCCGTCATCACGCGGCCGAGTTCGCCCGCGCCGGTCATCGCGCCCTGAACTCGCCCGAGCGGACCGAGATTGCGCTCGATCCATTCGCGCACCACGGGATCGGCGACCTTCCAGATGTCGAGCCTGGGATCGAAGCCGCGGGCGACCCCTTCGACCACCACCATGGTCTTCTGCAGCAGGATCAGTTCGGGCCGGGTCTGCATGTCGAACAGGCCGGTGACTTCGAGGAGAAGCGTCAGCAGCTTCGCCATCGAGATTTCTTCGGCGGTGCGGTTGTGGATCGGCTCGCCGATGGCGCGGATGGCTTGCGCGAAATTCTCCACCGAGTGATGGCCCGGCACGTAGCCGGCCTCGAAATGCACTTCGGCGACGCGGCGGTAGTCGCGCGTGATGAAGCCCAAGAGAATTTCGGCGAGGAAGCGCCGCTCCTTCAGCCCGAGCCGGCCCATGATGCCGAAATCGACCGCCACCAGCCGGCCGGCCTCGTCGAGAAACAGATTGCCGGGATGCATGTCGGCATGGAAGAAACCGTCGCGCAGCGCGTGGCGCAGAAAGCTCTGGATCACCTTGCGGCCGAGATCGGGCAGATCGATGTGCGACTGCGCCAGTCGCGCATGGTCGTTCAGCGCGATGCCGTCGATCCACTCCATCGTCAGCACGTTGTGGGTGGTGCGATCCCAGTCGACGGTCGGCACGCGGAAATCCGGATCGTCGCGCGTGTTCTCCGCCATCTCGGACAAGGCGGCCGCTTCGAGCCGCAGGTCCATCTCCATTGCGACCGAGCGCGACATCGTGTTGATGACCTCGATCAGCCGCAGCCGCCGCGCTTCGGCCGAATGCGCTTCCGCATTGTGCGCGACGAAGAAGAAATCGGAGAGGTCGCGGCGAAAGCGCGCGGCGACATTGGGCCGGAGCACCTTTACGGCGACCGGCTGGCGCACGCCGTCGCGCTCGATCTCGGCGCGATGCACCTGCGCGATGGAAGCGGCGGCGACCGGCGGCCCGAGGCTGACAAAGGCTTTTGCCAGCGGGCGTTCCAGCGACTGGGCGATGACGACCTCCGCCTCGGCTTGCGAAAACGGCGGCAGCCGGTCCTGCAGGGCTTCCAGATCGCGCGCCATCGCGACGCCGACCACGTCGGGCCGGGTCGCCAGAAACTGGCCGAGCTTGAGATAGGCCGGGCCGAGGCGCGTCAGCGCCCGCGACAGCCGCGGGCCGGATTTGGCGCCGGGGCGTTCGATCAGCCGCGCCAGCCGCAGCGCTAGCTGCCCGGGCGGCGGCACCAGGCTCGGATCGACGACGCCGAACACGCCTTCGCGCGCGAACACGTAAGCGGCGCGGACGAGCCGCGCGATGTGGGTCGCCGCAGAAATCACAAACGCCAGCCCGAATGCAACGCCACGATGCCGCCGGAGAGGCTTTCCCACTTCACCCGCGCAAAGCCGGCGTCGCGGATCATCTCGGCGAATTGATTGGGCCGGGGAAACTTGCGGATCGACTCGACGAGATATTGATAGGAGTCCGCATCGCCCGTCACGGCGCGGCCGAGCGGCGGTATCACCTTGAACGAGAAGAAGTCGTACAACCGGTCAAGCCCGGGGACGTCGACGGTGGAGAATTCCAGACACAGGAACCGGCTGCCGGGCCGCAGCACGCGATAGGCCTCGCGCAGCGCGGCATCGATCCGCGGCACGTTGCGAATGCCGAACGCGATGGTGTAGGCGTCGAAAGAACGGTCCGGAAACGCCAACGTCTCGGCATTACCCTCGACAAACGACACCTGGTGGTCGAGATGACGCGCCAGCGCGCGGTTGCGGCCGACCCCGAGCATATCGGTATTGATGTCGCAGACGGTGGCGTGGAAGCCCAGGCCTGCCGCCTCGGCTGCACGGAAGGCGATGTCGCCGGTACCGCCGGCGACGTCGAGCAGGGCAAACGGCGCATCGTTTTTCGGCGGATTGAGCGCCGTGATCATGATGTCCTTCCAGACCCGGTGCAGGCCCGCCGACATCAGATCGTTCATCAGGTCGTAACGGGACGCCACGCTGTGAAATACGTCGTTCACCAGCGTCTGCTTGTCCCCCAGGGGCACGTCCCTGAAGCCAAAATGGGTGGTTTGATCCGGCCGATCCATCAACTTTACTCCGTCTGGCCACCATAGCGCGGCGGCCGCAATGGCGCTATCACGTCACCTCCATAAGGTGAATGCCTGCATGCCTGAATTGCCCGAAGTTGAGACTGTCCGCCGCGGCCTTCAGCCCGCCATGGAAGGGTCGAAAATCGTCAAAGCGGAAGCCCGGCGCAAGGATTTGCGGTTTCCCTTTCAAAAAGATTTTATCGCGCGGCTGGAGGGCCAGACCGTGACCGGTCTCGGCCGTCGCGCCAAATACCTGATGGCGGATCTTGGCTCCGGCGATGTGCTCTTGATGCATCTGGGCATGTCCGGCTCGTTCCGGGTGCTCGAAGGCAACGGCGACACTACGCCGGGCCAATTCCACCATCCGCGCAGCGAGGACCGCGCGCATGATCACGTGGTGTTTCACATGTCGTCGGGCGCGGCCGTCGTGTTCAACGACCCGCGCCGCTTCGGTTACATGAAAATCATCGCCCGCAACGCGCTGGAGGATGAGCCGCTGTTGAAGGACCTCGGCCCGGAGCCGCTCGGCAATGAATTCGACGCCGCGATGCTGGCGCGCTCGTGCTTCAACAAAAAGACCAGCCTGAAGGCCGCGCTGCTCGACCAGCGGGTGGTCGCGGGGCTCGGCAATATCTATGTCTGCGAGGCGCTGTACCGGTCGCATCTGTCGCCGCGCCGGTTGGCGGCGACGCTGGCGACGAAGGCCGGACAACACAATGGCGTTGCCGGGGGAGAGCCGACCGATCACGCCGTGCGGCTGGTGCATGCGATTCATTCGGTGCTGAATCAGGCGATCAAGGCCGGCGGTTCCTCGATCAGCGATCATCGCCTGACGTCGGGCGAACTCGGCTATTTCCAGCACTCGTTCCAGGTCTATGACCGCGAGGACGAAAAATGCCAGACCAAAGGCTGCGGCGGCATCGTCCGGCGCTTCGTTCAAAACGGCCGCTCGACTTTCTGGTGCCCCAAATGTCAGAAATAACCAAAACGCCGACGCTTCAAACGGCACGACTGATCTTGCGGCCGCTCGCGCTGTCAGATGCGCCGGCGATCCAGCGCCATTTCAACAACTGGAACATCATCCAGCATCTCGCATCGGTTGTCCCCTGGCCCTATCCGGAGAACGGCGCGGAGACTTTCATCGCGAGGGAGCTGGAGAGGGTCGCCGCGGGGGAAGAGATCTATAATTGGATGCTGGTGCTGCGCGGCGGTGATGGCGAGGCGATCGGGAATATCCGCTTTCGCCCCGGGTCGGACGATGCGCAGGGCAACCGCGGCTTCTGGCTCGCGGAGCGCTATTGGAATCAGGGCCTGATGAGCGAAGCCGTCTCGGCGGTAAACGATTTTGCCTTCCGCACGCTCGGGATCGAGAGCTTCTACGCCTGCAATGCGGCGACCAACGTGGCGTCACGCCGGGTCAAGCAAAAGACCGGCGCCGAACTTGTCGGCTACATCGAGCTTGCCCATCATAGCGGTCAGACGCTCGCGGAAAAATGGCGCATGACGCGGGAAAACTGGCTGCGCCGAAATCCATAGCGAAGCAACCCAGCCGGGGCTGGTGGTCTGGATTGCCTCCGCTTTCGCCTCGCGCATTTACCTTGCGCGAAGCGTGATATCAGACGCGAGCGGGGGTTCTCAGGAAGAGTGCGCTGTCGGTGTCGAAAGACGGGAGCGCAGCCCATTTAGGAATAACTGCGGGTATTTCCACGAACTCCTCGATGATCGGTTCGTCAGTAGCCGCAACCGCGTTGCCCAGCCGCGATTCGGTCCACTGCCAGAGGGCGCGCATTTCCTCCGCGGACTTGCCGCCCGGTGCATGTTCGCAGACAGCGAGGCCGGCGCTCAGCGCGTCCTGGTGATCGTTGCGCATCACGATAAGGGGTCTGGCAACGATATCGGCGATGTCGAGCGCGGCCTCGTTGCTCAACGCATTTTCCGCACCGGCGAGGCGTGCCGCGGCCCGGATCGGGGTCTGGTTCAGGACGTAGGCAAACGGCTTGTGCCAGGCCCTGATGACGCGGAGCGTCGCGGCGGTCGCCTCGATGTCGGCGATGCTCGGTCGCGTCGGAATCAGGCAGAGGTCGGAATAACGAATGGCCGAATTGGTCGCGGCGCTTTCGCCGCCGGCGGTATCCACGATCGTCACCGTAACGCCGTCGTACGCGAGCGATTGCAGGCGCTGTTCGACCTCCCGGGCGGCGTAGATCGGCTCGATGATCGGCGCGGCATAGGGACGGCGGCGCTTCCAGTTCGAAACGGTGCCCTGGGGGTCCGTCTCGATCAGGCGGACATTATGCCCGGCCCGGATGGCGGCAAGCGCAAGGCCGATGGCGAGCGTGCTTTTCCCGGAGCCACCCTTCTGGGTGGCCAATACGATCGTCTGCATTTCAGGTCCTTTGGATAGCTTTCGGGTATTTGGGTGACGGCACACGAGCTGCGCCGCATTCTGCGACGCCGAGTTACGCGCTCGCTCAGACGTGCCCAGCCCGATCCAAAGGTCAGGGGATCGCGGTTGTCCGAATCAGTCAGTTTGCAATGATGCCCGATTCTGGAATTGTGGTCATCCGGGCAAATACTGCCGGGCGGTGCATTTGCGCCTGATGAAAACCACAACAAGAAACGAGAACAAGCATGACCGGTCATTGGCGGGATCGTGCAGCCACCAGTTTTCAATGCCAAAAGCGGCCGGCGGCCGGGAGCCGCGGCATGGTGGTCAGCAATCATCCGCTGGCATCGAGCGCGGGCGCGGAAATGCTGGCGGCCGGAGGCAACGCCATCGATGCCGCGATCGCGACGCTGTTTGCGCCGACGGTGGTCGAGCCGATGATGGTCGGCATCATCGGCGGCGGCATGGCCCATATCCGGCTGGCCGACGGCAGCCATCGTTTCGTCGACGGCCAGAGCACCGTACCGCTGGCGGTCAGGCCCGATACCTACACTTCCAAGCCTGGCTCGGCGCATGACGTGTTTGATACTGTCGGCGATGAAAACCTCAGCGGCCGGAAAGCGGTGGCGGTGCCGGGCTCGCCGGTCGAAGCGCCGCGGGTGTGGACCGAAGGCAACGCGCTCGAGGTCGAACAGGCGGTGCCCGACGCTGTTCGCGCCAAACTTGTCGCGATGGGTCACAAGGTGCTGGCGGTGCCGACGGTTGCCGGCGGCATGAATGCCATCCAGTTTCACGAGGACGGTACGATATCGGGCGCGGCCTGCTGGCGCGCGGACGGCACGCCGATCGGCATCGCTGGCGGGTTAGCGCGCGCCGGCGTGAGGTTTGGGTTGGCTTGATTTCGGGCCCCGGACGCAGTGCAGCACGCAGTGATGCGCTGCAGAGCCGGGGCCCATCTTTCCGCGGCATAGGTCCCGGCTCTGCGGAGCAACGCTGACGCGCTGCACCGCGTCCGGGACACGAATTCTCACTTCCTTACGCAAATCACGCGGACGACCGACGTCCTCGCATCGGTCGCTCCGCCGGCCGCGCTGACGCCATTGGCCTTCAGGAAATCGCGCAACGTTTCGGCGGTTACCAGCACCGCCTGTGCTGCGGGTGCACCGTTCGCCGGCCCGGCTATTTGAACCGGCTTCAACAGCGCGATGCCGGCAAACCTGCCGTCGCCATCAAGCGCGGGCGCGCCGGAAAAACCGAGCGCCGGCGCGGGCGTCAGCGCGATATCGCTGCCGCCGCCAAGCTGGGCCACCGAAGCCTTGACGCTGGTCACCGCGGCGCCGCCGCCCTGGTTCTGCGGATCGGCAATACCTGTGAGGTCGAGCGCGGTCTTGGTGGCGGCGTTGGCGAGGTTGAGGGCTTTCAGCCCGCGCGCGCCATAGATGCGCAATAGCGCGAGATCGTGCTCCTTGTCCTCAGCGACGCGATCGGCATTGCCAAAGCCCGCGATCACGATCGTGAGGCAGCCGTCGGTGATCTGGCGGTCGGCAATGATCGCGCCGTCGTCACCGACGACGAGGCCGGTGCCGTATTCCACGGTCTTGCGCGGAGGAGGCCCGGCTAGTTGAGCAGCCGCCGGAAACGCATTGAACGCGCTCGACATCGCGATCACGACTGGCTCCACGGTATTCTCGGTCGCCTGGTCGTAGAGGATGGTAAGGATGCGGACCTCGTCGCCCTTGAAGGTGCCGCGCATGTAGAATTTCTTCAGCCCCTGCAGGCCGGACAGCACGAAGAAATCGGGCTTGACGACGGTATAATCGATCGTGCGCCCCGGCTCCTTCTTCTCCCGCTCTGCGAGCTTTGCCGTGGTGGGATTGGCTTCCTTGCGCCGCGCCAGTTGAACCTGGACCGTTCCGGTGGAGGAGGTCCATTTGGTGCCGTTGGCGTCGCTGGCCTGTTGCGGCACCAGTTTTGTGGGGATGCCGAGCCGCACGCCTGTGCCGGGATCGACGGCGATCTTCCACCCGACGCTTTCCTGCTTTCGCTTGGCGGTATCGGCGAGCACGCCGCGCTCCTGCGGATTGAGCACGCCGGTCTGCTTGGCCCCGCGGGATTTCTGGAATTCCTTGATTGCGTTGACCATGCGCTCGCTGATATCGCCCGTGATCGCGCCGTTATACTGCCCGACCCAGGCGAGGTCCGACTGCAGCGCCAGCCGCTCGGCCTGTCCCATCGCGTTGGCCGTGTCCTCCGGCTTCTGCAGCGCGGGACGGATCGGTACCGTCGTCACCGGTTTCGGCTTGGCGCCCACTGTGGAGGGGGGCGTCATTTGCGCCCGCGCGGCCGAGGCCGCCAAACCTAAGGCCGCGATCATCAATGTTGCCGAAAGCACCGATCTCATGACAAATCCAGGAGAATGCCGGAGTGGAATAAGGGAGCGTGCATTGAAGTCCCGCCAATTAAGCACATCTGCTTAGTCGGCAACAACCGCGCCCTGGTTCAGGGGATTGATTGAGGTAGTGCGACCATGCTGACGGCCGACGAACTCGAACGTTACGCCCGCCATATCGTGCTGCGCGAAGTCGGTGGCCCGGGGCAAACCGCGCTGAAAGATGCGTCGGTGCTGGTGATCGGCGCCGGCGGCCTCGGTGCGCCGGTCCTGATGTATCTGGCGGCCGCCGGTGTCGGCACGCTCGGTGCGGTCGATGACGACATCGTCTCGCTGTCCAACCTGCAGCGCCAGATTATCCACACCACGCCCGACATCGGACGACGCAAGGTCGACAGCGCCGCCGAAGTGATTCACGCGCTCAATCCGCATGTTCACTTCGAGGCGCACGCGGTGCGTCTCGATGCGAAGAACGTGATGTCGCTGATCGGCGGCTACGATCTCGTGCTCGACGGCTCCGACAATTTCGAAACGCGTTATCTGGTGTCCGATGCCTGCTTCTTTGCCGGCAAGCCGCTGATCACGGCGGCGATCGGTCAATTCGACGGATCGCTGACCACGATCCGCGCCCATGAGCGCAACGAGCAGGGCGAGTTCAATCCGACCTATCGCTGCCTGTTTCCCGAGTCGCCGCCGCCCGGCACCGTGCCGGCCTGTGCGGAGGCCGGCGTCATGGGCGCGCTGGCGGGCATGCTGGGCTCGATGATGGCGCTGGAGGCGATCCGCGAGATCGTCGGCTTTGGCGAGAGCCTGGTCGGCCGGCTGGTGATGGTGGACGCCCGCGCGATGCGGTTCGAGACGTTGCGCTACGGGCGCGATCCACAAAACCCGCTTAACGGCGATACGCCTGTCATCACCGATCTGAGCGGCCACGCGGCGTAGCGTTCACCGGCCTTCATCTCACCGTTTCTCGCTATCCATATGCGCGAGTTGCGCCTCGGGATAGCGCGCGCCTGCGGCGGCGCCTGGCGGAAAAGCCTTGGCGAGCGCGGCGAGCTGCGTATCCGTCAATTTCACATCGAGCGCGCCGAGCGCTTCGGAAAGGCGGTCGCGGCGACGTGCGCCGACCAGCGGTACGATGTCGCTGCCCTGCGCTGCGACCCAGGCAATCGCGACCTGCGCCGGGGACGCGCCGACCTCGGCCGCAATGGCGCGCAGGGAATCCACCAGTGCCAGATTGGCGTCGAGATTGGAGCCCTGGAAGCGCGGGCTCATCTGACGAAAATCCTGCACAGCGGAGCGTTGCTTCGACCAGTGTCCGCTGATCAGCCCGCGCGCCAGTACGCCGTAGGCGGTGATGCTGATTCCGCGCTCGCGGCAGGTCTTGAGAATGTCGCTCTCGATGCCGCGTGCGAGCAATGAATATTCGATCTGCAGGTCGACGATCGGATGCACCGCGTGCGCCCTGCGAATGGTTTCGGAGCCCACTTCGGAGAGGCCGATATGCTTGATCCAGCCGGCCTTCACCATGTCGGCCATAGCGCCGACGGTTTCCTCGATCGGCACATCGGGATCAAGCCGCGCCGGCCGATAGATGTCGATGGTGTCGACGCCGAGCCGCTGCAGCGAATAGGCGACAAAGTTCCTGATCGCCGCCGGCCGGCTGTCATAGCCGAGAAAGCCCTTGTTGGGATCGCGCAGGGCGCCGAACTTGACGCTGATCTGCAGATTGTTGCGATCGCGCCGCGTGAGCGCTTCGCGGATCAGCATCTCATTGTGGCCCATGCCGTAGAAATCGCCGGTGTCGAGCAGGGTGATGCCGGCATCGAGCGCGGCGTGGAGGGTGGCGATGCTCTCGCTGCGGTCGGCCGGGCCGTAGAAGTCCGACATGCCCATGCAGCCGAGGCCGATGGCCGAGACGGATGGACCTGTCGTGCCGAGTTTGCGCTTTTCCATGGTGGTTCTCCTCGAAATCGGTGGCGGGCATTCGCGCTGTGGTGACGAGGCTGATATGAGGCATCTGGATCGCGCCGATAAGCTGGACAATCATGAATGGCTTGTTCACTATATCGAACAATGAAGGATTTCGACCTCCGCGACCTCGATGCTTTCGTCGCCGTGGCGCGCACCCGGAATTTCCGCCGCGCCGCGGTCGAGCAGCGCGTCTCCGTCTCAAGCCTCAGCCAGCGGCTGCGCGACATGGAGGAGCGGCTCGGCGTGCGCTTGATGAACCGCACCACACGCAGCGTCGCGCTCACTGAGGCCGGCGAGTTGTTGCTCGCCCGTGTCGGCCCGGCGATATCAGATGTCGGGGAGGCGCTGGATCAGGTGCGCGGCCTGCGGGCCGTGCCGTCGGGGCGTCTGCGCATCAATGCGCCGCCGCCGGCGATCGATCTGGTGCTGGCGCCGATGGCCGCGCCGTTTCTTGCAGCGCATCCCAAGATCGATCTGGAGATCGTCGGCGAGAGTTCGTTCGTCGATATCGTTGCCGGAGGCTTTGACGCCGGCGTGCGCTATGGCGAGCATCTGGCGCAGGACATGATCGCGGTCTCGCTCGGGGCGCCGCAGCGCTACGCGGTGGTGGCCTCGCGCGAATACGTCGCGCAGCATGGAATCCCAAAACATCCGAAGGATCTGCTGGAGCATTCCTGCATCCGCACCCGCTTCGGCAGCGGCGCGATGCTGGATTGGGAGTTCGAGAAAGCTGGCCGCGTCGTGAAAGTCTCACCGCCGCCAAAGCTGATCGCGACGTATCTCGGCCTGGCGCTGCGCGCCGTGCATGACGGCATCGGCTTCTGGCTGACGTTCGAGGGATACGTTCGCTATGGCATCAAGTCGGGCGCGCTGGTCAGCGTGCTCGACGACTGGTGTTCGCCGTTTCCGGGACCGTTCTTATATTACCCGAGCCGCCGCCAGCCACCGCCGGCGCTCGCCGCGTTCGTCGCCTTTGTCGCGGAATGGCGAAAGCGGGAGCGGCGAAAGGGTAAGTCGCCATAGCCCGCATCTCGCAGCCCGGATGGAGCCAACGGGTTGCGCGAACGCGCGCCCGATGACAGGCTCCGCGCAATCCGGGACGGTGGACTCATGGACTCAGTTATCCCGGATTTCGCTGCGCTCCATCCAGGCTACAAGCGACATCCGCTCACAGCATGCTGGGCAGCACGCGATCCGGCGGCTTGTGGTTGTCGAGGAAGGTCCTGATATTGATGATCACCTTCTCGCCCATTTCAACGCGGCCTTCGATGGTGGCCGAGCCCATATGCGGCAGCAGCGTCACCTTGCCGGCCTTGGCCAGCCGCACCAGTTTCGGATTGATGGCGGGCTCGTGCTCGTAGACGTCGAGGCCGGCGCCGCCGATGTCGCCGGCTTCGATCAGCTTGATCAAGGTGTCTTCGTCGATCACCCCGCCGCGCGCGGTGTTGACGATATAGGCGTCTTTCCGGATCAGCTTCAGCCGCCGTGCCGATAGCAAATGATAGGTCGCCGGCGTATGCGGACAGTTCACCGAGATGATGTCCATCCGCGCCAGCATCTGGTCGAGGCTTTCCCAATAGGTCGCGCCGAGCTCCTCGGCGATAACGGGCGCTACGGGGCGGCGGTTGTGATAATGGATCTGCAGGCCGAAGGCGCGCGCCCGGCGGGCCACGGCCTGTCCGATGCGGCCCATGCCGACGATGCCGAGGCGCTTGCCGCCGATGCGGTGGCCGAGCATCCAGGTCGGCGACCATCCCTCCCAGTTCTTGCCCTCGGTCAGAATGGTGGCGCCTTCGATCAACCGCCGCGGCACCGCAAGAATCAGCGCCATGGTCATGTCGGCAGTGTCTTCGGTCAGCACTTTCGGCGTGTTGGTCACCGTGATGCCGCGCGCATGCGCCGACGTGACGTCGATATTGTCGACGCCGTTGCCGAAATTGGCGATCATGCGCAGCTTGCATTCGGGGTCCTTGAGGAGCGCCTCACCGATCATGTCGGTGACGGTCGGCACCAGCACGTCGGCGGTGCGGACCGCGTCCGCGATCTGTTCCGGCGTCATCGGCGTGTCGTCGAGATTCAACCGCGCATCGAACAGCTCGCGCATCCGGGTCTCGATCGAGTCCGGCAGCTTGCGGGTGACGACGACGAGAGGTTTTTTCTTGACCGACATGTTCTGCTCTCATGAGGGACGGCGAGAAGCGCGCCGTTCAGACCTCATTAACCCGGTTGTTCGACACTGCGATGGCCACGCGGTCCCGGTATCCGGCTGTTTCCTGGGCAAGTCCCTTGGGTTCCCCAATACTTGCCTCGGATTTTCGGCAGAGAATCCGGGCGTTCTGGGTCTTGGCGTTCTGTCCTCTCTAGCAGAAGGCCGGGCCAAGACAAGAACCCCTCGGACGTTCGCAAGCCGGGGTGCGACCAAAGCGCGGCACAGGGGTCTGGGGTTTTTCGGGCGTAGCGGGCGGTTTCAACTCGAAGAATTCGGGTTGCGGCTCGGCAGGAGACGGGTTGATGGCGTTGGGGCGTTTCTGTTCGGTGGCGGTGCTGGCGGGGTGCTGGCTTTTGGCATCGGTCAGCACAGGGTTTTCGGCCAAGGATTCGGCCACCACGAGCGGCCTGCCGGTGCCGCGATATGTCAGCCTCAAATCCGACCACGTGAATGTCCGGGCCGGTCCGACCAAGGATAACGATGTCGCCTGGATCTATACCCGTTCGGGCCTGCCGGTCGAAATCACCGCCGAGTTCGAGAACTGGCGCCGCGTGCGCGATTCCGAAGGCTCCGAGGGCTGGGTCTATCATTCCCTGCTGTCCGGCCGCCGCACTGCGGTCGTCACCATGAAGACCAAGGACGAGCTTGCCTCGCTCTATGATCGTCCCGATCCGAGCAGCGCGATTGCGGCGCGCCTGCAGGTCGGCGTCGTCGCCCAGGTCAGGAAATGCGCCAATGGCTGGTGCCGCGTGGTCGGCAATGGCTTTGACGGCTGGATCGAGCAGCAGCGCCTGTGGGGCGTCTACGCCGACGAGAAGGTGGAGTGAGGTTCACCGTCGTCCCTGCGAACGCAGGGACCCATACGCCGCGGCTTCTCAATGAGGCGCATAGGCAAACGCCTTCCCTCACAACGTAGATTTGGGGTTATGGGTCCCGTTCGGAGGGACGACGAAAGCGGTTAGCGTTTCTTGCGCAGCCGCACGACCATGTCGACGCGCGCGATTTCGTAGCCTTCCGGCACGTCCGGCATCTTCGATAGCACCAGATGCGGGTCGGGAATGTCGACCAGCTCGTGGTTGTTCTCGAGATAGAAGTGGTGGTGCGCGGTGACGTTGGTGTCGAAATAGGTCTTGGTGCCGTCGACCGATACCTGGCGCAAGAGACCCGCATCGGTGAGCTGATTGAGCGTGTTGTAGACGGTCGCCAGCGACACCGGAACCTTGGCCAGCGTCGCTTCCTCGTACAGCATTTCCGCGGTCAGATGGCGGGCGCCCTTGCCGAACAGCAGCCAGCCCAGCGCCATGCGCTGGCGGGTCGGCCGGAGACCGGCGGCCTGCAGCATTTCGTTGACGTCGTGCCAGGGACAGCCGGTCAACGCCGGCTGATGTCCGGCGGCCCGGGCGGCCGGATCGATCCCGTCGTCGTTCAGGGGTGAGGCTTGGTCGTTCATGTCCACTTCGGGCACCACGCGCGCTAACTTGGGCAATATTCTTGCCCAATATAAAAGGAAATCAGGTAGATGCAAGTTTTTCGCAACTAGAACCGGCCCAAGGTCAAGAGGAACCAGCGTGCAAACCCAGCGTTTTAGCCCGTTCCGGTGCTTTGCCGGTCCCAAGTGCCTATGTTACAGAGCGCGCGGACCACATATGCGATTTCGGCAGAGGCTAATGCCGATTGCACCCAAAGTAGCGCCAATTTGCGGGAAACAAGTGTTCTCCCGTAGGGAAACGGGTCCGGTTCGCTCAGAAAGCGCTCCATCGGGACATCCAAGGTAGAGGCGGGACACGATGCTGGATCGGCGCAGCGGTTATGAATACGAGGACTTGCTGGCCTGTGGCCGCGGCGAGATGTTCGGCCCGGGCAATGCGCAGCTGCCGCTGCCGCCGATGCTGATGTTCGACCGTATCACCGAGATCACCGAAAAAGGCGGGGAATTCGGCAAGGGTCTGATTCGGGCCGAACTCGATGTGAAGCCGGACCTGTGGTTCTTCGGCTGCCATTTCAAGAACGATCCGGTCATGCCGGGCTGCCTCGGCCTGGACGCGATGTGGCAGATGGTCGGGTTCTACCTTGGCTGGATCGGCGGCGAGGGGCGCGGCCGGGCACTGGGTCTGGGGGAATTGAAGTTCTCCGGCCAGGTGCTGCCGAACGCCCGCAAGGTTGTGTACAACATCGACATGAAACGCGTGATGCGCTCAAAGCTGGTGCTTGGCGTCGGCGACGGCTGGCTTTCCATGGATGGCGAGATTATCTATCGCGCCAAGGACCTCAAGGTCGGGTTGTTCAAGCAGGGCTCTGCGCCGGGCTGAGCAGCGCGGTCAAGCAACGAATTTCTCACGGACGAACGGAAACTGCAGGGCGAGGCGATCATGAAGCGGGTTGTCATCACGGGGATGGGGATTGTCTCGTCCATCGGAAATAACACCCAGGAAGTGCTTGCGAGCCTTCACGACGCAAAATCCGGAATCAAGCGCGCGGAAAAATACGCCGAGCTGGGCTTCCGTTCGCAGGTGCAGGGCGCGCCGACGCTCAATCCGGCCGACGTCATCGACCGGCGCGCGATGCGCTTCCTCGGCGAAGGCGCGGCGTGGAATCACGTCGCCATGGAGCAGGCGATCCAGGACTCCGGGCTTTCTCCGGAAGAAGTTTCCGATGTCCGCACCGGAATCATCATGGGCTCCGGCGGGCCGTCCGCGCGAACCATCGTGGAAGCGGCCGACATCACCCGAAGCAAGGGCCCCAAGCGCGTCGGACCGTTCGCGGTGCCGAAGGCGATGTCGTCGACGGCGTCCGCCACGCTCGCGACCTGGTTCAAGATCAAGGGCGTCAACTATTCGATCTCCTCGGCCTGCGCGACCTCGAACCACTGCATCGGCAACGCCTATGAGACGATCCAGATCGGCAAGCAGGACATGATCTTTGCCGGCGGCTGCGAGGAGCTCGACTGGTCGCTGTCGGTCTTGTTCGACGCCATGGGCGCGATGTCGTCAAAATACAACGACACCCCCGCCATCGCCTCGCGCCCCTACGACATCAGCCGCGACGGTTTTGTCATTGCCGGCGGCGCCGGCGTGGTGGTGCTGGAAGAGCTCGAACGCGCCAAGGCGCGCGGCGCGCGCATCTACGCCGAAGTGGTCGGCTATGGCGCGACATCAGACGGTTACGACATGGTCGCGCCGTCGGGCGAGGGCGCCGAGCGCTGCATGCGCATGGCGCTTGAAACCGTGAAAACCCCGATCGACTACATCAACCCGCACGCCACCTCGACGCCGGCCGGCGATCCCCCGGAAATCGAGGCGATCCGAAAGGTGTTCGGCACCGGCGATAAATGCCCGCCGATCTCGGCGACCAAGGCGCTGACCGGCCATTCGCTCGGCGCCACCGGCGTGCAGGAAGCGATCTATTCGCTCCTCATGATGAACAACGGCTTCGTCTGCGAGAGCGCCAACATCACCGAGCTCGATCCGGTGTTTGCCGACATGCCGATCGTGCGCAAGCGCATCGACAACGCCAAGCTCGGCACCGTGTTGTCGAACTCCTTCGGCTTCGGCGGCACCAACGCCACGCTGGTGTTCAAGCGGATGGATGCGTGATTTCGTTGTTGCCTCTTCTCGCTTGTGGTGAGAGATCGGCAGGCAGCGGATGGTGACTTTGCAACAATCCAAAACGGGGTGCGCATGATTATCGAACCGCGCGTGCGAGGCTTCATCTGCACGACGGCACATCCTGTCGGCTGCGCCAGAAATGTCCGCGAGCAGATCGCTTATGTTCTCCGCCAGGGGTCGATTCGGGAGTGCCCCAAGCGTGTCGCCGTGCTGGGATGTTCAACGGGGTACGGCCTCGCGAGCCGCATTGTTGCGACCTTCGCCGGGGGCGCGGAGACCATCGGCGTGTCGTTGGAGCGCGAGCCCTCAGCGAGCAGAACGGGCAGTGCTGGCTGGTACAACAACCGAGCATTCGAGATCGAAGCCCGGAAGATCGGACGATCTCCCCTCACGCTGGAGGGCGACGCCTTCTCCGACGGCATGAAGAAAGACTTCATCGACCGCGTGCGCGAACAATTCGGACAGCTCGACATGCTCGTCTACAGCATGGCCGCTCCCGTCCGGACCGACCCGGACACGGGACAGACCTATCGCTCGGCGATCAAGCCGCTGGGTGCTCCTGTCGAAATCAAGACCCTCAACACTGAAACCGGCGAGGTCTTCGAGACGACGATTACGCCGGCGAGTGAGGATGAAGCGGCCGCCACGGTCGCGGTGATGGGGGGCGATGACTGGAAGCGCTGGATCGATCAGCTCGCGGACGCCGGCGTCCTGGCGCCGGGTTTCCGGACGCTGAACTACACCTATATCGGCAGCGAACTGACTTGGCCGATCTACTGGAATGGTACTCTGGGGCGCGCCAAGGTCGATCTCGACCGCAAGGCGGAAGCGATCCGGGGCCGGCTCAGCCAGGACGCGGCCCGCGTGGTGGCGCTGAAGGCCGTGGTCACCCAGGCGAGTTCGGCCATTCCGGTGGTGCCGCTCTATGGGACGGTGCTGTTCAAGGTCATGAAGCAACTCGGGCTCCACGAAGGATGCATCGAACAAATCGATCGCCTGTTCCGGACGCGCCTTGGCCCGGGTGTCGCAGTTGACGAGGCCCAGCGCATCAGACTCGACGACTGGGAGCTTTCGCCCGAAGTTCAGGCGGAGGTGTTGCGACGATGGCCCCTCCTCTCCACGGAAACGCTCGTCGAGTTGGCAGACCTTGCGGAATACAGGAGCCAATTCCTTCGCCT
This sequence comes from Bradyrhizobium sp. AZCC 1693, assembly GCF_036924745.1. Lineage (NCBI taxonomy): Bacteria > Pseudomonadati > Pseudomonadota > Alphaproteobacteria > Hyphomicrobiales > Nitrobacteraceae > Bradyrhizobium > Bradyrhizobium sp. AZCC 1693. The sequence continues at coordinate 5,078,067 of NZ_JAZHSD010000001.1, forward strand.
GTTCGGGTTTGGCATCGAGGGCGTCGATTATTCGCAGGACGTAGACCCCCGCGTCGTCCCGGGTTAAGCAAGCTCCGCGCTTACCCGGCTGCGATCTTTTCAGCACGCTGGAACGCCGGGCGCGCCACGCAGCGGTCGATATAGGCGTCGAACGAGGGCCGCGGCGGCACCATCTTGAATAGCCGCACCGCAAAATTCAGCCCGGAGCCGAGCATGATGTCGGCGGCGGAGAATTTTTCGCCGAGAATCCATGGACCCTTCTGCAAGGCGGCATCGAGCACGTCGAACGTCTGGGTCGCGCTGCCCCATGCCGCCGTGCTCGCCGGCACCTCAAGCTTCGTGAAGAGCTGGATCAGCGCCGGTTCGATGCAAGCAGGCGAGAAGAACAGCCATTGCAGGTATCTTGCGCGCAGCGGATCAGTTGCCGACGGGGACAGCGCTGTTTCGGGATAACGGTCGGCGATGTAGGCGCAGATCGCCGCCGCTTCGCCCAGCGCAGCGTCGCCGTCCTTCAGCCCCGGCACCTTACCCATCGGATTGATCGCGAGATACTCCGCCGTCTTCTGTGCGCCGGTCGTGATGTCGGTGAGCACCCGCTCGTAAGGGAGCCCGGCTTCTTCGAGCAACCAGATGGCGGAGATTGAGCGCGAGCGCGGCGACCAATATAGTTCGATCATCACAGGTTTCCTTTTCGGATCATCTGCGAATGTGGCGCAGGATTGCGTCAGGGTGACGACCGACGCGGGTGGAATGCAAACGGAACGCCGGTCAGCGTTGCTCTGCAAGCATCGCAGGCATGGTATGGTCGAGACTAGTGGCAAGTAATGCGCGAACGCCATCGCGCAAGGCCGGATTGCTGGCGGCTTCCCCTGGCGTCGCCGGAAAAGACACATCCTCCAACTTGCGACTAGGTCCATGAATGGGATTCAAACCCAGCCCGCGTGAAATCAGAGATTCGTCGCCGGTTGACGCCGCGGCGCGCTTGATGATCGAGAAATTCTCTCCGTCAAGCACGAGGATATAGGTCAGAGCGAACAAGTGGTTTCGGCCGGCCCAGCCGATGATTCCGATACCGCGTCCGTCCTGGTTAGTATTGCTGAACTGAGTGCTGGACCGCTGCACCAGGATGTACCGGTTGCAATGGGTGCCGGCCGCGCTCTGCCGGACGGCGGCAACCAGCTCTGCATTGGTGCGAGGATGCTTGGTGCCTCGGATCAGTCGCTCTTTTTCCATCGATAATACTTCATCATAAAGCCGATCTTCGGTTCGAGCTCTTCCTTCTCGAACACAAAACCTTCGCGTTCGTACCAGCGCCACGCTTTTTCATTCTCGCGCACGCAGCGCAGCCAGATTTCGTCAGGCATATGATGCCGCGTGAAGGCAAGCAATTGGCGCCCGAGACCATTGCCCTGATACTCCGGAGCGACAAATAGCTGGTCGAGATAGCTGTCGGGCAAATGTATCGTGAGCATCGCAGCCAGTTTTCCGTTGTCGTCGGCAACGTAGAGGCTCGAGCCCTTCTCCACTCCCATCGCGACACGCGCGCGCAACCTTGCGAGCAGGGAATCGCTGGCGTCTTCCAGTCCGGTCGATACCCAACTGTTCATCCAGACCCGCGCTACTTCGTCATATTCGTCGGAGCGGGCAGGGCGGATCACGGGCTCAGGCATGGCAAACTTCCAGGCTTCTCTTGCGACGGTCGGATTCGAGGCCGGCCCGTCCCCCATGAACATGGGAGGACAATGCCGCTGCGCACGGTGCACTTTCGGCCGTAACGGCCATGTCCGCAATGCCTCCATGCAAGGTATCCGCGCGGCCGCTTCTACGGCTTTCACGGAGGAAGTGGCGTTGCTGACGCGCTGGATTCGCTCGCATCTGCCGACAAGCGCGGCCGGTTACAATCTTCTCAACAACCGGCTGCAGATATCAGCGGCGTTTGCGGCCGGCAGCGACAGCTTCGTCACCACGGCGTTCAGCCAGTCGCCCTGGCTCTATTCGGCGAGCATCGGACTGGCCTCGCAGCGAACGGAGAAGCTGGATCTCAGCGTGCGATACGGCGTGCAAGCCAGCCCTTCCGGGTCTCTGAATCAGACGGGATCGTTCACGCTCAGGATAAAGCTTTAGTGCGCGTTCGGCGCGGGCCGCGCCGCAGTGCCGTCAGGCCTTTCATTTCCGCGATGGCGATTTCGCCTTGCGCTGTTCGCGCAGCGCGTCGGCGGCGAGGCAAACCACTTCGGAGATTTGCTGAAGCTGTCCGGCCAGCGGACTCGTCTTGCGCCACACCATGCCGATGGTCCGCGACGGCTGCGGATTCCTGAAGCGCGCGACCGATACCGTCGCCGAGCGCGTTTCCACCGCGACCGCCATTTCCGGAATCAGGGTGACGCCGATGCCGGCGCCGACCATTTGAACGAGCGTCGACAGCGAGCTCGCGTCCAGCACTTCCCGCGGCGGTGACTGCATGTTGCAGAACGACAGCGCCTGGTCGCGAAAACAGTGTCCCTCTTCGAGCAGCAAGAGGCGCATCTCGCGCAGCGTCTCGTGGCTCGGCACCGGCGTTCCCTCGTCTTCGCCCGGCCGCACCAGCAGGAAGTTTTCTGAAAAACACACGACCTCGGTCAGCGATGGTTCGGATACCGGCAGGGCCACGATCGCCGTATCCAGCCGGCCTTCGACGACCTCCTTGATCAGCTTCGGCGTCAGCGTCTCGCGAACGTGAATGTCGAGTTCCGGGTGCATGCGCGCGAGGTTCTCGATCACCTTCGGCAGCAGATAGGGTGCAATCGTCGGGATCATGCCGATGCGCAACCGTCCCGCCAGCCGGTCCCGCGAGGCGCGCGCAAAATCGCCGAGTTCATCGACCGAGCGCAGGATCTCGCGGACACGCTGGACGATCTCTTCGCCGAATTTCGTCAGCGTCACCTGCCGTGCGCTTCGCTCCAGCAGCACGCCGCCGAGGGTTTCCTCCATTTCCTTGATCTGCATCGACAGCGCCGGCTGCGAGATGGAACACGCCTCCGCCGCGCGTCCGAAATGGCCGTGACGTGCCAGCGCATCGAAGTAGCGGAGCTGTCTGAGCGTCATCTGGATCATCAGATCATCTTATCGGTTCGATCATTAAAATCAACTTTACCTGATAGGATGCGGTGCTTAGATTGCCTCCAATCTGAACAGGGACCACCCCAGGAGACGACCATGGATGACAAAACCAAATGCCCGTTCACGGGCTCACGCGGACACGCGAACCGCGACTGGTGGCCGGACGCGCTGGACGTTTCGATCCTCCACCGCAATTCCACTCTGTCCGATCCGATGGGCGAGGCGTTCGACTACGCCAAGGAATTCAAGACCCTCGATCTCAACGCCGTGGTCAAGGACCTGCATGCCTTGATGACGGAATCGCAGGAATGGTGGCCGGCCGATTTCGGTCACTATGGCGGCCTGATGATCCGCATGGCGTGGCACAGCGCCGGCACCTACCGCATCACGGATGGCCGCGGCGGCGCCGGCGCGGGTCAGCAGCGCTTTGCGCCGCTCAATAGCTGGCCTGACAATGCCAACCTCGACAAGGCGCGCCGGCTATTGTGGCCGATCAAGCAGAAATACGGCCGGAAACTCTCGTGGGCCGACCTGATGATTCTCGCCGGCAACGTTGCCCTCGAATCGATGGGCTTCAAGACGTTCGGCTTCGCCGGCGGCCGCGCCGATGTCTGGGAGCCCGAAGAGCTGTTCTGGGGGCCTGAGGGCACCTGGCTCGGCGACGAACGCTACAGTGGCGAACGCCAGCTCGCCGAACCGCTCGGCGCCGTGCAGATGGGCCTCATCTACGTCAATCCGGAAGGGCCGAACGGCAATCCTGACCCGCTCGCGGCGGCCAAGGACATCCGCGAAACGTTCTTCCGCATGGCGATGAACGACGAAGAGACCGTCGCCCTGATTGCCGGCGGCCACTCCTTCGGCAAGACCCACGGCGCGGGCGATCCGTCGCTGGTGGGACCGGCCCCGGAAAGCGGCGCGCTGGAGGATCAGGGCCTCGGCTGGAAGAGCAAGCATGGCACCGGCGTCGGCGCCGACGCCATCACCGGCGGCCCGGAAGTCACCTGGACGCAGACGCCGACCAAGTGGAGCAATCAGTTCTTCAAGAACCTGTTCGAAAACGAATGGGAGCTGACCAAGAGCCCGGCCGGCGCGAAGCAGTGGAAAGCGAAAGGCTCGGAAGCCACGATCCCGGACGCCTATGACAAGTCGAAGAAGCATGTGCCGACCATGCTGACCACCGACCTGTCGCTGCGCCTTGATCCGGCCTACGAGAAGATCTCGCGGCGCTTCTACGAGCATCCGGACCAGTTCGCCGACGCTTTCGCGCGTGCCTGGTTCAAGCTCACGCACCGCGACATGGGCCCGATCGCCCGCTACCTCGGCCCGCTGGTGCCGAAGGAAACGCTGATCTGGCAGGACCCGATCCCGGCGGTGGATCATCCGCTGATCGGCGAGGCTGATATCGCCGCGCTGAAGGCGAAGATTCTCGGCTCCGGCCTGTCGGTGTCCCAGCTCGTCTCGACCGCATGGGCGTCGGCGTCGACGTTCCGCGGCTCCGACAAGCGCGGTGGCGCGAATGGTGCGCGTATTCGTCTCAGCCCGCAGAAGGACTGGGAGGTCAACCAGCCGGCCGAGCTCAAGAAGGTCCTCTCGACGCTCGAAGCGATCCAGAAGGATTTTGGCAAGAAGGTTTCGCTTGCCGACCTGATCGTTCTCGGCGGCTGCGCGGCGGTTGAAAAAGCCGCCAAGGATGCCGGGCTCGACGTGAAGGTGCCCTTCACGCCGGGGCGCATGGATGCGTCGCAGGATCAAACCGACGTCGAGTCCTTTGCTCCGCTCGAGCCGCGCGCCGACGGCTTCCGCAACTATGTCAGCAGCAAGAAGCATCAGTTCATGGCGCCTGAAGAGGCGCTGGTGGACCGGGCGCAATTGCTGCGGCTGACGGGCCCCGAGATGACGGTTCTCGTCGGCGGCCTGCGCGTCCTCGGCGCAAATTTCGGCGGGGCCAAGCACGGCGTGTTCACCAACAAGCCCGGCACGTTGACCAACGACTTCTTCGTCAACCTGCTTGACATGAGCACGCAATGGCAGCCCGCCGGCTCTGACGGCGCGTATGAGGGCCGCGACCGCAAGACCAATGCGGTCAAGTGGACCGGCACCCGCGTCGACCTGATCTTCGGTTCGCAGGCGCAGCTCCGGGCCTTCGCGGAGGTCTATGGGTGTGCGGACTCGAAGGAGAAGTTCGCCAGGGATTTCGTGGCGGCGTGGACCAAGGTGATGAACCTCGATCGTTTCGACGTCGCCTGAGGCTCTGCGACAAGGCACTTGCGCTGTTTGCGCGGAGCCATCCAGAAAAACGAAAAGGGCGGCCGAGAGGCCGCCCTTTTCACATGGTATGCGATCAGGCGCCGAGCGTGCCGGCCTTCGCCGCCGCATAGCGCTCGGCGATCTTGGCCCAGTTCACGGTATTCCACCACGCCTTGAGATAATCGGCGCGGCGGTTCTGGTAGTTCAGGTAATAGGCGTGCTCCCAGACGTCGTTGCCCATCAAAGCGCGCTTGCCGTCCATCATCGGGTTGTCCTGGTTCGGGCGGGTCTCGATCGCGAGCTTGCCGTCCTTGCTGACAGTGACGAACACCCACCCCGAACCAAACTGGCGTCCGCCGGCGGCGTTGAACTCGTTCTGGAATTTTTCCATGCCGCCGAGGTCGCGGTCGATCGCGGCCAGCACCTCGCCCTCCGGCTTGCCGCCGTTCGGGCCCATGATTTCCCAGAACATGGTGTGGTTGGCGTGGCCGCCGAGATTGTTACGGACGGTGAATTTGATGCTGTCGTCCAGCGCGTTCAGGTTGCCGAGCACATCCTCGATCTTCGCCGTTCCCAACTGCGGATTGGTCTTGGCGACATTGTTGAGGTTGGCGACATAGGCGGCGTGGTGCTTGTCGTGATGGATTTCCATCGTCTTGGCGTCGATATGCGGTTCGAACGCATTGGTCGGATAGGTGAGCGGCGGCAGCGTGAAGGGGCCGGTTGCGGCGGCGGGCGCCGGGGCAGGAGCGGCCGCCTGCGCAAAGACAAGGCGGGGGGCTGCAGCAACGGCCGCAATACCGGTTGCCGCAAACATCAGATGGCGCCGGGACATGGATGACATCGACTTCTCCTTACCTGTAGATGAACTGGGTGAATATGCGTGGACGAACGCCGTAAACCGCTGCGCGCGACAAGCTACCGGCGGCGGGTGGGATCGGGTTTCGTTTTCTGCCCTCGTGAGCCTGCGACGTAATCGCACAGGTGCTGCGACCCCGGCAATGTAACTCAGGCCGGCAACAAAAAAGGGCGGCCGTTCGGCCGCCCCCTTGTTCACATTTTTGCGATCGTTACTCGCCGGCGGCTTCGCGCTGCGGCGCTTCCGCCTTCTGCTTGGCCTCGAGGTCCTCGCCGGTGGCCTGATCGACCACCTTCATCGACAGCCGGGTCTTGCCGCGGTCGTCGAAGCCGAGCAGCTTGACCTTGACCTTGTCGCCTTCCTTGACGACGTCGGAGGTCTTCTGCACGCGCGCCGAAGCGAGCTGGCTGATGTGGACGAGGCCGTCCTTGGCGCCGAAGAAGTTCACGAACGCGCCGAACTCCATCACCTTGACCACGGTGCCCTCGTAGATCTGGCCGATCTCCGGATCGGAGGCGATCGACTTGATCCACTTGATCGCGGCCTTCATTGCCTCGCCGTCGTTGGAGGCGACCTTGACGGTGCCGTCGTCCTCGATGTTGACCTTGGCGCCGGTCTTCTCGACGATCTCGCGGATCACCTTGCCGCCGGTGCCGATCACTTCACGGATCTTGTCGGTGGCGATCTTGAAGGTCTCGATGCGCGGCGCGTATTCGCCGAGCTCGGCGCGGGCATTGGTCAGCGCCTTCGCCATTTCGCCGAGGATGTGGATGCGCCCGTCCTTGGCCTGGCCGAGCGCGACCTTCATGATCTCTTCGGTGATGCCCTCGATCTTGATATCCATCTGCAGCGAGGTGATGCCTTGGTCGGTGCCGGCCACCTTGAAGTCCATGTCGCCGAGATGATCCTCGTCGCCGAGAATGTCGGACAGCACCGCAAAGCGCGAGCCTTCCAGGATCAGGCCCATCGCGATACCCGCGGTCGGCCGCTTCAACGGAACGCCCGCATCCATCAGCGCCAGCGACGCGCCGCACACCGAGGCCATCGACGACGAGCCGTTGGATTCGGTGATCTCGGAGACCACGCGCACCGTATAGGGGAATTCGTGGTGCGGCGGCAGGACCGGGTGGATCGCGCGCCAGGCGAGCTTGCCGTGGCCGATTTCGCGGCGCTTGGTGCCGCCGAGGCGTCCGGTTTCACCGACCGAGTAGGGAGGGAAGTTGTAGTGCAGCAGGAACGTCTCTTTGTACGTTCCTGACAGCGCGTCGATGTACTGCTCGTCCTCACCGGTGCCGAGCGTGGTCACGACCATCGCTTGCGTCTCACCGCGGGTGAACAGCGCCGAACCGTGGGCGCGCGGCAGCACGCCGACTTCGGCGATGATGTTGCGCACGGTCTTGGAATCGCGGCCGTCGATACGCTTGCCGGTGTCGAGGATGTTCCAGCGAACGATCTTGGCTTCGAGCTCCTTGAACACGGCGGCGACGCGCAGCTTGTCGTATTTCGGCTCCTGCCCTTCCGGGAAGTAGTGCGCCATCACCTTTTCCTTGGCCTTGCCGACCGCGGCGTAGCGATCCTGCTTGACCGGAATGGCGTAGGCTGCGCGCAGGTCCTGCTCGATCAGGCCGAGCATTTCCTTCTCCAGCGCGCTTTCGTCGACGACCTTGACTTCGCGCGGCTCCTTGGCGGCCTTCTCGGCCAGCTCGATGATCGCCTTGATCACCGGCTGGAAGTGGCGGTGGCCGAACATCACGGCGCCGAGCATGATGTCTTCGTTGAGCTCTTTCGCTTCCGATTCCACCATCAGCACGGCATCCGCAGTGCCGGCGACGACCAGGTCGAGGTTGGTCTCGACCATTTCGTCGAGCGTCGGGTTGAGCACGTATTCGTCGTTGATGAAGCCGACGCGGGCAGCCCCGATCGGGCCCTTGAAGGGAGCGCCTGATATCGTCAGCGCCGCCGAGGAGGCGACCAGCGCCAGGATGTCGGGATCGTTTTCCATGTCGTGCGACAGTGTCGTCACGATCACCTGGGTTTCATTGCGCCAGCCGTCGACGAACAAGGGCCGGATCGGGCGGTCGATCAGCCGGGAGACCAGCGTCTCCTTTTCGGTCGGACGTCCCTCGCGCTTGAAGTAGCCGCCGGGAATGCGGCCCGCGGCGTAGGTCTTTTCCTGATAGTCGACGGTCAGCGGCAGGAAATCGACGCCTTCGCGCGGCGCCTTCGCGGCGACGACGGTGGCGAGCACGACAGTCTCGCCATAGGTGGCGATCACGGCGCCGTCGGCCTGACGGGCGATCTTGCCGGTTTCCAGCTTGAGGGGACGTCCACCCCAGTCGATCTCGACGGAATGCTTATTGAACATAGTGGTTTCTTTCATGGTTCACGAGAGAGCGGCGCCCAAAAACACAAAGACCATGCGCAAGATTGCGGGACGCTGATCGCAATACGAGATCAGCGTCCGGCGATCCTGCCATGGTCTTTATCTTTCGGATGGCATCCATCCTCTCGGCAGTCACGGGCATCTTGCCCTGTCCAGCGGCCGGATTGCTGCTGGACGTTGTCGAGCATGATCCTTATCGGACGATGCTCTTGCGCATGATCGTCTCCGAAAAATTCGGAGTCCGCTTGTTCGGAAGATCATGCGAAAACGCGCGCAAACAGCGCGCGTACTCTCTCAAATCAACGACGAATGTTATGCTTTTCGAGCAACGCCTTGTAACGCGCCTCGTCCTTCTTCTTGATATAGTCGAGAAGCGAGCGGCGCGTCTGCACGAGCTTCAGGAGGCCGCGGCGTGAATGATGGTCCTTCACATGGGTCTTGAAGTGGCCCGTGAGATTGTTGATGCGTTCCGACAGGATCGCAACCTGAACCTCAGGCGAACCGGTATCGCCGGCTTTGTTGGCATTCGTCTTGATGACTTCCGCTTTGCGTTCGGCGGTAATCGACATCGTCAAACTTTCTCATTGCTGCGACCGGGACTGGCAGTCAGTCCGGTCAGGTTGAACACGCGCTTGGGGATGAGTTCGCCGTTGCCAATTTCAGCAAGCGCCAAAAGACGGCCTGCCACCGTGACATAGACTGTGCCGCTACTATTGGGCGCATCCCGTCCGCGCAACAAAACGGCCTGCCCCCTGTGGAGCCTTGCCGCATCAGCCCGTGTGACGGCCAGTGCCGGGATGTCGTCCAGCGCGGTCTCAACGGGCAAAAGCGCGTCGGCGAGGCTTCCCTCGCCAGACGCGGCTCTATTGCATAAAGCCTCCAACTCTTCCAGCGGAATCATGTCTGTCTCGCGGAATGGGCCGACCAGGGTCCGCCGCAACGCGCAGATATGGCCGAAACAGCCCAGAATCCGGCCGATATCGCGGGCCAAGGCCCGGACATAGGTGCCCTTGCCGCACTCGGCCTCGAACACGGACTGGCCGGTATCTCCATGTTCTACTAGGGTTAATTCGTGAATCTCGACCGGTCGAGGCTTCAATTCCACGGTTTCGCCGTCCCGCGCCAGGTCATAGGCGCGTTCGCCCTGGACCTTGATCGCGGAATATTGCGGCGGGATCTGCTCGATCAGGCCGGTGAACCGCGGCAGCAGGGCCCGGACCGCGTCGGCCGACGGCCGCAGCTCGCTGGTCTTGACCACCCGACCCTCGGTATCGTCGGTGTCGCGCTCCTCGCCCCAGGCGACCGTGAAGCGGTAGCGCTTGCGGCCATCCATCACGAAGGGAACCGTCTTGGTGGCCTCGCCGAGTGCGATCGGCAGGCCGCCGGATGCCAAAGGATCGAGCGTTCCGGCGTGGCCGGCGCGCTTGGCCTGGAACAGGCGCTTGAGCACCGCAACCGCGTGCGTCGAGGTCATGCCGATCGGCTTGTCGAGGATTACCCAGCCATGGACGTCGCGCTTGTCGCGACGCGGCTGGTTGTTCTGGCGCGGCTGCTTGTTGTGGCGTGGATCGTTGTTGCCGCGGCGTTGGTCTTCGTTGCCGGCGCGGCGTTCGCCGTCGCCGTGCGACTCACCAGAAAAAATACTTATTTCGGCGTCCTGCGAATCGGCAGTTTGCTGCGCAATCCCGCCGTTGGCGGTGGGCATAGTCATCACTTGTCGTCCGAATCGGGTGCGAGGTCTCTTTGCACCGCAGGTGTTCTCAGTAATTTCTCGATCCGTTCCGCTTCGTCGAATCGTTCGTCGACGCGAAAGCGCAGGTCAGGGGCAAATTTCAGGTTAACGCGGTGGGCGATCTCGCCGCGCAGGAACTTTTTATTGCGCGCGAGCGCCGCGAGCACGACATCGGTATCGCGGCCGCCGAGCGGCATCACGTAAATCGTCGCAAGCTTCAGGTCAGGCGACATCCTCACCTCGGGAACGGTGATGATTTGGCCTTCCAGGTCGGGATCGTGCACATTACCCTGCGACAGAATATCGGCGACGGCATGGCGCACGGTCTCGCCGACGCGCAATTGCCGTTGCGAGCCGCCGGGGGCGGAACCCTTGGTATGATGGCGAGGCATTTTCGTCTTTCCAAGCCGTCATGCCCGCGCTGGTTGCGGGCTTTGACGTTTTTGCTTGTTGAATCAGGTTAAGACGCGGATGGCCGGAACAAGTCCGGCCATGACGCCGTATTCTCAGTCAGTAAAATCCGAGGCTCTTCGCAAGATTTGGACTTACAGAGAGCGCTGGATGGTCTCCACGCGATAACACTCGATCACGTCGCCGACACGCATGTCGCCGTAATTTTCGAACGCCATGCCGCATTCCTGGCCGGATTGCACTTCCTTCACTTCATCCTTGAAGCGCTTCAGCGTCGAAAGCTTGCCTTCGTGCACGACGACGTTGTCGCGGATCAGGCGCACATTGGCGCCGCGTTCCACGGTGCCGTCGGTGACGCGGCAGCCGGCGACCTTGCCGACCTTGGAAATGTTGAACACTTCCAGGATCTGGGCGTTGCCCAGCATGGTTTCGCGCAGCGTCGGCGCGAGCAGGCCGGACATCGCCTTTTTGATGTCGTCGACGAGATCGTAGATGATGTTGTAGTAGCGGATTTCGATGCCGTTGCGCTTGGCGGTGGCCGCGGCCTCCTTGTTGGCGCGCACCGAGAAGCCGATGATCGCGGCGTTGAAACCTTCCGCCAGCGTGACGTCGGATTCGGAGATGCCGCCGACGCCCGCATGCAGGATGCGGGCTGCGACTTCGTCGGTGCCGAGTTTCTCCAGCGATCCCAAAATCGCTTCGAGCGAGCCCTGCACGTCGGCTTTCACGATCAGCGGGAATTCCTTGCGGCCCGCGGTCTTGAGCTGCGACATCATCTGCTCGAGCGAGCCGCGCATGCCGGAAATCGAGGCGGCGGCGTTTTCGCGCTTCTGGTGGGCGCGATAGCTCGTGACCTGGCGGGCGCGGGCTTCGTTCTCGACCACGGCGAGGCGGTCGCCGGCTTCCGGCGGGCCGTTGAAGCCCAGCACTTCGACCGGCACCGAGGGTCCGGCCTCGTCGAGGTTCTCGCCCTGGTCCGAAATCAGCGCGCGGACACGGCCCATTTCGGCGCCGGCCACGATGATGTCGCCGACCTTGAGCGTGCCGCGCTGCACCAGCACGGTGGCGACCGGACCGCGGCCGCGATCGAGCTTGGCTTCGATCACGGTGCCTTCGGCCGGCCGTTCCGAGTTGGTCTTGAGGTCGAGCAGTTCGGCCTGCAGTGCGATCATCTCGAGCAGCTTGTCGAGATTGGTCTTGTTCTTGGCGGAAACCTCGACGTCGACGACTTCACCGCCGAACGATTCGACCTGAACCTCGTGCTGCAGCAGTTCGGTGCGCACGCGTTCCGGCTTCGCGTCGGGCTTGTCGATCTTGTTGATCGCGACGATCATCGGAACCTTCGCCGCCTTGGCGTGGTTGATCGCTTCCACCGTCTGCGGCATGACGCCGTCATCGGCCGCCACCACCAGGATCACGATATCGGTGACCTTGGCGCCGCGCGCGCGCATCGCGGTGAACGCGGCGTGGCCGGGCGTATCGATGAAGGTGATCTTCTTGCCGCTTTCCGGCGAGGTCACCTGATAGGCGCCGATGTGCTGGGTGATGCCGCCGGCTTCGCCCGACACCACGTTGGCGTGGCGAAGCGCGTCGAGCAGTGAGGTCTTGCCGTGGTCGACATGGCCCATCACGGTGACGACCGGCGAGCGCGGCTCGGTATCGGTGGAATCGTCGACGACGTCGAACAGGCCCTCTTCAACGTCGGACGCGGCGACGCGCTTGACGGAATGGCCCATTTCCTCGGTGATCAACTGCGCAGTGTCGGCGTCGATCACGTCGGTGATCTTGTGCATCGCGCCCTGTTTCATCAGCAGGCGGATGACGTCGACCGCGCGCTCCGACATGCGGTTGGCGAGTTCCTGGATCGTGATCGCTTCCGGGATCGTCACCTCGCGGATGAGCTTTTCCTTCGGTTCGTTGGAGGCGTGTCCCTTCAGGCGCTGGGTGCGGCGGCGGAACGAGGCGATCGAACGCTCGCGCACATCGTCGGCGTTGAGCGCGGTGACGAGTGTCAGGCGGCCGCGTTCCTTTTGCGGGCCAGGCTTGTGGGTGGTCTTGGGGGGCACCGCGGGGCGCATGGCGCCGCCGGGGCCGCGGCGAACCTGGCGCGGCGGACCTTCGTCTTCATCGGAACCGTCGGCAGCAACACCGGGCGCGCGTGCAGGGGGAACCGCTGCAGCCGGACGGGCGGCGCCGGGACGGGCAGCCGCGGGACGGGCCGTAGCAGCCGGCGTTGCCGTCGCGGTCTTGGCTTCGGCCTCGCCAAATCGCTTCTTGGCCTCGACTTCGGCCTTGCGCTTGGCTTCCTCTTCCAGTCGATGCCGTTCTTCCTCGGCCTTGCGGCGGGCTTCGGCGGCCTCGCGTTCGGCCTGTTCGATGCCTTCACGGCTGGCGCGGCGCTTGGCTTCTTCCTCGGCCAGCCGCCGTTCCTCGACTTCGCGCACCTTTGCGTCGGCCAGCGCGCTGGCGCGGGCGGAACGCTCGTCTTCCGTCAGCGTGCGCAGCACCACGCCCGAACCGCTGCGCGGCGCGGCCGGGGCGGCTGCGGGGCGGGAAAGGGGGGCCTTGGCAGGCGCCGGCTTGGCAGCGACCGGCTCGGGCGCATGCGTTTCGGTGGCGGGCGCGTCGCCGCCGACGCGGCGCTTGCCACGCTTTTCGACCACGACCTGCTTGGTCCGGCCATGGCTGAAGCTCTGGCGCACGGTGCCCGTCTCGACCCGCGGCTTCAGCGTCAAGGTCTTGGTCGGGACACTCAGAGTCTTGTCGCCAGGCGTTTTGGTATCAACCATTCAGCAGTCCTAATCTCGTTACGTTGTGCGTATCCGCACAGTCATTGAAGCAAGGCTTCGGAACCAATCGTCGTCAGTCAGAATTTCTGGCCGCTATCCCCGGTCTTGTCGTCGTCGTCCATCCGGTATCGAACCAGGATCTGGCAGCGCGACAGGAACGTTTTGCTCGCCGGGCCCGCGAGCAGCGCAGCATGTATCACATTTGACCGGCCCAGTGCCAAATCCAATTGTGCCGAGGTTAAAGCGGTAACGATCGGTAAACCCCGCGATTCACCGATATTTCCGGTCCTTTGCCCGGCGATAGCGTCCAATTTGCGGATTCCGTCGGCCGCGCCGTCCGAAGCGTGAACCAGGGCTTCGGCCCTGCCCTGTTCGAGCAGGCCCTCGACCTTGGCAAAGCCGGAAACGACCTGACCGGCCTTGGCCGCCATGGCCAGCACCTCGGTGCAGCTTCGTTCCAGCAGGGCCTCGGTGTCGGCGGCAAGGGTCGCCGCGGCGCGAACGTTGCGCTTGAACCCTCTGCTAAATTGGTGACTCCGTACCGCTTCCGCAACGGTCCGGCGCGAGGCCCGGACCCACATGCCGCGGCCGGGCAGCTTGCGCTTCAAATCGGGGATGACTTCGCCCGACGGGGCGACCACAAACCGGATCAGCTCGTCGATCGGGCGCACCTCGCGACTGACCGCGCACATCCGCATGGTCGCGGACTTGTCGGTCCGCGGCCCATGGTCGAGATCGGGGTCAGCCAAAGCGAGCATGCCTGTTTAGTGGCTCCGGTCATCTGCGCACGGACTGTGCGCAGAAAAGATTTTCGGTTTTGCGGAACACCCGCATTACGCCGTCTGGTCTTCGGTGGCTTCGGCCGCCTCGGATTGCTTGGCGAGTTCGGCCTCGGTGATCCAGCCGGCAATGACGCGGGCCTGCATGATCATGCGTTCGGCATCGTCGCGCGAGATCTCGTTGGCGTCGAGAATGCCGGGGAACTTGGTCGGCTCGCCGCCTTCCTTGCGCTCGGTCCAGCCGACCAGATCGTCGGTCGCACAGCCCGCCAGATCCTCGACGGACTTAATGTCGTTCTCGCCGAACTTGACCAGCATCTTCGAGGTCACGCCGGGCACCGTCTTCAAAGCATCATCCACGCCGAGCTCCTTACGCTTGTTTTCCAGCTCCGTTTCGAGCTGTTCCAGGTATTCTCTCGCCCGGCTCTGCAGCTCGTTGGCGGTTTCCTCGTCAAAGCCTTCGATGCCGGCCAGTTCCTTGGCGTCGACCAGCGCGAGTTCCTCGACCGAAGTAAAGCCTTCCGACGCCAGCAATTGGCCGACGACCTCGTCGACGTTCAGCGCTTCCATGAAGACGCGGGTCGAGTTCTCGAAATCGGCCTGGCGGCGCTCGGATTCTTCCTGCTCGGTGAGGATGTCGATGTCCCAGCCGGTCAGCTGCGAGGCAAGCCGCACGTTCTGGCCCCGGCGGCCGATCGCCAGCGAGAGCTGGTTGTTGGTGTCGGGAACCACGACCTCGATCCGCTCGCGGTCCTCGTCGATCACGACCTTGGCGACTTCGGCGGGCGCCAGCGCGTTGACGACGAAGGTCGCGATGTCGGGCGACCACGGAATGATGTCGATCTTCTCGCCCTGCAGTTCGTTCACCACGGCCTGCACGCGCGAGCCGCGCATGCCGACGCAGGCGCCGACCGGATCCACCGAGGAATCCCGGGAAATCACGCCGATTTTTGCGCGCGAGCCGGGATCGCGGGCCACCGCCTTGATCTCGACGATGCCGTCGTAGATTTCCGGGACTTCCTGCGCGAACAGTTTTGCCATGAATTGCGGGTGGGTGCGCGAGAGGAAAATCTGCGGTCCGCGGGTTTCGCGGCGGACATCGAAGATGTAGGCGCGGACGCGGTCGCCGTTGCGGAACACCTCGCGCGGCAGCATTTCGTCGCGGCGGATGATGGCTTCACCGCGGCCGAGATCGACGATCACGCTGCCATATTCGACGCGCTTGACGACGCCGTTGACGATATCGCCGATGCGGTCCTTGAATTCCTGGTATTGCCGGTCGCGCTCGGCCTCGCGGACCTTCTGCACGATCACCTGCTTGGCGGATTGCGCGGCGATGCGGCCATATTCCAGCGGCGGCAGGGTGTCGGCGATGGTGTCGCCGACCTGGGCGCCCGGATTGGCGCGCTGCGCGTCCGCCAGCGAAATCTGGTTCGAGGAGTTCTCGACCTGCTCGACGACCAGCATGTGGCGCGACAGCCGCAGCTCGCCCTTCTTGGCGTCGATCTCGGCGTGAACGTCGGTCTCGCTGCCGTAACGGGCGCGGGCGGCCTTGGCGATGGCGTCTTCCATCGCAGCGATCACGATCCCGCGGTCGATCGACTTTTCGCGGGCGACCGCGTCTGCGATCTGCAGCAGTTCGAGTTTGTTGGCACTGACGGCCATGGCCTAGTCTCCTTCGGTAGGATCGAGGTCGCCTCTGCGCAGTCTTTCTGCGGCGAGGCGGTGCTTCTTGGTATTGGTCGGCTCGGGCTTTTTGGGCTCCAGCTTCTTGCCGGGCTTCGGCTTCGGTTTGTTGCTCCTGGCCGGATCGCTCTTCCTTGCGTGCGGCGGAGGCGGCGGCGCCAGCCCGAGATTCTGCTTCAATTCGCGCTCGGCCTGCTTGCCGCGCCGCATCGATTCCGCAATCAACTCGTCGGTCAGAACCAGCCGTGCGTCGGAGATGTCTTCCATCACCAGCAGCACGTCGGCATCTTCGTCCGCGCGTGTGTCATCCCGATGTAGCCGCACGGCATCGCCTTCGACGCCGGCCAGGAGCCCGCGAAAACGCTTGCGGCCCTGGTGGGCGACCGCCATCTCGACCTTCACGAGATGACCGGCGTAGCGCTCGAAATCGGAGCGGCGCACCAGCGGGCGATCGATGCCCGGCGAGGATATCTCAAGCCGGTAGGCGCGGTCGATCGGGTCGGCGACATCGAGCACCGGCGACAGCGCCCGCGAGATCGCCTCGCAGTCCTCGATCTGCATCGTACCATCAGGCCGTTCGGCCATGATCTGGACAGTGCAGCCGGCCTCGCCTGAAATCTTGATACGGACCAGCCGGTAGCCCATTCCCTGCAAAACCGGTCCGGCCACCGCCGACACCCGCGCGGCAGCGCCCGGCTCGACGACGAGACGGGGCTCGGCCAGCAACTCGGCATCCACGGAACCAGCAGTTGGATCGGTCATGTCCAGGGTCAAAAGCGTCTTACTTGCATGGGTTTAGGCCGGGCCTTAACCGGCGGTCCGGCCGGTTCCCCGAACCGCGCCTTTAAGGCCCTTCTGGGCCGGGCTCGTTCAGGTAATAAAAAAGAGCGGGTCCCGGGGGGCCCACTCTCAATACGCGATCGTATGAGAACCATAAGTTGCCGCGGATATAGCGGTTTTTGCGCAATCCGACAAGGCCCGCGATCCCGTTAAGTCTGATTTTGCCAAGCTTTGAGAGCGGGGACGAAATCTAACCCTTCATTCACGAACGCTGCCTAGATTTCCCGAAAACCAGCCAATTCAGGCCGGTTTGGGCGGGTTTATGATAATTTCACCATCGCTGATCCCGGAACTCGACGACATCATCAGTCGTGGCGACCCCAAGCGCCGCGCCGATGCCGCACGCCGCATCAGCAAGCTTTTCCTGCAGGGTGCGGCGAGCTTCCGCTCCGATCACGTCGATCTGTTCGACGGTGTCCTGACCAGTCTCGTCCCGCATGCCGAGCTTGCCGAGCGCGCCGAATTGGCCGAGCGCCTGTCGGTGCTGGCGAACGCGCCGCGTGGTCTGGTCGGCCAACTCGCCCACGACGATGAAATCGCCATCGCAGGCCCGCTGCTGCGCCGTTCGCCGCTCATCGACGAAAAGATGCTGATCGAAATCGCGTCCGAGAAGGGCCAAGGGCATCTGCTGGCGATGGCGGAGCGGCCCACGCTTTCAACCGATCTCACCGACGTCATCGTCGCCCGCGGCGAACGCGACGTTATCAGGCGCACCGCCGGCAATGCGGGCGCCGCCTTCTCCGAGAACAGCTATTCGACGCTGATCAAGCGCGCCGGCCAGGACGGCGTGCTGACCATCAAGCTCGGCCAGCGCGACGATCTGTCGCCTACGCGTCTGAAGGAGCTGCTCTCCGGCTCCATCGACGTCATCCGCCGCCGCCTGTTCCAGGTCGTCAAGCCCGAGCGGCAGGCCGACATCAAGCAGGCGATGACCGCCATCACCGGCCCGTCCGAACGCGAGGAGCGGCGCGACTTCATGCCGGCGCAGCGCACGGTGCTGAAGCTCCATCGCGAAGGCATGCTCGGCGAAGGCGCATTGCTCAACTTTGCCAGGGCCTTCAAATACGAGGAGTCGATCGCCGCGCTGTCGGCGATGACCGGCGTCAAGATCGAAACCCTCGACCGCCTGATCAGTGGCGATCGCTACGATCCGATCCTGATCGCCGGAAAAGCCATCGATATCGAATGGGCGACCGTGCGCGCGCTGATCCTGCTCCGGCTCGGTTCGAACCGGACGGCATCTCCCGCCGACATCGAAAGCGCGCGGGTGAACTACGTGCGCCTGATGCCCGCGACCGCCCAGCGCGTCGTCGCATTCTGGAAGACGCGGTAATCTGGTCCAAGCTGTCTCCCCGTCATTCCGGGGCGCGCGAAGCGCGAACCTCAGATGTGCAATTGCACATCGGGGAATCTCGATGTTCTCAGGTGCGCAATTGCGCACCATAGTTCGATGCTTCGCATCGCCCCGGAACGACGTGCCTAGCCCACCCGCCGAAACCGCAGATACGCCGCCACGCGCCCCTCGCGCTCGGCTTTGCGGCCGTAGCGCGTCATGGTGTAGCCGTCCCACGGCTTTTGCCAGTCGGCGGCGCGCTCGGCGGTCCAGAGAAAATCGGGGCTGCGCATCAGATGCGCCAGCGTCCAGGCGCAGTAATCATCGATGTCGCTGACGAAACGAAACTCGCCGCCAGCTTTCAGGATGCGCGCCATCGCGTTGACGGTAGCGTCCTGCACGAAGCGCCGTTTCCAGTGCCGCCGCTTCGGCCAGGGATCGGGATGGATCAGGTCGATCCGCGTCAGCGAACGCGGCGGCGCCCAGGCCAGCAATTCCGCGGCATCGCCGGCATAGAGGCGGATGTTGCCGATGTTGTGCGCCTCGATCTGCGTCAGGATCTTGGCCATGCCGTTGACATAGGGCTCGCAGCCGATGAACCCGATATTCGGAAAGGCTTGCGCCTCCGCGATCAGATGCTCGCCGCCGCCGAATCCGATTTCGAGCCTGACATCCCCGATCTCGCCTTCGAAGAGATCGGCGAGACGCTCCGGCGCTCCCGTTCCGATATCGAGCTCCAGATGCGGCAGCAGATTGTCGATCAGGTCGGCCTGGTGGATGCGGAGCTTGTGGCCCTTGCGGCGGCCGAAGAACGAACCGCGTGCATGCGCCGACGCGCCGTCATCCGGCGGCGCGTCGCGGTCGCCAATGTCGCGCGGTGAAGCCATCATCGCAGCGTCTGGTACAGCCGGTACAGCAGCCGCGCCCTTGGCTCGATCGAGGAGATGTACATCTGCTCGTAATGGGTATGCGCACCCTGGCCGTCGACACCGAGCCCGTCCAGCGTTGCGGTATGCGGCGCGGTGAAATTACCGTCGGAACCGCCGCCGGTCGCCGTGTCGACCAGATCGAAACCGATCTCCGCCGCAATCGTCCTGGCATGCTCGTAGAGCGCGGCGCCGGCATTGCTCTTTTCGTAAGGCGGGCGGTTCAGTTCGCCGATCACCTTGACGGTGACGCCCTCGGTGCGCGATTTCAGATTGAGGATTTTCGCCGTGAGCTCGTCGGAATCTGAAATGGTCGGCACGCGCAAATCGACTTCGGCATAGGCCTCCTCCGCGACCACGTTCGGCTTTGTGCCGCCGCGGACCACGCCGACATTGACGGTGATGCCGCGCGCCAGATCGTTCATCGCCTCCAGCGTTTGAATGACATTGCCGAGTTCGCGGATGGCGCTGCGGCCGTCCTCGGGCCTGGTGCCGGCATGCGAGGGTACGCCCTTGATGAAAACCTCGAAGCGTCCGACGCCCTTGCGCCCCGTCACGATCTTGCCGCCGTCGCGCGCCGGTTCGGTGACCAGCACGTATTTTGCCTTGCGTCCCTCGGCTTCGATCAGCCCGCGCGAGGTTGGGCTGCCGATCTCCTCATCGGATACATAGAGCTGAGTGATGCCGAGCGGCAGCCGCGCGCCGTTGGCGCAAGCCTGCCGAAACGCATGATAGGCGAGATAGGCGCCGCCCTTCATGTCGTAGATGCCGGGGCCGAAAGCGCTGTCACCATCGATCCGGAACGGCAGGCGCTCGATGAAGCCAAGCGGATGCACCGTATCGAGATGGCTCAGCACCAGGATTCCCGGCGCGTCCTGCCCCCATGCGGAGCGCGCCACCAGATGGTCGCCGCAGCCGGAGTGCCCGGCGATCCGCTCCACGGTGGCGGGCAGGCCGCGATAGCCTTCAGCGACAAGGTCGGCGAGCTTGTTGACCTGCCCGGGCGCCTCTGTCGGGGTCTCGATCTCGACCCAGCGGCGGATGCCCTCGAGGATCGGTGTGGAGTCGAAAGGATTAGTTGTCGTCATGTCGTATCCGATACGGCGTCATTCCCCGATGCGCAATTGCACATCGCGGACTCGCGCCAACGCGCGTCCGAAATGATGGCATATTCCAGAATACGAAATTATCAAACCGGCGCGGATGAAAATCAGCGCGGGTCGGGACCGTCGCGCGACGCGATCTGCTCGACCAGCTCGACGATTGAGCGCCGCATTTTGGAATCGCCGATGCGCGTGAACGCGCGCGTCAGCGCCAGACCCTCTGATGTAGCGAGAAAATCGGACACGTAGGCCGGGGAGGCGCCTTCGGCGAAGCCGTTGCCATTTATCGCGCCGCTCGGCCCGCCATCGAACAGGAACGACACCGGGACCTGCAATATCTC
Organism: Bradyrhizobium sp. AZCC 1693; assembly: GCF_036924745.1. Taxonomy (NCBI): domain Bacteria; kingdom Pseudomonadati; phylum Pseudomonadota; class Alphaproteobacteria; order Hyphomicrobiales; family Nitrobacteraceae; genus Bradyrhizobium; species Bradyrhizobium sp. AZCC 1693. Next base: position 5,098,595 of record NZ_JAZHSD010000001.1, read on the forward strand.
GGAGATCTGCTGCAGGCGACTGGCGCCGACCCGGTTGGTGCCTTTTTCGTACTTCTGGACCTGCTGGAAAGTAAGGCCGAGCGCTTCGCCCAGTTTTTCCTGGCTCATGCCCAGCATGATGCGGCGCATCCGGACGCGGCTGCCGACATACTTGTCAACCGGATTGGGCGCTTTGGTGGACATCTGCATCGCTCCTGGATGGGCGCCGGGAATGAGGCAGTGGAAGTCCTGTGCCTCAGGCGCCAGTACCGTCAAACCTGCTCGGAGGATCGGGTTGAATTGCGGACGATCTGAGCAATGAAGTGACTGGTTGTTGTTTTTCTCTTGCAACCGCAGAAAGCGAATCGCAGGCTGTCTGTCAACTGGTGGAACCGCGAGTTGGCGTATTTTAGTAAACCAGTGACAACCTGTGGCGCGTAAATCTCAGGCGGCGTGCTTTGTGGCACGGCGTCTGACGACGAACAGCAGCGCGGCGGCCACGATGATGGCAGCCGGGATATCTCCAAGGCGAGCATAAATCGTCGGCGGCAGCGCCGATGGCAGGCTGGCGTCCAGCACGCCTTCGATGCCGAGGCCGAGCCGTGCCACAATTCGCCCCGAGGGATCGATCACCGCCGAGATGCCGGTATTGGCGGCGCGCACCATCGGCAGCCCTTCTTCGATGGCGCGCAGCCGCGCCTGCTGCAGGTGCTGGTAGGGGCCCGTCGAATTTCCGAACCAGCCGTCATTGGTCAGGTTGACGATCCAGCCGGGGCGGTCATCACGCGCTGCAACATTTCCGGGAAAAATCGCTTCGTAACAAATCAACGGCAGCGCGCGCGGCGCATTCGGGATCTCCATCGTGCGGCGCCGCGTGCCCGGAATGAAGCCGCCATGCACCTTTGTCAGCTGCACGAAGCCGAGCTTTTCCATCCACTCCTGAAACGGCAGGTATTCGCCGAACGGCACCAGATGCAGCTTGTCGTAGACCGACAGCACGCCACCGTCATGGTCGATCACATATATCGAATTGTAGGCGCGACTGACGCGGGCGCCGGGCGGTCCGTCCGGGGCGCGCACCGAGCCGGTCATCAGCACTGTGCCCTTGGGCAGCAGCTCGGCGATCTGCGCCATCGCGTCCGCCTCGCGCGTCAGGAAGAACGGGAAAGCCGATTCCGGCCAGATCAGGATCTGCGCGTCGCGCACGCCGGTGGATTGCGGTCCTGAAGCGCGGTCGGAAAGCGTCAGGTATTTCTGCATCACTTCCGCCTTGGCGGCGTAGTTGAATTTGACGTCCTGCTGCAGGTTCGGCTGCATGATACGCAGCTTGACCTTGGTCAACTCGGTCGGTTGCAGCGACAGCCGCACGGCGCCGTAGACACCCATCGCGACCAGTAGCGACAGCGCCGCCACCGGTGCGATCCAGGGCTTTCGGCCGCGCGAAGATCCGTCGATCAGCGCCGCCGGGCTGGCAAAGATCGCAACGCTGAGGAAGGTCATGCCCCACAGCCCGATCAGCGATGCGGCTTGCGCCAGCGCCAGCGGCTCCGACAGCGCGTAGCCGAAGGCGTTCCAGGGAAAGCCCGACAGCACATAGCCGCGCAGCCATTCGCTGACCGTGAGCCCGATCGCGAGCGCCAGCACCCGCGAGGCATCCCGCGTCCAGATCAGGCGCGCCAGCGCGAAGCCGAGCGCCGGGAATAAGGCAAGATAGGCCGGCAGGCCGAGCACCGCGAACGGCATCAGCCATGCAAAGGTCGGCGCATCGACCAGGAAGGCGTTGCCGGTCCAGTAGAGCCCGGGCACGAAATAGCCGAGCCCGAACCAGAAGCCCGACATCGCAGCCGCCGGCACGCCGCGCCGTTTCCCGGCCGCCGCGCCGTCGATCAGCCAGACCACGACCGGAAAGGTCACGAACAGCACCGGCCAGGCATTGAACGGCGCCATCGCAAGCGCCGACAGCATGCCGGCGCTAAGCGCGATCACCGCGCGCTTCCAGCCCCAGGCCAGGATGATCGAAAGTCCCGCCATGCGGAATTTACTGGTGGGGATCACTGCGAGCCGGCTCCATCGCCGGAGGTCGGCGGCGTATTGTCATTGGTCGGCGGCGTGGTGGTGTCGGGCGGGGCCTCGCGGCGGCTTCGCTCGCGCGTCGCGCGCGGCGCCGGGCGCTCCTTTCGAATCCCGATCCGCAGCCGCTTGACCCGCCGCGGATCGGCATCGAGCACCTCGATCTCGAAATTGCCCGGGCCCGCAATCACTTCGCCGCGCAATGGCAGGCGGCCGACCTGCGCCACCAGGTAGCCGCCCAGCGTCTCGACTTCCTCGCCGGCCTCGCCGGTGACGAATTCCTCGCCGATCATCTTGCGGGCATCCTCGAGGCTGGCGCGGGCGTCGGCGATGAATGCATTGTCTCCCTGCCGGATGATCGACGGCGGCTCGTCGCTGTCGTGCTCGTCGTCGATCTCGCCGACGATCTGCTCGACGATGTCCTCGATCGACACCAGCCCGTCGGTGCCGCCATATTCGTCGACCACCAGCGCCAAATGGATGCGCGAGGCCTGCATCTGCGCCAGCAAGTCGATCGCCCGCATCGACGGCGGCACAAACAGCAGCTTGCGGATGATGTTGGCCTCCGCCAGCGGCAATGCGAGGTCGACCGCGCGCAGGTCGAGGCCCGCCGGGAACGGCTTCTTGCGCTTCGGCTTGGTCGTATCGCCGATCCGCGCCTTCGCGGTCATGAACGCCAGGAGGTCGCGGATGTGAACGATGCCTTCGGGGTCGTCGAGCGTTTCGTTGTAGACCACGAGCCGCGAATGCGCCGCGCTCTCGAACAAGCTCATTAGTTCGCCGAGCGGAATATCCCGTTTGACCGCGACGATATCGGCGCGGTGCACCATCACGTCGGCGATGCGCCGCTCGTTGAGGCCAAGGATGTTGCGCAACATGGTGCGCTCGATGGCGGAGAAGCCGACATCGTCAGGAGTGGAGGCGTCGAGCACGACCTGGAGATCGGCGCGAACAGATCCCGCCCTCCAGCCGAACAGCGTGCGGATCGCGCGCATCAGCCAGCTGTCGGCGGCCGGGCGCAGCACCTCGCCTTCCTGCACCACCGCCGGCAGATTGGGCGTGTCGCGCGGGTTGTCCTGTATCGGGTCGGAGTCCGGCATTTCAGTCCACCCGCTCCCGGTCCGCATACGGATCTCGATCCGCATACGGATCCGGAATGCCGAGCTGGGAGAGAATCTCCCGTTCGAGACCTTCCATGGCTTCGGCGTCGTCGTCCTTCTCGTGATCGTATCCGATCAAATGCAGGAATCCGTGGACCGCAAGATGGCTGAGGTGATGATCGAACGGCTTTTCTTCGTCATCGGCCTCTTTCCGCGTGGTCTCAAAGGCGATGGCGATATCTCCGAGCATCCGCGGCGCGTCGGCAGGCGCGCCCGCGGTCGGCTGCAACGCCGGAAACGACAGCACGTTGGTCGGCTTGTCGATGCCGCGCCAGTTGTTGTTGAGCGTGCGGACGCCGGCATCGTCGGTCAGCATGACCGCGAGCTCGGCCTCGCCGACATCGGCATCGGCAATTTCCGCCGCCGCGTTGATGGCGCGATGGATCACCGCCTCGGCATCCGGCTCGGTCTGCCAGCAATCGGCGACGACCAGAACTTCGGTGAAGGGAAGGACGGACGACACGAGCGTTCCAGCGCTTTGCATTGCAATGTTCGGGTTACGGCCCGGGCCCGCCTGCAGCAGGCCCGGCGCCGACGATTTCTGGGTCAAGATTTGTTGGTTGCCGGTTTTTGCGGCAATCCCTCATAGGCGGCGACGATCCGCGCCACCAGTTCATGGCGGATGACATCCTCTGCGGTGAATTTCACCTGCGCAATGCCCTCGACGCCGTCGAGCAGCTTGACCGCTTCGGCAAGCCCGGAGGCCTGTCCGTTCGGCAGGTCGACCTGCGACGGATCGCCGGTGATGATCATGCGGCTGTTCTCGCCGAGCCGGGTCAGGAACATCTTCATCTGCATCGACGTGGTGTTCTGCGCCTCGTCCAGGATGATGACGGCGTTGGTCAGCGTGCGGCCGCGCATGAACGCCAGCGGCGCGATCTCGATTTCGCCGGCCTGCAGCGCGCGCTCGACAATCCGCGAATCCATCAAATCGTACAGCGCGTCGTAGATCGGCCTCAAGTAAGGATCGACCTTTTCCCGCAAGTCGCCGGGCAGGAAGCCGAGCCGCTCGCCGGCCTCGACCGCGGGCCGCGACAGGATGATGCGATCGACTTCCTTGCGCTCGAACAATTGCGCGGCATGCGCTACCGCAAGCCAGGTCTTGCCGGTGCCGGCGGGGCCGACGCCGAACACCATCTCGTGGCGCTTCAGCGCGCGGATGTAGGAATCCTGCGCGGCGGTGCGTGCCCGCACCGGACGCTTGCGCAGATTGATGGTCTCGAACGACGATTTGGCGGTCTTGGCGTCGTATTCGAACAGCGAGCCCTGCGCGAGTACGGCGCGGATCGCGCCTTCGACTTCGCCCTGCGAGAGGTCATGTCCCTGCAAGGCCTGCGCATAGAGCGTCTCCAGCACACGCCGCGCGGCGTCGCAGCCGTCGCGGGAGCCGGCGATGGTGATGTGGTTGCCGCGGGAATCGACGACGATGCCGAGCCGCCGTTCGACCAGCGCCAGGTTCTGCCCATAGGGGCCGACCAGCGCGGAAGCGGCGCGGTTGTCGTCGAAGTCGATGACGACCTGGGTCTCGGGCGGAATTTGCATGTCGCGGTCAAATTTGCGGCTGGGAGCGAGCGAAGGCGAATCCGATGCGCTTTTTGGCAAGGGTTCAGGCTCCCCGATTTTCTAGAGAAGAATTGGTCATTTGAGATAGATCTGATGGCATCGGCCGGGCGGCAGCGCCGGCGAGTTCGCCGAGCAGGCTGTAACGCTCGAGGCTCTCGATTTTGACCGGCAGCACCTGTCCGATGATGCCAGGTGAGGCAAAGACATGCGCTGGCTGGAGATACGCGGTGCGGCCGACGATCTGGCCGGGATTGCGGGCCGCGCGTTCGAACAGCACATCGACGGTGTTGCCAATCATGGCCTTGTTGAAGGCCGATTGCTGGCTGTCGATCAATTCCTGGAGCCGCACCAATCGCTCGTCCATTTCAGCCGCTGACACCGTCTCCTGCATGTCCGCCGCCGGCGTGCCGGGCCGCGGCGAATATTTGAACGAATAAGCTCCAGCGTATCCGATTTGTGCGACAAGCGCGAGGGTCGCGGCGAATTCTCCCTCGGTTTCGCCAGGGAAGCCGACGATAAAATCCGATGAAAAAGCAATATCTTGGCGCGCGGTACGGAAACGGTCGATGACGCGGCGATAATCATCGGCGGTATGCTTGCGGTTCATGGCGGCCAGGATCCGGTCGGAGCCGGACTGCACGGGCAGGTGGACGAAGGGCATCAGCGCAGCGAGATCGCGATGCGCCGCAATCAGCGAATCGTCGACGTCGCGGGGATGGCTGGTGGAGTAGCGCAGCCGCACGATACCTTCGATTTCGGCAAGCCGATGCAGCAGCCTGCCGAGCGGCCAGGTCCGTCCGTCGGGGCCTTCGCCGTGATAGGCGTTGACGTTCTGGCCGATCAGCGTGATCTCGCGCACGCCGTTGTCGGCGAGCCGCTTCACGTCGTCGATGATCTTCGCGACCGGGCGCGATACTTCTGAGCCGCGCGTATAAGGCACGACGCAGAAGGTGCAGAACTTGTCGCAGCCCTCCTGCACCGTGACGAACGCGGAGATTCCGCGGGCCCGGATCGCGTCCGGCTTTGGCTGCGGCAGGAAACCGAACTTGTCCTCGACCGGGAATTCGGTCTCCAGCGCGCGGCCTTCGCTCTGCGCGCGCGCCAATAGCTGCGGCAGATGATGATAGCTCTGCGGCCCGACCACGACGTCGACAACAGGCGCGCGGCGGATGATCTCTGCGCCCTCGGCCTGCGCGACGCAGCCTGCGACCGCGATGCGCATATCGCGCCCCTGGCGCGCAGCTTCATCCTTGGCAACCCTCAGCCGTCCGAGCTCGGAGTAGACCTTTTCGGAGGCCTTCTCGCGGATGTGGCAGGTGTTGAGGATCACCAGATCGGCATCCTCGGCACTGGCTGTCTCCACAAAGCCCTCGCCCGCCAGCGTGTCCACCATGCGTTGCGCATCGTAGACGTTCATCTGGCAGCCATAGGACTTGATGTGCAGCTTGCGCGGCGGCTTCATGGAACCTGGAGTGCTGGTGGAAATGGCGCCCTGACGGCGGCTGGGCTCAGATATAGCCTAAATGGCCAAAAAGCCAGCGTTTGAGCCGGTCATTCCGGGGGCCCAAAGCGCACCTCGGATGCGCAAGTGCGCATCCGGACCGCCGGCGCGCCACCGGCCGTCATGGCCGGGCTTGACCCGGCCATCCACGTCTACGCTTGAGCGGTAAGAAAGACGTGGATGCCCGGGACAAGCTCGGGCATGACGACTGGAGGATGCTGGCGCATCGCCCCCGGAATGACGGGTAGACTCAGTTCGCCTTGTCCCAGAGGTCGAACAGTTCGGGCGGCGGAACTTCCACCCATTCATTGCCGAGGTTGATGCGGTAGGGCGCGCGGCCCGAAGCCCCCGACAGCCGCCACAATCTGGGATCGACAGGGTGGCCGTTGGCGCGCACCCATCGCGCGATCGGATCGAGCGCCGCCGCCTGCTTGGCCGGCGCCAGGGTAAATCCGCCAAGCATCACGAAACGCAGTTGCCTGTCGGCGGTCAGTTTTTCGATGTCCGAAGGCGTCAGAATCGGATCGTCGCCGAGATAGCCGCCGATCGCCATGACGGGCAGGCCGGTCGAGATAATGAGCGGAGCGGCGACGTTGGCGTTGGGGACCGCGACGAGAAACTTTGCGGCCTCGCGATTGGCGATCAGGTAACTGGTGAGCTTCTGGCGGGCGGCTTCCAGCCGCGATGTCCGCAAGGCCACCCGCTCGGTATCCGACGGCGCGAGCAGGGCGGTCATGTTGGCGACCGGCGCGGCGATGTTCGGGCGCCTCAGGACGACGCTTGCAGCGGTCAGGATCGGTGGAACGAGCAGCGCGCCGATGGAAGCGACCGCGAACAGTTTCGCCAATCCGCTGCCCAGCAGCGGCAATACGTAAAGGACGGCCGCGCAAATTGTGGCGATCCCGATCGACGTCAGCCATGTCAGGCTGAGCCAGTCGGATCCGATTCCCCTGGACGGCGCCATGCAGAGATAGAATTGCCAACCGGCCGTGGCCGCGATGATCAGCGGCAGAAATATCCGTTCCGGCTTGCCGGCTTTCCACCTCGACCAGAGCCCCGCGACAGCGATGCCGGAAAGCACGGCGAGCGGCGGACCCAGCACGGCGACGTAATAAGTGTGGATCAATCCGCCCGCAAAGCTGAGCACGACCCAGTACATCGCGAGCCAGCCGGTCCAGACCGCGGCGCCGATGCGGCGTGACGCCGGCGCGCCCGGACTTCCTGCATCCGCCCAGGCGAGAACAAGGCCGAGAAGCGCGAGCGGCAGCAGCCAGGCAAACTGTGCCGCGGCCCGCGGCCGGAACAGGCGGAGCGGGCCGGTCGGCGAGTCGTCGGTCATAACGGGCTGCCGGACTTCCGTGGTTGCCGGGACCTTCTCGCCAGAGGGCGAGGAGATTGCCGGATTGGCTGCGGGCGCAGCCATCGCCACGAAGCGGGCCGCGCCATTATGCACCAGTGCAAGCTCCAGCATGGAATTGTGCCTGGTGCTGCCCGCATAGGGCCGGTCTCGAACCGGCGTGAGATCGAAGAAGATCGCCCATGACAGCGCGACGGCGACGAGGACGATGCCCGCGATGGTCTGTCGCCCGAGGTGCCAGGTGACGGGAGCACCCGGCCGGGCAAGGCTGAACGTCAAGGCGAGCACCGGAGCCAACACCAGCGCCGCTCCCATCTTGACGTTGAAGCCTATGCCGATCGCGGCCATCGCGGCGCAGAGCATCGCGAGCCGGCCGGTTTCGGCTGCCCGCATTCCCAACCACGCACCGGCCAGCAGCACCAGGATGAGGCAGCTCTCGGTATTGTTGGAGCGGTCGACGGCGACATTGACCGGGCTGAGCGCGAGCGAGAGCGCGGCCACAGCGGCCGCCGTCCTGCCCCAATATTTCTGCACCAGAACGTAAACGATGGTGATTGCGGCCAATCCCGCGATCACCTGGGCGAGCAGGATCGAAAGCGCGGAAAAGCCCAACAGTTTGGCGCTGCCAACCTGCAGCCAGATCGCCACCGGCGGCTTGTCGATGGACACAAAGCCTGCGGGGTCGAACGCGTTGAAGAGGAAATTGTGCCAGCTATCGAGCATGCTGCGCACGCCTGCGGCGTAGTACTGCCTTCCAAAATCGTTCTGCGAAAGCTGCCAGGTTCGCGCCAGCACAGCCACCGCCGCAACGAGCGTGAGCGGTAAACCCGCCTTCAACATCGAGCTTGCCTTCAATATCCGGCTGTCGGGTGATTTCAGGATGCGCCGCTCCCTCGCGCAGGTTGATCTGAAATTATCACCTGCGGGTTCCGCGGCCAGTTAACTCGCGGCAAGGTTGCCCGACGTTGCAAGGCATGCCGGACTTTGGCTGTATTGAAACTAGCCGGTGTTTCGACCGGTATGCGCGATCAGGTCGGGCAGTCTGCGCATGTCGTCGAATGTCGCGGCGGCGCCGGCGGCGCGCAGCAATTCGGCATGGCCCGGCTGACAATGGCTGCCGCCGTGAAAGCCAAGCACGGTCATCCCGGCGGCGCGGCCGCCGATGACACCGGGAACGCTGTCCTCGATCACAAGGCACTGCGACGGCTGCACCTTCATCTGTTCGGCCGCGAAGAGAAACAGATCGGGCGCGGGCTTGCCGCGGTCGACCTGCGTAGCGGAGAAAATATGCGGCGCGAGCAGGTCGTAGAGGCCGGCGCATGTGAGGCCGTGGCGAATCTTTTCGGGCGTTCCGCTGGAAGCTACGCATTTGGGCAGGCGTATCGCGCCCAATCGCCTCGCCGACATGGGCGATCGCCTGCAAATCGCCCTCGTAAAATTTCAGCGTGGCCGCCTTCACCTGTTGTTCGAAGTCATCCGGCAGTTTCCGATCGATCTCCCGCTCGATCGTCTGGCGTGCCTCGCGGTCAGATATGCCGAGAAAGCGAACGAGCACCTGTTGCGGCGTGATCGGATAGCCGTGACGCGTCAGGGTCTCGGCATGGGCGCGGCATGAAATGACTTCGCTGTCGACCAGCACGCCGTCGCAATCGAAGATGACGAGATCGACGTTCGAACTCAGGCCGTTCGAATTCAAGCCGTTCGAATTCAAGCCTTGCACGCGATCAGGTTTTCTCTTCGTCGAGCGGGACGCAATACAGTTCCAGCCGGTGATCGACCAGCTTGTAGCCGAGCTTGCGGGCGATCTCGGCCTGCAGCTTCTCGATCTCCTCGGAGGTGAACTCGATCACCTTGCCGTCGCGCAGATTGATCAGATGGTCGTGGTGGCTGTCGGGCATCTGCTCGTAGCGCGCCCGGCCCTCGCGGAAATCGTGACGCTCAATGATACCGGCGTCCTCGAACAGTTTGACGGTGCGGTACACGGTCGAGATCGAAATCTTGTCGTCGACCGCGACACAGCGCCGGTAAAGTTCCTCGACGTCTGGATGGTCGACCGAATCGGCGAGCACGCGCGCGATCACGCGGCGCTGTTCGGTCATGCGCATGCCGGTGGCGGCGCAGCGCGCCTCGATGCCGGTATTCTTGTGCGCAGACGGGGATTTCAGTACGGGCATGGGTCTCAAGGCCTTCGGACGCAGGTCGGGGGTCTTTTGCCACCGAGCGCACATTACGACAAGTCACGCCGCATCAGAAGTGCATTCAATTGTTCGCCGCCGGGCTGCTGATAATAGCGTTCCCGGCGGCCAACGACCTCAAATCCGGCCCATTCATACAGGCGCCGCGCCGGCGGATTATTTTCTTCGACCTCGAGGAACACCTTGCGGACGCCGCGGCCCGCGAGATGACCGAGATGCGTCAGCAACAGATTGCGCGACAGGCCGCGGCCACGTTGGGTCGCATCGATCGCGATCGACAATAACTCCGCCTCGTCGGCAGCCCAGCGCGACACCGCAAAGCCGATGATCTTGCGCCCGGCTCTGAGCCGGTGAATGAGCGTGTTGCGCTCGGTCAGCATGACCTCGAATTCGCCTTCGCCCCAGCCGCGGTGAAACGATGCGCCATGCAGTTGCGCCAGACGCGCCGCGTCGCGCGGACCGGCCGGTTCGATCACGGCCGTGCCGCCGCTCCACCATTCGGAGAACCATGTCATCCTGATGCCGGCGGCTGGGCTGCGGCGGACAGCGGATCCTTTGGCGGCTTGGCATCGGGCGCGCGCAGATAATAGGGGCGCGCCGGTGCGGTCTCGGGATCGATGGCGGCGCCCAGCCACGCCACCCAGGCGATGTCGGGCGCTGCCTGCTGGTCGATCTTGAAGGGTGGCGCTGCATCGGCCGGCCAGCGGTCGGCCAGAATCTGCGCCGCATTGCCGACCAGATACGGTGCACCGAAGCGCGCCGCGTCGAGCGCTTCCGCAATCGGCGCGACCTTCGGCTTGATCAATGAACTGCCATCGCCGCCGAGCACCTGGAAATAGACATGATCATGCCGCGCATCGATCGCGGCGAGGACAGGATGAGGTTCGCGATTCTCGCTGACGATGGGGGCGGCAAACGCGGTCAGCGTCGTTACGCCGACGACCGGCTTGCCGGCGGCGAGCGCGATGCCGCGGGCGGCGGAAAGGCCGACGCGCAATCCGGTAAAGCTGCCGGGACCGGTGGTCGCGGCGATGCGGTCGAGCGCGGCAAAGGCAGCGCCTGACGCCTTCATCACGCGCGCGATCAGCGGCATCAGGGCTTCGGCATGACCGCGCTTCATCGCCTGCGATTCCTGCGCGACGACGCCGCCTGCGCTGGTGTCGAGCACGGCCGCGGCGCAGGCATCAAGCGCGGTATCGATGGCGAGGATCAGCATGATCTATCATTCTCGTCATGCCCGGGCTTGTCCCGGGCATCCACGTCTTTTGCTTTATCACAAGACAAGACGTGGATGGCCGGGACAAGCCCGGCCATGACGAAATCCTTGATTTGATACGTCGGATGCGGCCGATCGGTCTCTTACACCGGCCGGACTTCGACCACGTCGGGCACGAAATGCTTCAGCAGGTTCTGGATGCCGTGCTGCAGCGTCGCCGTCGATGACGGGCAGCCCGAGCAGGCGCCCTTCATGTTGAGGTAGACGACGCCGTCCTTGAAGCCGCGGAAGGTGATGTCGCCGCCGTCATTGGCGACGGCGGGGCGCACCCGCGTCTCGATCAAATCCTTGATGGTCGCGACCGTATCGGCGTCGGCCTCGTTGAAGAACTCGCCTTCCTCGTCCGCCGCCTCGTCGTTGCCGGCAGTGCCGTCCGTCAGCAGCGGCGCGCCAGACATGTAGTGCTCCATGATGGCGCCGAGGATCGCGGGCTTGAGGTGCTGCCAGTCGCCATCCGCCTTGGTCACGGTAACGAAATCGTAGCCGTAGAACACGCCGGATACGCCGGGAACGCCGAACAGCCGTTCGGCGAGTGGCGAGCGGGCGGCGGCTTCAGGAGTGGAAAATTCCATCGTGCCGGTATCGAGCACGGTGCGGCCCGGAATGAATTTCAGGGTGGCAGGATTGGGCGTGGCTTCGGTCTGAATGAACATCTGGTTTTCTCCGGCGTCGCCGGTTCAAGGCCGGCGCGTGGGGCTTCCCATAGCAGATGGCGACGGGGCATGCACGATCAAGGGGCGCAAACCAGCAATTCTGTAAGCGTATCAAGCCCTAAGACAGGCCGTCGATGTCCGAATCGCTCAAGTCGCCGGGGACGATGACGACGGGAATCGGGAAGGAACCAGTGACCTGCGCGATCATGCTGATCAGCGGGCCGGGGCCCTCGGGGCCTGGATTGGCCGCCAGCACCAGCATCGAAATATCGACGTCCTTGTCGATCACGTCGAGGATCTGGGTGGTCGGGTCGCCCTCGCGAATCACCCGTTCCGGCGTAATCGCGGCAATGCCGTTGGCGCGGCCCGAGGCGCGGTCGAGCGCCTCGTTGGCGGCGTCCTCGGCCTCGGCGCGCATCAGGTCGGCAACGCCCAGCCATTGCTGGTTCTGGTCCTCGATTTCGATAATGCGCAGCATCACCACGCCGCCGCCGACGCGAATGGCCCAGCGGCTGGCATAATAGACCGCGCGGTCCCATTCCGCGGTGTCGTCAACGATGACAAGGCATTTTGGCTTGTGACCCGTCTCGTAGCTTCGTCGCTGGGTGGTCATGCATGTCCCGGTGCTGCGCCAAACCGACGCATGCTGCCACGGCGCGGCCATGCCAGACAAGCGGCGTCGCTGCTGCAACGCCGCAGTGAAAGCTAGCCCTTTCGGATGAAACCGACGATATCCTTGGCCGCGCGCATGGTTTCATCGGCGATGACGCGCGCCCGGTCGGCGCCGTCGATCAGGATCTTGTCGACATGGCCGGGGTCGGCGACCAGCCGCTTCATCTCGGAGGCGATCGGCGCGAGTTTTGCGACGCAAAGTTCCACCAGCGCGTTCTTGAAGCTGGAGAACTGCCCGCCGCCGAATTCCTTCAAAACGTCGGCCTTGCTGCGCTCGGAAAGCGCCGCATAGATGCCGACGAGGTTGTCGGCCTCGGGGCGGTTCTCAAGGCCCTTTTCTTCCGACGGCAACGGTTCCGGATCGGTCTTTGCTTTCCGAATCTTCTGCGCGATGGTATCCGCATCGTCGGTCAGGTTGATGCGCGAATTGTCCGATGCGTCCGACTTCGACATTTTCTTGGTGCCGTCGCGCAAGCTCATCACCCGCGTCGCGGGGCCGACGATAAAGGGCTCCGGCAGCGGAAAGAACAGGCCGTCATTGGTGCCGTGGCGGCGGATCGAATCGGCAAAGTCGTTGTTGAATTTCTGCGCGATGTCGCGCGACAACTCCAGATGCTGCTTCTGGTCCTCTCCGACCGGCACGTGCGTGGCGCGATAGAGCAGGATGTCGGCCGCCATCAGCACCGGATAATCGTAGAGACCCACGGAGGCGTTCTCGCGGTCCTTGCCCGCCTTCTCCTTGAACTGGGTCATGCGGCTGAGCCAGCCGACGCGCGCAACGCAATTGAAGATCCATGTCAGTTCGGCGTGGCCGGTGACCTGGCTCTGGTTGAATACGATGTGCTTCTTCGGATCGATGCCGGCGGCAATGAACGCCGCGGTGACCTCGCGGGTGTTGCGGGCGAGCTCCGCCGGACCGCCCCAGACGTCGACGCCTTGCGTGATCGCATGCATGTCGACGACACAATAGATGCAGTCATGGGTTTCCTGCATCTTCACGAAGTTGACGATCGCGCCGAGGTAATTGCCGAGATGCAGATTGCCCGTCGGCTGGACGCCCGAAAATACTTTTTCAACAAAAGCCATAGCCAGCTTCCCGAGGATGCCTGTTTCGCGCCGTCGTTTGCCACGCAGGGGCTGTCAGCGCAAGCGGCTAGCCTTTTGTTTGCCTGATCGCGTTAACCGCGTCGCGCCAGCCGGTGACGCCGAAAAGCCTTAAGAGCAGGCCGTAAACCGCAATTCCGCCCGATATCACGACCAGCAGCAGGACGGCCTGCACGAGACCGTGCACGCCCGAGGCAAGCGCCGGCAGCGAGCGCGTCGCCAGCCACAGCACCGCGCCCATCGCGAGCGCCGCGAGCGCGATGCGCGGCAGCCGCCGTTTTGCGCTGGCATCGATCGAGAATCCAAACGTCTCCGCGCCGCGGCGGATCAGGCTGAACGCCATGCTCCACGCACCAAACGCAACCGCGGCTGCGATGCCCTCAGTGCCGTACCAATGGCTGAGCAGGAAGGCCGCCGCAATCGCCAGCACGACGCCCTTCAGTGCTGAGACCAGCGGCGTCATCGTATCCTCGCGCGCAAAGAACGCCGGCGACAGGGCTTTGACCAGCACATGGGCAGGCAGCGCCAGCGTCAGCCACATCAGCGCACGCGCCGTCGCTTTGGTGTCATCGGCGGTGAAGGCGCCGTGCTCGAACAGCAGCCGCACGATCGGTTCGCTGAGCACCATCAGCCCGAGCGTGGCCGGCAATGCGAGGCCCACGGCGAGTTCGAGCCCGCGCGATTCCGCATTCGCCACGGCTGTGCGATCCTCGGCCCGTAATGCGCGCGTCAGTTCCGGAATCAGCACCGTGCCCATGGCGACGCCGACGATGCCGAGCGGCAATTCGACCAGCCGGTTGGCGAAGTAGAGCCAGGATACGGCGGACGGCGAGGACGAGGCGATGATCGCGCCGGCCACCATCAAAAGCTGCGGTGCGCTCGATGCCATCATGCCGGGTGCGGCCTTGCCGAGAAAGCCGCGGATTCCGCTATCGAATGAAATCCGCAAAGGTCCGGCGATGCTGCCGCCACGGCGCAACACCAGCACCGATAGCTGTAACAGTCCGGCAATGCCTGTGGTCGCGGCGACGATTTGCGCGGCTTGCACGGCATCGGGACGCGCGGCGAGCAGCACGACCATCACCGCGATCAGCGCGATGTTGAACAATAGCGGCGAAAACGCCGTCAGCGCGAAGCGGCCTTGCGCGTTCAGCAGCGCCATCATCACCGTCACCGGACCGGCAAAGGCGAGGTAGGGCAGCATCAGGCGGGCGTTGTCTGTCGCGAGCTGCAGCGTCTCGCGGCCGGAGAACCCCGGCGCCAGCGCCGCAATGACGAGCGGCATCACCAGCGCGAGCACCGCTGTGGCTGCGATCAACGCTGTTGTCACGGTGCCGAGCACGCGCCCGGCAAACGCTGCCGCGGCCACAGCCCCATCGGTCTCGCGCACCCGCAGCCACGCCGGCACCAGCGCGGCGTTCAGCCCGCCCTCGGTCAGCAGCCGCCGCACCACATTGACCAGTTGAAACGCCGCCAGGAACGCGTCCGCAACCGGACCCGCGCCGAGCAGCGCCGCGAGCGCGGAATCGCGCACGAATCCAAGCAGCCGCGAGGCCAGCGTTCCCGTCGAAACCGTGAGAAAAGAGCGGATCATTGGCGCTCTATAGCAGCCGCTTGCCTTGCTGGCAGCAATGTCCGCCCCGCGTCCTTGATCTTCGTCATGGCCGGGCTTGTCCCGGCCATCCACGTCTTTCCTGTTTCAGTGAAGCAAGGACGTGGATGCCCGGCACAGGGCCGGGCATGACGAGTTCGCGGTATTGCTCCCCGCTTCCCTTGCTGGCGCGGGGCCGATCTGGTAGGCCGCAACCTTCTTGGCCGCGCTCGGCTTCTTCACACACCGCCGCAAAACAGGACGGATGAATGACTGACGCAAAATACGACGTTCTCGGGATCGGCAATGCGATTTTCGACGTGCTGGTGCAGA
Source organism: Bradyrhizobium sp. AZCC 1693 (assembly GCF_036924745.1). Taxonomy (NCBI): domain Bacteria; kingdom Pseudomonadati; phylum Pseudomonadota; class Alphaproteobacteria; order Hyphomicrobiales; family Nitrobacteraceae; genus Bradyrhizobium; species Bradyrhizobium sp. AZCC 1693. The sequence goes on from NZ_JAZHSD010000001.1 coordinate 5,114,049, forward strand.
CCGACGAGGGTTTTCTCGCCCGCCACGGCATGACCAAGGGCGGCATGGCGCTGATCGACGAGGCCAGAGCCGCCGCGATCTACAAGGAGATGGGCCCGGCGACCGAGATGAGCGGCGGCTCGGGGGCCAACACCATCGTCGGTCTTGCCAACTTTGGAGCCCGCACAGCCTTTATCGGCAAGGTCAAGAACGACCAGATCGGCTCTCTCTACACCCACGACATCCGCGCCGCCGGCGCCGCCTTCGAGACGCGGGCGGCGGAAGGCGGCCCCGCCACCGGCTGCTGCTACATCTTGGTGACGCCGGACGGCGAGCGCACCATGAACACCTATCTCGGCGCCGCGCAGGACCTCAACCCCGCAGACATCGACGACGCGCAGATCGCGGCGTCACGCATCGTCTATCTCGAAGGCTATCTCTGGGATCCGAAGAACGCCAAGGAAGCCTTCGTCAAGGCCGCTCACATCGCGCACTCTGCCGGCCGCCAGGTGGCGCTGACGCTGTCGGATTCCTTCTGCGTCGATCGTTATCGCGACGAGTTCCTCGACCTGATGCGTAAACGCACCGTCGACCTCGTGTTCGCCAACGAGACTGAGCTGCATTCGCTGTACCAGACCTCGGATTTCGAGGGCGCGCTGAAGCAGTTCCGCACCGATGCAAAACTCGGAGTAGTCACCCGCAGCGAGAAGGGCTGCGTGGTCGCAGGGAACGACGGCATCACCGCGGTGCCCGCCTTCCCGATTGAAAGGCTCGTCGACACCACCGGCGCCGGCGACCTGTTTGCCGCCGGCTTCCTGTTCGGGCTGGTGCGCAACGCGGGCTATGAGGCCGCGGGCCGGCTGGGCGCGCTGGCTGCGGCCGAGGTGATCCAGCACATCGGCGCAAGGCCGCAGGTGTCGCTGAAGGAGCTGGCGGGGCAGAACGGGCTGCCGGTGTGAGGTAAGGTCTCGCCACCCGTCATGGCCGGGCTTGACCCGGCCATCCACGTCTTTGCCCAATGCGTCGCTCGGAGCAGCCAGAGCGCTTCGTTTTCCTCGCGACATTTGCTATGCAACTAGCGGGACGTTTCTGTCGGAGCGGGCAGCCATACGCATCATTTCAGCTCGCTGGCGCGCTGCGAAGTCAGTACGAGTGAGGGTGATCCGATGAAGGACGAATATGATTTCTCGATCGCCCAGCGCGGCAAGTTCTTTCGAGAAGGTGTCCGTCCGGCGCCGCCGGTCCACCTGGACCCCGAGCCGATAGAACGACCGCCCGTCGACATCGACGAGTTCTGGGCCAAACCCGACGCGCTTGGAGGAAGGGACTTCCTGCCGGACGGTATCCCCGACGATTCGCCGGCTGAACCGGATCCGCGCGTCTTCTTCGACTTCGACGAATGATCTGCCTATACGCTAATGACGCGAACCATGTGATTTCCTTGGGAGGCCCAAAGCTGTCTTAGGACGATTGGCAAGAAGCTGGCCTTTCTTTATGAGGGGTTGTTAGCTTTTCCCTTGCTGGAAGTTTCTTCGTCCATGCCAACATTACAATGGCTCACGCGCGATCACGATCTTCTAGCGGCCGATAAAGTTCCCTATCGTCTCCTGGAGGAAGTGCCTGAATTCGGTGCTGGTGATCGTGACGCCGGCAACATGCTAATTCAAGGCGACAACCTTGATGCGTTGAAAGCCCTGCTGCCATTTTACGCAGGCCAGGTGAAATGCATTTACATCGATCCCCCGTACAACACGAAAACTGCTTTCGAGCAGTACGATGATAATCTCGAACATTCCAAATGGCTTGGGCTAATTTGGCCGCGCCTCATGTTGTTGAGAGAATTGCTGGCGGAAGATGGATCCATCTGGATATCGATAGACGACAATGAAGCCCAGTACCTGAAGGTTGTTCTTGATGAAGTAATGGGTCGTCATTGTTTCATCGCGTCGAACGTTTGGCAAAAGCGCTATTCGCGAGAAAACCGCGAGAGCATCGGTGACGTTCATGAGTACATATTTGTGTACTCGAAATCTCCGGAGAAATTCAAGCTGTCGCGCAATCTTGTTCCGCTGGATGAAGCTCAAGCGAAAATCTATCGAAATCCTGACAATCCTAATGAAACGGACCCTACCAAGCGGTGGCGCGGCCTCCCAATGACCGCGCAAGGCTACCGACCAAATCAGATGTACACCATCATTGGTCCAAATGGCCGGGAACACGTCCCTCCCCCGGGACGTTGTTGGTCGATGATTGAGTCGGAATTTCTGAAACTCAAGAATGCCGACCGCATCTATTGGGGTAGAAATGGCGATGCGCAACCGAGTGTCATTCGATACCTCTCGGAGGTGAAGGGCCTCGTTCCATGGACGTGGTGGCCTCATGACGAGGTAGGGCACACGGACGAATCCAAGAAAGAATGCAATGTTCTTTTCGGCGGTGACATCAGCTTTGCGACTCCGAAACCAGAAAGATTGATTCAACGGATTTTTCAGGTCGCTACAAATCCGGGCGATTTGGTTCTCGATTCATTCTTGGGCTCGGGCACTACCGCTGCCGTCGCGCACAAGATGCGACGCAGATATATTGGCGTCGAGATGGGCGAACATGCCGTCACACATTGCGTTCCGCGTCTGAAAAAGGTCATCGGTGGCGAGCAGGGCGGTATATCGGAAAGCGTGAATTGGAAGGGAGGCGGTGGCTTTCGCTTCTATCGGCTTGGAGAGCCCGCGTTCAACGCTGAGGGTCGCATTCGCGATGGCATTCGCTTCCCAGTGCTCGCCGCGCATGTCTGGTTTTCAGAAACGGGAAAGCCATGGAGCGGTAAGGGCAAAAGCCCACTGTTGGGGTTCCACGGCGGAAACGCGTTTGCCCTCCTTTATAATGGTATTCTCGGAGACGATACGCCCAAGGGCGGCAACGTGCTGACACGCGAAACTCTCGCCATCATCAACGCAAAGATCGCAAAGAAGAAAAGCGACTTCACGGGGGGGGTGACGGTCTATGGCGAGGCCTCGCGACTGTCGGCTGACACATTGGCGCGGAAGGGAATCGTTTTCAAGCAAACGCCTTATGAAGTGAAAGCTCGGAAATGAGGAAGGCGCGATGGAGCTGAAGGATTATCAAAAACAAACGCTTTCAACGCTCGCGCGATTTTTTCGGGACGCCCGTGTCAGCGGTCCAAGGTTGGCCTACGAAAACATCGTTAACGAGCCGCCACAGAAAGCGCGGTTGGGCCGTTATGCCGGCGCGTACCGGGCGCTCGAAGCTGTGCCGTTGGCGCCGTATGTTTGCCTGCGACTGCCGACCGGTGGCGGCAAGACCTTGCTCGCAGCCCGTGCAGTCGCCGTTGCTCGTGATAGCTGGATTGAGAGAGACCATCCGCTTGTATTGTGGTTGGTGCCGACCAACACTATTCGCCTGCAGTCCGTGGAGGCGCTGAAGAACACTCGACACGCATATAGGCAGGCGCTGGACGAAGCTTTCGAGGGTCGGGTCCGAATCTTTGACATTGCCGATTTCCCGATGATTCGACCGCAAGACTTACGTGACCAGACTTGCATCGTGGTTGGCACCATCCAAACTCTTCGGGTCTCTAATACTGAGGGCCGCAAGGTATATGCCCACCATGAGGATTTGGAGGCGCATTTCAGCGCCGTGGCTCCCAACGCTCCAGGCCTGGAGCGAATCGACGAAGGTCCCAATAATGGTCGGATAAAGTTCTCATTCGCCAACCTGATGCACCTGCACCGTCCACTGATGATCGTCGACGAGGCGCACAATGCGATGACCGGCCTTTCGCGTGAGATGCAAGCGCGAGTTAACCCCTGCGCTATCGTCGAGTTTACAGCGACTCCTCACTTTAACTCGAACATCTTGCACAACGTTACGGCGCAGGAGCTCAAGCAGGAGGAAATGATCAAGTTGCCCATCGTGCTCACCGAGCACGCCGACTGGCAAAGCGCCGTTGGTGGTGCGGTAGCTACACGGGCAGCATTGGCGGAAAAGGCGCTGCTGGATACCGCTGGCTATATCCGCCCTATCGTTCTGTTTCAGGCTCAACAACGGGACGAAGACGTTACCGTCGAGGTATTGAAGAAGCATCTGATCGAGACCGAAAATATCCCCGAAGAGAAGATCGCAGTCGCCACCGGTGATCAACGGGAGCTTGATGCCATCAACTTGTTCGATCCAGGTACGAAAGTCGAATACATCATAACCGTCGACGCGTTGAAGGAAGGTTGGGACTGTTCTTTTGCCTATGTTTTCTGCTCAGTCTCGAAGATCAGGAGCTCAACCGCCGTGGAGCAATTGCTGGGCCGCGTGTTGCGGATGCCTTATGCAAAGCGCCGCATCTCTCCTGAACTAAACAAAGCCTACGCGCATATAGCCGAGCCAGTCTTTACTGAAGCTGCCAAAGCTTTGGTCGACAGGTTGGTGGATATGGGCTTTGACAGTTCCGAGGCCCGTGAAAATATCGAGAATCCCCAGTTCGAACTGCATGGCGATGGCCTGTTCTCGTTACGCGAGCGACCGGCCCCAGAATTCCGGCACTCGTTTGCTGCGACGCCAGAGGCAATCGAAGCCCTCCATCAACAAGTTGGCGATGCCGTCACGGTGCGCCCGACCAATGATGGCAATGTAGAGGTCGCCGTATCAGGTTATCTTGCGCCCGAGGTTGAGGCTGCGATTATCAGGGCTGCCCCTGAAGTTTTGCGCCGGAAACTTTCCGAGGCGGCGACAAGATACCGAGCCGAGACGCATTCTCTTCTGTCGGCGGCCGAGCGAGGCGAAAGTTTTGTAGTCCCGGCCCTGACGGCTTGGGTACAGGACGAATTCGTGTTTGCCGAGACCGACCGCTTTATGGAGGATTTTGAGTGGTCGCTTCTCAATACTCCAGCGGTCCTCACCGAAAGCGAGTTCTCCATTCGCCAAAGCCAGATGGAATTCGAAATCGACCTTGACGGCAAGAAGCTCGCTTACTCGTTTGTGAACGAACAGGATCGGCTGTCCCTTGATACACCGGTGGAAGGTTGGGACGAGATCAATCTAAGCGTCTGGCTCGATCGTCAGGTGCGCCAGATATACGTGCCACCTTCGGAACTCTTGCGATGGCTCCGTGAGGCGATTACCCACCTTACCAAAACACGCGGCATTCCTATGTCCGCACTCTGGCGAGCCAAGTATCCGCTGGCGCAGAAGCTGGAAGCAAAGATCAAGGCCATCCGGCAAGAGGGGTGCGATACCGCGTATCAACTTTGCTTGTTCTCTCCCGAGGCCAAGACGAGCGTTTCGTTCGAGCAGGGATTCAACTTCTCGAAACAGATGTACTTTGACGTCCGGAGGCATCGCGGTGGTGCTTTCCGATTTCGCAACCATTTCTTGGGTCCCGATAATGTTCCTGCTTTCAGCGGGATCGAGGGCGACGGAGGTGAGGAATTCAAATGTGCCCAGATGCTCGACAGTCTAAACGACAAGGTCGAGTTCTGGATCATGAACGTCGCTAAGCACGTTAACTCATTCCGGTTGCCGCTGGCGTCAGGATTCTTCTATCCCGATTTCGTTGCGAAGCTGAAGGACGGTCGCATCTTCGTTGTCGAATACAAGGGCGAGCATTTGGCGGGCTCTGGTAACGACGACACTAACGAGAAGCGGCTTGTTGGAGCGTTGTGGGAGAAGGCGAGCGGGGGCAAGGGCCTGTTTGCGATGATCGAGAGAGAAATTGACGGTCGCGATATGCGCGGCCAACTGTTGGATGCGATCAATCGGAATCGGTAGTTCGCCGCTACTCTTCACGTCGGGCCCAGCACTGATTTGCCCGACATCGCAAATCAAAAAACGATCTTCGGCAAAAATAATCCGCTTCGCGTTTCCCCCAAATCACCCTTACAACCTCCGGTATCCCGTCCCCCAAGAGGGGCGTTTCGCGATCGTCACTAAGCGCGGGGCCGGGTGCGGTGGACGCGGCAGCGTCGGGCGCGCAAACGTCGTCGCAGGGCGGGCTCCTTTGGGGCTTCGTGAGCGAAGGGACGGCACGCCGACGACCGATGCTAAGCCGCTCTTCGTCAAACTTCGGTGGGTGGGTACCAAGCCCGTCGAGGTTTTGGCGTTGGGCGTGCCGCGTACGGCCAAGTCGTGTGGTTCTGGCACCCGTGGCTGGTGTCAAGTCCGCGGAGGATGTGCCGGCCCGACCGGGCTGGCCCCATCCATCAATCCGCGGATGACGGTGGCTAAAGGAATTCGCACACCGGGAAGAGCACGAAGTACGCCGTAAAACCATTGCGCAGGGAAGGCCGGATGCTCTCCGCTGGACCTGTATGCTCGTGTGCGCGTCTTTGTGCGCAATTGCACACGAGACCGCGGGTGCAGCGCGCACCCGGTCTTCCCTGCGCCCTCTGTATTCAAGGAGGGGCGAACGAAGATGGAAAACCTCGGGCGGAACGCGCCGCGAGATCGCGAAGGTGTGTTTGATGAACAATGACCGCGCCACACACTCCGTTGTCGTCACCCGCCTTGTGCGCAATTGCGCACTGGGGCGGGTGACCCAGTATTCCAGAGACAGCAGACAGAATCGGTAGGCCGCGGCGTACTGGGTCCCCCGCCTTCGCGGGGGACGACGAGTGTGGGTGGAGCGAGGGCGTGCCACGCGAGGAAGCGTGGTCGTCCTCATTCTTCTTTTTCACGCCGCCTTCTGCCCGGCATCCAGCCCGGCATAAACCCCGCTCTCAAACCCCGCAAAGGCTTCCAGCGCCTTGCCATCGGCGAACGGCAACAGCTGCATCAGGATCACGCCGGCGACGTCGCGCGCCGGATCGATCCAGAAATAGGTGTTGGCGAGGCCGGCCCAGGCGAGGCTGCCGGCGCTGCGGCCTTCCGCCGTCTTGGCGGTGTTGATCAGGAAGCTCAGGCCCCACTTCTTGACGATGTCGGGGAACAGATCGACATCGTTGGTGTAGATCGGCATCACCGTCACCATCTTGCCCATGGTGAGATCGCCGATGTGGTTCTGGCCCATCAGCGCGACGGTCTCGGGCTTCAGCACCTGGTTGCCGTTGCCGCGGCCCTGGTTGAGGATCATCTGGGTGAACTTGACGTAGTCGCCCGCCGTGCCGTAGAGGCCGCCGCCGCCCATATGAAATTCCGGATTCTGCTCCAGCTCGAACGGGATCGGCGCCAGCGATCCGTCCTCGGTCCGCGCGTGCATGCCGACCAGGCGCTGGCGCATCGCGTCGGTGATCTTGAACGCGGTATCGTTCATGCCGAGCGGCGCCAGGATATTGTCGCGCAGATACGCATCGAGCCGCGTGCCGGTCACCGCTTCGATAGCCTTACCAACGAAGTCGATATTGATGCCGTATTCCCAGCGCGTGCCGGGATCACTCATCATAGGTATCGTCAGCGCGGCGTTCTGGCAGGTGGTGATGGCCGGGGTACCGGTCTTCTCCAGATATTGCGCGCAGTCGCCGTTCCACATGTGGTAGGCGAAGCCCGCGGTGTGGGTCATGAGATGCCGCAGCGTGATCGGCTTCGTGGCGGGGCGCAGTTTTGGTTCGCCGCTTTCGTCAAAGCCCTCCAGCACCTGCGGGGAGGCGAGATCGGGAAGGATCTTGCCGATCGGTTCGTCCAGCGAGAGCTTGCCCTGTTCCACGAGCTGCATGCCGGCGGCGCTCGTGATCGCCTTGGTCATCGAGGCGATCCAGAACACGCTGTCCGCGGTCATCGGATCGTCCTTGCCGAGGTCGCGCTTGCCGAACGCGCCTTGATAAATCACCTCATTGCCGGTCGCCGCCATCGCGACCACGCCGGGAACCTCCTTGGCTTCGCATTTCTGACGCAGTATCTGATCGATCTGGGCTTTGCTTTGCATTGGGTCACCTCCAGCTTTGATTTTTATGGAGTGGTGCGATCTTCCTCCCGGCCGTGTGATCCGGCAAGCGGCCGCGGACCGCCGCCGCCGATGTCGCGATCTCGTGATGGGCAAGGGAGGCATGGAGCGGGGTGGCAGCGGTGGCGCGGTATGGGCGACGCCAAACTGCAACACCTCGCCACAATCCGCGCTGGACGATCTGCTGCGTCGGTGACCGGCTTAACCATCCACGATATCGTGATTTCGCCACGATTCCCGCCGCCGATTTTTTGCAGTAAAGCGTTCAGATTCCAGCACAAACGTCGCTTGTCGGCTGGACCAATTGACCAAAATGGTTGTCATTTTTTTAGAAGTTGCGAGGCTGCGCAATGATTTCGACCTGGAGTGAATGGAAGCGCTATCCCCGTCCTGGGCGTGGCGAGAATATCGAGGCGCCGATCACGCCCGGACTTTACGAAGTCCGCTATGCCGGCACCGGCGCGCTGCACTCGTTCGAGGCGGTCGATAACGTCGCCCAGGCGCTGGCGCAGCTTTCGGTCGGGTCCAAATCCTGGTTCGGTCGCCGTGACAGTGCCAAGCTGCCCGATCTTGAATACCGCACCTGCGCGACCTCCTCGAAGGCCGACGCCAAGGCCGCCGCGCAACGCATGATCGGCCGCCGCGAAACCTATATGAGCGGCGCGGCCTGATTGACGCCGTCATTCCGGGGCGATGCGAAAGCATCGAACCCGGAATCTCGAGATTCCCCGGTGCGCAATTGCGCACCTGAGGTCTGGTGCTAGCGCACCATCCCGGAATGACGGTGGTCCCCCACCGGCATCGCCCCTCAAAATTCCTTGAAGCAGGCCTGCCGTAGAGGGCGGTGCATTGCCGCCGATACAGGCCTATACTCGGACCAATATTCCAAGAAAATCCGAGGAGTACGCCATGAACCCGCCCGTCGCCGCTCGCGCTTCGAAAGCCTCCCAACCCTCGCTGCACGACCGCCTGAAAGACCCCTCGCTGCTGCGCGACCGCTGCTACATCGACGGCGCCTGGGTCGGCACGCCATCGCGCCCGGTCACTAACCCGGTCAACGGTGTCGAACTGGCGAAGGTGCCGGCCATGAGCACCGCGGAAGCCACCCAGGCGGTCGAGGCCGCCGAGCGCGCATTCCCGGCCTGGGCCAAGCTCACCGCCAAACAGCGCTCCAACATTCTGCGAAAATGGTTCGAGCTGATCATCGCCAACCGCGAGGACCTGGCCCTGATCCTCACCTCCGAGCAGGGCAAGCCACTGGCCGAAGCGCTCGGCGAGGTCGATATCGGCGGCGCCTATGTCGAATTTTTCGCCGAGGAAGCCCGCCGCGTCTATGGCGAAACCATCCCGACCCAGCGGCCGGATGCGCGGCTGCTCGCAATCAAGCAGCCGATCGGCGTCTGCGGCGCCATCACGCCGTGGAATTTTCCGTGCTCGATGATCACCCGAAAGGTGTCGCCCGCGCTCGCTGCGGGCTGCACCGTCGTGCTCAAGCCCGCCAATGAAACGCCGTTGACCGCGCTGGCGCTGGTGGCGCTCGCCGAAAAGGCCGGCGTGCCCAAGGGCGTGTTCAATATCCTGACCGGCAATTCGTCGGCGATCGGCAAGGTGCTGTGCGAGCACCCGGCCGTGCGCTTCATCGGCTTCACCGGCTCGACCGAGGTCGGCAAGATCCTCTATCAGCAGGCTTCAGTGGGCGTGAAGAAGCTCGGCCTCGAACTCGGCGGCAATGCGCCCTTCATCGTGTTCGACGACGCCGATATCGATGCGGCGGTGGAGGGCGCCATGATCTCCAAGTATCGCAACATGGGCCAGACCTGCGTCTGCGCCAACCGCATCTACGCCCAGGACGGGATCTACGACCAGTTTGTCGAAAAGCTGTCGAAGAAGGCCGCGGCGATGAAGATCGGCGACGGCACCGAAGCCGGCGTGACGCAGGGCCCGCTGATCAACATGGCAGCGATCGACAAGGTCGAGAAGCACATTGCCGACGCGGTCAAGGGCGGCGCAAAAATCGTCACCGGCGGAAAACGCCATGCGCTCGGCGGCAGCTTCTTCGAGCCGACGGTGCTTTCAAATGTGAAGCCTGACGCCCTCGTCGCGCACGAGGAGACCTTTGGCCCACTGGCGCCGGTGTTCCGCTTCAAGGACGAGGCCGACGTCATCGCAATGTGCAACAACTCGCCGTTCGGCCTCGCGTCGTACTTCTATTCCCGCGATCTCGGCCGCGTCTGGCGCGTCGCCGAAGCGCTGGAGTCAGGCATGGTCGGCGTCAATACCGGGCTGATCACCACGGAAGTCGCGCCGTTCGGCGGCGTCAAGGAGAGCGGCCTGGGGCGTGAAGGCTCGCATCACGGCATGGAAGAATATGTCGAGATCAAATACGTGATGATGGCGGGCGTGTAGCCTCTATCTATCGTCGTCCCCCGCGAATGCGGGGGACGACAGTTCATCAATCGCTCGCGTCACTCGCAAACGCGCCATGGCGGCCCACGCCGGAGGCAAACCGCGTCGCGCCCGACAGCGTTTCGCCCGAGGCGATCACTTCCAGCCCGCCGCGCATCTCGTTGGCGATCGCATCTTCCTCGGAAATATCCCATTGCCGCAGCGCCGATAGCCGGTCGGCGCGCAGGCATTTTTGCGGGAAGCGCGCGATCTCCCGCGCCAGCGCAATCGCGTGCGCGCAAGCCTCGCCGCGGCCGACGACGCGATTGGCGAGGCCCATGCGCAGCGCCTCCTGCGCGCCGACCGGGCGGCCGGTGAGGATCAAATCGATTGCCTGCGAATGCCCGATCAGGCGCGGCAGCCGGATGGTACCGAGATCGATCAAGGGCACGCCAAAACGGCGGCAGAAGATGCCGAAGGTGGCGTCGTCTGCGACCACGCGCATGTCCGCCCACAGCGCCAGCTCCATCCCGCCGGCCACCGCAAAACCCTCGACCGCCGCGATGACAGGTTTTGACAGCCGCAGCCGGCTCGGCCCCATCGGTGCAATCGAATCGTGGCCGCCGAGCTCCCGCTTCTTGTTGGGATCGCCCGCCGCCACCGCCTTGAGGTCGGCACCTGCGCAAAAATAGCCGCCAGTGCCGGTGAACACGGCGACCGATGCGCTCTCATCGGCATCGAAGGCAAGAAACGCATCATACAGCTTCCGCGCGGTCGCGCCATCGACGGCGTTACGGCAATGCGGGCGGTTGATGGAAACGACGGTGATGGGGCCGTCGCGTTCGACGAGCACGGTATCGGCTTCTGACATGGGGCGCTCCCTCGCATTCTTATTGAGGGAGCCTCGCACCGGATGGGCGTGCAGGGCAAGCTCTGTCCGCTCGTCATTGCGACGAGCGATCCATTGTTGCCGCGGTTGGCGGCGATGGACTACTTCGCTTCGCTCGCAATGACGGCGTTAGATATCGAGCTCATTCCCCGTCACCCGGCGATACGCTTCGAGATACCGCTTGCTCGTCGCGTCCACCACGCTGTCCGGCAGCGGCGGAGGCGGGGCGTCGCCGTTCCAGCGGCCGGCGCGGCGCTCGGCGTCGAGATAGTCGCGCAGCGGCTGCTTGTCGAAGGAGGGCTGCGGCCGGCCGGGCTTGTAGACGTCGGCGGCCCAGAACCGCGAACTGTCCGGTGTCATCACCTCGTCGATCAGGATAATGCGGCCGTCGGCAGCCCTTCCGAACTCGAACTTGGTGTCGGCGATGATGATGCCCTGATGGCGGGCAATCCGCTCGCCGAAATTATAGACCGTGCGCGCCATGCCCTCGAGCTTCTCGGCGACGTCGTTGCCCAAAATCTCGCGTACCCGCGCGACTGTGATGTTTTCGTCATGGCCGGTCTCGGCCTTGGTGGCCGGGCTGAAGATCGGCGCGTCGAGCTTCTCGCTTTCGACGAGACCATCCTTCAGCTCCTCGCCGGCGAGCGTGCCGGATGCGGCGTACTCCTTCCAGGCCGAGCCCGAGATGTAGCCGCGGATCACGCATTCGACCGGGAATACGGTGGTGCGTCGGCACAGCATAGAGCGCCCGAGAATATCGGCGCGGTGATCCTTCAGCGCGGGCATCTCGCGGATGATCTCGTCGGCATCGGCGCTGATCATGTGATGCGGCACCACGCCCTCGAGCTGGCGGAACCACCAGGCGCTGATCTGGGTCAGCACCGCGCCCTTCATCGGGATGGTCTCGGCCATCACGACGTCGAACGCGCTGATGCGGTCGGTGGTGAGCAGCAGCACGCGGTCGTCGCCGACGGCATAGATATCGCGCACCTTGCCGCGGCCGATCCGTGGCAGGGGCAGGTCGCTGGCGAGCATCGCGTTCATCGGGTCTTGCTTTCGAGCAGGCGTGCCGGCGCAGGCGCCGGCGCGCAAATGGGAAAGCGGAGCAATAGCCTACTCCGGCAGCGGAATGAACTCATGTTCCTGCGGCACAGCCGCAAACCGGCCGGTTTTCCAGTCCTGTTTGGCCTGCTCAATCCGCTCCTTGCTGGAGGAGACGAAATTCCACCAGATATGCCGCGGCCCCTCCAGCGCGTCGCCGCCCAGAAACATCATCCGCACAGGCCTCACGGCCTTCACGGTGATGCGGTCGCCCGGCCGGAAGATCAGCAGCCGCGGCCCCTCATAGCGCTCGTTGGCGATCTCGACCTCGCCGTCGACCAGATAGATCGCGCGCTCCTCATGGTCGGGATCGAGCGGAACGCTGGTCCCGGCCTGCGCGGTCACTTCGGTATAGAACCATGGCGACACCACGCTCACAGGCGATTTCACGCCAAAGCCGTCGCCTGCGATGATGCGCGCGGTAAAGCCGCTCTCCTTCACGGTCGGCAGCGCTTCGGCGGCGTAGTGCTGAAACGACGGCGCGATCTCTTCCGATCCCGCCGGCAGCGCGATCCAGCTTTGCAGGCCCAGCATCTTCTGTCCGTCGCGCCGCTGCACATCCGGCGTGCGTTCGGAATGCGCGATGCCGCGCCCGGCCGTCATCAGGTTCATGGCGCCGGGCTGGATCTCCTGGATGTTGCCCTCGCTGTCGCGGTGCATGATCGAGCCGTCGAACAGATAGGTGACGGTCGCAAGGCCGATATGCGGATGCGGGCGCACGTCCATGCCCTTGCCGGCCATGAACTGAACCGGGCCGAAATGATCGAAGAAGATGAACGGCCCGACCATCTGCCGCTTGCCATGCGGCAGCGCGCGGCGCACCGCAAATCCGTCGCCGAGATCGCGGGTGCGCGGCACGATGATCAGATCGAGCGCGTCGCAAGTCTTGGGATCGCCGAGCACGGGATCGTTGGAGGGTTGCCAGCTCATGGGGACTCCTTGATGTTTTGTGCGATTATAGCAGATTGCCCAGGGCTAGGTCGTCATGCCCGGCCTTGGGCCTGGCATCCACGTCCTTCATGCCGCAATCAGGCAAGACGTGGATGGCCGGGTCAAGCCCGGCCATGACGCCAATAACAAACCGTGATCGAGGAAACCGATGATCCCTCCGCTCAAGCCCGGCGCGAAACTTCTGAAGGTCGATGGTCCCATCATCGAGACCGAACGCCTGATCCTGCGGCCATGGCGCAGCGAAGACATTGCCGCGAACACGGCGATGCTGTCCGACCCCGGCACCGCGCGCTACATCACGCCTGACGGTGTCGCCATCACCACCGAGATCGGCGGCTGGCGTAACGCCGCCGTGATATCGGGGCATTGGGCGCTGCATGGCTTTGGCATGTTCGCCGTCGAGGAAAAATCGAGCCGCCGCTATATCGGCCGCGTCGGGCCATGGTGCCCGCCGGGGTGGCCGGGCTTCGAGGTCGGCTGGGGCATTGATCGCGAATGGCGCGGCAAGGGTTACGCGGTGGAAGCGGCGCGGGCGTCGATCGACTGGGTGTTTGCGAGTTTCGAGATCGATGAAATCATCCATTGCATCGAAGCGAGCAACGAACCGTCCAGGAGCGTCGCGCGGCGGCTGGGTGCACGGAGGGATGGCGAAGTCGATCTATCCGGCAAGGCCAATGAGCGCTGGGTGACCGCGCGGGCGACATGGAAGAGTTGAGGAAAATTGAACCACGCGACAATTCGCACTAGATTGACGACGCGCGGATGACCGTGCGAACGGACCCGATCGGATGATGCTTTCCACCATCGACATCGCCTTGCGCGGCGCCACCGTGGCGCTGCTGCTGGTGCTGGCGACGTCGCTGTTTCGCGGTTTTGGCACGGTGCTCGCCGGGCGATTGGCTGCGGCTTTTGCGCTTGGGTCGGCGGCGCATGCCGTGACTGCGTCGATCGGGGCGTCGCAGGTCGCGGCCGCGCATGCACCCGTGATCGCGCTGTCGACCGGCAATGTGGTGGTGTTCTGGCTGTTCACGCGGGCGCTGTTCGACGAGGCTTTCAAGCTGCGCTGGTGGCACGCGCTGGTCTGGGCGGCGGTCGCCGCTTTTAGTTTCGTCAATTGCATGTGGCTGGCGCCAGCGTCCGGTGTGCGGATGTCCATCATCGCGGTCAATCTGCTGGCGCTCGGTTTTATCGTCCTGGCCGTCGCGCAGACCATCGCATCCTGGTCGTCGGATCTGGTCGAGGGTCGCCGCCGCGTTCGCGTCTTCATCGTCAGCGCAGCCGCGCTGTATGGCGGGCTCAATGCGGTGCTGCAGATGTCGCTGTCCGGCAGCGGCGCCGCCGAGATCGCCAGCACCGTCAATTCCGCGGCGTTGGCCGCCGTGGTGGCGGCAATCTCGATAGCGATGATGCGCGTCGATGGCGCCGACCTGTTTCCGGCGGCGCCTGAGGTTCAGGTCGATGCAAGCGACGCGGCCGTGGTCGAATCCAGAACGGCCGATCAAAAGCTGGTCGATGCGCTGATGCGGCTGATGGGCGACGAGCGCATCTACCGCCACGACAACGTCACCATCGGCGCCTTGGCGACCAAGCTCGGCATTCCCGAATACCGGCTGCGGCGGCTGATCAATCGGCGGCTCGGCTACCGCAATTTCAATGTCTTTCTCAACGAGCACCGGATCGCCGAGGCCAAGGCCGCGCTGGCCGATCCGAGCCAGGCCGAGGTGCCCGTGATTACGATCGCGATGGATGCCGGCTTCCAGTCGCTAGGGCCTTTCAATCGCGCCTTCAAGGCCACCACGGGTGTCACGCCGACCGAATATCGCCGGCTGAAGGCCAGTATCGCCTGATTCATATCATATTGTTATTATTGATATATTTCGGAATCAGCGAAGTGCGTTGAGCTTTCAGCCAGCGCGAATTCCAAATCCGGCGAGCCGCCACCGGCAACCCCGCCATCATGCCCCGCACGCGCTGATGCGTCATGCCGGAGGCCCCCGTGAAACGACGAAATCTTATCCTCATCCTAGCCAGCACCACTGCGCTGAGCGCGCTCGCGCTCTCGGCCGCCCGCGCCCGCGACGTGCCAAAAGTCGCGACCGGCTTCGTCGCCAACGTGGTCTGCACCGAGACCTTCGTCTCCGGCCTCGACCCCGCGCGTGTGTTCGCCGAGACCATGTTGGCCATGCCCGGCGCCGGACTGATCTCCTGGGCGCTCGACTATCGCGTCGACCGCGCGCGCAAGGATGTCACGGTGACGCTGTTCGGGATAGGCAAGAGCCACGCCGTCTATCGCGGCGAGGGCCTCGGCTGCTATCTCGATCACGGCGGGGCGGTCGCCGACATTTCGGTGCCGGCGCCCGATGCAAAGGCGGCGCTGCTGCCTGACATCGCCGGCCCATCCATCGTCACGCCGCAAACGCCGCAACTGGCTGCCGCGCTCGACCGCGCCTTCGCCGAGCCGGAAAAGTCGACGCCGCGCAACACACGGGCGATCGTGGTCATGAAGGATGGCCGCGTCGTCGCCGAGCG
This sequence comes from Bradyrhizobium sp. AZCC 1693, assembly GCF_036924745.1. Classification (NCBI taxonomy): domain Bacteria; kingdom Pseudomonadati; phylum Pseudomonadota; class Alphaproteobacteria; order Hyphomicrobiales; family Nitrobacteraceae; genus Bradyrhizobium; species Bradyrhizobium sp. AZCC 1693. The sequence continues at coordinate 5,129,765 of NZ_JAZHSD010000001.1, forward strand.
CTATGCCGACGGCATCGGCATCGATACGCCGCTGCTCGGGTTCTCCGCCACCAAATCGGTGATCTCGGCGCTCGCCGGCATCCTGGTGCGCAAGGGCGCGCTGAAGCTGCACGAGCCGGTGCCGATCGCAGCATGGCAAGGCGCCGATGATCCAAGGCGGGCCATCACGCTCGATCATCTGATCCGTCACACCGCGGGCCTTGCGCTCGGCAGTTCGTTGCAGGCGTCGCTGGCGTCCGCGCTGGAGCCGGTCAACCGCATGAAGTTCATGGAATCGGACATGGCGGCCTATGCGGAGAGCATGCCGCTGGAGTCGGCGCCGGGCGCCGCATGGAATTATCACGACGGCAACACCGTCATCCTCAGTCACGTGATCCGTCAGGCTTCAGGCGGTAGCGCGTCCAAAATGATGCGCTTTGCGCGGCACGAATTGTTCGACCCGCTCGGTATGCGCAACGTAGCGCTCGAATTCGACGCGTCGGGGAATGCGGAAGCGTCGAGCCAGTTGCTGGCGAGCGCGCGCGACTGGGCGCGTTTCGGCCAGCTCTATCTCAACGATGGCACTGCCGGCGGCAAACGCATTCTCCCCGAAGGCTGGGTAAAATATTCGGCGACGCCGACGCCGAACGCCTGGGTCGGGCAGGGCGCCGGATTCTGGACCAATGTCGGCGACAGTTTTGGCGCGTCCTACCGCACCGAACGCGGCTGGCCGCGCGACGCCTATTTCGCCAAAGGCACGATCGGGCAATATGTGATCATCGTGCCGTCCGAGCGGCTGGTCATCGTCCGGCTCGGCCGCTCGCCAAACCGGCCGCCGGAAGCCGACGGCGTGTTCGACCTCGTGCGCGACGTCGTTGCGACGGGCAGCAAGGCCAAGCTGGCGGGCGCGAACTGAACGTTATGCGGCGATCTTCCTTCTCCCCTTGTGGGAGAAGGTGGCGGACGTAGTCCGCCGGATGAGGGGTTCTATCCGCGAATACCAATGCAAGAGGTTCGCCCGTGGAGAGAACCCCTCACCCGTCTCAATCGTGCTTCGCACGATTGATCCACCCCAAGAGCGAGCTTCGCTCGTCTCGCTCCCACAAGGGGAGAGGGTACACCGCCGCTGTAGTGCTAGCCCAGTCTACTGCCGCCCCAACTGCGTAGCCTTCTCGACGCGATCGAATCGCTCCAGCGACAGGATCGCGTCGGCGAGCTGGTCGGCGCGGCCGTTCAGCACGGGGCGGGCAAGCGTGAGGAATTTTTGCTGCATCGCCTGTGCGTCCGGGAACGAATTCGGCTCGCCGGAGGGATCGGCATAGAGCCGCTCATGTACGCCATCGTCGGTCGTGATGGAAACGCGCGCGCCGAAGGGGTGGGTGCGGCCGATCTCGAGGCGGTCGTCCTGCACCACGTCGAACTTGTCGGCGAGCGCATTCACCGCGGCGTCGCCGAGCCGGTCGTAATCGTCCCAGCCGAAACTGCCCTGGTCGAGCGCCAGCGCGCCGGTGAAGAACATCGAGAACTGTCCGCCGACGATCGAGGTCGGATGGCGCTTGGTGACGGCGTCGCCGGTCAGCGTAATGCCGTTACGATGCAGGCCGATCTCGACGCGCTTGATCTGGTCCGGCGTCAGATTGTGCTCCCGGCGCATCGCGATCAGCGCATCCAGCGCCGCATGGGTGTAGCGGCAGCTCGGATACGGCTTCACGCCGATCTTCAGCGTCTCATAGGTCTTGCCGAGGCCAGCGACAGCCTTGTCGGGATGGGCGTTGTCGCTGTAGCCGACCAACAGGCCGTGCTTGCCCTCGACCGATTCACTCGAACCGACAAAGTCGTTGCGCGCCAGCGTGGCGGCGATCACGCCGTTCATCGCGGCCGCCCCGACCTGGTAGCGCTTGTTCCAGGCGCCGTTGACCAGAAACTGCAGCGAGCCCGCGGCCTGGCTGCCGGAAACGCCGAAGGCGGATATGATCTGGTCCTTCGACAGGCCGAACAATTTGCCCGCCGCCGCCGCCGCGCCATAGGTTCCCGCCGTCGCGGTCGGGTGGAAGCCGCGCGCATAATGCGAGGTCGGATCGAGCGCGTTGCCTAGCCGGCAGCACACTTCATAGCCGGCCACGATCGCGGTCAGGACGTCGCGTCCCGATGCGCCGACCATTTCGCCGACCGCAAACGCCGCCGGCACCACGGGCGCGCTTGGGTGCAGCGAGGAGTCCGCATGCGTGTCGTCGAAATCAAGGGAATGGCCGAGCGCGCCGTTGAGCAGCGCTGCGACCGCGGGCGTCCAGGTCTTGCTGTCGCCGAATACGGTGGATTCGCCCTTGCCGTCCAGCGCCAGAGCTTCCAGCATCTTCAGCAGCGAGGGGGTGGATTCCGCATCGCGCCGGGCCCGGATCGTGCTGCCGAGGAAATCCAGCGTCAGCACCTTGGCGCGCTCCAGCACCTCCGGCGGGATGTCCGCAAATTTCAGGTCGGCGACATAGGCTGCGAGCGTTGCGGTTTCGTTGGCCATCGTGTTTCCTCGTATTTGCCGCACAGGGTAGGCGGGCGGACTTGACCTTTCAAGCCGCCTCCCCGTCGCGGGCATCAGCCATGCCTGACGTCGTCTAGCACAGGCACGGCGGGCAGATTCCGGAATGCGGCGCATGATGGCCTTCACAAAACGCATGCTTGGATCGCTCCGCGGGCCGCTGTCCGATGTCAGCAAGGCGATCGTCGACTATATGCGCGCGGCGGCCGCAGCCTTGCGAAACGGCAGCGGCGCCGTGGACATTCAGCCCGTCGATGCGGCGCTACAGGCTTATGCCGCCGAAGTCGCGGCGTTGCGGAGTGAAGGCCTGATCCGCGGCGTGCCCGTCGATGTCGCGGAGCGGTTTTTCGCGCTGGGATTTTCGCTGGAGCAGATGCGGCAGAATCTGAACGATCTGAATCGCTGCCACCAGGATTGGCGTGAGGCGCCGCGACCATCTTGATTCACGCTGGTCAGTCAGCCTCAGGCCGCAACCTGTCGCAGCAGCGCTGGCACGATCAGCCGGTGAAACGGCATGATGATTGCCAGATACGTCCGGCCGAGCCAGTTGTGCGTCTTGACCAGCGTCGTCGCGGTCACCTGCCTGACGCCGCCGGGCGGCGTCACATCAATCACGACACGAAAATTCAGGTGGTGGTCGTTGAACCCAGCGATGAGGCGACCTGGCGTTTCACTTACAACCGGAAATATTCCGATCATGTCTCTGGGCGGGACCAGGCCCGCACCCGACGTTCTCAGTCCCAGCGGCGCCACCAGGAAATTGCGCAACGACAGCAGCGCCTCGGCCCATCGCGGCTGACGCGCCATCATGCGTTCAGCGGCTCGCCTCGCGTCGAGATCACGATCCTCGATTTCAATCTGGAAGGCGTCGGCGAAGTGGGCGCCGGCCAGCAGCGTATCGGTATCGGCGGCGGGGGTGATCTCGCGAACTTTCATCGGAAGCTAAGCTTGCTCGCCAGCACGCGGAAGCGCAAGAGCAGAAGCACGGCATAGACAGCGGTTCCGATCGACAGCCCGATCCAGACGCCGACCGCGCCTGATGGCGTCCGGAAGCCGAGCCAGCAGGCGCAGGCGAAGCCGATCAGCCAGTAGCTGAGGATCGCGAACAACAGCGGCACGCGCGTGTCGTTCATGCCACGCAGCGATCCGGCGGCGACGGTCTGGATGGCGTCGGCGATAAAGAAGGTCGATCCGACCAAGAGCAGCGTCGCGGAGAGTTCGGCGGTCGCATCGGTGCTTTCGCCCAGAAAAACTTCCGCGATGCCGAAGCGGCTGACGATCACGGCGAGCGTCAGGATGGCGGCGAGCACGATGCCGAGCCAGGTTGCGACGTAGCCCGCGCGCCGGACCGCACCAGCGTCGCCGCGGCCAATGGCGTGTCCCACCCGCACGGTGGCGGCCATGCCGATGCCGAATGGCACCATGAACAGGATGGCTGCGACCTGCAGCGCGATCTGGTGCGCCGCGAGCGCAGTGGTGCTGATCAGGCCCATCAAAAGACCGGCAGCGCCGAACAGGCCGTATTCAAGCAGGAAGGAGAGCGAGATCGGCGCGCCGATGATGATGAGTTGCCACATCAGCTTCCAGTCGATGCGCCAGAAATAGCCGAACACGTGATACTTCCGGAACGGCCGGCGGTAAGCGGCAAACCACACGGCCGCCAGGAACGTGCCGAGATTGACGATGGAGGTCGCCAGCCCCGCGCCGAACAGGCCGAGCTGCGGCAGGCCGAATGCGCCATACAGCAACAGATAAACCAGCAGCGCATTGGCCGGGATCGCGGCCAGCGTGATCCACAGGACTGGTTCGGGGCGGTTGATCGCGCTCATGAAGCCGCGGATCGCCAGGAACCACAGCGCAGGCAGGATGGTCCAGACCAGACCGGCCAGATATTCCTGCGCCAGATGCGCGGTAATGGGCGCCTGGCCCAGCATCAGCAGGACCTGCTCGGCCCAGAATCGAAGCGCCATCAGCGGCAGCGAGATCAACAGCGCGGCCCACAGGCCGACGCGAAGCGAACGCCGGATCAAATGCGGCTTGCGCGCGCCGAATGCCTGCGCCGCCAGCGGTGCGACGGCGGATACCAGGCCCATGCCGAAGGTGAAGCTGACGAAAAGAACAGTATGGGCCAGCGCCGCCGCCGCCACGGCCTCGTTGCCGAGACGCCCGATCATGGCGATATCGGTCGTCATCATCGCGATCTGCCCGAGCTGCGTCAGTGCGATCGGCACGGCAAGCTTCAGCGTCTCGGCGAGTTCAATTGCGAGATGACGGCCAGACACGGCCGTAGAAGGATGCTGCGCAACGGATGCGCGGTCAATTTTGTCGAGCGAGGTCATTGCAACAGACTAACACGGCCGGAGGCCGAAAAAGTGACGAGCGTCGCCGCAGCTTATGGGGCGTCTCGCGCCGGCACGCGCGTAATCCGGGCGCCCAGCGCATTGAGCCGCTCCTCGATGCGCTCATAGCCGCGCTCGATCTGGTCGGCGTTGTTGATGGTCGAGGTGCCCTCGGCGGCGACCGCCGCCAGCAGCATGGCCATGCCGGCGCGGATGTCGGGCGAGGTCATCGGCGCGCCGCGCAGCCGGCTCGGGCCGGCCACGATCGCGCGATGCGGATCGCACAGCACGATGCGGGCGCCCATCGAGATCAGCTTGTCGACGAAGAACATCCGCGACTCGAACATCTTCTCGAACATCAGGATGACGCCGTCGCATTGCGTGGCGGTAACGATCGCGATCGACATCAAGTCGGCCGGGAAGGCCGGCCACGGCTGGTCCTCCAGTTTCGGCACGTGGCCGCCGAAATCGTCGTGGATCTTCATGGTCTGGCCGGAGGGCACCACGAGGTCGTCGCCCTCGACGCCGCAGACGATGCCGAGCCGTTCAAACCCCATCCGGATCGAGCGCAGGTGCTCGACGCCGGCTTTCGCGATGCGCAGCGGCGAGCGCGTCACCGCGGCGAGCCCGATCAGGGAGCCGACCTCGATATGGTCGGGCTGGATTGAATAGCTGGTGCCGCCAAGCGTCGCCGGCCCGTGCACGATGATGGTGTTGGTGCCGATGCCCTCGATCTTGGCGCCGAGCGCGACCAGGAAATGCGCGAGGTCCTGCACATGGGGCTCGGAGGCGGCGTTGCGCAGATAGGTGGTGCCATGGGCGGCGACGGCTGCGACCAGCGCGTTTTCGGTGGCGGTGACGCTGGGTTCATCGAGGAACACGTCCGCGCCCTTCAACCTGGTCGCGCGGAACTCCAGCCGGTGCGTGGCGGTGACGGTAGCGCCCAACTGCTCGAAGGCGAGGAAATGGGTGTCGAGGCGGCGGCGGCCGATGACGTCGCCGCCGGGAGGCGGCAGCGCCACCTCGCCGCAGCGCGCGAGTAGCGGCCCGGCCAGCAGGATCGAAGCGCGGATCCGCGCGCAAAGTTCGGGATCGAGATCGGCGGCGCGGACTTCCTTGGCATGGATATCAAGCGTATTGCGCGCTTTCCATTCGGCCGAGGCCCCGACCGAGCGGATCAGTTCGACCAGCGTCTCGGTGTCGCGGATGCGCGGCACGTTTTCCAGCGTGACGGGATGCTCGGTGAGCAAGGCGGCGGCGATGATCGGCAGCGCCGAATTCTTGTTGCCGGACGGCTCGATCGTTCCCGCGAGCCGGTGGCCACCTTCAACGATGTATTGAATGGGCGGCACGGGCGCGTCCTGCCTCACACGTCGACATTGGCGCTGAGCGAATTATCCTGGATGAATTCGCGGCGCGGCTCCACCACGTCACCCATCAGCTTGGTGAAGATGTCGTCGGCCTCGTCGACCTCCTTGATCTTGACCTGCAGCAGCGAACGCTCGTTGGTATCGAGCGTGGTTTCCCAGAGCTGACCGGGGTTCATCTCGCCGAGGCCTTTGTAGCGCTGCAACGCCACACCCTTGCGGCCGGCGTCGGTCACCGCCTCGAACAGGCTGACCGGCCCGTGGATCGCGGTCTCCGTATCCTTGCGGCGCAACAGGCCGGGATTCGGGTAAGCCTCCTGAAGTTTGGCGGCGTAGTCGTCGAGCTTGCGCGCGTCGGCGGAGCCTAGCAGGGCGTCGTCGATGACGGCGACGTCCTTGACGCCGCGGATGGTTCGCTCGAAGAAAAAGCCCTCGCCTTCGGTGAAGCGCCCGGTCCAGCCGCGCTCGACTTCATCGGCCAGCTTGTCGAGGCGCTTGGCGATGTAGTCGGCGGCAGCATTGGCAATAGCAATGTCGCCGGTTATCCTCGGGCTCAGGACGCCGGCGATCGCCGCCTGCTCGACCACCTTGCGGTTGTAGCGGCTGTGCAGATTGTTCAGGACGCCACGGATGACGCGTGCGTCCTCCACCAGCGACAGCAGGTCGCGGCCGGCGCGCTCCGATCCCGTGGCCGGCTTGAAGACGCAGTCGTCAAGGCCGGTCGCGATCAAATAGTCTTCGAGCGCGCGCTCGTCCTTCAAATACTGCTCTGACTTGCCGCGCGTCACCTTGTAGAGCGGCGGCTGCGCGATATAGAGGTGGCCGCGGTCGATCAATTCGCGCATCTGCCGGTAGAAGAAGGTCAATAGCAGGGTGCGGATATGAGCGCCGTCGACGTCGGCGTCCGTCATCACGATGATCTTGTGGTAGCGCAGCTTGTCGGCCGAGAAATCGTCGCTGATGCCGGTGCCGAGCGCAGTGATCAGCGTGCCGATCTGCTCGCTTGACAGCATCTTGTCGGTGCGGACGCGCTCGACATTGAGGATCTTGCCGCGTAGCGGCAGCACCGCCTGGAATTCACGGTTGCGGCCCTGCTTGGCGCTGCCGCCTGCCGAGTCGCCCTCGACGATGAACAGTTCCGACTTCGCTGGGTCTTTCTCCTGGCAGTCGGCGAGCTTGCCGGGCAGCGAGGAAATGCTGAGTGGGCTCTTGCGGGTCAGTTCGCGCGCCTTGCGGGCGGCTTCGCGCGCGGCGGCGGCCTGGATCACCTTGCCGACGATGACCTTTGCCTCGCTCGGATGCTCCTCGAACCACGCCGCCAGCGCCTCGTTGAGGACGTTCTCGACCACGGGGCGCACTTCCGAGGACACCAGCTTGTCCTTGGTCTGCGACGAGAATTTCGGGTCGGGCACTTTCACCGACAGCACGGCGGTAAGGCCTTCGCGGCAATCGTCGCCGGTCAGCGCGATCTTTTCCCTTTTTGCGTTGGCCTCGGCATAGCCGTTGACCTGGCGCGTCAACGCGCCGCGGAAGCCGGCCAGATGGGTGCCGCCGTCACGCTGCGGGATGTTGTTGGTGAAGCACAGCACGTTCTCATGATAGCTGTCGTTCCACCACAGCGCGGCCTCGACGCCGATGTCGTTCATCTCCGCCCGCACCATGATCGGGGCGGGCACCATCGCCTTCTTGTTGCGGTCGAGATATTTGACGAACTCCTCGACGCCGCCGTCGTAATGCATCGCCTCGCGCTTCTCGACCGCGTGGCGCATGTCTGACAGCACGATATTGACGCCGGAATTCAGGAACGCGAGCTCGCGCAGGCGATGCTCCAGCGTCGGGAAGTCATATTCGACGTTGGTGAAAGTCGCGGTCGACGCAAGGAACGTCACTTCGGTGCCGCGCTTGCCATTGGCATCGCCAACGACCTTGAGCGGGGCGACCGCATCCCCATGGGCGAATTCGATGTAATGTTCCTTGCCGTCGCGCCAGACCCGAAGCTCGAGTTTGCTCGACAGCGCGTTGACGACGGAAACGCCGACGCCGTGCAGGCCGCCGGAAACCTTGTAGGAGTTCTGGTCGAATTTTCCGCCAGCGTGGAGCTGGGTCATGATGACCTCGGCCGCGGAAATGCCTTCGCCCTTGTGAATGTCGACCGGGATGCCGCGGCCGTCGTCGCGCACCGTCACCGAGCCGTCAGCGTTGAGGATGACTTCGACCGCGGTGGCGTGGCCTGCGAGCGCCTCGTCGATCGCGTTGTCGACGACCTCGTAGACCATGTGGTGCAGGCCGGAACCGTCATCGGTATCGCCGATATACATGCCCGGCCGCTTGCGCACGGCGTCGAGCCCCTTCAGCACCCGGATCGATTCCGCGCCGTATTCGACCGGAATGGGATGCTCAGTATCGGCAGGAGTCTGCCGGGCAGGTTCTGTCATGTGAGGCCTTCGAGAGTGTCCCGAATCAGCTGCGCAATATGAGGCGCTGATTGATCTATTTGTGCCATGAAAGAGGCATCGCGCCTAGCGCAATCTCTCTGTCTGCAAGTCGTTGAATAAATGGTGATTTTTTACTCTTTTTCAAGATCTGCAATGGCCGATTCTGGCGCCCCCGAAAAGCGCGATTCGGGGGCGGATTCTGCGTCCTCGGCGTGCGGATTTTGGCTGCCGTCGCGGCTGGGAATGGCAGGCCGCCGCGGACCTGCTAGAGAAAGGCGGCGCGGCAGCTTGTAGTCGTTGTCCGCCGTCCACAGCGATCCCGGGTTAACGCGCCATTGTCCCAGCCTTCACTAAAATATCGGCCCGATGTCGACGGCCTCCGGGCCGTCGCCGTGATGCTGGTCCTGAATTTCCATGCGTTCCCGGACGCCATGCCGGGCGGCTTCATCGGCGTCGATGTGTTCTTCGTGATTTCGGGCTTCCTGATCACGGGCATCATCACGCGCGAACTGGAACTCGGCCGTTTCAGCCTGGTCGAGTTCTACAACCGGCGGATCCGGCGCATCTTCCCGGCGCTGATCGTGGTGCTCTGCGCGACATTGGCGCTGGGCTGGTTCTGGATGCTGCCACAGGCCTTTGCGCAGCTCGGCAGCGACAGTTTTGCCAGCGCGGCGTTTTTGGCCAATATCGCGCTGTTGCTGCAGTCCGGCTAATTCGACGTCGAATCCGCCAAAAAGCCGCTGCTGCATCTGTGGTCGCTCGGCATCGAGGAGCAGTTCTATCTGTTCTGGCCGCTGCTGCTGATGTTCGCAGCGCGCTTTCGAATGAGCATCATGGCGATGGCTGCGATGCTCGGCATCGCCTCTTTCCTGCTCAACGTGGCATGGATCGGCGCAAATCCGATCGCGACCTTCTATCTGCCGTTCACGCGCGCGTTTGAATTGCTGATCGGTGCGGTGCTGGCCTGCGGCTGGATCAATGTCAATCATTCCAGCATGGCGAGCAACCGGCGCGCCTGGACCGGCGTGGCGCTGATCAGTGTGTCGGCCTTCATTCTCGACAGCCACCGCGCCTTTCCGGGCTGGTGGGCGGTGCTGCCGGTCGCCGGTAGCGCGCTTCTGTTGTCCGCGCCCGCGGCGTGGGTGAACCGGGTGGTGCTGGCAAGCCCGCCCGCTGTGTGGATCGGGCTGATCAGTTACCCGCTCTATCTCTGGCACTGGCCGCTATTGGTATTCGCAGGGATTATCAAATTCGGGCCGCTGACGCTGCCGGAGCGCGAATTGATATTGCTCGCGAGTGCGCTGCTTTCCTGGGCGACCTACCGGTTTGTCGAGATCCCGTTCCGTTTCGGCCTCCCGAGCCGGCGCAAGATGTTCAGCCTCGGGGCCGGCATGGCGATGGTGGCGGTCGCAGGCTTTGCCGTCATTTCGGGGCGCGGCTTCGACTTCCGGCTGCCGCCGGAAATCCGTGCCATGGCCAGCGTGCCGACGGAGAGCTTCAAGTGGCGATTTCATGAATGCCTGCTCGATCTCAGCAAGGAAACAACGTTTGCCGAAACGTGCGTCGAGCGCGATCGGCGCCCACTGGTTCTGATCTGGGGCGATTCGACCGCCGGCGCCCTGCTGCCCGGCCTGCGCAAGGCTCAGGAGACGCGAAACTTCGGCATTGCGCAGCTGACCTCCAGCTCCTGCATTCCGGCATTGAACGCCGACATCGTGAGCACGCCCAATTGCCGCGCGATGAATGACAAGGTTTTTTCGCTGGTCCGGCAGATCAGGCCCGACATCGTTCTGCTGCACGGAACCTGGGAAAAACATCTCGACAATGTAGCTGAGACGGTGCTCGCGCTGAGGAAAGAGACCAATGCCCGTGTCGTTGTTCTCGGTGGGGTGCCGGTATGGCAGCGCGGGCTTCCATCCGAGGTGCTCAGGTATTTCATCCTTCATCGCGCGCTGATCCCGGAGCGTTCGCCCAATGGCCGGCCACCTGCCGCCTACGATGCGGTGATGCGCGCCAGGCTCGAGCCGCTCGGCGCGGAATTCATCTCTGCTTCGGACGTCTTTTGCGATGCGCAGGGTTGCCTGACCCGCACAGGCGAGGCGGCGGCCGATATCACCGTCAGTGATCAGGTGCATATCACCGAAAAGGGGTCGGTCTTTCTGATCGCATCAATCATCGACCGCCTGCTCGCCGGCGCGGCGTCTGCGAGCAAGCCGAAATAGAGCGTTTTCGAGCGAAGTGGCGACCGGTTCGCGTCAAGAAAACGCGTCAAATCAAAAATCTAGAGCCCCGTTCCGATTCCATCGGAACGGAAAAGGCTCTAGGCCACGCGCTCAATACATCTGCAATGGCAGCACATCGCCGCCGGGCCCGATCATCACGCCCCAGGTATCGCCGGCGCCGATCTCGATCTGGTTGTTGCGCGCCGGCCCGCCCGCGATTTTCAGCGCGTACTGGTACTTGCCTGGCGGCAGATCGATCATCGGAGGCCTTGGCGATTGCGGCCCGCCGGCGCCGGCCGCGATCTTGATCGTCTGCTTATTAATCGAGACCGTGGCGTCGCTCTTGCCGATATTGCCGAACATCAGTTTGGACTGGCCGGGCTTCGGCACCACGTCCGCTTTCGCGGCCGCGGCCGGATATTTCTGGGCGAGATTGATTGAGGTCTCGCCCTTGCTGCGGCTGAGTTTCAGTGTTGCCGGTCCGTCGGGCGAGGTAAACGCCAGCTGCACCTGGTCAGGTTTCACGATGGCGCCTTCCGCCGTCTCCTGCCAGCCGCGTTTGCCGAGTTCGCTGCGGTAGAAGACCAGCACTGAATTGAGCGTGGCGGGAACGCTGGCCTCGAGCTCCCGGCGGAACGGTGTGTCGCTGCCGGGCATCTTTCCGGTTCCGATCGAGCGCATGGTGCGTTTGCTCGGCACCGGCAACGGCGAATCGGCCTCGGCTTCGAGAACCTCGTCGGCGGCCTTGGCGCCTGGTTCATCGGCGGCTTGAGCGCCCGATCCGTCAGCCTTGGCGGCCATTTTTTGGTTGGCCATGACCAGGCCGGTACCGTCGGCGCTGACCTTGACCTTGGGTCCCATCTGCATGGCGGTGAGTGAGAACGCCTTGCCGGCTTTGGAAAAGTCCATCACGACCATGTTGGCCTGATTGATGACCGAAGGCCGCTCCTTCCAGCCCAGCGACTTCAGCGAGGCACGATAGAATGCGGCGATCGCCTTCACGCTGGAGGTCGAATCGAATCCAAGCCTGCCGTCGGCGCCGTCGAATTTTACGTTTTCCGCATTCTCCGGCAATGGCACCGGGGTTGCGCTATCGGCCAACGCGCGCAGCGGCGCATCCGAGAGATTGGCGGCCTGCGCGACCCGCCGCGCCTCGTCGTCGGCGATCACCTGCTTCGCCATCGCTGCCGCATCGCTCATGAACTTCTGGTCTGCCTCCTTCTTCGCCCTGGCGCGTGCGGCGAGCGCCGCCTCTGTCATCTGCGTGACGAGATTGACGACGGTCAGATCGTAATTGCGGCCGAGCGTCAGCGTCGCGGATTGCTCGGCGGAGGAGAATTTCAGCGTGACGTTATCAGGCGCGGCGACCGCGCCGTTCGTCTGCTCGGTCCAGTTGCGGCTTGCGAGTTCGTGGCGATAGAAAGCAAGCGTCGCGGGAAGCTCGGCGATGACGGCGACCTCGAGCTGGCGGCGGACAGAGTCGGAGCCGCCGGAACTCTTCGCGGTCTTGGTCGGCTTGGGCCGCGGCAGGCCGGCCATTTCGGAATCGGCCTCCAAGGTTTGCGGCAGCGCGAACGGCGCCACCCGGATTTCCACGCCGGTCCGGCCGTCGTCGCGGCGTTGCAGGGTCAGCATGATCGGGCGCTGCCGATAGAAGCCGTCGCCGTCGTCATGGCTGTAATAGGCGCGGACGCCGTTCTGGACCGTCTCGCTGAACTCCGCATTGGGCCACCGGGACATCGCATCGGCGGCGGAAAGCTGCTTCCAGCCGATCGCGGCCATTTCCTTGCGAAAGAAATCGATCGACGCGTCGAAGGCGAGAGGTGCGATGCAGCCGAGATAGGGCCGGTGCTGGTCGAACACGATATCGGTCGCATCGGGCGGGAACGGGACGTTGGAGGTGATCCGTTCGGCGGTGTAGTACACCACCGATTGATCCGGCCGACCGAGGCCCTGCGTGAAATGAACGTTCAGCCCCTGCTGGGCCTTCTTGAAGGTGAGCAGGCTGCTCTTCTCATCGAGCGGTCGCAGGAATTGCACCCAACCGTCGGCGGCGAGCAGTTTTTTGGTGGCGGCTGACGTCACCGCGACCACGGTCGGAACGCCGTAGCTCATGCTGTGGGATTGCGTGCGGGAAGTATCTTCGACCGCGCCTTCCGGCCGCGGCAGCGTGCGGACGTCGACGATGCCGCTGTCGGCCCTTGCCGCAAGGGGCGCACCAGCGATGATCAGAAAGATCAGCGGCAGCAGGCGTTTTCCGGCCGGGAGGGTCCCGCGCGCGATCTCAGGCATATTCATCTCCGGTATTTGTTGCGTATGAACGATGGCCGCGTGACCGCAAGGCCGCGACGTCGCTGACGCCGTTTCCGTAAGCTAGTCGCGCCGGCGCGGGATTAGGTTCAAAACCGGCCCTATCCGCCGGGCTCAGGCGCGACGGGTCACCTGGCCCGATTCGACGTCGAAAATCTCGCCGCTGGCACCGATATCGACGAATGCGGCCGGATCGGCGCCGGTCATCCAGACCTGCGCGCCGAGATTGGTCAACTCATCGAACAATGCCTTGCGCCTGACGGGATCGAGATGCGCGACGACTTCATCGAGCAGCAACAGCGGCACGATGCCGGTCATTTCGGCGACCAGCGTGGCATGGGCGAGCACCAGCCCGATCAGAAGCGCCTTTTGCTCGCCGGTGGAGGCGTCGCGCGCCGGTATGCTCTTCGGCGCGTAGACCACCTGCAGATCGGTGAGGTGGGGGCCATCGAGTGTCCGGCCGGCCGCGGCGTCGCGGGCGCGGCTTGCGCGCAGGATCTCGCGGTAGCGATCCTCCACTGATGTCGCGGACTCGTTGACCAGCGCATTTTCCATCCAGCCGTCGAGCATGATCTGTGCCGACGGAAACGCCGAAGCTTGCCCACGTTCGCGCAGCATCGCCGCCAGTCGCGTCACCGTCTGGCCGCGGGTGGCCGCGACCGCTACCGCAAGCTCGGCGGTTTCGCGTTCGATCGCGTCGCACCAATGGTCGTCATAGTTGCGGACTTCGAGCAAGCGGTTGCGCGAGCGCAACGAGCGGTCAAGCGCCGAAACGCGGCTGGAATGCTCGCTGTCGATCGCCAGCACCAGCCGGTCGAAGAAGCGCCGGCGCTCGGAAGCGGCGCCGAGAAACAGCCCGTCCATGGCGGGTGTCAGCCACACCATGCGCAGATGATCGCCAAAGGCGGTTGCCGAACTCGCGGGCTCGCGGTCGATCCGGCAGCGCCGGCTGGTGGACGCCGCCTCCGCGGCGGGCGCATCGATACCGGTGCCGAGCGTGGCAAGCCCGAGCGCGCCCTCGACCTCGGCCGAGACCGCCCAGGAGCCGTCGCCCTGGTTGTCCGCAACATCCTCCAGCGTCGCGCGCCGCAGGCCGCGTCCCGGCGACAGAAACGAGATCGCCTCCAGGCAATTGGTCTTGCCGGCGCCGTTCGGCCCCACCAGCACCACGACATCGCCGCGCGTCTGCACGGTTCCCGCGCGGTAGTTGCGGAAGTGCGTGAGGTTGAGGCGTCGGATGCGGGAGGGGGTCATTAGGGCAGCGTCGGTCTTTTCTTCCCCTCTCCCCTTGTGGGAGAGGGTGGCGCCGAACGAAGTTCGGCGACGGGTGAGGGGTTGTCACAGCTCGGCGAGCTTTACGAAAATGTCCTCCAAAACGGCAGAGGGCTGTTGCAGTACGTCATTGTTCCAGTAGCGCGCGATTCGAAATCCTTCGGCGATCAGTACCGCCTCCCTCGCATCGTCACGCGTCGATGATGCGTGCTGACTTCCGTCGATTTCAATGATCAACCGCTTCTCGAAACACACAAAGTCGAGAATGAAGTTTTGGAACGGAACCTGGCGACGAAATTTGAACCGCCCCAGTCGTCGATCTCGAAGCAATCGCCACATCGCCAGTTCCGCATCGGTGGGCTCGTGGCGCATCTTCTTTGCGAAGTTGCGGATACGCTTGGCGGTCGGGCGATGGCTTGGTGCTTGCGGCCCGAACCCCTCACCCGTCGCCGAACTTCGTTCGGCGCCACCCTCTCCCACAAGGGGAGAGGGGGAATCAGAGTCCTTGTCGCCGGAAGTGCTCACACCCGCATCGGCATCAGCACATACAGCGCGCCCTTGTTGTCCTTGTCCTGCACCAGCGTCGGGGAGCCGGGATCGGCGAGGCGCAGCACGGCGACTTCGCCTTCGATCTGGGCGGCGATGTCGAGCAGATAGCGCGAGTTGAAGCCGATATCGAGGGCGTCGGAGGCGTATTCGACCTCCAGTTCTTCGGTGGCGCTGCCGGAATCCGGATTGGTCACCGACAGCACCAGCTTGCCCGGAGACAATGCGAGTTTCACGGCACGGCCGCGCTCGCTGGAAATGGTCGAGACGCGGTCTACCGCTGCCTCAAAGTCCTTCTTGTCGACGATCAGTTCCTTGTCATTGTTCTGCGGAATGACGCGGCCGTAGTCCGGGAAGGTTCCGTCGATCAGCTTCGAGGTGAGCACGACGTTGTCGAGCGTGAAGCGGATCTTGCCCTGCGAGAGCTCGATTTTGACTTCGGCCTCATTGTCCTCGATCAGCCGCTGCACCTCGCCGACCGTCTTGCGCGGCACGATCACGCCGGGCATGCCGGTGGCGCCGGAGGGCAGCGCCAGATCGATCTGCGCCAGCCGGTGGCCATCGGTCGCGACCCCGCGCAGCGTCGCGGCCTTGGCGCTGCCGGCCGTGTGCAGATAGATGCCGTTGAGATAATACCGCGTCTCCTCAGTCGAGATCGCAAACTGCGTGCGATCGATCAGGCGCTTGACGTCGGCAGCCGCGAGCGAAAACGAATGCGTCATGTCGCCGGCGGCGAGGTCCGGGAAGTCGCTTTCGGGCAGGGTCTGCAGCGTGAAGCGCGAGCGGCCGGCGCGGATCGCCAGCACCGAACGGTCGCCGTCGGCTTCCAGCACGATCTGCGCGCCGTCGGGCAGTTTGCGGACGATGTCGTAGAACATATGCGCCGGCACGGTGGTGGAGCCGCCGGTCGCGGTTTCCGCCGCCAGCGTTTCGGTCACCTCCAGGTCGAGGTCGGTCGCCTTCAGCGACAGCCTGGCGTTTTCGGCGCGGACCAGCACGTTGCCGAGGATCGGGATGGTGTTGCGGCGCTCGACCACGCGATGGACGTGACCCAGCGACTTCAGCAGTTGCGCGCGTTCGACGGTGACCTTCATTGCATTACCCGCCAGAGATGGAAAAGCCGGGCGGCCCGTAAAGGCAGCGCCGCGGCATTGGAAACCCGAAAAGCCGGATCAGGATCGGAGTTGATCAAACCCCCGGGGGGACCGCAAGGTGGCGCGGATAGGGCGCCGGTGCAAGGGAGACGGCACCCCGTTCCCCACCTTTGCGGCAGAAAATGGCGGCAGAAAAAAATTCTCCCGCCCCAATTCTCCCACGTCTGGGGATCAGGGAGGGAGAGGCTGGGGAGGAGCCGGACCCTTAAGGGGCAGGTCCTGTTCCTGCTGCCACTATTCCTGCAATTGCCGCTTCAGCGACTCGACCTCTTCGGACAGCGCGATATCCCGCGCCACCAGTGCCTCGATCTTGCGCACGGCATGCAGCACCGTGGTGTGGTCGCGCCCGCCGAACCGGCGGCCGATCTCGGGCAGCGAACGCAGCGTCAGCGTCTTCGCTAGATACATCGCGACCTGGCGCGGACGAACGACGTTGGCGGTCCGCCGCGACGACAGCAGGTCCGAACGGCTGACATTGTACTGCCGGGCGACCACCCGCTGGATGTCCTCGATCTTGATCCGCTTCGGTTCCTGCGGACGGATCAGGTCGCGCACCTCGCGCTCGGCCATTTCCAGCGTCACCGGCTGGTTGTTGAGCTTGGAATGGGCGAGCAGGCGGTTGATGGCGCCTTCGAGGTCGCGGCCGTTATGGGTGATGGTGCGCGCCAGATAATCCAGCACCGCTTCCGGCACGTCGAAGCTTGCATGATGCGCACGCGCAGCCGCCACGCGCGACTTCAGGATTCCGAGCCGCAGCTCTTCGCCGAGCGAACCCATCTCCACGACGAGACCGCCGGCCAGCCGCGAGCGCACGCGATCGTCGAGGCTTTCGAGATCGGACGGCGGCCGGTCGGCGGCGATCACCACCTGGCGGCCGGCATCGATCAGCGCGTTCAGCGTGTGGCAAAACTCGGCCTGGGTCGATTTGCCCTGCAGGAACTGCAGATCGTCGATCACGAGCACGTCGATGCCGCGTAGCGCCTCCTTGAACGCCAGCGCCGTCTGCGTCTTCAGCGCGGCGACGAAGCCGTACATGAATTTCTCGGCGGTGAGATAGAGCACCTTGCGTTCGCTGCCGGAATTGCCGGCCCACGTCACCGCCTGCAGCAGATGGGTTTTGCCGAGGCCGACGCCGGCGTGAATGTAGAGCGGGTTGAACATCACGGGATCGCCGCGGCGTCCTTCGGCGACCTGGCGCGCGGCGGCATGGGCCAGCGTATTAGAGCGGCCGATCACGAAGCTTGCAAAGGTCAGGCGCGGGTCGAGCGGCGAGCCGCCGAGCGCATCATGGCTGGCGGATACCGGCGCCGTCGCAGTCGCGCGCAGTTCCGGCGCGGGGCGGGCATTGGCCTGCTCGATGCGGCGTTGATCGGCTGGAGCTGCGGCTTCCTTGGCGGGCGCGGCGCAGCGCATCGCCGTGCGCACGGTGAGGTCGATCCGGTGCACTTCGGGCATCTCGGCCTGCCAGCAGGTCAGGACGCGGTCGGCGTAATGCGCCTGGATCCAGCTCTTGAGGAACCGGGTCGGAACCGACAGATGCACGCTCTCGTCCTGCACGCCTTCCAAATCCATGCGCGCAAACCAGCTCGTATAGACGTCCTCGCCCACGGTCGTCCGCAACCGTCCCTTCACGCGCGACCAGCGATCCTGTTCCGTATTTGTCATTGCCTGAGAACTTTTCTGAATGAGTAATGGTGTTTGCGAAATCGGCTGGCGCGTTGCCTTGCAGGTTTCCCGCCAGACGTGACCTCCGACGCGGAGCTTCAGCCACCAGGACAAAGATCAGGCGTTCGGCGGAATCGCCGTTGCTCAGATCGAAGGCTGGATGGAGTGAGAGGCTACCGCGAGGTCAGCGCGTACCCGACGGTCTGGCCGGAGTTCGCGTGGGTGGACGACTGGAAACGTCGTTCAGGGATTCAGAAGCGGTCTCGATGGAAATAAGCGTGCCGAATGTCGCGTTGATTCCGTAAAGCATAGTACCTCCCCCTCTCGCCGCGAGAACGCGCGGCGAGCAATCACATCACCAGTGTTTTCAAAGCCAGTCTGCTGCTACCGAACATCCGCTTGTCCGACCGCTGCGCCGCCGCGTATCTCAGTCTGTCGTCTTCAACACGTTCACGAACTCCGCGTTCCCAATCGCTGCATCGTCGGCAAGCATCTTATTCCCCTTATCCGGAACGCGCTGAACGCGAGCACCACGCCAGGAAATTTAGACACAGAACAGCCGCTCTCATATTGCTATGAGTTACCAACTCAGCTTCGCTTGGAAAGCGTCGCTAACGCGCACACCGCCGCCGATTTGCACGTCCGCTCTTGGGTCTCATACCGCGCTGGTCAGGAGAGCCTTGGGCGTCGCGAACGAGTTACAAATACACCAAGCGCGATTTCTGACAATCCGTGATTCGACGAAGTGGCCCGACTCATCGACGGTGTTGCAACACTGCAATTGCGAAACTCCACACCAAGTTTTTGAATCCGCGCGCAGAATCGCGCGGCGCCGACAAGCGTGACAATTTTCGCTGCACTCGCAAAATTTTTTAAGAAACCGTTACAATCGTGGTTACCGCGACCGTTTTTCAAAACGCTTGTGCTCGCTATGTGGATAAGTGATTAGCGAAGCGATGCTTTTCGGAATTGTTTTTCAGGGTAACCCTGCCCGGCAGCGATGGGGCGGAAGAAGCCGGCTTCGGATTGGTCGGCCGTTGCGATCGCGCTTCTCGCAAGTGCGCACAGCAAACGCCGGTGCAATAAATTGCACCACGTAAAATTACGGGCGCTGGAAATGTGACACGGAAGGCGGTGTTCAGCAACGGGACAATTGAATTGTCACGGTACGTGCTTTCAGCGTGAGCCCGAAATGCAACAGGATGCACGTGCGTGGTGAAATGGATTTTCCGGTTCGCGCGCTCGCTCCGGCATCGCAGAAAAACAAAAGCCCGGCGAAGCCGGGCTTTTGACGAATATCTATTTCTCTCAGTTCACTTCGCGAGCTTGGCGATCGCGTGCGTCAGGCGCGACACTTTCCGGCTCGCATTGTTCCTGTGAATGATGTTGCGCTGGGCGGCTTGCATCAGCTCCGGTTCCGCGTGCTTCATCGCCTTGAGCGCCGCCTCGCGATCGCCGCTCTTGATCGCTTCCTCGACGGTGCGGACCGCGCCACGCATCTGGGTGCGGCGCGACTTGTTGACGATGGTTCGGCGGGCAATCTTGCGGGTCGCCTTTTTGGCGGAAGTGGTATTGGCCATGTTCTCAACTATCCTTCGGCTGTCATCGCTCGGGTGGTCGGCCCTTGAGCGCGCCGGCCGTTCAAATTGCGTGATCGACGCTGGTTGTGTTTTCCAGGGTGTTCTGACGTAAGCCGTTCTTGAGGGTGCCATGGACGGAAGCCAAAATGCTCCCGCCAAAATGCACCCAAAGGCGGCGCTGCTCAAAGAACAGCGGCGGCGGGATTGCGCCCGCCGCCATTGGGGGTCTTATAGAGGGCTGGTGCTGCACCGTCAACGCTTTCCGCCCTCCCCGAAAGACCGGGAAGGGGGCCGGAAATGGCGGGTAAGGTGCTGATGAGGTTGAATTTCCGGGGTGCCCCCGGTATTGGCTGACGGCCTTTGGCGGCGACAGATATCAAGGTGACGCATGATCCGCGGTTTTTTCCGGCTAATCGGCCTGCTGCTCCTGGCCGGCGGATTCATCTTCATGGTCTATGACGGCGCCCGTTTTGTCGCCGACCAGACCCTGCGGTTCACCCGGTTTGGCCAGTTCTGGAACGACGTCCATCAGTCCAGCCAGCTGGCGTTCCGGACCTGGGTCGAGGGTGCCGCGCCCTGGCTCTGGAACGACGTCATCAAGGTCCTGCTGGATCAGCCGGTTTTTGCCGTGCTGGGCGTCGTCGGCATTCTGCTCATGATCCTGTTCCGGCCCCGCAAGCCATTGATCGGCTATTCGCGGGACTGACCTGGCCCTGCCCGCCCTCGGGTCGCGGTGTAACAGGGCTGCGGTATCCGGCGTAAAAGACATATATTACAGGGCCAACCGGCCGACGCCGTTGCCGCGTCCGCCGATGTCCCGCCTGGAGGTACTCCATGCTGTTCATGCGCAAGACCACCGTGTTGCCGAGTGCAGCCGAAGCGCTGCCGGGCCGTGCCAACCCGATACCGACCGCCACCACGCATTTCGTCAACGGCCGCAAGCTGCAGCCGCCCTATCCAGCCGGCCTTGAGCAGGCGGTGTTCGGCCTCGGCTGTTTCTGGGGCGCAGAGCGAAAGTTCTGGGAACTCGGTGACGGCATCCATGCGACCGCCGTCGGCTATGCCGGCGGGCATACGCCCAATCCGAGCTATGAAGAGGTTTGTTCAGGACGCACCGGTCATACCGAAGTGGTGCTGGTCGTGTTCGATCCGAAGAAGATCTCCTACGAGCAACTGCTGAAGACGTTCTGGGAAAATCACAACCCGACGCAGGGCATGCGCCAGGGCAACGATGTCGGCACCCAGTATCGCTCGGCGATCTACACGTTCGGCGATGCGCAGCGCCACGCCGCCGACGCGTCGAAGGCAACGTATCAGAAGGCGCTGGCAGCGAAGGGTCTCGGCGCCATCACCACCGAGATCGCGCCATCGGGCGAATTCTATTACGCCGAGGACTATCATCAGCAATATCTCGCCAAGAACCCGGCGGGCTATTGCGGATTGGGCGGCACCGGCGTGTCATGCCCGATCGGCGTCGGCGTGAGTGCCTGACTCGTGCTTCTTCTTAACCTCGCCCCGCTTGCGGGGAGAGGTCGGATTGCCTCGGCGATGCGAAGCATCGTCCGGAGCAATCCGGGTGAGGGGGTACAGGTTTCTCGGCGATCTCACGTGCGGATAGAAGCCCCTCACCCCAACCCCTCTAAGAGCGAGCTTCGCTCGTCTCGACCCCGTGAAGAACGGGGAGAGGGAGCTTCGCGTCCCGCCGTTCCACTCTCCCCGCAAAAAAACCCTTTGTTAACCATACCCGGTGCAAGACTAAAGCTGTCTCGCTTTGAGGGCTGGCTCCGGTGCGGGTTGTGCGCGCGTTTCGAATACCGATCACTGCGATCATCACCGCGCTCGCTCTGTCGGGCTGCATGCGCACGACCGGGCCGGTCGCCGTCGCGCCGCTGGGCGATCTCGATTCAGTGGCCTATGGCCAGGCTGACAGCCCGCCGCCGCAGGCGGTCGTGGCCGATTCCGGCGGCGGCGCCATCGGCGCGCTTCGCGCGGCCTTCGCCGCCGCGCCGCGCGCGGCACCAGCCCCCGTCGTCGTTGCCGCACCCGTCGCCTATGTCGAACCCGCACCCGTGCGGTACGACGCGGCCTATCATCTCGATGCCGGCGACAGGCTACGCGTCGTTGTCTATGGCCAGGAAGGCCTGACCAACACCTATGCGGTTAGTGCCGGCGGCTCGATCACGATGCCGCTGATCGGTTCGGTGCCGGCGCGCGGCCGCACCACGGCGGGACTGGCGGCTGAGATATCAGCGAAGTTGCGTCGCGGTTTCATCAGAGAGCCGTCGGTGGCGGTGGAGATCGAAGCGTATCGGCCGTTCTTCATTCTTGGCGAGGTCGCAGCACCCGGGCAATATCCGTATGTGCCGAACATGACGGTCGAGAGTGCGGTGGCGATCGCCGGTGGTTTCTCGCCGCGCGCCCGCCGCGATAGCGTCACGGTCACCCACACCGATGCGTCGGGAACGGCGCGCTTCGTCGTTCCGCCCGGCAGCCCGATCGGTCCCGGCGATACCGTGCTCGTCAGCGAGCGCTGGTTCTAGAGCATTATCGGTTCTGATTGAATCAGAACCGAAGCTCTGGATTCTTGTTTTGACGCGTTTTCTTCACGCGAACCGGTACCCACTTCGCTCGAAAACGCTATAGGGCGCGCCGCCTCTTCATCGAACCGTCATTGAGCCGGCCCTTTCTTGAGCAGTTGTGTCAGGCAAATGCCTCGCATTTGGCCAAGAAAATTCATCATCCGTTTTCGCGCCGGCGGAGTCGGGCGTTCTGCATCTAACTTGCAGTGGCGGAGATGCGGCTTCGCACGTGTCTGGAAGCCTTGTGGGCGCCCGTACATCGGCTCGAACCGTCTTGGTTGCGATAAATTAGCGCTATGCGCTGACTATGTTCGAAACCTTGTTCCAAGTTGCACTGCAGCGATGTAGAAGAACGCCGTCAGATCTAGGCGCGCCGGTTTGTCGGTTAAGTGCCTGCAATCCGGAGTATGACCATGAACTATCATTTGCCGGTCCGCATGGTGCGCGCGGCGACCGCGGTAGCGTTGCTCGCTTCCATCGCCGTGACGGCCTTGTGTGCCTCCGCGCATCAGGCATCGGCGGATTCCTATCCGAGCCGACGGATCACCTTTGTCGTGCCCTATCCCGCGGGCGGCGCCACCGACGTCCTTGCCCGTTTGCTCGCCAACAAATTGCAGGAGTCGTGGAAGCAGACCGTCCTCGTGGAGAACAAGTCGGGCGGCGGCGGCGTGGTCGGCAACGACTACGTGGCCAAGGCGCAGCCCGATGGTCATACCGTGCTGGTCGGCATTACGCAGATCATTCAGGCGCCGAGCCTCGTTGCGAAGCTGCCCTACGATGTCTTCAAGGATCTCGCGCCGGTCACCCAGATCTCGCTGTCGACGATCGTTCTGGTGGTCCCCGAGCAGCAGCCGATCAAGTCCGTCAAGGAACTGGTCGATTATGCCAAGGCGAATCCCGGCAAGCCTTACGGTACCTTCGGCAATGCGACGACTTCGCATCTCTACGGCGAACTCCTCAAGAAGGTCGCCGATATCGACATGACCCACGTCCCCTATCGCGGCTCGGCTCCGCTGACGAACGACCTGCTCGCTAACACGGTTACCTCGGCGTTCCAGGACCTGACCACGGCGAGCGGGCAAATCAAGGCGGGCAAGCTCAGGGCGCTGGCGGTTGGCGGTGAAAAGCGCAGGACCGCGTTGCCCGACGTGCCGACGATGGCCGAACTCGGTTACCCCGGTTTTGAAATCGAAGGCTGGCTCGGCGTGTTCGTGCCCGCCGCGACGCCCAAGGAGATCGTGAAGAAGCTTTCGGACGAACTCGCCCGCATCATCGCCTCGCCCGAGGGCGTCGCCGGGATCGAGACCCTCAGCCTCGTGCCGGTGGGCGGATCGGCGGAAACGTTCGAGAAAGTCCTGCGCCGCGATTACGAACGCTGGGCCGATGTCGTGAAGGCAACCGGCGTCAAGGGCGAGTGAGACGGGGGCAAGCGCTGGTTTCGCGGTGTCGTCATTCCGGGGCGATGCGAGAGCATCGAACTACGATGTGCAATTGCACATCAGAGAATCTCAAGATTCCCCGATGTGCAATTGCACATCTGAGGTCTGGTCCTTCGGACCATCCCGGAATGACGGCGGAGAAGTTCGCCTTATCTCCCTAGATGCTTCGCGAAAAACGCCAGGCTGCGCGGCCAGGCGATATCTGCGCTGGCCTTGTCGTAGCTTGCACGTTCATCGCAGTGAAAACCGTGCTGTGCGCCGGGATAGATGTGGACCTCGACATCAGGCCGCTTGGCCTTGATGGTTTCGACATCGGCCAGCGGGATGCCCGCATCCTTTTCGCCGAAATGCAGTTGCGTCGGCACCTGCGGCTTGTCGTCGGCAAAGCGGACGACGGCGCCGCCGTAATAGCCGACTGCGGCCGATAGGCCCGACAGCTTGGTCGCCGCCGCATAGGCAATGCTGCCGCCGAGGCAGAAGCCGATGATGCCGACCGGGCCGACATCCTTCACGGCATCGATCGTGGCCTCTGTATCGCGCAGCATCGCGGTCCAATCCGGATTGGCGATGAACTTTCGCGCGTTCGCAATCTCGTCAGGCGAATAGCCGCACTGGAAGTCCGGCTGGGTGCGATCGAAGATCGACGGCGCGATCGCGACGTAGCCTTCGCCGGCCAACCGGTCGCACACCGCGCGGATGTGGTGATTGACGCCAAAGATCTCCTGGATCACGACGATGGCCGCCTTCGGCTTGCCCGCGGGATCGGCGCGATAGCCGCCCGGTTTGAAGCCGTCCGAAGCCGTCAGTTTGATATCCTGTCCCACGGGTCATCCCTTCTTGCTTTGGCTTTATGGAGCCGGTTGCGCGAATGTGAGGAGCCGCGGCTACTGCCACATCCAGTTGTGGCCCCAATCGCCCTTCCAGCCGGCCAGCCGACCTTTACGGAATTGCAGAAAGAGCCGGTCCTTCTTGTAAAACAATCCGCTGCCGCCGATGTTGCGGAAGGTGAGGAAAATCTCCTCGCCCGGCCGGCCACGGACGTAATTAAGCGGGGTGCCGAGTGCGCGCGCGGCTTCCTCGGCGTTCATGCCGAACGCCAGCGGAATGTTGTTCGACAGCGTCTCGGTGAAAGGCGGCGGATAAGGGCCGCCGATCGGCGGCAGTTTTTGCGCGGCAGCGTTCGTGAAGCTGCCTGCGATCAAAGCGAGGGCCACAGCGGTTGTCTTCATGACGCGGCCTTCTGCGTTGTCTTGGCATCGAGGCCGTCGAGGAACGGCAGCACGGCGTCGATGAAGGCCTGCGGCTGGTCGATGTTGACGGCGTGGCCGGCGGCCGGGATCACCGCCTTCTGTGCGCCGGGAATCTTGGCGGCCATGTAGTCGGAGGCGGCGAGGAACGGCGTGTCGTCGGCGCCGACCACGATCAGCGACGGCACCTTGATATCGGGCAAGGACTCGATCACGCGGGCATCGCGCTGGGTCAGCATGCCGCGCGCGGCGCGCGCCAGCCCCGACGCGTCGCGATGGGTGACGCTGGAGCGCTCCCGGCTGGCCGATTTCAGAACCTCCAGTCCCTCGCGCTCGAAGCGGTCGCCGGTGTCATGCGCGCGCTTGTTCCAGGCCTCGCGGGCCTCGTCCTTCTTGAAGCCCGGGCCGGTGTCGATGATCAGTAGCGCGCGGACGCGGTTCGGATGGGCGCGGTAGAACGCCAGCGACATGTAGCCGCCCAGCGACAGCCCGCCGACGATCGCTTTCTCGGCGCCGACCGCGTCGAGCAGCGCGGTCATGTCCGCCACCGTCAGCGCTTCGCTATAGGCCGCGGTATCCTCGGGGTAACCGGACTCGCCATGGCCGCGCATGTCCCACAACACGAGCTTGTGATGTTTCGACAAGGCCGCGATCTGGCCCCGCCACATCCCACTCGTTGACGAGTAGCCGTGAGTCAGCAACAGCGGTGGGCCGGAGCCGTGAACCTCGTAATAGATCTTGACGCCGTCACGATCGATTGTCGGCATTGTCGCCTTCCCAAAGCAAGTCATGCGAAATTTCCGGCCCACGGCCGTCATCGCGTGCCGCATCCTAGCGCGATCCGTTCGTGAATAGGAAATGCGGAAACGGAAGATGCGCCCGCCACGGCGCGCGTGTTCGACAAGCCCGTGACAACGCCTTGCCGCAGCGCACAAGCGGAATGTCGGGAATTCTGTTCCCTTCGAACGATTCCAAATTGCATTGCCTCCGGGAAAGTTCGGTATCATTCTCGCGCCCGACTGGCATCGACCCGGTGGGTGCCGGCCAATACCCAAAAGTGAGAATGCCGCCGTAAGCGGCTTCCAACACCGGAAGGGGAGCGACAATGCCTAATCTCAACATCAACGGACGGAATATGTCCGTCGAGGCGTCCAACGATACGCCGCTGCTGTGGGTCATCCGCGAGCAATTGCAGATGACCGGGACGAAATTCGGTTGCGGCGCAGGTCTCTGCGGCGCCTGCACGGTTCACGTCAATGGCGAAGCCGTTCGCTCTTGCCAGACCATGGTCAGCGACGCCGTCGGCAAGAAGATCACCACCATCGAAGGTCTTTCCGCTAAGGGCGATCATCCGCTCCAGAAGGCCTGGATCCTCGAGCAGGTGCCGCAATGCGGCTACTGCCAGTCCGGCCAGATCATGCAGGCGGCATCGCTTCTCTCCAGGAACCCTAATCCGACCAAGGACGAAGTGGTCGCGCATATGGACGGCAATCTGTGCCGTTGCATGACCTATTCGCGCATTCAGAAGGCGATCATGCGCGCCGCATCCGAAATGCGTACCGCCTCCAGCGCCGGCACCGAGCGGAGGGCAACATGAATACGCATGTGAAAATCACCGACAGCGCGCCCACCGATCTCAGCCGCCGCTCGTTCCTGGTCGGCTCGGCCGCCACGGGCCTCGTGCTCGGCTATGCTGCCGTTCCAGGTATCGATCAGGCTTTGGCCGCGCCTTCCGCTTTCGAACCCAGCGTGTGGTACTCGATCGGTCCCGACGGTCTCGTCACGGTCACCTGCGGCAAGGCCGACATGGGCCAGCACATCGCCTCGACCATGGCGCAGATCGTTTCCGAGGAGCTCGGTTCGAGCTGGAAGGACATGCGGGTCCAGCTCGCCTCCAACGATCCCAAGTTCAACGATCCCGTGCTCGGCGCGCAGATTACCGGCGGCAGCTGGAGCACGATGATGAACTTCGACGCGATGAGCCGCGCGGGCGCCGCCGGACGTATCGCATTGACGGAAGCAGCTAGCGCCTCGATGGGCGTGCCGGCCGGCGAGCTGGTGGTGCGCGGCTCCGTCGTGTCGCATCCGAAGTCGAAGAAGTCGATGACGTTTGCGGAAATCGTCAAGAGCGGCAAGATCACCAAGACCTTCACGCCGGATGAACTCAAGGCGATCAAGCTGAAGACGCCCGATCAGTACACGATGGTCGGCGTCTCGGTTCCGCAGCTCGATATCCCCCCGAAGATCAACGGGTCAGCCAAATACGGCATCGACGTCATGCTGCCGGGCATGGTCTACGGCAAGGTCGTCACGCCGCCGGTGCGCTATGGCGCCACGGTAAAGGCGGTCGACGATGCTGCTGCCAAGAAAGTGCCGGGCTTCATCAAGGCCATCACGCTCGACGACAAGACGGGAAGCACGACCGGCTGGGTGGTGGCTGTCGCCAACACTTATGCCAACGCCCGCAAGGCGGCCGACGCGCTGAAGATCACCTATGACAACGGCCCGAACGCCAAGCTGTCGAGCCAGTCGTTGATTGACGAGGCGAAGCGGCTGCAGGCGCTCGACGATTCCGGGCAGTTCTTCGTCAAGGACGGCGACACGGCGGCGGCCTTCGGGACGGCGGCGAAGGTGATGGAGGCGGAATACACCACCAGCATCAACATCCATGCGCCGCTCGAGCCGATGAACGCCACGGCCGAGTTCAAGGGCGACATCCTGCACATCTATTCCGGCAACCAGTTCGCGACGCGCTCCGGCGCGATCGCGGCAGGCGCGGCCGGGATCGATCCCAAGTTCGTCGTCATGCACCAGATGTGGCTGGGCGGTGGCTTCGGCCGGCGTCTCGACGCCGACATGATGGTGCCTGCGGTGCAGGCGGCGAAGGCTGTCGGCAAGCCGGTCAAGGTCATCTACTCGCGCGAAAACGACATGACCATGGACTATTCGCGGCCGCTGACGTTCCAGAAGGTCAAGGCCGGTCTGGACGCCGACGGCAAGCTGATCGCGCTCAATCACGACGTGGTCAGCGCATGGCCGACCGCGCGTTGGGGTATCCCGGACATGCTGCCGCCCTCGGTCGACAAGAAAGGACCACTGGACTCGTTCACCGTGAACGGCGCGGACTTCTTCTATTCCGTGCCCAATCACAATGTCCGCGCGATCAAGAACGAGATGGCGCACAACGCCACCCCGTCCGGGCAGTTGCGCTCGGTGGCGCCGGGCTGGACCTTCTGGGCGGTCGAAAGCATGATCGACGAACTTGCGCATGCGGCCGGCCAGGATCCGGCGCAGTACCGCATCGCGTTGCTGGACGGCAAAGGCAAGAACGACGGCGGTGCGCAACGGCTGCGCAACACGCTGCTGGCGGCGATGGGCATGGCCGGCTACGGCACCACCAAGTTGCCGAAAGGCGAGGGCATGGGCGTCGCCTGCGTCTCATCGCAGGAACGGGCGACCGCAAGCTGGACCGCATGCGTGGCCCACGTCGCGGTGTCGGACTCCGGCGAGGTCAAGGTCAAGAAATTGACCGTGGCCACCGACGTCGGCATGCAGGTGCATCCCGACAACATCCGCGCCCAGGTCGAGGGCGCGGCATTGTGGGGTCTTTCGCTCGCCATGTATGAGAAGGCGACGCTAAAGGATGGCGGTATCGAACAGACCAACTTCGATACCTACACGCCGCTGCGGATGAGCCAGACGCCGGAAGTCGCCGTCAACGTCATCGCCAACGGCGACAAGCCGACCGGCGTCGGCGAGCCGGCGGTGACGGTGATCGCGCCTGCGCTCGGCAACGCCATCTTCAACGCCTGCGGTGCGCGCATCCGCTCGTTGCCGATCACGGCCGAAGCGGTGAAGGCGAATATGAAGACGTAAATCGCCGAAGCATCGATTAAGCATGACCCACCGGAGGCAATGCCTCCGGCGGATTTTTTAAGGCCAGATCTCGTCATGCCCCGCGAAGGCGGGGCATCCAGTACGCCGCGGCCTTCGAGGGTGATAATAACTGTCACGGCGTACTGGATCATCCGCTTTCGCGGACGGTACTCTCCCACTACCGGCCATCAAAGGAACGCATCAAGAACGATTCCGCTCTGGGCCACTTAGAGACTCCCGCCGACAAGCGACGGGTCCTTGATGACCGTCGGCTTCGTGGTAGTGGTCGCAGACGCGCTGGGCGGTCGAAAATTGGGGCTTACGGAAATGATACTGCTGATCGTCGTAGTAGGAGACGTGCGCATGGACCCGTAACGGCATCCATATCGTTACCCCGTGCGCCCCCGCCAAGTTCGGGGGCTTTTTTATTGGGCGACACGTCAATGACGGGCGAGGCGCTGCCTCGTTGAAAGGTTCTCATGTTCTCCGCCGCCTCCGCACCGCCAAAGTTGTTCACGCTCGTGCTGCTCAGCGGCCTGTCCGTCGTCTCGCTGAACATGTTCCTCCCGTCGTTGTCGAATATCGCCGCCGAGTTCCAAACCAGCTATCGGCTGCTCGCGAGCGTATCGATTGCCGGCTATGCCGCAATGACGACAGTGCTGCAACTGCTGATCGGGCCCTTGTCGGACAGGGTTGGCCGGCGGCCGGTCGTCCTGGTGAGTCTTGTGATCTTTGTGGTTGCGTCGCTCGGCTGCTTGCTAGCGTTGGATGTCTGGGCGTTTTTGCTCTTTCGCACGATGCAGGCCGCGATCGTCTCTGGGTTCGCGCTTTCGCGCGTGATCATTCGGGATACTGAGCCTGCGCAGAAAGCGGCAAGCCTCATGGGCTATCTGTCCATCGCGTGGGCAATCGCACCAATGCTGGGCCCGATGCTAGGCGGAGCATTCGATCAACTATTTGGCTGGCGCGCGAACTTCTGGGCTTTCCTCGGCTTTGGCGCGGCAGTGTTGGTCTTGTGCTGGCTCGATCTTGGCGAGACAAACAAGAATCCGTCCGAGACTTTCACGAAACAGTTTAAGGCTTTTCCCAGCTTGTTCCGATCCCGGCGATTCTGGGGCTACTCGCTTTGCATGGCGTTTTCAATGGGTGCTCTTTACGCCTTTCTCGCGGCCGCGCCTCTCGTGGCGACAACGGTGTTTCAGATGTCGCCAGCGACACTGGGATTCTATATGGGGAGCACAGCCGCGGGCTTCATTCTCGGCAGCTTTGTCTCGGGGCGCTTTGCTGCGCTCTATCCACTCACAACGATGATGGTTGCTGGTAGGGTTGTCGCTTGCGCCGGATTGGCGGCGGGCCTGAGTTTGCTTCTCGCCGGAGTCGTGCACGAAGTCTCTTTGTTTGGCTCGTGTGTGTTTCTCGGCTTCGGCAACGGGGTATCGATGCCAAGCAGTAATGCCGGCGCGATGTCAGTCCGGCCCGAACTGATCGGAAGCGCCGCAGGCCTATCAGGCGCACTCACTGGCGCAGGCGGGGCTCTGATGTCCGGGATTACGGGGACTATTCTGAACGAGGCAAACGCAGCATTCGTCTTGCTCGGGATGATGCTTCTCTCGTCGACGATGGCGTTGCTGGCCGCACTGTTCGTGCTTTGGCTCGACCGTCGTGAGGCCGCGGCGAACCCTGCCTAGTTTGAGGTCCGGGCTTCCGAAGAATGGCCCGTTGCCTCCCCGCGCCTCGACGGTCGTTCTCATCATAAGCGGAGCCACGTCAGAGGGAGATGCTCTGTCAGCACTTTATGGCGCTATGGGTCACGACCGACGAGTCAGACACCCCGTCGAGCCCGGTCGGTCCTCCCCACATAGCCGCCAGTCTCTTGACCGATGGCAGCTTACCCCTCAGCATCGAGCACGATCAAGCTGGGCGGTGTCGGAAGGGTCGGGCCAATAGCGCACAAGCCAACTCTGATGATCCGAGGTAGTGTGTTTTTCTGAGCACGGTACAGCCCAGGTGCTCGGCGTCATTGGTTCAATTTTCCGCAGAGCATCGCGTCGAACTTGACGAGCGACCGTCGAACTGCAAGTTTCTGAGCTTCCGGGGTGCCCGCTGTGCGGGCTGAGATCATACCCGCTGAACCTGTCTGGGTAATGCCAGCGAAGGGAGCAAGCCATGGCCGTTATCGGCGACGAGAAGTTGCAATCGTTTCTTGACGGCCTCCACGCCAAGAGCCGCGAGCAAACTGCGCTGATCCAGGCATTCGAAGCTCGACGCAACGATGCCGAACTTCCTCCGGGAGCGGACGAGATCAAAGCATTCCGGAGCGACAAGCTGGTGGCCCTCGATCGCAACAAGGCAGAATTTTGTTACCAGTTGTGCCGCGCCAAGAAGGCTTCCAAGGTTATCGAGGTCGGAACGTCTTACGGAGTGTCGACGATCTATATGGCTGCCGCAGTGCGCGAAAACGCGCGCTCGTACGGTGTTGACGGCATCGTTATCGGGACCGAGTACGAGCCGAAAAAGGCGGAAGCGGCGCGGGCGAATTTTGCAACGGCGGGCGTAAGCCAATTCATCGAGCTTCGTGAGGGCGATCTTCGTGAGACGCTGAAGCGGATTGATGGGCCAGTTGACTTCGTCCTTATGGACGTTTGGATCGCTATGGCGCGATCGGCGATTGAGTTGATTGCGCCGCATCTTTCCGGGGGCGCGATTGTGGTGTGCGATAACACCCTCGATCATCGAGCGTTCTATGCCGACTACTTTGCGTTTCTCAACGATCCGGCGAACCGCTTCACCACAATGACTTTGCCTTTCCAAGGGGGCTTGGAGCTATCGGTTCGGCGCTGAAAGCGACGCCCGAGAGGACCGTCAATCTTTACGGTGTGAGCGCGACCCGCAAATCAAAGTCACACAAGTGTTGCGCTCCCGCACGACGGCCGCTTGGGGTCAAAAGCGACGGCTCCAGACCATGACAATGCCTCGACGGGATGTGCATGGTTGCGGCCTTTCACCAATGAGATCGCTAAAATTTTAGCGTTCACGGTAGTCTACATTCACGATCCCTCTTAAGCCCCGGAGAACCCCTTCTCCGCTAGCTTCAGTTGCAAGTCGTCATTGCTAGGGGTCTGGGGTTTCATGACATCGGTAGCCAACAAGACTTCGACCAAGCGCCGGCTGTTGCTGGCTTCGGATCGGAGCGATCAAAGCAGCGAACTCGCCAGCATTCTGCGGTCCGTCGGTCAGGTCGACACCATCGCGACATCTGACATTCCCGACGCGCCGGAGCGCGACCTGGCGGGCATCGTGGTCGACATCAACCTGCGCTCCGCCGAGAGCGTGCAGCTGGTGCGCAACAAGCTGCGCGCCGAGGCCTATCGCGAAATGCCGCGGCTGTTCGTGCTGGCGGATGCGCTGCATCACGGATCGATGCAGGCCTGGGCGCTCGGCGCCACCGACACCATCGCGCGGCCGTTCGACGCGCAAGGCATCCTGCAGCGGATTCGCGCCGCGTTTCCGGACAGCGACGGATATGACGAGACCGATCGCGGCAAGGTCCTGAACAGGGGCGTCGAGGCGGCGCATGCCGTGATGGTCAAGATCTTCGAAAAGCTTCCGGCCGGCGTTCCCCTGAAATTCAGCGACATCGTCGAGGCCGAGAACAAGATTCTCAAGGCGATCAAGCATTCGTCCCTGCGCGAATGGCTGACGACAGTCGGCTGCCATCACGCCGGCAGCTACCGCCATTGCCTTTTTGTCACCGGCTTTGCGGTCGCCTACGCGCAGCATCTCGGCATGCGCGACGACGACCAGCGCCGTCTCGCCCGTGCAGCCCTGCTGCACGACGTCGGCAAGGCGTTCATTCCGGTGGCGATCCTGGACAAGCCGGGCCCGCTGACGCTGGACGAGATGGAAGAGATGCGCCAGCATCCGCGCCGCGGTTATGACGCGCTGGCTGCCCAAGGCGGTTTCCCGCCCGAAATGCTCGACGTGGTGCTGCACCACCACGAATTCCTCGACGGCACCGGCTACCCGAACGGCCTGAACGGCAAGCAGATCAGCGACATCGTGCGGCTGACCACGATCGTGGATATCTATGCGGCCCTGGTCGAGAAGCGCGCCTACCGGCTGCAGTTCACCCACGCCAAGGCGTTCGGCATGATGGAAGAAATGGGCGACAAGATCGACCAGCATCTGCTGCACGCCTTCCGCCCGGTGGCGTTCGGATACTATTGAGTCTCGGCGAAGCGAAGATGACGCAGGCTTATCTTGTCAATGGCCCGAAGAAGCTGCCGATCCCATTCGAGGTGAACTGAACAAGATTGCGTAGGGTAGGCAAAGGAGCGTTAGCGACGTGCCCACCCTCTCTTGCGCTGCCGTTGATAAAGGGTGAGCACGCTTTCGCTTTGCCCACCCTATGTATTGCCAATCCAGTCCGCGGTGAATTAGCGCGCCTCGGCAAACGGCGGCGCCGCATACACCACCTTGCCGCCGACCATCGTCAGCACCGATTTGATCTTGCCGATCTCCTTCACGGGCGCGGTCATGTAGTCTGACGAGAGCACCGCGAGGTCGGCGAACTTGCCGGCTTCCAGCGTGCCGCGCTTGTCGTCGTCATTTGCCATGAAGGCGGTGTTGCGGGTGTACATCTCCAGCGCCTGGCGGCGGCTGGGCGCTTCCTCGTCGCCGCGGGTCCTGGTGCCGCCGATGGTGGTGCCGTCGAGATACCATTGCAGCGACACGAAGGGATTGTACGACGACACGCGATGGGCGTCGGTGCCGCCGCCGACCACGAGCCCGAGCTTCATCGCGGTGGCGATCCGCGGCACCGCCTTGGCCTGTTCGACGCCGACCTCCTTCTGCAGCCGCTCGCCGCCGAAATAGAGCCCATCCTGCACGCCCCAGACCAGGCCGAGCGCCTTCATCCGCTTCAAGCTGGCCTCGGAGGCCGTGTAGAGATGCAGCACAGTCCAGCGCAGGTCGCGCACCGGAAAATCCTTGTTGATGTCCTCGACCACGTCGAGCAGGTCGTGGACGGTGCGGTCCGGGTTCCAGTGCAGCTGGATGGTGTAGCGCTTTGACGCCGCCCAGCGCAGCAGTTCGGCAAGCTTCGCCTTGCCGTCGGGCGTGATGTCGCCGTCGGTCCAGTCGGCCCAGATCAGGATTTCGCCGGGGCCGTTGAAGTGCAGCATCGCGTCGCCAAATCCGGGCGGCGAGAGTTGCGTCAGGTTTTGCAGGTCGGCGAGCTCGCTGCCGGGCTTTGGCGCGCAGAGATGATAGGCGACGCGGACGGTCAGCTGCTTGTCCTGCCACAGCCGGAACACCGCCTGGTAGTTCGCCGGATACATGCTGACGCCGCCGCCGTCGACGATGCCGGTGATGCCGAGGCTGTTCATCTCGCGGAAGAATCTTTTGGATCCGTCGATCTGCTGCTCCATGGTCGGCTTGGGCAGCTTGTCAAAAATCTTGCCGAGCGCAGCGCCGCCGGCTTCGATGACGCCGGTCGGCTTGTTGTCGCTATCGCGCGCGAGCTTGCCGCCGGGCGTCACATCGTTGTCGTCGCGGATGTTCAGCGCTTCCATCGCCTTCGGCGACAGCAGCAGCCAGTCATAGAGATGCTGGATGTAGACGGGATTGTCGGGCGCCGCTGCGGCGACCTCCGCCGGTGTCGGCCGGCGCTTCTCGGCGAACTGCTCCTCGGTCCAGCCGCCGGCGACGACGATCCAGGATCCGGGCTTCTGCGCCTTTGCTGCCTGGCCGATCTTCTCCAGCGCGTCTTTCAGCGTGGGCACGCCGATCCAGTTCACCTCGGTGCCGAAGGTCAGCGCGGCGCGGATGCCGTGGATGTGTCCGTCGGTGAGCCCGGGAATCACGGTGCGGCCGCCGAGATCGATCAGTTTCGCGGTCTTGCCGGCGAGCTTCCTCATCGCTGTGGAGGTGCCGGTGGCGAGGATCTTGCCGTCGGTAATCGCCACCGCCTGCTGCGTGGAGAAATCCTTGTCGACGGTGAGGATCTTGCCGTTGAACAGGATCATGTCGGCGCTTTGGGCCGACGCGATGCCGACCGGTGACGTCACGATGAAAGCCGCCGCAAGATAGCAAGAAAGCCTCGCAGAATTCGACCTCAGCTCCGGCATGACGCGCTCCCCCTGTGGTTCTCTATGTTGTTCTTCTACTCTTCCGTCGTTGCGCTCCCTTGCGCAAACGCTTCGCGTTTGTCGCAGGCAATGACGAAGCCGAAATCGTAGGGTGGGCAAAGGCGCTCTTGCGCCGTGCCCACCATGTTCTTGCTGTGGTCGTGAATGGTGGGCACGCTTCGCTTTGCCCACCCTACATTCGCCGCTTCACCCCAGCATCTTCCGCAATTCCGCCTTCGCCACCTTCTCCAGCGTCGAGCGTGGCATGTCGTCGACGAAGTGAATTTCGCGCGGTACCTTGAAATCGGCGAGCCCGTTGCGGCAGGCGGCCATCACGGTGTCATGCAGATCGGCCGGTGCGCCCTTGACGCCGGCCTGCGGAATGATGAACACGACCGGCACTTCATCCAGCATCGCATGCTTCTTCGCCACCACGGCAGCCTCGCGCACCCCAGGCACTACCGCAATCACCTGCTCGATCTCGGACGCCGCGACATTCTCGCCGCCGACCTTGAGCATGTCCTTGGTGCGGTCGCCGAATTTTATGAAGCCGTTCTCCAGCAGCGTGACGCGGTCGCCGGTGATGAAATAGCCGTGCTCGTCAAAGCTTTCGCGCGTGGCTTTTTCGTTGTGCAGATATTCTGCAAACAACGACAGGCCGGGGATGCCCTTGATCAGGAGATTGCCGGTGCCGCCGACATCAGTCGGCGTGCCGTCGTCTTCGACGATGCGGATCTGATATTCCGGCGCAGCGCGGCCGATCGACATCGGCGTGTTGGGCTGGTCGACCTCGCCGACGATGCCGTGGGTGATGGTTTCGGTCATGCCCCACCAGCCGATCGTCTTGACGCCGAAGGCGGCAAACGGCGGCGGCTCGGAAACCGCAGTACCCCAGAGCCGGAACCTGTGGGTTTTGGGAATCTCGTGTTCCAGCAATGCCTTCATGCAGAACGGGATCGTCGAGGTCCAGGTGCAGTTGTGCTCCAGCGCCACGCGCCAGAAGCGGCTCGCCGAAAACCGCGGCTGGATCACGCAAGAAGCACCCACCCACAGCGTCGCCAGCATCGAGTAGGCCAGCGCGTTGGTGTGAAACAGCGGCAGATAGGTCTGGTGCACGTCACCGGCGTGCAGGTCCTCATGCGCAGCGTTGATCTTGGCGCCCCACAGTGCATTGGCATGCGTCCACAGCACCGCCTTCGGCCGCGACGTGGTGCCGGAGGTGTATTGAACGCTGCACGGCGCGAACGGGTCGGCGGCGCGGCGCGGTCGGTCGGCGCTGTCGGCGAACAGCTGCTCGAAACTGTCGCCGCGCGGTGCGCCTCGCACAGGCTTAGCTCCGGCATCATGCGAGATGACGGCGATCCAGCGCAGGCCGCGGCAATTGGCCGAGATCAGCTCGGCATATGCCGGCTGGGTGATGGCGGCGACCGCGCCGCAATGGCCGGCGAAATATTCCATCTCGGCTGCCGCCGAGCGGGTATTGGTGGTGACGGCAATCGCGCCGAGTTCGACGCAGGCAAACCAGGCCAGCATGGCCTCGATGCAATTGTCGAGATGGATCAGCACATATTCGCCCGGCTTGATGCCGCGTTTCGCAAGGCCCGCGGAAAGCGCACCGACGCGGTCGTGGAATTCGCTGTAGGACCAGCTCCGCGCCGCTGCCTCGAACGGCGCCCAGATCAGGAACGGATGGTTGCGGCGGCTCTCGGCGCGCATCCGCAGCAGCCACGGCACGTCGAGACCTGCGAATGGCCCGACAATGCCCGGTGCGGCCTGTGAAAGTGGCATAGAATTCCTCCCGTGCCGCCGTGCGGCGGCTTTTGATCTTGCTTGGGAGTAGTTCTGCCATCGGACGGCGCGATGGGCAAATCGGTCATTCTCTGCGTCATGCCCGGGCTTGTCCCGGGCATCCACGTCTTTTCGGTATTGCAGCAAGAAAGGCGTGGATGGCCGGGACAAGCCCGGCCATGACGAGCGCGGGAGTATTACTTCGTCCCGTCCTCATACGACGAAATCTCGATCAGGCTGCCATCCGGATCCCGGCAATAGACCGATCGCAGCGTGCCGCGCGCGCCCTGCTTTGCCACCGGGCCTTCCTCGATTCTGACCCCGTTGGCCTTCAGATGCGCGACGACTTCGTCCGGCGTGCTTGACGTCAGGAAGCACAGGTCGTCGCTGCCGGCGGTCTCGTGGTCGGCCGTGAACCACTCCACCTTGTCGGCATCGCGCGGCCGCACGTTGATCTTCTGGTTACCAAACACCAGCGAGGTCCGCGGCGTTTTGCCCGCACCCGGATCGAACACCTTGACCTCCATGCCGAGAATCTTCCGGTACCACTCGGTGGAACGCGCCACGTCCGACACATTGATGACGAGATGGTCGAGCGCGTTAACCCTGACGGACATGCCTTATCCTTTCGTCGCGGTCGGCGCGCTTGCGTCGCACTGGCCGCACCTGACTTTGTTTGTTACAACGCGGCCCGCGTTCGGTTCAATAGTGCCGCGCCTCAATAGAAACGGACCGGGTTCTGAATCCCGGCCTCCAAGGAGAAGTTTTATGATTTCACGTCGCACCGCGATTTGTCTGGCCATGATCGGCCTTTCCACGGCCGCTTCGATCGGCAGCGTTTCGGCGGCGGATTATCCGACCCGGCCGGTGAAATGGGTCGTCGGATATCCGCCGGGCGGCGCCACCGACATCATCGCGCGGCTGATCGGCCAGCGGCTTTCCGAGCGGCTCGGCCAGCAATTCGTGATCGAGAACAAGCCCGGCGCCGGCAACAACATCGCGACCGAATCCGTCATCAACGCCGAACCGGACGGCTACACGCTGCTGCTGGTCAATCCGGCGAACTACATCAACGCCACGCTCTACGCCAATTTGAAGTTCAACCTCGTGCGCGATATCGCGCCGGTCGCGGCGTTCAATCGCGTGCCGAACGTGATGACGGTCAACAAGGACGTGCCGGCGAAGACGGTTGCCGAGTTCATCGCCTATGTGAAGGCCAATCCCGGCAAGGTGAACCTGGCGTCGTCGGGCAACGGCACGTCGGTGCATCTGTCGGGCGAAATGTTCATGGCGATGTCGGGCGCCAAGATGCAGCACATCCCCTATCGCGGCGCTGCGCCCGCAATCACCGATCTGCTCGGCGGCCAGGTCCAGGTAATCTTCGACAACATGCCGTCCGTCCTCCCGCACATCCGCGCCGGCTCGCTGCGGGCGCTGGCCGTCACCAGCGCGACGAAGTCGTCGCTGTTGCCTGATGTGCCGGTGCTCGCCGACACCATCCCGGGCTACGAGGCGAGCGCACTGTTCGGCATGGGCGCCCCGAAGAACACCCCGAAGGAAATCATCGCCAAGCTGAACAAGGAGATCAACGAGGTGCTCGCCGAGCCCGCGATCAAGGCCAGGCTGGTCGATCTCGGCGGCGAACCGCTGATCGGCCCGCCGGAAGCGTTCGGTGCGATGATCGCGGCCGAAACCGACAAGTGGAAGAAGGTGATCGAGGAGGCCCAGGTCGAGAAGGTGCAGTGATCTACCTCACGGAACATTGGCGCGGCCGCGGTGTTTTATCGCAAAGGCGACGCGGCTTTGCGTCACGTGACGGAGATCGATGATGCGTAATGCAATGTTAGCGGTATTGGCGCTGTCGGCAGCGGCAGTCGCCACGGTGGCGGGCAGCTCGCCGGCGGCGGCTTACGATTACCCCTATTGCGTCCAGGGCCGGGGCATCGGCATCCCCGGCGACTGCTCGTACAGCACCTACGCGCAGTGCATGGCATCGGCCTCTGGGCGCGGCCTCTACTGCAATGTCAATCCGCGCGCCGCGTTCGGGCAACAGCGGCGGATGCGTGTTTACCGGGACTATTGATCGGGGCTCGCGAACTCTTCCCGGGATGGCCGGACTGATGCGCGAAAGCTATTTGCGCTGATCCGGCCATCCGAACTTCCCTTGTCACAACTCTCAAATCCGTGATGCAGGCGCAGGCTTGACTCCTCTTGGCTTGCGTATATACTAAACCATATGGTTAAGCTTCAAGAAGAAGTCCTGGACCGCACCTTCGCCGCGCTGTCCGATCCGACCCGGCGCGCGCTGCTGGCGCGGCTCGGCGACCGCGAAAGCCTTTCGGTCAGCGAACTGGCGCAGCCGTTTTCGATGTCGCTGCCCGCGATCATGAAGCACCTCGATGTGCTGTCGGACGCCGGTCTGATCGCGCGCGAAAAGACCGGCCGCACGGTCGCTTGCCGGTTGACCGCCCAGCCGATGGAGCAGGCGATGGACTGGCTCAATCGCTATCAGCGCTTCTGGTCCGACGCTCTCGACCGCCTTGCCGCTTTTGTGGAGGAAGACCCATGGCCGCCCAGTCAAGCCCTATCAAGTCAAGCGTCCGCGATGCCGAGCCTGCCGAGCGCCCCAGCCTCACGCTCAAGCGCCGGTTCAACGCGACGCCCGAAAAAGTCTACGCCGCGTGGGCCGACCCGCAAAGGCTAGTGCAATGGTTCGGGCCCGGATCGGTCGAGGAAGGCTCGGTCAAGGCCGATATCGATCTGCGCGTCGGCGGCCGCTACCGCATCAGCTTCAACGCCAAGGGCACCTACAACGAGGTCGGCGGAGTCTATCGCGAGGTCGTGCCGAACCGGCGGCTGGTGTTCAGCTGGGCGTGGCATTCCACGCCGGAGCGGGAATCGCTGGTGACGATTTCGATGAAGCCGGAAGGCAGCGGCACGCTGCTCACTTTCCTTCACGAACAGTTCGTCGATGCCACCGCGCGCGATAATCACGAGCGCGGATGGACGGAGTTGCTGGCCAAGCTCGAAAGCTATTTGGCCTGAACACAGGAGCCGCCCATGCACACCGTCGTCTCCCGCGAGGAATGGATCGCCGCCCGCAAGGCTCACCTTGCGCACGAGAAGGAATACACCAAAGCACGCGAGCGCCTGGCCGAGGAACGCCGCGCGCTGCCATGGTTCAAGGTCGACAAGGATTACGTGTTCGACGGGCCTGATGGAAAGGTGTCGCTCGGTGATCTGTTTAGGGGACGCAGCCAACTCGTGGTGCAGCATGTGATGTTTGCACCGGACTGGAACGAGGCCTGCAAGAGCTGCTCGTTCTGGGCCGATGGCTTCGAGCGCATGATCCCGCATCTGGCCGCCCGCGACACCACGATGGTCGCGATCTCGCGCGCGCCGCTGCCAAAGCTCGCCGCGTTCAAGCAGCGAATGGGCTGGACGTTTGACTGGTTGTCGTCCGGCGGCAACGAGTTCAATTACGATTGCGGCGTTTCGTTCACGCCAGAGCAGATCGAGAGAGGCGGCAACTACAATTTCGGAACCACCCGCTTTGGCAGCGAGGAAGCACCCGGAATCAGCGTGTTCTATCGCGATGAGGCAGGGACCATTTTTCACACCTATTCCTGCTTCGCGCGCGGCCTCGACATGATGAACGCCGCCTACCATTATCTCGACCTCACTCCGCTCGGGCGTCACGAGGAAGGCCTGCCCTATCCGATGGACTGGGTGCGGCTACGTGACCAATACCAGCCGTCACAGGTTCAGGCATCCTGTTGTCATGGTTAGTCGTCACTAACCCTCAGTCGTCATTCCGGGATGGTGCGTTAGCACCAGACCCGGAATCTCGAGATTCCGGGTTCGATGCTTCGCATCGCCCCGGAATGACGAAGCCCGCTCGCAATGACGCCGGAGAACAAGAGGAAACTCCCCCATGCCTTACGTCGATGGCTTCATCGTCGCCGTGCCGAAGAAGAAACTCGAGGCCTATGTCCGTCTTTCGAAGAAGTGCGGCAAGGTCTGGCGCGAGTACGGCGCGCTGGATTACCGCGAATGGGTCGCCGACGACGTCAAGGTCGGCAAGCTCACCTCGTTCCCGCGCAGCGTCAAGCTCAAGCCGGGCGAAACCGTCGTGTTCGCCTGGATCACCTACAAGTCGCGCGCCCAGCGCGACAAGATCAACGCCAAGGTGATGGCAGACCCACGGCTCAAAGAGATGACCGACGGCCCGCCGCCGTTCGACGGCAAGCGGCTGATCTATGGCGGGTTCGAGAGCCTGGTGAAAGTGTAGCTCGTAATCGTCGCGGCGCGCGGCGCTGATCGTCGTCGGTCATCAGGCGCCGTCAGCGCCGGCGCCAGGCTTCGCCGTCAGTTCGGGCGTGCCTGCGTCTCGAGTTGTCGGCTATAGCGGGACATGGCAAAGCAGAAGACGAAATAGATCAGCCCCACGAACACGTAGACTTCGATGCTGAACGGCTGCCATGCGGGGTCGATGATCGATGTCTTGGCCGTCGTCAGCAGGTCGAAGATGCCGATGATCAGCACCAGGCTGGTATCCTTGAAGAAGGCGATGAACGTGTTCACCAGCGGCGGAATCACGTGGCGGATCGCCTGCGGCAGGATGATCAGGCCGTTCTTCTTCCAGTAGGAAAGCCCGAGCGCGTCGGCGGCGTCGTGCTGCCCTCTGGGTACGGCCTGCAGCCCGCCGCGGACGACTTCGGCGAGATACGCGCCCGCGTACAGCACGAACGCGATCTGCGCCCGCAGCAATTTGTCGATGTTGACGCCATCGGGCATGAACAGCGGAAACATCACGCTGGCCATGAACAGCAGGCTGATCAGGGGAACGCCGCGGATCAGCTCGACATAGAGCACGCAGAGCGATCGGATCGCGGGAAGTTTTGAGCGGCGGCCCAGCGCCACGACAATGCCGAGCGGAAAGCCGAAGGCGAGCCCGAATGTCGCAAGGATCAGCGTCACCGGCAGCCCGCCCCAGCGGTCCTGCGACACGTAGGTCAATCCCAAGATGCCGCCCCACATCAGCACGCCGATCAGCACCAGTGCGGCCGCCCACACCGCCACCAGTTCCTTGCGCCACCAGCTCCGCCGGCTCGACACAACGAACAGCGCAATGAACGCCAGGCACACCAGCGCCGGCCGCCATTGTTCGCTGAACGGATAGGTGCCGAACAGGATGAAGCGGTATTTTTCGGGGATCACGGCCCAGCAGGCGCCGAGCCCGCGGATCGACCGGCACGCGCCGGTCTGGTCGCCGGGCACCGACCAGATCGCATTCCAGTAGCCCCATTGCACGAGGCTCACCAGCGCCTTGCCGAGCAGCATGATCAGCAGCAGCGAGATGACCGAGGACGTGACCGAGGCGAACAGGTTGGCGCGCAGCCAGCGGACGGCGCGTCCGCCGGGGACCTTGCGCGATCGCGCGCTGTTGAACGGCAGCGGATTTTGCGGCGCATCAGTAATCGACGTCATCGGATCAGCGCTCCACCAGCGCGATGCGCGCATTGTACCAGTTCATGAACAGGCTGATGCCAAGGCTGATCGTCAGGAACACCATCATGATGAGCGCGATGGCTTCGATCGCCTGACCGGTCTGGTTTAGCGTCGTGTTGGCGATCGACACCACGTCCTGGTAGCCGACCGCGACCGCCAGCGAGGAATTCTTGGTGAGGTTGAGGTACTGGCTGGTCATCGGCGGAATGATGACGCGCAGCGCCTGCGGCAGCACGATGCGCTGCAGCACAAAACTCCGGCGCAGGCCGAGCGCGTTGGCCGCATCCCATTGGCCAATGGGAACGGACTGGATGCCGCTGCGGACGATTTCGGCGATAAAGGCTGAAGTGTAGGTGACGAGCGCGATCAGCAGCGCGAAATATTCCGGCGACAGCGTCAGCCCGCCGACGAAATTGAAGCCGCGCAGCTCCGGCAGCGTGATGGTCCAGGACGCGCCCAAGCCAAGCGACACCAGCGCCGGCACTCCCACGAGCAAGGCCAAAGCGTACGGCCACAGATGCCGCACCTTGCCGTCGGCCATTTGCCGCGCCATCAATTGCCGCCGCAGCACGTATAGCGCCATCAGCCCGGCGACGACGGCCGCGATCACCCAGAGATTTGCCTCCGCAATCGGGACCGATGGAAGCACCAGGCCCCGGTTGGACAGAAAAACTCCCTCGATCGGCTTCCATGCGGCCCGCGCCGCCGGCAGGCCCTGCATCAGCACGTACCAGAACAGCAGTTGCAGCAGCAGGGGAATGTCGCGGAGCAGTTCGACATAGACGGCGGCGAGCCGCGACAGCAGCCAGTTCGAGGACAGCCGCGCGATGCCGATCAGCGTGCCGATCACGGTCGCCAGCACGATGCCGATCACGGCGACGCGGAACGTATTGACGATGCCGACGATGAAGGCCCGGACGTAAGGGTCCTTCGGGCTGTAGGCGAGCCAGCTGTCCGCGATCGGCATCCCGGCCTCGCGGCTGAGAAACGCGAAGCCGGTCGAAATCCGGCGTGCCGACAGATTGTGAAGGGCGTTCGACCACAGCCAGCCGACGATCGCGACGGCGATCCCGACCACCAGGATTTGCCAGGCAAGGCCGACAAGCTGCTGGCGATTCAGCGAGAAGCGCAGCCGCCTGCGGCGTCGGAGGTCGGGCGTGGATGTCGTCACAGCACAAGGATCCTTCTGGCGACAGCGATCTTCGGCCATGCGCCCCGAAGGACGCATTTCAAATGTTGCACTAAAATGAGTTATGTGCAACATTTGTTTCATGGCGCAGCTCCAGCCGAAATCCTCGCCGCTCAGCGAATTATGCAGTGCCTTGCCGTCGCTTCCGGCGCGGCTGCAGCAGGTTGGGCGCTTCGTCGCCGCCAATGATTACGACGCCACCACGCGTTCGATGCGCGATCTGGCCGCCGAGGCCGGCGCCGATCCCGCCGCCTTCACACGCCTGGCAAAGGCGCTGGGCTATTCCGGGTGGGACAAGTTGCGCGCCGCGCTGACCGAGGCGCGCCGGCCGGCGCAAGCCCAGCCGTTCTCGGCCCGTACCCGGGCCGGCGGCAAGGGACCGCGCGCCGAAATCTCGTTGGTCGCCGACAAGCTGGAAGCCGAGTCGGCAGGCCTTGCGCGCATTTCCACGAGTTCCGTGGCCGAAGCCGCCAAGGCCTTGCATGCCGCGCGGCGAATCTGGATCGCCGGCTTTCGAAGCTGCCGCAGCGTGGCTGAGTTGCTCAATTATCAGCTCCGCTTGTTCCGCCCCGACGAGGTGCAACTGGTCGGCGGCTGCGGACCGGAGGATCTCGACCTCGGCGCCTTCCAGCGCGGCGATGCGGTCGTGGTCATTGGCTTTGCGCCCTATTCAAGGGCCAGCGTGCTGTCGGCGCGCGCGACGCATGATTCCGGCGCCACGCTGGTCGCCATTGCCGACGCGATCCACGCGCCGATGGCGGAGGGCGCCGATCATCTGCTGCTCTATGAAGCCGCCGCATCGCCCGGATTCTTCCCGAGCCTGACCGGCGCCATTGCGATTGCGCAGTCGCTGGCCGCGGTCACCTTCGTGCTGGGCGGCGCCAAGGCAAAGCGCCGCCTTGAGGAGACCGAAGGCCGGCTGGCCGCAATGTCGCAATATGTCGCCGAGGAGGGTTGACCGTCATGGGCGTCAGCAAGAGTCGGGTGCTGCATCGAAGCCTGCGTGAAACCCCGCCCAAGGCGATCGGCGGCGAGGGCGTCTGGCTGATTGGCGAGAACGGCCAGCGGATTCTCGATGCGTCCGGCGGCGCCGCCGTCTCCTGTCTCGGCCACCAGCATCCACGCGTGCTCGAGGCGATGT
This sequence comes from Bradyrhizobium sp. AZCC 1693, assembly GCF_036924745.1. NCBI lineage: Bacteria > Pseudomonadati > Pseudomonadota > Alphaproteobacteria > Hyphomicrobiales > Nitrobacteraceae > Bradyrhizobium > Bradyrhizobium sp. AZCC 1693. Next base: position 5,174,065 of record NZ_JAZHSD010000001.1, read on the forward strand.
CGCGGCAGGCGTCGAAGCTCGCTTATGCCCACACCAGCTTTTTCTCGTCGGAGCCGGCCGAGGCGCTGGCCGACAAGCTCGTGGGCCACGAGCCCGGCGGGCTTGGCTACGCCTATCTCGTCAGCGGCGGTTCGGAAGCGATCGAGGCCGGCATCAAGCTGGCGCGGCAGTATTTTATCGAGGTCGGCCAGCCGCAACGCCGGCACTTCATCGCGCGGCGCCAGAGCTATCACGGCAATACGCTGGGTGCGCTGGCTGCCGGCGGCAACGCCTGGCGCCGCGAGCCCTATGCCCCGCTGTTGTCGTCGGCCTTCAGCCATGTGACGCCGGCCTTCGCCTATCACGAAAAAAGCGACAGCGAATCCGAGACGGATTTTGTGACACGGCTGGCGGCCGAACTGGAAGCGGAGTTCCAGCGTCTTGGCCCCAACACGGTGGCGGCGTTCATCGCCGAGCCTGTTGTGGGCGCGACCGCCGGCTGCGTACCGGCGCCGGAGGGATATTTCCGCGCCGTCCGCGAGATCTGCGATCGGCACGGCGCGCTCGTCCTCCTCGACGAGGTGATGTGCGGCATGGGCCGCACCGGCACGCGCCACGCCTGGGAGCAGGAAGGCATCGCGCCCGACATCCAGGCGATCGCCAAGGGACTGGGCGGTGGCTACCAGCCGATCGGCGCCATGCTTGCGAGCACGCGCATCGTCGATGTCATCCGCGACGGTTCGGGCGCATTTCAGCACGGCCATACCTATCTGGCGCACCCGCTGGCCTGCGCCGCGGCGCTCGAGGTGCAGCGGGTGATCGATGACGAGCAATTGCTCGACAGGGTCAAGACCCTCGGCAGTCAACTCGAGCGGCGGCTGACCGAGCGTTTTGGTAATCACCGGCATGTCGGCGACATCAGGGGTCGCGGCCTGTTCCAGGCCATCGAACTCGTCGCCGATCGCGCCACCCGCACCCCGTTCGATCCGGGGCTGAAATTGAACCAGCGGATCAAGGCGATCGCGTTCGAAGGCGGCCTTGGCTGTTATCCCGCGGGCGGGACCGTCGATGGCCGCAGCGGCGATCATGTCCTGCTCGCGCCGCCCTATATCGCGACAGTGGACGATATCGACATGATCGTCGACCGCCTGGGTCAGGCCGTCGACCTGGCCTTGAAGAGTGTGGGTCATTAGCAGGAGAAGCAGTATGAACAGGATCGTCATCGCTACAGGCTTGCTTGCCGCGTCGTGCCTGACGGCGCAGGCCGCCACGCTTGATACGGTCAAGCAGCGCGGCACGCTGGTGTGCGGCGTCAGCGCCGGTTTTGCCGGCTTCTCGACGCCGGACTCGCAAGGCAACTACAAGGGGCTCGACGTCGACTATTGCCGCGCTCTGGCGGCCGGCGTGCTCGGCGACGCCACCAAAGTGCGATACGTCGCGCTGACGGCGCAGAATCGCTTCACCGCCCTGCAATCGGGCGAAATCGACGTGCTCTATCGTAACTCGACCCAGACCTATCTGCGCGGCGTGACGCTCGGGTTGCGGCAGGGTCCGATCAATTTCTACGACGGCCAGGGTTTTGTCGTGAGGGCCGATGCCGGCGTGAAGGATCTCAAGGGCCTGAACGGCGCCACCGTCTGCGTCGCGCAGGGCACGACCCACGAAGTCACGCTCGGCGATTACGGCCGCGCCAACGGGATCGAATGGAAGCCGCTGGTGTTCGACCGCACCGACACCATGTACCAGACCTTCTTCGGCGGACGCTGCGATGCCATGACCCAGGACGCTTCAGCGCTGGCGGGCGCCGTCACCACGGCGGCTTCCAATCCGGCCGACTACACGGTGCTGCCGCAGACCATCAGCAAGGAGCCGCTCGGGCCATTCACCCGCAACGGCGACGATGTCTGGACCGACATCATCGCCTGGCTGCATTACGGCCTGATCGAGGCGGAAGAACTCGGCGTCACGGCGGCGAATGCGGACGAGATGGCGAAGTCCAGCAGCGTCCCGGCCATCCAGCGGCTGCTCGGTACGTCAGGCGAACTCGGATCGCGGCTCGGCCTCGACAACAAGTGGATGCTGATGGCGATCAAGGCGGGTGGCAATTACGGCGAGATTTTTGAGCGCAATGTCGGCAAGGCAAGTCCGCTGAAGCTCGACCGCGGCCTGAACGCGACCTGGGCCAAGGGCGGCCTGATGTACGCGGTCCCGTTCAAGTGAAATTACATAGCGTTTTCGAGCGAAGTATGCCCCCGGACTTGATCCGGGGGTGGACACCGGTTCGCGTAAAGAAAACGCGTCAAACGAAAAGCGATTGCGGCGCAGCGGGTTGACACAGACTGCGCCGCGGCCACACTGACCAACATGCGCATCACACTAGTCCACGCCCTGAAGCATTCGATTGTGCCGATCGAGGCTTCGTTTGCCCGGCTTTGGCCGGACGCCCGCCTGATGAACCTGCTCGACGACAGCCTGTCGGCCGATCTGGCGCGGGACGGCGGGCTCACCGACGCCATGACCGAGCGCTTTCTCCGGCTTGGGCGCTATGCGGCCGGCACCGGATCGGACGCGATTCTGTTCACCTGTTCGGCGTTCGGCCCGTGCATCGAAGCGGTCGCCCGCGCGCACGCGCCGATGCCGGTGCTCAAGCCCAACGAAGCGATGATCGAGCAAGCCGTCGCAAAGGGCCGCAAGATCGGTTTATTGTCGACGTTTCCCCCGACATTGGCGTCGATGCCGCCGGAATTTCCGTCGTCCATCGAGCTCGTGCCGAAACTGGCGGAGGGCGCCATGACTGCGCTCGATCGCGGCGACCGTGCGACGCATGATCGTTTGGTCGTCGAAGCTTCAAAAGATCTACGCGATTGCGATCTGATCGCGCTGGCGCAATACAGCATGGCGCCTGCGGCAGAACGGGTCGCCGAGGCAACCGGGCGCCCGGTGCTGACGACACCCGACAGCGCGGTACTGAAATTGAAGGGAATGCTTGCCGCCGGCCGTCCTTAGATTCGAGGGCGTTGAGGGGAGCGCGATGACAGTGCGGTTCAGTCGGCGCGATACGTTGTTGCGAACGGCAGCCGTCGCGGCGGCAGGCCTGATCCCCGGCGCAGCCATCCCCGGCCTTGCAGCTCCGCTGCGCACGCCGTCTCGTAGCCAGGAAATCGACGCTATTTTGCGGGCCCGGGTCGATGCGGCAGACGTGCCAGGCGTTGTCGCCATGGCCGCAACCGAGCAGTCGGTGATCTACCAGGGCGCATTTGGCGCGAGAAGCATGGGCACGGCTGCCAGGATGTCGGCCGATACGGTCTTCAGTATCGCGTCGATGACCAAATTGCTGACATCCGTCGCAGCGCTGCAGCTCGTCGAGCGGGACAAACTCAAGCTGGACGAACCGGCGGCCAGAATTGATCTGACGCTTGGGTCGCCTCAAGTTCTCGATGGTTTCGATGCGCACGGGACGCCGCAACTGCGCGCCGCGCGAAAGCCCATCACACTACGCAATCTGTTGACGCACACATCCGGGCTTAGCTATCAGCTTTGGGACACGAATGTCGTTCGCTACGGCAAGGCGTCTCGCAGCGATCCAGCGCTGCCCCGCACGCCGCTGATATCAGATCCGGACACCAGGTGGGCCTATGGCGGCAGTCTCGACCGGGTCGGTCGGCTCGTTGAAATCGTCAGCGGGCAAAGTCTCGATCGCTATTTCCGTGATCATATCCTGGGTCCGCTCGGGATGAACGACACCGCTTTCTCGCTCACGGAGAAGCAGCGCGCACGCCAGGCAAGTCTGCATCTGCGCAAGGCCAATGGGACGCTTGTGCCGCAGCCTCTGGTGAGACGAGCGGAACCGAAAGTGATTTCCGGTGGCGGCGGCATCTATTCCACAGCGCCGGATTATCTGACTTTGCTCAAGGCGCTGTTGAATGGCGGAGCACTTGCCGGGAAGAGCATCCTGCGACCGCAGACGGTCGCGCTGATGTCCACCAACCAGATCGGCAACCTCGATGCGGGAATTCTCAAGACAACAAATCCGGCATTGTCCGAGAACGTCGATTTTTTCCCGGGAGTCCGGCTGCGGTGGGGGCTTGGCGATATGATCAACATCGATCCCGTGCCTGATGGCCGCAAGGCAGGCAGCCTGACATGGGCCGGGCTTTACAATACCTACTACTGGATCGACCCGGCCTCGCGTATCGCAGGCGTGATCATGATGCAGATATTGCCGTTCGCCGACCAGCGCGCGCTTAACGTCTATCGTCTATTCGAGCGCGGTATTTACCGGGCCCATAGGGCGGCCTGAGCTCGGGCGCCGCTTCAATCGTCCTTCTTCCTGGCGGGCTTTTTCGCCGCCTTCGCCGCCGCTGCTTCCTCGGCTGCGTTCCTGATCGCCCGGGCGTAGCTATCGGCGGTGTTTTCCGCTGAATTCTGCAGCCGCTTGGCCGCGGCCGTGCCGAGCAGCATCGTGCTCTTGGCGATCAGCCGGAACTGATCCCGGGTCTCCTTGTCCCTGGCCTTGGCCGCGCGGGCCATGATCTGGTCGCGCCGTTTCTTGACGGCGGCCATCAGACTCTTGTTCTGCGCTTTTGCGATTTGCCGGATGAAAATGTCGAGATCGGCTTCAGCCATTATGGGTCACTCTTGGCGCACCATGCGATTCCGCACGGTGCGGGGATCATTGGCGCGTCTTGTTGGAAGGATGGGCGCCATTGTGTCGCCGCGGCGCGGTCATTTCAAGCGCCGATTCGCGATCGGACGGTGCGGACCATCCGCGCAACCCGATAACAAACGATTAACGTAGTATTGGTACAAATCCTCAACCATCAGGAAGGCGAGCAGCATGCGTAACCTCACCGTCTATCAGCGTTTTGCGATGATCATTGCGGCGCTGACAATGGTGCTGTTTGCCGTCTCCACCTTGCAGATCCTGGTGTTGCGCGATGCGACGCTCGACGAGCGGCGCACCACGGTCCGCGATCTCGTCGAGGCCGCGACAAAGGTTCTCGCCCACTATGAGGGCGAGGCCAGGGCCGGCAGGATCGAGCCGGACAAGGCGCGCCAGATGGCCTTTGCCTCGATCAGCGCCATGCGCTGGGGCGAATACTCGGACTATATCGGCGTCTACGGTACCGGCAGCTCGGATGCGGGTGTCACCTATGTGCATGCCAACCCCAAATACATCAACGTCAACCGCTGGGATTTCAAGGATAAGAGCGGCAAGCTGTTGATCCAGGACATCGTGCGGACGGCGCGCGCCGGCGGTGGTTTTGTCGAGTATCTGGCGCCCCGGTCGGCCGGTGGCGCCGAACTCCGCAAGGTCTCCTATGTCGGGGCCTTTGGCGCGGGCGACAAGCTTTTGGCGCTTCAGGCGGGCGCCTATGTCGACGATATCGACGCCGTCGTCTTTCGACGGATGATCTGGGCCGGGACCGCCGGCTTAGCCGGGCTGGCTATCGCGGCCTTCGCGGCCTTCTGGCTCGGCCGTGGCCTGGTCGGCCCCCTCAACAGAACCTGCGCGGCCATGGACGAACTGGCCAAGGGCAATCTCGCAGTCGACATTCCGTTCGTCGACGCGGACCAACGAGATCGGCCGGATTGCGCGAAGCCTGCAGGTCTTCAGGGATCATCTGGTCGAAACCACGCGGCTCCGCACCGAGCAGGAGGCGATGAAGGTCCGTTCCGTCGAGGAGCGACGGACGGATCTCGCCCGTATCGCCGACGATTTCGAGCGCAGCATCGGCGGGGTGATCCGGGGCACCGCCACCGCGGCCGACGAGCTGCAGGATTCGGCCTCGTCAATGTCCACGATCGCGGTGGGGACGACGGATCAGAGCGCCAGGGTCGCGGCCGCAGCCGAGCAGACCGCATCGAACGTTCAGACGGTTGCGGCTTCGGCGGAGGAACTGTCGTCCTCGATCCAGGAGATCTCGCGGCAGGTCACCCAGTCTTCGTCAATTGCCCAGAACGCGGTCGGGCAGGCCGGCCGGACCGAGGCCATGGTCGGGCGCCTGGTCGAGGCCTCGCAAAAAATCGGCGAGGTCATGGCGCTGATCCAAACCATCGCTGGTCAGACCAACCTTTTGGCCCTGAACGCGACCATCGAGGCTGCCCGGGCCGGCGAAGCCGGCAGGGGGTTTGCCGTGGTCGCCAACGAGGTCAAGGCGCTGTCGTCGCAAACCGCCAAGGCTACCGACGAAATCACCAGCCAGATCCAGGAAATTCGCGATGCGACCGGCTCGACGGTCAACGCCATCCGCGAAATCGGCACCACGATCGGGCAGATGAACGAAATCACCGGCTCCATTGCGGCCGCTGTCGAAGAGCAGGGCGCTGCGACCAACGAGATTGCCCGCAGCGTGCAGCAGGCGGCACAAGGCGCCCAGGAGGTGATGCAAAACATCACGGGCGTGCGCGAAGCGTCGAGCAAGGTCAACGCTGCCGCGACCCTCGTCTTGAATGCAGCAGCCCAGCTCACCTCGCAATCCGAGCAGCTCGAGACCGAAACCGGAAAATTCCTCGGCAACATCCGCGCGGCGTGACGTCCGCGTAAGCTTCCGGTCGGAGGCAACCGTCGAGGTGCGCCGGCCGTTGACAAGCGAGCTAACCGTCTTGTTTTGACGTCTATTCAGGACGCCAAATTTTGCTCGCCCATCACAGCCGATGAAGATGGGAGCCCCGCTTCGATGAGACGTGGCAGGCGCGCTATTCCTGCTCAATGTCTTCGAGCCTGACCCCACGTCCAGCGCTCAAGCTGCTGCGCGCCTGTTCGATGCGGCGCAGGAAGCGTGGGTCATGTTCGAGACGGTATTCGAACCAGTCGTCTTCCGATTCAAAGCCGATCAGCACGCCCGCGGGTTTGCCATGGCGGGTTATGACGATTTCCTGGGTCTCTGCCTCACGAAGGAATCGAGAGAGATCGTCCTTAACTTCGGACAAGGGGACTTCCTTCATCCCGGATTTCCGAATTGTGCGAGCCATGACTCAGCCTCCGATTTGGCTACGATCGCCAAAACTTCGACGGTCGTGCCGGAAACATCGTAGAACACGCGGACTTCTCCCACCCGCAGCCGATACTGCGGACGGCGCAATCCTCGTAACCGTTTGATGCGACTGCGGCTTACCTTTTCGGGCGCGTGTCGCAGATGCGTATCGAGTGCAGTCCGCACCGTTGTCCGAACATTCGCCGTCAGCCTCCTGAGGTCTTCGACGGCTTCCGGAGCAAGAATAATGGCGAAAAGGCATTCTGGCTAGATTATAGCCAGATTGGCCCAGGCGTCAAACGGCAGCCAACCGATCTCCGGCTCAATTCAGCCGCGCGCCGATCCCGGTAAGCACGCGAAAATCCGGCTTGGACTGAACGCCGTTGTGCTGGTTGATGACCGGCACGCCGACGGAGACGAAGCCCGAGAAACGATCGAAGCCCATGCGCAGGCCGGGTGAGATGTAGACCGTGGTGCCGCCCGAATTGGGATCCGGAATGCCGGCGATGCGCTGCTTGTCGTGCCATTCGCCATTGAGTTCGAGAACGAGGTCGAGCGTATAGGGCGTCTTCTTCATGTCGCTGTGGTCGTGGTTGGCGTGATAGAGGCAGTGCTCCTGCAACTGGTTGCGGGGCTGCATGCAGTACTCGTGCAGCTCCACCTCTTTCGACGAGCCGGTGGCGCCGACCAGGCGATATGACACGGCGGTGCCGAACAGGAAGCGGTCGCCGAGGTTGGTGTTCTGCGTGCCGGTGCTGATCAGATAATAGAGGCCGCTGACGTCGAACGACCAGCGGCCTGTGCGCTTGGTGAAGGCGGCGCCGAACAGGCCGTCCCACGAGCCCGAACCCGGCTGAAATTCAGCCTCGAACAGCTGGCCGAAATTGTCGCGCTGGCTGGTGCTGCCGGTCGGCGCCTTGAAGCCAAACAACACGGCGGCCGACGTGCCGGTCTGCGCGTTGTTGTGGAAACGGTATTGCCCCAGCATGGTCACATCGCCAAAGCCGGCCGAGTTGCCGCGCCGGTTGATGCCGTCGGGGCTCATCAAGCTGTTCATGTCGCTCGAATTCATCATGCCCATATGGCCGCCGCTCAACATGTCCTCGCCGGGTTCGCGGATATCCGAGCGGCGGATGCCGGCGGCGCGAACGGCAACGGTGAAGTCGTTGGTGATGCCGTAGGCCGACGAAATCGAGATAGCGTCGATCGATCGGATCGAATGCGCGTGCGTGCCCTTAGCTGCGGCGGCGAGCAGGTCGGCGTCGCTGAGCTGGCCCAATCGGATGAATTCGTAGCGGACGGACGCGGCAATCAGTCCTTCGGAAAGCGTGTCGGCCGAGATGGTGTTGATGGGGCCGCCGCTACCGGTATTGCCGCCGCCGCCGGGATGATGCGCTTCTGCCGAAGCTGAGAGAAAAAGCATGATGGATGAAAAGACGCCGGCCGCGGGCCGATTAAGATACGCACACACATACGCCCCCTACACTCGATGTCCGACGATTAGCCACCGCAATCGGGCGCGAGATTGACTGGATCATGCGAGAAGCGCGGCCTGCTCGCGACGGAAGCGAAGCGAAAAAGCGAGGGCGTCATCGCGGGCGCGGCGTCTGTGGGGCTGTCGTGTGGTGAGCGAATGGCGAAAGGGGCGCGGCCCGGTTGCCGGTTGTATTTCCGATTTTTTCCCGTTGCGAGGTGGTGGCCGCAATCACGTCCGGCAGTAGCCGCAATCACGGCGAGCACCAGCCGTAATCGCGTCTGATTGTTTCTCTACAGCCTTACCCGTCCAGCGCGCGTATCGGAGTAGGACAATTATGACAACCATCGTCAGAGATATCTTTGTGTTTGTCACCGCGGCCATTTTTGTCGCAGCAAGTTTGCTCATTGCGACCGCGGCCGGCGCGCACGAGTTCAAGGTCGGCGCCCTCGACATCGGCCACCCCTGGTCGCGCCCGACCCCGAAAGACGCCAACGTTGCGGGCGGCTATCTCACCATCACCAACAAGGGAAAGACCGCGGATCGCCTGATCGGAGGCGCCTCGCCCGCGGCAGGCCAGATCGAGGTGCACGAGGTGGTCGACGTGGACGGCATGACGAAAACACGTCCGCTCGCCAACGGCATCGAGATCAAGCCCGGCAAGACCATCGAGCTCAAGCCCGGCGCGCTTCGTATCGTGCTGCTCGGCCTCAAGGAGCCCTTCCAGCTCGGCCAGAAAATCAAGGGCACGCTGGTGTTCGAGAAGGCCGGGCCCGTCGAGATCGTCTACAACGTCGAGGAAAATCCCGGAGCCGCGGTCAGTGGCGTCGCTGGTGCCGCGCACAAGCACCACTAGAGCGTTTGCGCGTTGCCCGGAAGGGGCCCCGCCCTTGAGCATCGAATAAACTCTTGACAGGCCGCACGGCATCCGCGCGCTGCAGCTTCGCGGTCCGTTCGGCGTCACGCGCCGGACGGACGGCGCCGGACCATCGCGATCGACGGTGGCTGGTTTCGAACTATTCATTCTCCAGCCAGGATCGTGACCAGTGTCCAGCCCAAACCAAATGTCAGCCATCACTGCGGCCAGCCTGCAGCCATCACCGCCAGGAAGGCGAGTGACCTGGCCGTTCGCGGCCACCATGTTGTGCGCATCGCTCCTCGGGATCGGGCTGGCATATTGCACCCGCACGTTGCTGCCCGCGTGGGGGCTTGATGGAAGCGGTGTGTCTCTCCTGCCGACGGATGTCGTCTGTTCGAACGGGAATTCTTCGGCCTCGCCGCAGACAGCTCGCGCAGACGAGTGAACCGGCCGAGCTTTCCGGACTCCGAGTGGCCGCACCTTGCCGCGTCCGTCCGATGAGGTCCGCCGTCAACCGTTCGGAAACCACACGATCTCTCTTCCACTCCCGCTAACTAATCGAAAATCGTTCTGCCGCAAGTTCGTGTCCGGGAAAGAAAGGGGAGATCCGAGCATGAACGGCATGGCCATCATGGAAAACGTTCGCCGATACCGCACCATCGCGTCATTGTACCGCCAAACCGCGGCCTTCCGGCCGCTTCATAGCTGTTCCCTCCTGGCGCAAGCCAGGGAATGGGAGCATCGCGCGGTTGCGGAGCTTGAAGCCTATTATGAGGCTTTCTGTTCCGCGGCGTCCGGCAATACCCGGATCCACTCCGCAAGCTGCGCAGCGTGAGCTGACGGCAGGCGCTCCGAAAACGGACGCGCCCCGAGTTAAGAATTGTGGCGGCGTGGGATGAGATCGGCCGGTCGTTTGCGCGCCTTCGCCGTCCTGGGCGGGGTGACTTGATCGGTCAAGCCGTTTGACCGGAAGGCTTCGGCGCACAAAGGCTGTCTTGGTGCGCGTGCCTATGCATAACCCTGGATTTGTTGATCGGACACGCCAAGCGTAGCCCTGGTTCAGTTTCGCGCCGCCGCGCGAACGTCCGAGGGCGTGGCGCCGAAGAGCCGGCGAAACTCGCGGTTGAATGTCGACATATCGCCGAAGCCGACGTCGTAGGCGATGGTGCTGATCGCACGATGGGCCTGGTGCGGGTCTACGAGCATGCCATGCACCTGGGTAAGACGTTGACCGAGCACGTATCTCGACAACGTCGTGCCCTCGCTCTCGAACAGCCTTTGAATATAGCGCCCGGTCACGCGATGGCGGATCGCAAGCGCCGTGATCGAGACATCTCCATCTCGCAGGTTTCGAACGATATCGGCCTTGATCGCGCGCAGCCGGGCCGCGCGCAGGCCGCGTCCCATGGCGATCTCGGCCGCATCGCGCGTCGCGCCGATCGCGAGCGCGCAGAGATCATGGATGTGCGTCGCGACCACGCGCGGCAACTCTGCCGTCTCCAATGCTTCCTCGCCGCTGAGAACGCCGACGTAGCCCGACAGTAGCCGCAAGACGCCCATGTTCTGCAGGATCGGCCGCATGAAGGCGTCCTCGAGGCCGGGCGCCAACGTCATCATGAGCTTGCGTGGCAACCCTACGCCGATGAGGCGCGTAGCTTGCGGAAGAATGATCGTGCTCGCATCTGCGTTCGACGTGAGCACGCCGCCACCAGGCTCCACCGTTACCTCCCGGCCGAGCTGTGAGACGATGCGGCGACCACACTCCTGGATATACAGGATGATGTCATCGTTGCCGTCGGACAGGAGTTCCGGCGTTCGTAAAGCGGTGCCGCCCTCTGAAACGCTCATCCGCAACAGGCAAACACCTCCGCCCGCGCTGGAATGATCCCGGACGCGACCAAGCATTTGAACCGTCATGCCCACACGCAGGAAAGAGTTATCAGGCAACGGAGCAAGGACCCGTCGCGTCAGTGACCGGCCGTACACCTCGTGCCACATCGGTAGCCACCGGTCTCGCGGAACATTCTCCGTCGAGAAGTGAAAGCGCGTAAAGTCGCTTGCCGTAGAGGCCATCGCACTCGCCCCTCTGTTTGCTGATCAGCGCACGCGACACGGCCGCGCGCAAACCGGGGAACGTCGGCGCTGTTCGTTTGTTCCCAAGTCCTTGTCGTTCCTGCCCAAGCCCGCCGCCGCAGCCCCGCATATGGTGTTCGATGCCGCGACGCCAAGATCGGCATTCATCTCCGCAACCCCTTCGGCACCAAGCCGCTCTGCTCAGGCGCCGCCGTCCAGGAGGACAAGATGAATCACAACGAGCTCGCTGCAAACCAACGGCTGATCGATGCGTCTGGAAGATCCTCGCTCAACGATGCCCGGCGCGTTGTGATCGCAGCGGCCATCGGCAATACGCTGGAGTGGTACGATTTCCTGGTCTACGGATTGCTGGCGCTGACGATTGCCAAGCTGTTTTTTCCTGTCGGCAGCGAACTGACCTCGTTGCTGTTGTCGCTCGCCACGTTCGGAGTTGGGCTGGTGATGCGCCCCATCGGCGCCCTGGTTCTTGGAATCTATGCCGATCGCGTGGGCCGCAAGGCCGCGCTCACCCTGACAATCTTCATCATGGCGCTGGGCACAGGCTTGATTGCAGTTGCGCCGACATATGAGGCGATCGGCATCGGGGCGCCACTGCTCATTGTCCTGGCGCGCCTGCTGCAAGGCTTCTCATGCGGCGGCGAAGTGGGCGGCGCGACAGCGATCCTTGTCGAGAGCGCGCCGGAAGGACGCAGAGGCTTCTATGCAGGCTGGCAGGTCGCTGGCCAGCCGGCGGGCTTCCTGCTCGCCGCAGTTGTCGCGATGGTGGTCACCCTATCGATGACCCCGGCGCAGATCGAATCCGGCGGCTGGCGTTGGCCATTCGCGCTTGGATTGCTGATCGCGCCGGTCGGTCTTTACATCCGATCGAAACTGGACGATCCGGCCGTGTTCCTGAAGGCGCGCGGCGAGGTCGGGGCCGCCGCTATCGCAGACGGGCTGCGGCGCGAGGGTCGGGCTATGCTGATAGCCTCGGGCGTTTCGTTGCTGTACGTCGTCAGCGCCTACGTCCTGTTTGTCTACATGCCGACGTTTGCCGTACGGCAACTTCAGCTTCCCTTCACCGGCGCGTTGTTTGCAAATGCCGTGGCCAACTGCTTTGTGTTTGTCTTCACGCCTGTCACTGCTGCAATTTCGGATCGCGTCGGTCGCAAGCCGATGCTCCAGATCGCGACGCTGGGATATCTGTTGCTGACCTATCCCGCCTTCGCGGTGATCGCATTGTGGCCCAGCCTTGCACTCCTTACAGCCGTGCAATCAGGCTTCGCGGTGTTGATGGCCATCTACGGCGGCGCCGTCATCTCGGTGCTGGCGGAGCTGTTCCCGACAAGTGTGCGCTCCACCGCTGTCGGATTGGTCTACAACCTCGTTGCAGTAATTGGCGGATTTGCGCCTGCGGTCGTCACCTGGCTGATGGCAGCGACCGGCGATGCGCGTGCGCCGGCCTTCTACGTGATCGCCGCGGCCATCGTCAGCGGCAGCGCCCTCTTCTGGCTGCGGGATCGATACGCGGAGCCGCTGCGATAATCCACCCTTCCGCAACAAGACCCGGTATGCCCCGGAGAGGCCAACCATGAAGGTGTTGATCAATGGCGCGGGTATCGGCGGGCTCACGATGGCGCTGAGCCTGGATGCGGTCGGCATCGAGTGCGGGCTATTCGAGCGGTCTCGCAGCATTCGTGAGCTGGGTGTCGGCATCAATATTCTGCCGCATGCGGTCAGGGAGCTCGCGGAGCTCGGCCTCCTTGACGCACTCGATCGCGTCGGAAATCGTACCCTTGAACTGATCTATGCCAACAGATTCGGTCAGGAGATTTGGCGCGAACCGCGCGGTATTGAGGCCGGCTACAACTACCCGCAGTTCTCCATTCACCGTGGCAGGCTGCAGAGGATTCTCTACGACGCCGCACGGGTGCGGATCGGCGACGACAGAATCCATGCGGCGCATCAGCTGCAGGATTTCGCACAGGACAACCGTGGCGTCACAGCGACATTTCTCCGACGTGACGACAGTTCGGCTGAAACAGTAACGGCCCGAGGCGACGCTCTGATTGCTGCTGACGGCATCAACTCGGCCGTGCGTCGCGCGTGCTATCCGGACGAAGGGCCACCTGTCTGGAACGGGGTGATGATGTGGCGCGGAGCCGTCGAGTACACGCCTTTTCTAACGGGCCGTTCGATGATCGTTGCCGGCGGATTGGGGTCCAGGCTCGTGCTCTATCCAATCTCGAGCGAGACGACCATCCGCGGCGCCAACCTCCTCAACTGGATTGTCGATGCCAGGGTTGGCGATGGCACCGAGCCGCCGCCCCGACGGGAGGATTGGAACCGGCCTGGCCGGCGCGACGAGGTTTTGCCGCACGTCGAGCGGATATTCCGCTTCTCGGCAATCGATCCTGCCGAGGTGATACGCTCTACGGAGGAATTCTACGAGTATCCCATGTGCGATCGAGATCCCATCCCGCACTGGTCGTTCGGCAGGGTGACCCTGTTGGGTGATGCCGCACATCCCATGCATCCGAACGGCTCCAACGGCGCGAGTCAGGCTATCCTCGACGCGCGCGCGCTCGCGTCGCTGCTCGCCGAAGCAGACGACGTTGTGACCGCGCTCAAGGCATACGAGACGGCCCGCCTGCCGGCGACTGCCAAGGTCGTGCAAGCCAACCGGTCCGGTGGGCCAGAGCGAGTGATTGATGTGATTGAAGGGCGTGCTCCGAACGGATTCGTGAACATCGAGGATGTCGCGCCACGCGCGGAACTGGAGGCAATCGTCAAGGGTTATGCAAGGACGGCAGGCTTCGACCAAACGCATGTCAACCGTTAGCTGTCCAAACTTCCCGGCGGGCCGACATGAAATCGCGCGGTCCACCTCGGAAAGAGGAATTCGCTTCATTCCGGATTTCCGAACTGCGCGAGCCATGCCTCGGCCTCCGCTCGGCGAGGAAATGGCGCACCGCGACCGATGAAGATGGGCACTGTTCGTTCGCCGTGGCGCTATGAAGCGGCATCCCAATTTGCGGTAAACCGTTCCAACGTGCCCGTTTCCTCTCGGAAGCACTGCATCGAAAGTGCCTGACGGAGGCTTTCATGCCACTTCCAACGTGGGAATAGCATTGATCTTCTCTCCAAGCTCCTGCTCGGCCTGCCGCAGATCGTAGCGCTTCTGCAGATTGAGCCACAGGTCCGGACCGTTTCCGCACAGCTTCCCGAGCCGCAACGCCATTGTTGGTGTTACTGGCTGCTTTTCCTCAAGGATGTCATAGAGCGTCTGACGCGACACGCCGAGCAGCTTGGCGATCTCCGTCTTGGGCCGATCCAGCGCCGGCAGAATCTCTTCGCGCAGAAGTTCGCCGGGGTGCATGGGCGGCAAGCCGCGCTTCGGGAGTTTCTTGGTCATCGAACCTTCCTCAATGATAATCTTCCAGATCGACGTCGATTGCATCACCTTCCAACCAGCCGAATGTGATTCGCCAGTTTCCGCTCGCGTTGACCGCATAACGGCCTCTGTCGCGGCCGACGAGTGCGTGAAAACGGAAGCCAGGCAGGTTCATGTCCTCAGGCCGCGATGCATCGTCGAGCGCGCGCAGAATGTTGGCGATACGCCTCGTATTCTGTACGCTGAGCCGGCGCTCGTCTCCGGTCGCGAAGAAGCGTTCCAGGGCCTTGTCTCTGAACGACCGGATCACGCCAATAATGTAAGGCAACACCTTACAAATGTCAAGCGCTGCCTTACGACAATCAGCCCCGACATCAGCTTCGTGAACCTCAATTTGCACATGGAGCGCTATTCTCTCGGGCTCCGCAAGGGTGCAAAATCGGCGGTGTTCGACGGCGATATCGTATTCCAGAGTGGCGCGCCACGGCCGATGAAGATGGGCACTCTTCGTTCGCCATAGCGCTATGATGTGGCATTCCGCTCTACGCGGGCACCGCACGCCGTTCGCCCGAGTGGCCGCGAGCGCTGCCACGCTCGCAGAGACCTCGAAGAACACAGGTTCGCTCCTCTGGCCCGGGCGGTCGGCGGCGCGCCAGGGCAACCTGAACAACGCAAAGTGGCAACGGAAACGCCGGAGATCGCGGCATCGCGCACTGGCGGACGGGGTCGGTTCCGCCTAGTGTGGACCTCGGTGCACCCGAGGTCCACGGCGCCGTCGCGTGGCGGGATCTTACTGGGCTTCGAATAGAACATGCGCAGACTCTTGATTGTATTTTCGACGCTATTCTCGATTTTCATGCAAAACGCTCAGGCCCAGCCGCTAACTGTCGATCCGGAGTCCATAGTCCCGCTGCCGGACAAGTTCGATATGGAGATGCCGGCGCCTGAGGTGCCGCCCGAGATTGCTCGCTTTCAGGGCGCTTGGATCGGAACCTGGCATGACGACAGACATATTCTCGTAGTCGAGCGCGTCACGCCCAACGGGCATGCGAACGTGGTTTTCGCACAATCAGACTCGGCGTTTTACGGCATGAATCGAGAATGGTGGCGGGACAAAGCAACGATCGCAGACGGCGCGCTTACCATGACGGGATTTCGCACCTTCCGATACGCCTTCGATGGTCCGGACCGGTTGTACATGACCGCGACCCTCAAAAACGGCGGCGTCACCTCCGGAACGTTGGTCCGCACCGATACGATACGCCTTGCGGCGGGTGATCGACCGATCGAGTGGCCGTGGCCCGGCGAGCGCGTATCGATTCCGCACCTTGCGGTTCGGACTCCCGATGGCGCACGGCCGATCAAGCTCGAAGCGACATTCTATCCGCCTGTCGGCCCTGGGCCGGCGCCGCTCGCGATCTATACCCACGGATCCGACGTCGGCCGGAATCAACTGAGAACCTGGTCGTTCTCGACCGAGGCGCATTGGCTTCGCGACAACGGTTTTGCTGTAATGGCGCTGATGCGTCGTGGACGCGGCAGGTCCGAGGGAATCAATGGCGAGGAAGACTTTGGGCGTGGTCACGACGGCAGCCTCATTGATGTTTCGGCAGGCGTCGCACAAGCGGTCGAAGACCTCGAATCGGCGATTGCCTATGGCCGCAAACTGCCTGGTGTGTGGCCGGGGCCCGTTCTACTCGCTGGCCAGTCACGCGGCGGGTTTCTCGCCATGCACTATGCCGGCCTCAAGCCCGGCGAAGTGATGGGCGTGGTGAATTTCTCCGGCGGCTGGTACCCCTACGGACCGGTTACCACGCCGTACTATGCGAATGCTGGCCGCGGCGCGGCTGACAAGGTCGCGCAACTCTGGTTGTATGCAGACAACGATCGTCTCTACGACGAAGCCCTGACCCGCGAATACTATCAAGCATTCGTCGCTGCCGGCGGCAGCGCGCGCTTCGAGCTTATCCACGGCGTTCCGGGCGACGGCCACTTGCTGAGGCTTTTTGCTGATCGGTGGCGACCGATCGCCGACAAATTCCTGGCCTCACTCAATCGACAACCCCACTGACCCACTTCGAAGCGTGATGCACTTACAAAGCGTCCTGCGCAATGACGCTTATTGTCGAAGGTTGTCGGAGCCTTGGGAGGGTCGGCGCGCACGAATGAGAGGTCGGTGGGCTGCCGATCTCGACGGCAAGATAAAAGCGACGGTGTCGCTCCGTGCCGTCGAGGGTCGTAAGTGTTTGTCTGCACATTGTTTTGGATGGCATGGTAACGGCACCGTGCAAAACGCCCCAGTGCCGCTTCAACGAAAAAGGTGTTCCGAATCAATATCCCGAGCGCCACCCATCGCAGCGTAGCGGTTTGCCGCGCGTGCTCGGCATGATGTCCGGGCATGATCGCATGCGAGGCCGCTGCCGGACCAACGATGCACCGTCAAGGCTCGCGCTGTGCGCGACCGGCTCCGCCGGCTGGCGGCCTTGACTGCGCCCCGCCGGCCCGGCTCTTTGCCGCCATGCGATCATGGCTTGCTGTAGCACGGCAGCGTGACGTGGCGTGGACTTCGGCCGTTCAGTGGATCGGCCAGGCTTGCCACAGTGCCAAGATCGCAGCGACGCGGTGGCTCGGCAACGCGCAGACGATCACTCGTTGCGGCGGGCTAAGGCAAGTTCGATGCGGGTAGGGCTCTTCGTCCAAAATCACACCGGACAGCGCGCTATTGCGGGCCCTCGGGGCTTTAACGGATTGTGCGATGATGAAGGAGTGCCGCTGAATTGCCCGACGTGTCAAGTATTCGCGCAAAGCGTCCATGTCGACGATCGCCCGCTACCTTGCATGGGGTTGTTTTCGATATTTTTGGTTGGGAGCACGCGCGACGCGGTGTGAGGGATATCCTGCCTGACGCCGCACACAGGCCTTCGCTGTACCGAAATGGCGCACCCGACACGATTCGAACGTGTGACCTTTGCCTTCGGAGGGCAACGCTCTATCCAGCTGAGCTACGGGTGCGTCTGCCGCTCCCTTTAGCCGATTGGCCGGGCAGGGGCAACGGCCCTTGCAGGGGCTGGGGAGACGAAGGTGGCATGGAGCGGGGCCGTGTTTCCCATGCAAAATTCCGATCCGTTCCCTTCAATTGGTGCTAGTCTTGCTGCGTTGAACCATGGATGGGGACGTCCGATGTATAAGAAGGTTCTTCTCGCCTATGACGGTTCGGTCGAGGGGCGGCGCGCGTTGCGGGAGGGCGCAAAGCTCGCACAACTCTGCCGTTCCGAGGTCTTTCTGCTCGCCGTTGTCGAGGTTTCCTCGATCATGACGCCCGAGGCCGGGCTTACGATCCCGATCGAACTGCAGACCGAGGATTACAAGGCCATCCTGAACGAAGGCACCGAGCGGCTGAAGGCGCTGGGATTTTCGCCGATCGCGCGGCTCGAGGTCGGCGATGCCGGGCAGAAAATTGCCGAGGTTGCCGAAGAAATCGGCGCGCATCTCGTCGTCGTCGGCCACCACCCGCAGGGGCCGCTGGCGCGGTGGTTCGGCTCGATCGGCAGCTATCTGGTCAAGCGGCTGCGCTGCAGCGTGCTGGTGGCCCAGACCGAGATCAGCGATGCCGAGTTCGAGCGGCTGAAGCCGGCGGAAACGGCGGCCTCGGGATAAGAAGGCTTACCTTGGCTGGCCTGAACTTAAGCCGTGGGAACGATGACCTTGCCGATCGGCCATAGCGCGATTCCGGCAAGCTTCAGGTGTGCCCAGGCAAAGGGAATCCCGATGATGGTCACCGCCAGCACCACGGCGGTGACGACATGCCCGAGCGCCAGCCACCATCCCGCCAGCACCAGCCAGATGATGTTGCCGATCACCCCGAGCGGCCCGGTGCCGATATCCTCCTGGCCCGTATAGGCGTCGCGGGAGATCGCCGTGAAGCCGAACGGGAACAGGGTGTAGGCCGCGATGTTGAACGCCGCCCGCGCCCAGGGAATCCCGATGATCGTGATCGCCATGACGACGGCGGCGACCAGCCAGCCGAGCGCCATCCATGCGCCGCCGAGAACGATCCAGATGATATTGAGCAGCAGCGAGACCGGTGACATGACTGAAATTCTATCTTGCCGTGTGCGCGATTGAAATCGAAAACCGCCCAGCCGCGGGAACCCGATTGCTCCGGGCTCATCTGGCGCTAAACTCCGGGCCGAACGACCCGGCAACAAGTGTCGACAGGGAGAAACGTCCATGCGTCCGCTCGAATTCGGCTGGTACCTGCCTACGCATGGCGACACCACCGCCTACGGCCTGATGGACGCGCAGATTCCGGGCTCGCCCGAACTGTGCGACCGCGTGGTGCAGGCGGCGGAAGCGGCCGGTTTTGAATATCTCCTGATTCCGGTCGGCTCGGTGTGCTGGGAAGCATGGATCACGGGGGCGTTCATGGCGGCGCGTTCGTCGTCCATCAAGCCGCTGATTGCGGCGCGGCCCGGCTATATCAACCCGGTGCTGCTGGCGAAGATGATCTCGACCTTCGACCAGATGTCGGGCGGGCGCATCTGCATCAACCTGATCGCCGGCCAGAACGAGAGCGAGGTCGAAGGCGAGGGCGTGCGCTACCCCAAGGAAGAGCGTTACGCGCTGATGGAGGAGGAAGTCTCGATCCTGAAGGCGCTGTGGACGACGCGCGGACCGCTAAACTTCGAAGGAAAGTTTCACAAACTTTCGGGCGCGCATATCCGGCCGCGCCCGCACCAGCAGCCGTTTCCAAAATTCTATCTCGGCGGCGGCTCGCGCCAGGCCTGGGAATTGTCGGCCAAGCATTCCGACGTGCATCTGTTCTGGGGCGACCTGCCGGAAAAGATCGCCTCGAACATCGCCGAGATCAGGGAGATGGCGCGTGCGCATGGCCGCGAAAACGACATCGGCTTCGGCATGCGGCTGCAGGTAATCTGCCGCGAGAACGAGGCGGACGCCTGGGAGGCCGCCGATCAACTGGTGCGCCACGCCACCGAGCGGCAGAAGCAGGAAATCCAGACACTTTACAACAAGTCGGAAGCAAACCTGCGCGTGCAGCAGCTTGCCCGCGAGCATGGCGACCTTTTGCTGCCGCATCTATGGACCGGCATCACCAAGGTCCGTCCGGGCGCCGGCATCGCCGTGGTAGGCAATCCCGTCCAGTGCGCCGACACGCTGCAGCAATTCATCGACGCCGGCTGCCATTCCTTCTGCCTGTCCGGCTATCTGCATGACGAGGAGGCCGAGCGCTTCGGCCGGCTGATCCGGCCGATTCTCGCCGGGAACAATCGCGGCCGGTGGGCGGCGTAACGCAGGGACGGACCCGGCGGAGCATGCTGCAGTGCATCCGCCGTAGTTGTTTAACGCCCGGCGGATTGCTGCGGTGCGCTGGCGCACGGCGTTGATATCGCTCGCGGTGGTGTGGGCCCGGCGCTAAGGTTGGGCCTCGCGAATTCAACCAGAGCATGATCCGGAAAAGTGGATGCCGGTTTTCCTCGCGACAAACGCGGAACGCGTTTGCACGGAGATCATGCTCAAACCAAAGAGGTAGAGTGGCGTGACGATTCGAAGAAACGTCATGGCGCTCTAGGTACCGCTAAATGAGTGGATCGAGCTCGGTACTGGCGTGGAGCTCCGCCTTGGAGGACTTCGCGCTGTTTCGAACGCTCAGTTCCGAACAGCGGCTGAAGACACTCAACGCCATGGTCCGCCAGGATCTGGTGCGCGGGCAGATGCTGGTCGCGCAAGGCGGGCCATCGGACTCGCTTTTCCTGGTGCTGCATGGTGCGCTCGCGGTGCGCAAGACCGGCTATAGCGAGCCGATCGCCGAGCTTCGGGCGGGCGAACTGGTGGGCGAGATCGGCTTCTTCGCCAATGTTCCGCGCACGGCCGATGTGATCGCCATCCGCGACACCAGCGTGCTGGCATTGACGCGCCCGGCCTACCAGAAGCTGGTCGAGGAAGCTCCCGCCATCGTCGAGGCGCTGCTGGCTGCGCTGGCGCGGCGGTTCGCCAAGGAGACCGCGCGCATCGCGCCGTTCCCTACCTCGCCGAAGGCGCGAACGGTGGCGCTGATCGACGGCGGCGTGGAGCCGTTGCCGGGCGCTTTCGATCGCCGGATGCGCGAGGGGCTCGCCGCGACCCATGCCGAGATTATCGACGCCGCCCGCCTCCAGGCGATGTTTCCCGGGCGCGCGCTCGATGCGCACGAAGTCACCGAATGGCTCAACAGGCTCGAACACACCGCGCCGCTGGTGGTCTATCTCGGCGGCCGCGATGCCTCGCCATGGGCCCGCAAGGCCATCCGTCAGGCCGACATGGTGGTGTTCGCGTGCCGCGGGGAGGCGCCCGCAGCCGCATTGACTGACATCGAGGCCTTCGCCTGCGAGGTTCATGCCGTATCGGCCAGACGCCTCGTCCGCGTTCATGACCGGCGAAGCGGCGAGGTCAGTGGCACCGCGGCCTGGCTGGCCCGGCTGCCGGCCTTCATGAACCACCATGTCGCCCTCGAAGACCAGATCGATATCGACAGCCTTGTCCGCTTTCTGTGCGGCCGGGCGATCGGTTTCGTCGCCGCTGGCGGCGGCAGTTTTGGGACCGCGCATGTCGGAATCTACAAGGCGTTTCGCGAACGCGGCGTGATGTTCGATATTTTTGTCGGCACCAGCGTCGGCTCCGCCATGGTGGCCGGCTTTGCCAAAAATCTCGAAGCCGAGCATCTCGAGCGCGGCACGCACGAAATCTTCGTCAGGAGCAGAAGCTTTCGGCGGCCGACCTGGCCGCGCTATGCGCTGCTGGATCACAAGGCGTTCGATCGCGCGCTTGCCCATCAGTACGGCCCCGACTGCCGGATCGAGGATTGCTGGCGGCCGTTTGCCGCCGTCGCCACTAACCTTTCGACCCACAATCTCGAACTGATCCGCACGGGGCCGCTCTGGCAGGCGGTACGCGCGTCGAGCGCGATCCCCGGCCTGTTGCCGCCGTTCTACACGCGGGAGGGCGCGATGCTGGTCGACGGGTGTCTGATCGACAATGTCCCGCTGGCGTCGATGCACCAGCTCAAGAGCGGCCCCAATCTCGTCGTGCACTTCGGCGAGCCGGCGGCGGAAATGTTCGACGTCGACTATGCGGCGCTCCCCGGACGGCTCGAACTGATCGCCGCCATGCTGACGCCGTTCCGCAAAAAACTGCTTCCGGCGGCGCCGAGCGCGGTGAACGTGCTGTGGCGAAGTCTCGTGGCGCATCAGCGCTACGATACATTGCCGGTCGGGCCGTTCGATACGGTGATGCGGCCGCCGTTTCCGATCGGGATCGACGTGACGGATTTCGATCGCCACACGGAGATATTTGAAGCTTCCTACCGCTGGGCCAAAGAAGCCATCGCGGCGCTGGAGGCGGGAGACAGTTCGGCGATTGCCGCCATACTCGACACCGGTGCGCTGGAACGGCGTCAGGCGACGGCCGTCGCAGCTTCCAATCGCGCGCCCAGCAATCGCCTCGCCTCGGCCGCCGGCTTCGGCGCGCTGAACAGATAGCCCTGCATCTGGGTGCAGCCAAGCTGGCGCAGCATCTCGCGCTGCTGCTCGGTCTCGACGCCTTCGGCTGTCGTGGTCATGTTGCGGGCTGCGGCGATGTTCACCACCGCCTGCACGATCGCGGCCGAGCCGTCGACCTCGATGTCGCTGACGAAGCAGCGGTCGATCTTGATCTTGTCGAACGGGAACCGCTTCAGGTAGCTCAACGAGGAGAAACCGGTGCCGAAATCGTCGAGCGCGATGCGCACGCCGATGCCACGAAGCTGATGCAGGATTTCAAGCGCGCTTTCGTCGTCATGGATCAGCACCGCCTCGGTGATTTCGATCTCGAGCCGGTCGGGCGGCAGGCCGGAGGCGGCAAGCGCGCCCGTGATCCGCAGCGCCAGCGTCGGCGACTTCAACTGGACCGGAGAAACGTTGACGGCGAGCCTGACCCGCGGCGGCCAGCCGGCCGCCTCGGTGCAGGCGGTCTGCATGACCCAGTCGCCGAGTTCGTTGATCAGGCCGGTGTCCTCGGCGACCGGAATGAATTCCGCCGGCGAGATCATGCCGCGTTCGGGATGACGCCAGCGCAACAGCGCCTCGCAGCCCGTCACCTCGCCGCTCGCGAGATCGAGCAACGGCTGATAGTGGATTTCGAAGGCGCCGTCGGCCAGCGCCTGCCGCAGATCCTGCTCCATGGTGAGCCGCGCCTTGGCGCGGGCATCCATGGCAGGCTCGAAGAAGCGATGGACGCGGCGTCCCTCGGCCTTGGCGGCGTACATCGCGAGGTCGGCGTGCTTGATCAACTGGTCGAGTTCGGTGCCGTCCTCCGGCGCGAGCGCGATGCCGATGCTGGCGTCGGTCGAAAGATGATGTCCGAGGCATTGATAAGGCTGGCGTATCGCCTCGTAAATGCGGGTCACGAATTCCTCGACGTCGGCGCGGCCGCTGATTGAAGTCTGAATCACCGCAAATTCGTCGCCGCCGAGGCGGGCGATGAGATCGCCCGGCTTGATGCAATCCTTGAGGCTGGTTGCGACCGCTTTCAAAAGTTCATCGCCGACATGGTGTCCGAGCGAGTCGTTGATGCCCTTGAATTCGTCGATGTCGATATAGAGCAGCGCGAATTGCTGGCCGCGTACGGCCTTGCGAAGCTCGCGCTCGATCTGCTCGCGGAACAGCACCCGGTTCGGAAGGTCGGTCAGCGCGTCGTAATGCGCCAGATGCGCGATCTTCTCGTTGGCAAGCCGGCGCTCGGTAACGTCGTCGACGACGTTGATGATGTAGCGCGCCTGACCCGCCGCATTGCGGATGCCGAGCCGCCTGGAGGTGAGGTAGCGCGGGCCCATCCCCTGGGTTTCCCAGATGTGCTCGTCCTTGAACAGGCCGTCGGGAGATTGCAGCGTTTTCTCCTCGTCGGCCGCGATGATGTCGGCGGCCGCTTCTGGAAAGATGTCGGAGGTTGTCTTGCCGATGATCAGGTCGCGCGAAATGCCGAACTGGGCTTCCGCCACGCGGTTGACCAGCAGATAGCGCCCGTCGTGCACGTCCTTCACGGTGATCTGAGAGGGGATGTGATCGATGATCTGGCTCAGGAAGGCGTAGTTGCGGTCGCGCTCCTGTTCGAGATTGCGCCGCTCGGTGATGTCTTCCATGGTGGCGACCCAGCCGCCATCCGCCAGCGGCTTTCTCACGGTCAAGAGCGTGCGCCCGTCGGCACATTGGATGATGCTGTGGCTCGCCTTCTCGCGACCGATGTTCCGCACCACCGAGTTACAGAACTCGTCGACGTCGCCATCGAACGAGCCGCAGTCCTTGCGATGCTGCATCAGGTCGCGCAAATGACAGCCCGGCTTCACCACGTCGGCCGACAGATTGTGCATGTCGATGTAGCGCTGGTTGAAGGTGACGAGGCGTGCCGAGGCGTCGAACGTCGCCAGGCCCTGGATCATGTTGTTCAGGGCCGTATCGAGTCGACCCCGCTCAGCTTCCAGCCGCCGCTGCGCGTCGCGGCTCTGCCGGGTGATCTGCCGGATGATCAGGAACAGGATCAGGGCAATCACCGCCGCCGCCAGCGTTGCCGCGATAACCAGGAACCTGGTTTGTTCGTGCCAATCGGCCAGCGCGGCGGTAACTGTGTTGGTCGCGACCACGATACCGGAGTAGTGACCGAGCGGGGCTGCAGATCCCAGCCTTTCCGTCTGGTCGATCGGGCTTTGTACGCGCAGCGTCTGCCGGGTGCCCCGCTCCCGGACCCGCTGCAGCAGCGGCGCTTTCGCGAAATTCTGGCCGATCAGTTCGTCGACCCGCGGATAGCGGGCCAGCAGGGTGCCATCGGCATGAAACATCGAGATGGCGGCGCCGGTTCCGAGGGCGACGGAGGCGAAGAATTTTTCGTAGTTGACCGGGTTGATGCGCCGCGTCATCACGCCGAGAAAGACGCCGTCTTCGCCTCGCAATCGATGGGCGATGACGGAATTCAGATCGCCGGTAAGATAGCTGCGAACCGACTCGGTCTGAACGGATGGTGATCGCGAATCGAATTTGAAGCTCTTGAAGTAGGCCCGCTCGGCAATGTTGAGCCTCGGCGCCGGCAGCGGCCGCGACCAGTTGATCATGTCGCCATTGGAATCGAAGATGGAGATGTCGCCGAGATAGGACAGGACGCCCGCCTTGGATCTCAGGATCTCGCGTGCTTCGGAGCTCGCGGCATGTTTCCGAAATTCCTTCTCCGAGGCGATGCCGGAGATTTGCAGCCGGGAGATCACGTCGTCGGCGAGCGTGTCGGAATCCTCGAACTGCTGGTCGAAGTGACGGGCGAGCAGGAGCACGGTGTTCTCCAGCTCGCGTTCGCTGTTGAAGAGCGCGCGCTCGCGGAATTCACTGGTCATCGTGATGGTGCCGACGAAAATCGCCGCGACCAGCAGACTGCCGCAAAGGGTCAGCCACAACACCGGACCCCGGATGGTCGCGGCAAGGTGCCACCCGGTGGCTGCGGTTCGGGCCTTCATGCCGTGCAGGTGGTGAAACAGACCGGGCATTCTCCCTTCTCCCGGGAACATGCATACGATGGGCGGATGCCATAAGCCGTTAGGAAATCCGGTTACCTAAGGCTTAATCGGATGTCCTTTCGGGGGCGCGATCGCGGGCAGAAGCGGTATTCCACCGCATCTGCCGGTCGGTGGAGATGAAGCGCCTGTTCGCGGCAAGCTTCCGATCCTTCAGCGGCGATAGCCGCCGGCGCGCGAATAGGTGGGGCGGTTTTCCTGTGCCGGCCGGCTCGCGAGGCCGGCGCGCGCCTCGCTGGCGCGCGGGGTTGCCAGCTTGAGGTCTTCCAGGAAAGTCGGCCTCGAGAAGTAAAAGCCCTGGGCGTAGCGGATCTTGGTCGCGGCCTGCAGATAGGCCAGTTCCTCGAAGCTTTCGAGCCCTTCGGCGATCACGGTCATGCCGAGCGCTTCGCTTAAGGATTCGATCGCCCGCAAGATGCCCTGGCTGCGCGGACGCTTATGGATGTCGGTGATGAAGGAGCGGTCGATCTTGATTTCGTCGGCGGTAATGTCGGCCAGCGCCGACAGCGACGAATAGCCGATGCCGAAATCGTCGATCGAGATCTTGACGCCGAGGTTGCGGAAGATCGGCAGGATCTCGTCCTGAAAATGCGTCTTGGTGACGAAGGCGTCTTCCGTCACCTCGATCATGAAGCGCGTTGGAAATCCGGTGGCCTCGAGCGCCTCTGCGAACGGCCGCATGAATTCGGGATTGCCGGCCTGCTTGGCTGCGACGTTCATGCTGATCGTGGTGTTGGGACCGAAGGTCTCGTTGATCAGGTCGATCGACTTGACGATCTCCGCCAGCACCAGGTGGGTCAGTTCGTCGATCAGGCCCAGTTCGGTGGCAAGGTTGATGAAGGTGCTGGGGGCCTGAATCACGCCCTCGTCGTCGCGCAGGCGCACCAGCGCCTCGACGCCCATGACCTCCTGGGTGCGGATATCGACCTTGGGCTGGAAGGCGCAGCAAAAGCGCTTTTCCAGGATCGAGAGCCGCAGCGATTGCTCGATCTTCATCCGCGCCAGCGCTTCGCGCTCCATGCTGGCATCGAAGAACGCCGCGGCGCCCTTGCTGCCGTTCTTGACGCGGTACATCGCGATGTCGGCGTTCTGGCGCAGCACCTCATAGCTCCGCCCGTGCTCGGGATAGAGGCTGACGCCGATCGAGGTCGAGGCGAAGATCTCGGACTGGTCGATGAAGAACGGCGCCTTCAGCCGCTGCAGGATGAAGTGGATGTACTCTTCGACCTCGGCGTCGCTCTGGATCGGGTTGAGCAGCAGCACGAACTCGTCGCCGCTGATCCGCGACAGGATGTCGGAATCGCGCAGGTCCAGACCCAGCCGCTTGGCCATCTCGACCAGCAGCGCGTCGCCGACCGCGTGTCCGTAGTAGTCGTTGATGTGCTTGAAATTGTCGACGTCGAGAAACGCCAGCGCGAAACGGCCCTGTCCGTTGTCGTACTTGAGGAGACTGTTGACGCGATGCTCGATGACGCGCCGCGTCGGCAGGCCTGTCAGTTCGTCGTAATAGGCGGAGCGGAACAGGTGATCCTCGAACGCCTTCTGTTCGCTGATGTCGGTGGAGCTCGAGATCAGCAAATTGCGCCCGGCGACCCGGACCGGCCGATGCGAGGTGAGAACCACCTGCTTGGCCGAACCGCCGGCGATGGCTTCTTCCAGCACGGCCGGGCGGCCGGCGCGCAGCAATTCGAGACAGGTTTCGCGGCGATCGCTCACTTGCGAGGCTGACGGCGCCGCGGCGGCCGCCTCCAGCAGGGCAGCCGCGGCATCGTTGATCAGCACGAACTCGCCGTGCTCGTCCTGAACCGTCACGCCGGCCGGAAGCAACCTGAAGACATCCCGCAGGATGTTCAATTCGGATTCAAATATGCTTTCATCGCTGGCCTGCGTCGCGGCCGTCTGAAAGTCGTGCTTATTGGAACTATGCATGCCACGGAGCTTGGCAAAGTCCCTTGTAGTATTGGTTAAGCGGAACTGCGAAAAACCGGGACAACCGTAGAAGTCGGTGATTTCCAGCGGCGCCGGGCGTGATCGTCATTAACAGAATGTCAACGCCGAAGCAGAGGGCCGCTTGCGGGGTGAATGTCGCCTCACGCGCTTTTGCCGGTGCGACGGAGATTTTGCGTCGGGACTTCGCGGGGAAGTGCTCTAATTCGCGGGAAGCCGGCATTGCATCGTGCAATGCACGCCGGTCTTGAGGTAGCGGATCTCCGTCTTGCCGTCGAACGCGCGAAGCGCCGATTGCAACAGCTTGGTGCCGAAGCCCGCCGGGCCGACGTTGTCGACCACGGGACCTTCCGTTTCATCCCAGGTGATGTTGAGGCGATTCTCCGACACCGACCACGACACCTGCAACAGTCCGCGGGCCGAAGAAAACGCGCCGTACTTGCCCGCATTGGTGGCCAGCTCATGAAAGATCAGCGCCAGGCTGACCGCCAGCTTGGCCGGCAGGAACAGTGGATCGCCGTTCAGATTGAACCGGACATGGCCGTACGGTCCGAGTTCGGAGTGCAGCATATCCTTGATGTCGCAGCCGCGGCCGTCCAGCCGCGCGATCAAATCGTCGGTCGCCGACAGCGCGCGGAGGCGGCTATCGATGCTGCCCCAGATCTGCGGCTGGTTCTGCAGCACCTGATGCAGCACGGCGTGGATGGTCGACGTCTTGTTCTTGAGCCGGTGCTGCAATTCCTCGACCAGGAGCTTGCGGTATTCCTCTTCCTTGATCAGGCGTTTCGCATCTTCGCGCTGTTGCGCCATGATCGTCCGGTAATGCTCGACGCCCCAGATGGCGAAGCCGCAAACCGCCCAGAACATCAGCAGCAGCGCAAACCGCGCGGAATCGGCAATGGCACCACTGAAATTGACGGTAGCGCCGAGCGCGCCTCCCGCGATTGCCGTCGCGATCCCGATCCGGGCGCCGCCGACGGCAGCGGCCAGAAACACGGCCGGGAAATACGGCGTGAAGAATACGTCAGTGCGGATCTGGGCAATCCCCCACCGGGCAATTGTCGACAGGACGAGACAGCCGCCTGCGAAGGCCGTGCTGAAAAGCAGCGAAGGCTGGGAAATTCCCTGCCAGCCGCGCCGGAACTCGTCGATCAATTTCTTCATCGGAATTGTCACTTCACGTGATCAGCGAATCCAAAATATGGCCGAACCTGAAGGAATCCCGGGATTTCACCGTGAACGTTGGCAGGTCAGCCGGGATCGGCGGGCAGAGTACGATGGAACAAGCCCGCTTGCGTTGTTCCCGGCGGCCGGGAATATTGGATCCAACTGAGATCAACAGGAGGTAACGCGATGGGACGGCTGGACGGCAAGGTCGCGGTTATTACCGGCGCGACAAGCGGTATCGGACTGCATACCGCGGAGATCTTCGTCGCCGAAGGCGCGAAGATCGTGATTGCCGGGCGGCGCGCGCCGGAAGGCGAGGCGCTGGCCAAAAAGCTCGGCGCCAACTGCATTTTCCGCCAGACCGACGTCACGGTGGAAGAGCAGATGAAGGCGCTGATCGCCCTTTCGGTGGAGAAGTTCGGCCGCATCGATTGCCTGTTCAACAATGCCGGCGGTCCGGCGCAGACCGGCGGCATCGAAGGCCTCGAGGTCGAGCGCTTCGACGCGGCGCTGGCGACGCTGGTTCGCAGTGTCATGCTCGGCATGAAACATGCTGCGCCCTATATGCGCAAACAGGGCTCCGGCAGCATCATCAACAATGGCAGCATCGCCGGCCGCCTGGCCGGCTTTTCGTCGTCGATGGTCTATAGTGCGGCGAAGGCCGCCGTCATCCATCTCACCAAATGCGTCGCGATGGAGCTCGGCGAAGCCAACATCCGCGTGAACTCGATCTCCCCCGGCGCGATCGCGACGGGCATTATCGGCAAGGCGCTGGGCCTGCCGGTGGAGGCTGCCGAAAAGACCTCCTCAGTCATGCGCGAGATCTACAAATCGGTCCAGCCCATACCGCGCGCCGGCCTGTCTGAGGATATCGCGCATGCCGCGGTGTTTCTGGCGAGCGACGAATCCTCCTTCATCAACGGCCACGACCTGGTGGTCGATGGCGCCATGACCGGCGGCCGCAACTGGAGCCAGCAGCAGCAGAGCTATGTCGCGCTGAAGAAGGCGTTCGATCAGGGCGCGTAGTAGGCGGTTCGTCATTCCGGGGCGATGCGGAGCATCGAACTACGGTGCGCAATTGCGCACCTGAGAATCTCGAGATTCCCCGATGCGCAATTGCGCATCTGAGGTCTGGTGCTAGCGCACCATCCCGGAATGACGGATGTAAGAAGCAGCCCTTGGGAGAGACGCAAATGTCTGCAACATTCCGCCTGTCACCGATATCAGAAGGCCGTCCGTTCTACCTCGCCGTCATCGCCGGCCTCGCCTGCGCCTTCGTCATCGGCAAGGCGCTGCCATCGACCGTGGATGCGATCTCGGCAGTCATCGAGCCGCTATGCATGAGCAGCGATCCGGCCGGCTCGACACAGGACGTCGTCGAGCCGATCTCATCGCACGCGTTGCCGAACGTGCCGGGCAAGCGCGTGACGATCGTGCGCGTGTTCTATGGCCCCGGCGGGTTCACGCCTGCGCACCGGCACGCCGGTTCGGTCACCGCCTATGTCACCAAGGGCGAGATCCGCTCGCAATTGGCGGGCGGTCCGGTCGAGACATTTGGGGTCGGTCAGTCGTTCTTCGAGCCTCCGGGCGCCGTGCATCTGGTCTCGGCCAATGCCAGCATGACCGAGCCCGCCGAATTGATCGCGGTGTTCGTCGCCGACGAGGGCGCGCAACTCACGACGCTGGTGAAGTGAATGTTGCGCTAAATCGTAGGGTGGGCAAAGCGAAGCGTGCCCACCATCTCTCGATACCACGTATGTGAATGGTGGGCACGCTGCGCTTTGCCCACCCTACACACCAGGTCTCACACCGCCTTCAACACCACGCGCAAGCCATCCCGCGGTTTCGGGATCGGCCACATCTGCCAGTCCGCTTTGTAGCCGGGCTCCAGCGACACTTCGAGGTTCTGCAGGAAATGCCGCGCAAAACACTTCGCCTGCATGTAGGCGAAGTGCAGGCCAAGGCACATATGCGCGCCGCCGCCATACGGCACCCAGGCGAAGCGGTGGCGGTTGCGCAGCGCGTCGTCCGAGAAGCGCATCGGGTCGAACTTATCCGGCTCAGACCAGATCTCCGGCATATGGTGCGTGAACAGCGGGTTGACGCCGACCAGCGTGCCGGCGGGAAGGTCATACCCCCTGAACGAAAAGTCGCGCACCGCGCGGCGCGGCATCGACGGCACCGGCGGCTTCAGTCGCAGCGCTTCCTTGAACGCCATTTCCGATAGCGGCATCTTTTCGAGATTGTCGATGCTGGAGGGATCGTTGGCCTCGATGCCGAGGCCTTTGACTTCCTCGCGCAACTGCTGCTGCCATTCGGGGTGGGCGGCAAGCTCGCCGACAAAGGAGGTCAGCGACGATGTCAGCGTGTCATGCGCCGCCATCATCAGAAAACTCATGTGGTCGATGATGTCCTGGGTTGACAGCAGCGCGCCGTCCTCGTGCGTCGCCTGGCACAGTTGCGAGAACAGGTCATTGCCGCCGCCCCGCGCGCGGCGGATCGGAATCTGCTCGGCGAAGTAGGCAACAATCCGCTTGCGGCCCGCAACGCCGCGGCCCATCTGCGTGAACGGCAGCGGCCGCCGGATCGGCGCCACGGCTGCGGCCACCATGTCGATGAATGCGCGGGTGATCTCGTCGACCTCAGGCCCGATCTCGGCGCCGAGGAACGACGTCGCCGCCAGATCGAGCGTGAGCTGCTTCATCGCCGGATACACCAGCATCTCGCCCGGCCGCGCCTTCCACTGCTTGACCCGCGCGGCAATGCCGCGGTCGAGATCGACGAGGTAGGACTTCATCGGCCCCGACTTGAACGCGACCGACAGCGCGCGGCGGTGCAGGCGGTGCTCTTCAAAATCCAGCAGCATCAGCCCGCGCGGAAACAACAGGCCCAGGATCGGTCCCCAGCCATGGGTGGAGGAGAACAGGCGCGCCTGGTCGAACAGCACGAGCTCGTTGGCCTCGGGCCCGAGCATCGTCACGCTGGTCTCGCCGAACAGATGGGTGCGGTAGATCAGACCGTATTTGGCGGCTGACTTCTCAATCTGTCCTTTGGGGTCTGCCAGCACCGCCAGCGTGTTGCCGATGAACGGCCAGCCCTCGTTACCGGGAATGTGCCGTAACGCCTTGGGGTTCGGCGGCACCGGGATATTCGACATGGCAATTGCTCCGGTTGAGCTTCTAAAATCGCAAATATGATCCAACGTGTTGGTGGCTTTGTCGCGGCCTTAAATATTGGCGCGCGCCGGTGACGCACCTAGTTAAATACCCGTTTGTTTCGTCGCCACAAGTGCGATGGCTCACAATGCCGCAATCCATTCGCAGCGCAGGAAATCATGCAGGAGTATTACAGGAAGTAGGGCGCTTTGGCGCAATAATCGGGCAAGCCCGCAAGCCCCGTCATTGCGAGGGGCGTAAGCGACGAAGCAATCCATGCCTCCGCGTGCCGCGCGATGGATTGCTTCGCTGACGCTCGCAATGACGGTGACAGGCCTCGTCGCCCTAACGCTTACCCATCACGCCTTGCGCTTGGCCGCCTCCTTCTGCAGGTCCGGCGCGTTGATGGTCGGGATCGCGACGCGGCCGGGCCCGGTGTGCTGCAAGGCGGCGGCGGCCTTTTCGTTCTCCATGATTTTCGCCATCACGGCCTGGCCCGCGCGCTCGAACACCGCGCGGTTCTCGACCAGGAATTTCTGCGAATCGCGCAATCCCTTGACGTAGCCGTTGATTTCGGGGATCACGTAGCGTGCGACCATGTCCCAGCTGCGGCGGGTATTTTCCGGGTTGGCCCAGTCGTGCACGAAGCCGATGATGGTGCCGACGCCGCCCGAGACGTGCATCAGGTTCTTGATGGTTTTGACGAGATCATCCGGCGTGCCGATGGTGGACGCGGCGTTTTCGCCGCCCGCGGTTTTCTCGATCGCATCCTCGGGCGAGGTGAACGGCTCCAGCCCCGGCCGCTGCAGCGTGCGGACGTTATATTCGTTGTGCCAGCGCATCAGGCCCGGGCCGGCCTCGCGCTGCGCCTGTTCGCGGTTCTCGGCGATGTGCCAGGAAAGCAGCACGCGCCAGTCGGAGCGGCTCACCGTGGTGCCGGCCTTCTTCGCGGCGTCTTCGGCGAAGCCCCATTGCGTCGGCAGCGCCATCAGGCCCTGCGTCGACATCGAGCCGAGCGAGATGATGCCGATGCCGTATTTGCCGGCAAGCGTCATGCCCGATGGCGAGATCTGCGAGGCCACCACAAACGGCATGTCTTCCTGCAGCGGCAATAGCTGCAGCGCGGCGTCGTTCATGGTGAACCAGTCGCTCTTGGCGGTGACGCGCTCACCCTTGAACAGACGGCGGATGATCGCGATCGCTTCATCCTGACGGTCGCGCTGCGTCATCGGGTCGATGCCGAGCGTGTGCGCGTCGGAGGCAAGCGCCCCCGGTCCGGAGCCGAAGATGGCGCGTCCGCCGGTCATCCAGTCGAGCTGCACCATGCGCTGGGCTACGTTGTAGGGGTGGTGATAGGGCAGCGAGATCACGCCGGTGCCGAGCTTGATGCGCTTGGTGCGCTCGCCCGCGGCCGCCAAAAACATTTCCGGCGAGGCGATCATTTCCCAGCCCGAGGAATGGTGCTCGCCGCACCAGAATTCGTCGAAACCGAGCGCGTCGATCTGCTCGACGAAATCGAGGTCGCGGCGGAATTGCAGCAGCGGATTCTCGCCGATCGGATGATGCGGGGCGAGAAAGGCTCCGAACTTCAGGCGTGCCATGGGGTTTTCTCTCCGGATTCTTGTTCTTTTGCTCAGGTCCCAAGCTACGGGGTGAGCCGGAGCAAGGCAATCCTTGCACCCCGCGGCCAGCGCATGGTTGTCGCGCAGAGTCCACCGACTTGCCGTCGCCCGGAATTCCGCACTGGGGCGGAATGGATGCCGCAGGCCGACTTCCGGCCAAGGCCGGGCAGGAAAGATCGCTTACCTCCGGAGTAATCGCCGACATGACCAAATCCTGAAACCATCCGATGCAGGAGATCCCGAACGAGGTCCGTTCCCATGCATCAGATCGTCTCAGCCCCCGTCGAGACCTCGCGCCGCTGGTGGGTGCTCGCGACCGTCGTCGCGGCGCAATTCATGTTCGGGGTCGATGCCTTCATCGTCAACGTCGCGATCCCGACGATCGCGGCAGAACTGCACGCGAGCGCGGCGCAGATCGAGGCTGTGATCGCGATCTACCTGATCGCCTATGCCACGCTGGTGGTCACCGGCGGGCGGCTCGGCGATATCTACGGCGCGCGAAACGTGTTCATATCAGGCGTCGCGGGCTTCACCGTCACATCGCTGTGGTGCGCCCTGGCGCAATCCGGCCCTGAACTGATCGCCGCGCGGCTGGCGCAGGGCGCGACCGCGGCGCTGATGGTGCCGCAGGTGCTTGCCACCATTCACCTGTTGTTCGCAGATAGCTCGCGCGCCCGCGCCTTCGGCATTTACGGCATCGTGCTCGGGCTTGCCGGCGCGGCCGGCTTCGTGCTCGGCGGCATCCTGGTCACGCTTGATCTGGCGGGGCTCGGCTGGCGCGCGGTGTTTTTCGTCAACGTGCCGTTCGGCGCGCTCATCATGGTGGCGGCCTTCAGGATCATGCCGGCGTTTCAGCGCCGCCCCGGGACACGGCTGGATATTCCCGGCGCCATCGTGCTGTTTCTCGGCCTGCTATGTCTGATCGGCCCGCTGCTGTTTGGCCACGACGTGCACTGGTCGCCCATGGTCTGGCTGGTGATGGCGGCGGGCGCGGTCATCATCGCCGCCTTCCTGCGGCTGGAGCGCGCGGTCGCCCGCCGCGGCGGCATGCCGCTGATCGATCTCGCGCTGCTGACGGACAAGGCGTTCATGCGCGGGCTTGCCGCCGTGTTCTTTTTCTTCTTCGCCAATCTGTCGTTCTACCTGGTCATGACGATCTACATGCAGAAGGGGCTGCATATTCCGCCGCTGCAGGCTGGCCTCGTCTTCCTGCCCCTGGCGCTGAGCTTCGTAATCGCTTCGCGCCGTAGTGGAGCGCGTACGAAATATCGCGGCACGCTGGTGCTGATCGAGGGCTGCGCGGTGCAGATTGTCGGCCTTGCTGCATTGGTGATGGCGATCGAATGGATCGATACGCCGTCCGCAATGGCCCTTGCCCTGGTGCTGACGATCTTCGGCTACGGCCAGGGGCTCGTCATGGCGCCATTGTCGAGCGCGGTGCTCTCGACCGTGAAGCCTGTGAGCGCCGGTGCAGCTTCCGGCATCTACGGCACGACGGCGCAGATTGCGAATGCCGCAGGCGTCGCGGCGATCGGCGCGGTATTCTTCGCGATCGAATCGAATCAGTCGAGCCGGCTGGCGCTACTCGTCGCCTGCGCGCTGTTTGCGCCGTCGATTATCGCCTGCGCCGCATTCCTGACATGGATGCGTCAGGTCACAGGATGACAAATTAACGTCATCTGCCAAAATTTGATTGTGGGGAATGACAGTGCACGGCCTTTTTATTTCGCAGTGCGGCAACTATCTGTTTCAAGTAACGTCATTAAGAACAATCACCCAGACACAATCGCCCCAGGAGCCATCTTGTCGCTCGCGAAGAACGTCGAATTCTTGCGCCATTTCCCGAAGCTGAACGGGTTCAATGGCTTGGGAATCTATGGCCGAACCGCTTCACCAGCGGGCAGTCCGCTCGTTGAAATCTCAGGATTTGGCACCAATCCCGGCGCGCTAAAAATGTTTGCCTATGTGCCGGAGCAATCGCCGCGCGCGGCCGCGCTGGTCGTCGTCCTGCACGGCTGCGGCCAGACTGCGGCTGCTTACGACTTCGGCACCGGCTGGTCGACGCTCGCCAAGCGCTATGGCTTTGCATTACTGATGCCCGAACAGCAGGCCGCGAACAACGCCAACACCTGTTTCAACTGGTTCAATCCGGGCGACATCGCGCGCGGCCGCGGCGAGGCCGCGTCGATCCGGCAGATGGTCGCGCGGATGGTTGCCGATCACAAAATCGATCCGCGCCGCATCTACGTGACCGGGCTTTCCGCCGGCGGCGCGATGACGTCGGTGATGCTGGCGGTCTATCCGGAAGTATTCGCAGGCGGCGCCATCATCGCCGGTCTGCCCTATGGCATTGCCAGCAATGTCCGGGAAGCGCTGGGCGGCATGATGCAGTCGACATCGCGCCCCGCCGGCAAGTTGGGCGATCTCGTCCGCAAGGCCTCCAAGCACAAGGGCCCCTGGCCGAAAGTGTCGGTGTGGCACGGCAGCGCCGACCGCACGGTGAACCCGGGCAACGCCAACGAGATCGTCAAGCAATGGCTCGACGTTCACGGTCTGCCGGGCGAGCCGATGTCGATGGGGGATGTCGATGGTCATCCGCGCGAGGTCTGGTGGAACGCCGACGGCGAGACCGTCGTCGAGTCCTACACCATCACCGACATGGCCCATGGCACGCCGCTGGGCTTGGCCGGCAATGACGAGCGCTATGGCGCGGAAGGCGCGTTCCTGATCGAAGCGGGGATCTCGTCGTCCTATCACATCGCTGATTTCTTCGGCCTGACCGGGCGCGTCTGTCCGGCCAGCGAGACGGCCAAACCGGCGCCGGCGCCGAAGGTCGTTCCATCCGCTGCCACGGAATCCCTGCAGTCGTCCGATCTCGCCGCCACGCTCTGGTCAAGGTCCCACAAGCCGGTTCGCCAACCCAAGCCAGCGCCGCGCGAACCAAAGCGCCGTGGCATCGACGTCGGCGCCGTCATTACCCGCGCGCTGACGGCGGCGGGACTGATGAAATAGCCGCGCGGGCCTCGAGCATGATCCCGAAAGGTGGAAACCGGTTTTCGCTCGGGACAAACGCGAAGCGTTTGCCCGGAGATCATGCTCAAACAAAGAGATGAGATGATGCGATTCTCTCAGATCGCATCATGATCCAGCGGAATTAAATTCCGATCTCGCCGGTGATGAACGGATTGGTCAGGCGTTCCTGGCCGATGCTGGAGCCGGCGCCATGGCCGCAGATGAATCCCACGTCGTCGCCGAGCGGCAGCAGTTTTTCCTTGATCGAACTGATCAGCGTGGCGTGGCTGCCGCCGGGCAGATCGGTGCGCCCGACCGAGCCGTTGAACAGCACGTCGCCGACATGGGCGAAGCGCAATTCCTTGTTGAAGAACACCACGCTTCCCGGTGAATGGCCGGGGCAGTGCAGGATGTCGAAGGTGAGATCACCGATCGAGACAGAATCGCCTTCGTCGAGCCAGCGGTCGGGGCCGAAATTGCGCACGCCGGTCATGCCGAAGCGCTCGCCGCTGCTCACGACATTGTCGAGCAGGTATTTGTCGGCGATGTGCGGGCCCTCGATCTTGACCTGCAGCATGTCGCGCAGTTCGGCGGCGCCGCCGACATGGTCGATATGGCCGTGGGTGAGCCAGATCTTCTCGACCGTGACGCCGCTCTGCTTGATCGCCTCCAGAATCTTGGGAACGTCCCCGCCGGGGTCGATCACGACGGCCTTCTTGGAAGGCTCGTGCCAGATGATGGTGCAGTTCTGCTCGAACAGCGTCACCGGCACGATCATCGCGCCGGCCTTGGCCTGGGTCTCGGTTTTGTCATCCATGGCAGGCACCATATTCCACCTTGAAAAGGGGTCAACACGGGCGGGAACCGATATGTGGCCCGTTTCAGTCCGTGATAGAGTTTCACAGACGGATATTTGGTGGCGGAAGCCGGAATTCGCATCGGTCAGATCGCGATTTTCGGCCGGGATCGCAGTTCATGAACCAGGCTTCCAAATCGACGCTGGAAGGGCCCCGTACAACTGTCCGCGCCTTCTTTGTCGGCGAGCGCCTCAATGCGTCGGGCCTCGAGCGCGGCGACGTTCTCTCCACAACTCCACTCGCTTTTCGCGTCAATCAAAATGGCGGCGTCGCGATCCTGTTTCGCTACGGCGTTGTGGTTTTGATCGGCCTCAATGCCCTGGAGGAGGAAGAATTCCTTCGCGGCCTGCAGTCGCGCATGACAGGAGCATTCGTAAGGCGCGACGAGGAAACGGCCGTCGTTGAACTCGGCTCGGACAAGGAGGACCAAATTCCACCCGGCGGCCCGATTTGCCTGCAAAGCTTTTCGCCGGAGCGGCTGATTTTGGTGGGCGAGGCGCTTGCGAAGAGCGTCGTCCTGGCGCGGCACGAGCGCGAGGTTGCCAGCGTGTTTGACGCCACGGAGCCGTTCGCGCGAGAACTGGCGCGCAGCGGCCGGATGGGTGGCGGCCGCCGCTCGATCCTGAAGCATATTGGCAATGCGCTCCTGGTGCGGCACCGGGTGTCAGGGCCGGTCGAGGTAGCGGAGAAACCCGACGTGCTGTGGGACAAGCCGCATCTTGAGCGGCTCTATGCGCGCCTGGAAGACGAGTACGAACTCAAGGAGCGCGCGGAATCGCTGAACAGCAAGCTCGCCGTGATCGCCGAGAGCGCGCAGGTGTTGACCGATATCATCGATACGCGGCGTTCGCTGCGGCTCGAAGTGATTATCGTGCTGCTGATCCTGTTCGAGGTGATCATGACGATCTATCAGCTCGTCATGGGCCGGCACGGCTGAGCTCTGTCGTCCCGGCCAAGCGAGCAAAGCGAGCGCGCGCCGGGACCCATAACCACAGGCGTCTGTTGTGCGACGGCTGTAGCTCCAGCCCGGCGCAACAACATGCGCCGGTGGTTATGGGTCCCTGCTTTCGCAGGGACGACTCGCGGAGATAGCGCCGCAGACCTACCGCTTGATCTGCGCCTTCAGCGTATCCTCGACCACGCGGTCGAACGACGACGCTTTCGGCGGCGCCTTGGCGCGCTGGTCGGCGACGTATTTGTCGCGCTTCGCCACCAGGGCTGCGAGCTTCTCGTTGAGCGCCTTGCGCTGGCTCATCTGCTTGTTGACTTCCTCGCTACGCTGCTCCGGCTTCAGCGCGCGGAGATTGTCGGGCAGGTCTTCTTCCTTGACGGCGGAAAGCCTGCTGCGGCCGGCAAAGACGTCTGCGACAAGGTCGCCATCGCCGGTCACGGCTTCGGACGTCGCCTTGGAACGCTTGTTGAGATAGCTCGCCATCTCCGAGGCCTGCGCGGGCGCGACCTCGGACAACTGCTTGGTCTTGCCCTCGGTGCGCTTTTGCATCGCGCGGGGCCCGTAAGGGATCACGGTGCCGTTGATCTCCCGCTGCAGGATGATGATGTCCTCGTCGTAAGGCGTTTCGATGATGACGACCTGGCCGCCGTCCTGCGGAATCGGGATGAAGCGGCCGTTGCCGTTCTGGGCGATGTCGCGCCACACCCGCTCGGTATCGCGGGCATCGCCGGCCAGCACCGCGTTGACGATGATGTCCCTCTGCTTGGCGACCGACAGCGTGACCGGATATTTGGTGTCCTGCGCGTAATCCATGTGCGGCGGCGCGTCGCCGACCAGGAACACGATCCGTCTGGTGTCGCCACCGCTGGTCCATTGCAGCTTGTTGACGGCAACATCGAGCGCCTCATTGACGCTCTCCGGCCAGTCGCCGCCGCCGCGGGCTTTCAGCTCCAGCAGGTTGGCGTAGAGATCCTGGATGTCGGTGGTGAGTTCGACCTTTTTCGCGACGTAGTCGTCGCCGATGTCGCGATAGGCGACCAGGCCCATGCGGATGTCGGCATCGGGATTGGAATCGACGATCGCGGTCGCGATCGACCAGATCTTGCGCTTGGCGCCTTCGAGCAGGCCACCCATCGAGCCGGTGGTGTCGAGCACGAACGCCACTTCGACGGCGGGCTTTGCAAGGGCTGGCGACGGGCCGCCGGACAGGGACAGGGCGGTGAGGGCAAGGGCAAAAGCTGACGTAGCGATGCGGGGCATCGTCAGATCTCCTCCAGTGTTTTTGTCCCTCGAGGCCAAGGTTCCCTTGGCTTCACGGTGCGCTGAGGTCCAAAAAAGGGCGGGTTGCGGACAAATTTGTGGCCGGCTTTATGCCGGACTTGGCATCCCAGAATTGGCATCGCTCTGGGTGGTCGCCGTGAAATCGGATAGGGTTCACGACCATGGAATCATCAGCCCGCCACGTCAGTCTCGTTCCCGCGCCGGACCGCCGTCAGTCGGAAACGGCGCTGGCGATCGCACGCGGCACTGCGCGGCTGTTACGATCGCTGGGGTTCTCCTGCATCAGCGAGCTGCCGCTGCCCTCGGGGCGGCGCGCCGATCTGGTGGCGCTGAACGAGAAGGGCGAAATCTGGATCGTCGAGATCAAGTCATCGGTGGAAGACCTGCGCGCCGACCAGAAATGGCAGGATTACCGGATGCATTGCGACCGGCTGTTCTTCGCCTTCACGCAGGACCTGCCTTGCGAGATATTTCCGCAAGACACGGGCCTGATCATCGCCGACGCCTACGGCGCGCACCTGCATTGCGAAGCCCCCGAGCACCGCCTGCCGGCGGCCACGCGCAAATCGATGACGGTGCGCTTTGCGATGGCGGCGGCGCAACGGATCAACCGCCTGGTCGATCCGCAGGGCCATGGGGAGTTTTAGTTCGTCGTCATGCCCGGGCTTGTCCCGGGCATCCACGTTTTACAATGGTGTGGCAGCAAAGACGTGGATGGCCGGGACAAGCCCAGCCATGACGAGAAGAGCGATCGTCACAAATTAAGAGCTTACCGCGGCGCGCGTTTCGCCAGAATCCGCTGCAGGGTGCGACGGTGCATGTTCAGCCGCCGCGCCGTCTCCGAGACGTTGCGGTTGCACATCTCGTAGATGCGCTGGATGTGTTCCCAGCGCACGCGATCCGCCGACATCGGGTTCGACGGCAGCTCGGATTTTTCGGTGCCGCTGGCGAGCAGCGCCGCCACGACGTCGTCGGCATCCGCTGGCTTCGAGAGATAATCCACCGCGCCCATCTTCACTGCCGTGACGGCGGTGGCGATGTTGCCGTAGCCGGTCAGCACGATGGTGCGCGCGTCGGGGCGCTTGCGCTTCAGCGCCGACACCACGTCGAGCCCGTTGCCATCGCCAAGCCGCAGGTCCACCACGGCGAAGGCCGGCGCGGCCTTGTTGATCTGCGCCAGCCCGTCGGACACGGTGTCGCAGGATGTCACCGCGAAGCCGCGGGTTTCCATCGCGCGCGACAGGCGCTCGAGAAACGGCTTGTCGTCCTCGACGATCAGCAGCGAGCGGTCGGCGAGATCGTTCAGTTCGGCGATGGCGTTCAAGTCGGGTTCCCCCGGTTGTGGTACTTATGAACCATATGGCGTGACAATATAGCACTGCCAAGGCCCTCAAAAGCCAATCGGTTTGCTTTCCCCCATGCCTGGGATGGTTCTAATCCGCTGGGCCTGCAGCACTTTCCTCGGTCTCGAAACGGGCGCGGGGCCAGGCGATCTGCACCACGGCGCCGTGATCGGGAAAGGTCCGGTTGGAGAAGGAAACCTTGGCGCCGGTCCGTTCCAGCAGCGTGCGGGCGATGAACACGCCAAGACCGAGTCCTGTGCGTTCGCGGTTGGCCTCATCGGCGCTGCGGCGCCTTGATAAATAGGGTTCCCCGATCCGTTTCAGCATATCGGGCGCGATGCCTGGGCCGTCGTCCGAAATGACGATCTCGACCGTATCGGCGTTCCACCAGGCGTTCACCTCCACGGTCGTCCGTGCGAAATCGACGGCATTCTCCAGGATGTTGCCGACGCCATAGAGGATCGCCGGGTTCCGCGCGCCGACCGGCTCGCGCGTGGCTGCGACAGCTAGCCGCACCTTGATGGCGACGCCGAAATCGCGGTGCGGCGCCACCGCTTCCTCGATCAGCGTCGACAGCGGCATGAGGTCGAACGGTGCGCCGGAGGAGGAAAGCTGGGTGATCTTGGCCAGGATGTCGCGGCAGCGCTGCGCCTGCTCGCGCAGGGTTTTCAGGTCGGAAGCCAATGGGTCGTTGCCGTCGACCGTCTTTTCCAGCTCCCGCGAAATCAGGAAGATCGTCGACAGCGGCGTGCCGAGTTCATGGGCGGCGGCGGCCGCGAGGCCATCGAGCTGGGTCAAATGCTGCTCGCGCGTCAGCACCAGCTCGGTCGCAGCCAGCGCGTCGGAAAGTTTTCGCGCCTCCTCGGTCGCCTGGAACGCATAGAGGCTGGTGACGCCGATCGCGAGCACGATCGAGAGCCAGACCCCGAACAGATAGATCGGCGGCAGTACCAGCGGGTCTTCGCTGTCCCACGGGAGCGGCAGATGGAAGAACACCAGCGCCGAGGCGCAGGCGACCGCGAGCAGGCCGAGCCCGACCGTCATCCGGATCGGCAGCACCGTCGCCGAGATCAGGACCGGGGCGAGGAACAGGAACGAAAACGGATTTTGCAAGCCCCCGGTCAGGAACAGCAGCGCGGCGAGTTCGACGATGTTGAGCGCGAGCAGCGCCGCTGCATAGACAGGTTCCAGTCGCTGCATCGGGTTGAAGGCAATTTGCAGCGCGAGATTGAGCAGCGCCGAAATGCCGACGATGGCGACGCAGGCGATGACGGGAAAGGCGAATTCCAGCCCATGCGCCACGATGAAGATCGCGGTGAGCTGGCCGAGCGCAGCCAGCCAGCGCAGCCGGAGGATCGTATCGAGACGGACATAGCGGTGCGGAAGGCGGAAATCGGAGGCGGCGACGTCGGTCATATCCGGAGTTTAGCCGCGCGGGCGTGCGATCACAAATTCGCGCGGTCATCCGGTCCGGCACGGGGGCCTGCATGGCGGCAAGCAGCCCAAAGCCTTGCGCTGCCAGCCATGATGGCCCAATGAACGGGGCGTCATGGACAATAGTGAGACAGCGCCAGCACAGTCTCCCGCGGCCGGGCCGGAAAGCTCCGCCGCGATCGACGTCGCGCATCTGATAAAACTCTACAAGACCACCCGCGCGGTGGATGACGTGTCGTTCCGGATCGCGCGCGGCAGCATCACCGGGCTGCTCGGCGGCAATGGCGCCGGCAAGACCACGACGATCGCCATGATCATGGGACTGGTGCTGCCGACCTCGGGGCGCGTCCAGGTGCTCGGTCATCCGATGCCGGAGCAAAGCGCCGAGGTGCTCGGCCGGATGAATTTCGAGAGCCCCTATGTCGACATGCCGATGCGGCTCACGGTGCGGCAGAACCTCACCATCTTCGGCCGGCTCTATGCGGTGAAGAATCTCGCCGAGCGCATCGAACAGCTCGCATCCGACCTCGATCTCAAGGATTTCCTCGATCGCGCCAACGGCAAACTCTCGGCCGGGCAGAAGACCCGCGTCGCGCTGGCGAAGGCGCTGATCAACCAGCCTGAACTGTTGCTGCTCGACGAGCCGACGGCGTCTCTCGACCCTGATACCGCCGACTGGGTGCGGCAGCATTTGCAAGACTTCCGCAAGACCCATGACGCCACCATCCTGCTGGCGTCGCACAACATGCTGGAAGTGGAGCGGCTGTGCGACCGCGTCATCATCATGAAGCGCGGCCGCATCGAGGATGACGACAGTCCCGACCAGATCATGGCGCGCTACAACCGGAACACGCTGGAAGAAGTGTTCCTCGACGTCGCGCGCGGCCGGGTGGCGGAGGGGGCATCGTCGTGAGCGAGATCACAGTCCATCGCGCCATTTCCTGGCACCGTATCCAGGCGATGGTGCTGCGCTATTGGTATCTCCTGATGTCGTCCTGGCCGCGGCTGCTGGAGCTGATCTACTGGCCGGCGCTGCAGATTATCACATGGGGCTTTCTGCAGAACTACATTTCGCAGAACGACAATTTCTTTGCGCGTGCCGGCGGCACGCTGATCGGGGCGGTGATCCTGTGGGACATCCTGTTCCGCGGCCAGCTCGGCTTCTCGATTTCGTTCCTCGAGGAGATGTGGGCGCGCAACCTCGGCAACCTGATGATGAGCCCGTTGAAGCCGATCGAGTTTCTGATCTCGCTGATGATCATGAGCCTGATCCGGCTGGCGATCGGCGTGATCCCGATGACGCTGCTGGCGCTGTTCTTCTTCGATTTCAATTTCTTCGCGATCGGGCTGCCGCTGATCGCGTTCTTCTGCAATCTGATCTTCACGAGTTGGTCGGTCGGAATTTTCGTATCCGGCCTGGTGCTGCGCAACGGGCTGGGCGCCGAGAGCATCGTCTGGACCTTGATGTTCGGCCTGATGCCGCTCGCCTGCATCTATTATCCAGTCGCGGTGCTA
The DNA here is from genome assembly GCF_036924745.1 of Bradyrhizobium sp. AZCC 1693. Classification (NCBI taxonomy): domain Bacteria; kingdom Pseudomonadati; phylum Pseudomonadota; class Alphaproteobacteria; order Hyphomicrobiales; family Nitrobacteraceae; genus Bradyrhizobium; species Bradyrhizobium sp. AZCC 1693. Next base: position 5,217,691 of record NZ_JAZHSD010000001.1, read on the forward strand.
CCTGCCTGGCTGCAATATATCGCCTGGACGCTGCCGCCGACCTATGTGTTCGAGGGCATGCGCGCGCTTCTGATCGATCACGTCTTCAGGGCCGACCTGATGGTCTGGTCGCTGGGCATCAACGCGGTGCTGTTCGTTGCCTCCTTTGCGATCTTCCTCGCCCTTTTGCGCAGCGCCAAACACCACGGATCTTTGCTCGGAGGTGGCGAATAAGTCACAGTTCCCCGTGGATTTGCGGGGTTTTTCGTCCCTTATACATCTGGATAGGAGCGTTCGGTGCATTGACGCATTATTACCCATTCTGCACTATGCTGCGGCGCAAACAGAGGTCAGAAATAAAATGCCGATTGGTGAGTTTGGCGGCGCACCGCCCCTAGTGGCCGAAGGCAGTCCGGCGCTCACGACGCCGATGTACTGGATGTACGAAATGGGCCACGCGTCGCTCAACCCGGCGCGCGCCGTGACCGACGCCACCAAGATCCTGTTTCAAAATCCGCTTAATCCCTGGTCACACACCGAAGTCGGCAAATCGATCGCCGCGGCCTGCGAGTTGTTCGAACGCACCACCCGCCGTTACGGCAAGCCCGAATGGGATCTCGACACCACCGAGGTCAACGGCGTACGTACGCCGGTCGAAGTCCGCTCGATCTGGGAAAAGCCGTTCTGCCGTTTGCTGCATTTCGATCGCAAGCTGACCCGGCCGCTGCGCGCACCCCATCCGCGCGTGCTGATCGTGGCGCCGATGTCCGGCCACTACGCGACGCTGCTGCGCGGCACGGTCGAGGCGTTCCTGCCGACGCATGAAGTCTACATCACCGACTGGTCCGACGCGCGCATGGTTCCTCTCGCCGAGGGCCGCTTCGATCTCGATGACTATGTCGATTACGTCATCGAGATGCTGCACGTGCTTGGCGGCAACATGCATGTGATCGCGGTGTGCCAGCCTTCGGTGCCCGTGGTGGCGGCTGTTTCCGTGATGGAAGCCGCGCGCGATCCCTTCGTGCCGCTGTCGATGACGCTGATGGGCGGCCCGATCGATACCCGCCGCAATCCCACGTCAGTGAACAACCTCGCGGCCCAGCGCGGCATCGAATGGTTCCGCAACCATGTCATCACCAAGGTGCCGTTTCCGCATCCCGGCGTGATGCGCGACGTCTATCCGGGCTTTTTGCAGCTCTCGGGCTTCATCACCATGAATCTCGATCGCCACACCGACGCGCACAAGGCGCTGTTCAATAATCTGGTGAAGGGCGACGGCGACATGGTCGACAAGCACCGCGAATTCTATGACGAGTATCTCGCGGTGATGGATCTGACGGCGGAGTACTATCTGCAGACCGTCGATGTCGTCTTCGTCAAGCACGCGCTGCCCAAGGGCGAGATGACTCATCGCGGCCAGCCGGTCGATCCGTCGCAGATCCGCCGCGTGGCGCTGATGACGGTGGAAGGCGAGAAAGACGACATCTCCGGCCTCGGTCAGACCGAAGCGACGCACGCATTGTGCCCGCATATTCCGGATCATCGACGTGTGCATTACGTGCAAAAGGGCGTTGGGCACTACGGAGTGTTCAACGGTTCGCGATTCCGTTCCGAAATCGTGCCGCGCATCTCCGATTTCATGATGTCGGCGGCCAATACCAAGCTGTCAGCGGCTAATATCAAGCCGACATTGGTCCGTGCCGCCGAATAGTGCCCGGGCGGCATCGATTCCGAGCTGCCGATAAGTTGCTGAGAAGATTCAAACATTCCGGATTCCGGTCGAATCAAGCGGTGAGTTCAGACTCACTTCTTGAGGGGCCTTTTTGACTCCTGGTTCCAGCCAAAATTTTGGGTTCCAACCCCATCCCCTAGAGGCCATTTGCCGCCAAGGCCCTGTATATTGGGCAACTGATTTGTTTTTGCGCCGAGCAATTTAGATGCGATTTCCCTGGCGGCGGATATGGCAGAATCCGGGCGAACTCCTGCTCCCCGGACTCCAAGATATGGCTACTCGCGCCCTCCTTTATCGGCGGCCCGCCGAACCCGCGACTCTTTTGGTCAAGCACGGCTCGCAAGTCTTTGCGATCAGGTTGCGCCGGCATCGCCGCGCGCGGCGATACACCTTGCGCATTCATCCAACGGATCGCGAAGCCATCCTGACGATGCCGCCGCGCGGCACGATCATGGAAGCCAAGGATTTTGCGCAGCTTCACGGCGGCTGGATCGCCGCCCGTCTCGGCCGTCTGCCGAAGGCCGCGCCGTTTCAGGCCGGCACTGTCATACCGTTGCGCGGTGTGCCGCACCGGATCGTGCATCGCGCAGGTGAGCGCGGCACGGTGTGGACCGAAACCCGCGACAGCGGCGAGAAGATTTTGTGCGTGGCCGGCGGTTACGAGCACATGGACCGGCGCGTCCACGACTTTCTCAAGCGCGAAGCGCGGAAGGACCTGCACAAGGCATCGCTGGCCTACGCGGCGGATCTCGGCGTGCGGGTCAGGCGGGTTTCGATCCGCGACCAGTCGAGCCGCTGGGGATCGTGCACCTCGGCCGGCTCATTGTCGTATTCCTGGCGATTGATTCTCGCGCCGCCCTATGTGCTGGACTATCTCGCCGCCCATGAGGTCGCCCATCTCGTCGAGATGAACCACTCGCCCAGGTTCTGGCGCGTCGTCGGCCGCATCTGCGACCATGTCGAACGCGCCAAGCGCTGGCTCGACACCTACGGCAACGACCTGCATCGCTACGGGGTCGAGGATTGACGCTCGTGTCCCGGACGCGGTGCAGCGCTCTTCGCGCTGCTCCGCAGAGCCGGGACCCACATCTTGCTAGGCCCCGGATCAGCAGCGCATCACTGCGTGCTGCGCAGCATCCGGGGCACGGAAGACCGCCTATCTTCCAAACAACCGGTCCACCAGCCAGCCATCGAGTCCCGCCGCGGCCTCCGGCCGCGCATTTGGATTGGGTGGTGGCGCGGAGGTTCGCGCCGGCGCTGGCCGATACGAACCGCCCTGCGGGGCTGACGGAGCCGGCGTTGCGCTGGCCTGCGACGCGGTCTGGAACAGGTTCGACATGAATCCGCCGCGCTGCGAGTTCGGCAGGCTGGCCACCGGCACGCCCTGATGCGCCGACCGCATGAAGCGGGTCCAGACTTCCACCGGCAGGCCGCCGCCGGTTGCCTTCTTGGTCGGCGAGTTGTCGTCATTGCCGAGCCAGACGCCGGTGACGAGGTTGGCCGTGTAGCCGATGAACCAGGCGTCGCGGAAATCCTGGCTGGTGCCGGTCTTGCCGGCGGCCATCCAGCCCGGAATCTCCGCCTTGCGCGCGGTGCCCGAGAGCAGGGTCTCCTGCATCATCGTGTTCATGGCAGCGACATGGCGCGGCTCGATCACTTGGCTGAGCTGGTCGGGCTGCCGCACATACAGCAGCTTGCCTTCATTGGTGCGGATCCTGGTCACGACATGCGGGGAGACGCCGAGCCCGCCATTGGCAAACGGCGCATAGGCGCCGACCAGTTCGATGACGGACACTTCCGAGGTGCCGAGCGCGATCGAGGGATTGGCCTCGAGTTTTGATGAAATGCCGAGCCGGTGCGCGGTCCGCACCACGTTCTTCGGTCCGACTTCGAGGCCGACCCGCACCGCGACCGTGTTGAGCGACATCGCCAGCGCCTGTGTCAGCGTCACCGCGCCGAAATATTCATGGGTGTAGTTCTCAGGGCGCCAGCCCTTGAGATCGAGCGGCGCGTCCTGGCGGATCGTTTCCGGCGTCAGGCCGCCTTCGATCGCGGTCAGGTAGATGAACGGCTTGAATGCCGAGCCGGGCTGGCGTTTGGCCGTCACCGCGCGGTTATACTGGCTGTCGGCATAGTTCCGCCCGCCCACCATGGCGCGCACCGCGCCCTCGGGCGTCATCGCCACCAGCGCCCCTTGCGTGACGTTGAATTTCACGCTCTTCGCCGCGAGCTCGTCGATGATGGCGGCTTCCGCGACACTCTGCAGCTTCGGATCGATCGTGGTCTCGACCACGATGCTCTGGTCGATCTGGCCGACGAGATCGTCGAGCACCTCGCCGATCCAGTCGGCGACGTAATTGATCGTGCCGGCGCCGGCCGGCTTCACATTATACGAGGGATGGCCGATCGAGGCCTTGGCCTGGGCGGCGCTTATGAATTTGGCGTCCGCCATCGCCGCGAGCACGATCTGAGCGCGCGCTTCCGCGCCTTCGGGATTGCGGTTCGGCGCCAGCCGCGACGGCGACTTGACGAGGCCGGCCAGCATCGCGGCTTCCGCGACCGTGACGTTCTTGGCGGATTTGCCGAAATAGCGCTGCGAAGCCGCCTCGACGCCATAGGCGCCGGAACCGAAATAGACGCGGTTAAGATAGAGCTCGAGAATTTCGTTCTTGGAGTGCTTGCGTTCCAGCCACAGCGCCAGCTCCACTTCCTGCAGCTTGCGCGCCATCGTGCGTTCCTGGGTCAGGAACAGGTTTTTGGCGAGCTGCTGCGTCAGCGTCGAGCCGCCCTGCGACACGCCGCGATGCAGAACGTTGGCCACGGCCGCGCGCGCGATGCCGACGGGGTCGACGCCGTAATGCGAATAGAAGCGGCGGTCCTCGATGGCGATGAACGCCTTCGGCAAATAAGGCGGCAGATCCTTCAGTGCGACATTGGTCCCGGCCATTTCGCCGCGCGAAGCCAGCAGGCTGCCGTCGACGCCTGTAATCTGGATGGTTGGCGGGCGCTTTGGAATTTCCAGCGACTGGATCGCCGGCAGATGCGCCCCGACCCAGACCACGACGCCGATGATCGCGATCGTCGCCCACAGGCCGAGCACCGCGCCCCAATAGATCAGGCGGCCGAACCTGAACCGGCCGCGCGATTTCGCACGCCGCTTGGCGCCGCCTCTCCCCGCGCGCGGCTTGCGCTCGCGCGGCGGCGGCTCATCGTCGTCCTCTTCGTGCTTGCGCCTGGGCACTGATTTCTTCGGTTTGTCGTCGTCGTCGACGGCGGCTGGAATGCGATCCTCAGGTGAAAGCCGCAAGTCCGCGAGCGCTGCCGGAAGCCCGAACAGCGGCTCCTTGCGTCCGCCGCTCTTTTTCCGTCCCCACGCCATGACAAACGCCGTTCACACCCGTCCCGCCATACGCTAGCGGGGGCTGTTTAAAGGTCGGTTACGGAAAGGTTAATGCGGGATTAGGAGGTGCGGCGGGGCCATATTAAGATGGCTGCAAACCAAGGCGTTCTCGGGAGAAATCGGCATGGGCCACATCGATCCTACCAGGGAAGTGTTTGCGCAATTTCGGGCCAATGACCGGCCGGGTCCGATCCACATGCTCAATCTGGTTCGCTTGCGCGCGCAGGCCGCCTATCCCGACGGCCGCAAGGCGACGGGCGCGGAAGCCTACGCGGCCTATGGGCGCGAAAGCGGCCCGGTGTTCGAACGGCTCGGCGGCCGCATCGTCTGGCAGGGCAGGTTCGAACTGATGCTGATCGGGCCGCAAGACGAGCGCTGGGATCACTGCTTCATCGCCGAATACCCAAGCGTCGCGGCATTCGCCGAGATGATCCGCGATCCCGTCTACCGCGAAGCGGTGAAACACCGCCAGGCTGCGGTGGAGGATTCCCGCCTGATCCGCCACGCGGTGCTGCCGGTCGGCAAGACGTTTGGCGAGATACCTGCCTAGATCGTCATGGCCGGGCTTGTCCCGGCCATCCACTCTTTCTGGCTGCTATACCGTTAAGACGTGGATGCCCGGGCCAGGCCCGGGCATGACGAATGCAAAAAAAATCGGCGGTCCCGAGGGACCGCCGATCGCTTCTTTCCGCCGATCGTTTCGATTGGGTCGTCGCGACTAGCCTGCCGCGCCCTTGTCCTCGAGGATCGGGCCGAACAATTCCCAGCGCTCGCCGTTGAACTTCATCATCTGCAACTGCTTGTTGACGCGGTAATCGTCAGGCCGGGTGTTGACGGTGATGCCCGGCAGCAGCAGGTCGAGCTGAACGTTCTTCAGGCTGGTGGCCTGTTTCAACACGTTCTCCCGGGTCAGGTTGTCGCCGCAGGCCTTGAGCACATGGATCAGCAATTCCGTGGTCATGTAGCCGTAGGAGTTGAAGCTCGAATCCTTGTCGCCGTCGGGATAGTACTTCGCCATGAACTCGAAATACTTCTTCATGCCCGCGTCATCTTTCCAGGTCGGATCGAGCGGATCCTTGCCGTAGTTGACGCTGATCACGCCCTTGGAGGCTTCGAGTCCCGCCGGCTTCATCACGGCGCCGACCGACGTGGCGTTGATGTCGAGGATGTGCACCGGCTTCCAGTTGAGCTCGTGGATCTTCTTGATCGCCTGCGCCGCCTGCTTGGGCGTCGTCGCCGAGAAGAACAGGTCCGCGCCGGCATCCTTGATCTTGAGGATCTGCGAGTCGATGGTCGGGTCGGAGACTTCGTAGGAGGCTTCCGCCACGATCATCTTCGCCGCCTTGTCGCCGAGGCCGGCCTTGATGCCGTTCAAATAATCCTTGCCGAGGTCGTCGTTCTGATAGAGCACGCCGACCTTGGCGTTCGGATATTCCTTGATGATGTACTGGCCGTAGATGCGCCCCTCGACGAAGTAGTTCGGGTTGAAGCCCATCGTCCATGGAAAATTCTTCGGGTCGGTGAACTTCGATGCGCCGGTTGCGGCGAAGAGCTGCGGCACCTTCTTGGAGTTGAGATATTTCTGCACCGCTGCGTTCGAGGGCGTGCCGAGGAGCTGGAAAGTGAGCAGCACTTCGTCGCTCTCGACCAGCTTGCGGACCTGCTCGACGGCCTTCGGCGGCGAGTAGGCGTCGTCATACTGGACCAGATTGATCTTGCGGCCGTTCACGCCGCCCTGATCGTTGATCATCTTGATATAGGCGGCTTGCGTCTTGCCGATGGTGGCATAGGCGGAGGCCGGTCCGCTGAATGGATTGGTCTGGCCGATCTTGATCTCGGTGTCGGTCGCGCCGGTGTCGTATTTTTTCTGCGCGGAAGCCGTCGAGACCGACAGCGCAAGTGCGAGCGCCGTGCCGGTCACCAGATGGAAAATACCCTTCTTCATTATGCTGCGTTCCTCGTGTGTTTTATGATTGGCGCTGATCGTGCCGCAGGCCGGTCCGGCCGCACGGATATCGTCGCTGCCACAATAGTGGCGGAAGGCATGTTGCAATGCAAGGCGCCCAAAGGGCGTGGGTTCGGGTATCAGGTTCCGCCTGCTCAAAAAGAACCCATTACCTGTGCCAGCCACAAAATGATGCACGGTCGCGCGGGCGTTGCGGCGCTCAAAACAAAAGCCGCCGGCATCATAGGTGATGCTGGCGGCTTGTGTCTTGAATCAGCGCGGGGCGCTAACCGGCCGGTCCGGTATCCTCGATGATCGGTCCGAACAGTTCCCAGCGTTCCCCGTTGAACTTCATCATCTGCATCTGCTTGTTGATGCGGTAGTCGGTCGGCGAGGTGTTGGTGACCATGCCGGGCAGCGACAGGCTGCCGGTGACGTTCTTCAGATTGGCGGCCTGCTTCATGATGTTTTCGCGCGTGAGATCGTCGCCGCATTGCTGCAGGATCTTCACCAGCAATTCCGCCGTTGAATAACCATAGGTGTTGACGGTGTTGAGCTTGTCACCCTCGGGGTAATATTTGTCCATGAAGGCGAAATAGGCCTTGATGCCGGCATCGTCCTTCCACTGCGGATCGCCCGGGTCCTTGCCGTAATTGGTAGAGATGATGTCCTTGGAGATATCGAGGCCCGCGGGCTTGAGCGTGGCCGACACCGGGCTCGCATTGATGTCGAGGATGTGCACCGGCTTCCAGCCGAGGTCGGCGACCTTCTTGATGGCCTGCGCTGCGAATTTTGGCGTCGAGGCGTCGTAGAGCAGGTCAGCGCCCGCTGCCTTCAGCTTGACGATCTGCGAGTCGATCGTCGGATCGGTTAGTTCATAGGAGGCTTCGGCGACGATCATCAACGTGGCCTTGGTGCCCAGGCCCTCCTTCAGTCCGGTGATGTAATCGCGGCCGAGGTCGTCGTTCTGGTAGAGAATGCCGATCTTGGCGTTGGGGTGATTTTGCAGAATGTATTTTGCGTAGATACGTCCCTCGGACTGGTAGTTGGGATTGTAGCCCATCGTCCAAGGGAAGTTCTTGGGATCGGTGAATTTGGAGGCCCCGGTCGCGGCGAGGAGCTGCGGCACCTTCTTGGCGTTGAGATATTTCTGGACGGCCGCATTCGACGGCGTGCCGATGATCTGGAAGGTGAACAGAACCTCGTCGCTCTCGACCAGCTTGCGCACCTGCTCCACGGCTTTCGGCGGCGAGTAAGCGTCGTCATACTGGATCAGATTGAGCTTGCGGCCGTTGATGCCGCCCCGTTCGTTGATCATCTTGAAATAGGCTGCCTGCGTCTTGCCGATGCCGGCATAGGCCGACGCCGGGCCTGAGAATGGAACGGTCTGGCCGATCTTGATTTCGGTATCGCTCGCGCCGGTATCGTACTTCTTCTGCGCGCTTGCGGATGTCGCCGATAGCGCGATCGCAACCGCCGCGCCTGCAAGCAGATGAAGAATGCCACTTCTCATATCGCTGCCTCCGTAGTGTTGACCGATGATCGTGTCCGGTCACCGGTTCGGATGGCCAGCCGTCATCGTTGCCAGCGAGTGTGGCGGAACGGATTTGGCAACGCAAGGCAGTGAAAGGTGAGCCCGTCAAGCCAGCCAGAGCAGGACCAAAGCGAGCGTCGCGGGCGCCGCCTGCACGTAGAGGATCCGGCGGCTGACGGTCGCCGCGCCATAGGCGCCCGCCACGATCACGCAGAGCAGAAAGAATACCTTGATCTGGAAGGCGAAGCCCGGAGTGGGATGGAACAGGCCCCAGACGAGGCCCGCGGCGAGGAAGCCGTTATACAGGCCCTGGTTGGCGGCCAGCACCTTCGAATCCCTTGCCTTCTCGATTTCGTTGCGGAAGATCTTCAGGCCCAGCGGCTTGTCCCAGAGAAACATCTCCAGCACCAGAAAGAACACATGCAGCGCGGCAACCACCGCGACCAGAGAATTGGCGATGAAGATCATGTTGCGGTCCCCCAAACCGGCAGCGGAATTCGGGTGGACGCTAGCATGGCGTGCGTGAAAAGTGCGGATCGCCCCGCCGATATTTTTCAGGGAATGACGATGCCCGAAAACTTCAACCTCGATCGCCTTCCAACGCCCATCGGGACGGCGCTATTGGTCACCGATGCGGACGGCCTGCTCCGCGCGCTGGACTGGGACGATTATGAGCCGCGCATGCAGCAATTGCTGCGCCTGCATTATGGCACGGTGAATTTGAAAGATGCGCCGGCGCCGGGCGAGTTGCGCGCCGCATTGACCGGCTATTTCAAGGGCGACCTCGACCGCCTTGCTGCGATCGAGTGGCGCGTCGCCGGCACGCCGTTCCAGCAAAAGGTCTGGAACGCGCTGCCCCGGATTCCCTTAGGCACGACGCTGAGCTATGGCGCGCTCGCCGCGAAGCTCAAAATGCCCAAAGCCGTCCGCGCCGTCGGCCACGCCAACGGCTCGAATCCGATCAGCGTAGTCCTGCCCTGTCACCGCCTGATCGGTGCCAGCGGCTCGCTGGTGAAGTATGGCGGTGGGCTGCAGCGCAAGCGCTGGCTGTTGCAGCACGAGGGCGCCCGGATTCAAGAAGGGGGGCGGGTCAATCGAGCGACTGGAAGCTGCGCTTGAGAACCCGTCATACGCTAATCGAGGCCTCGTGTGTTTCGCATGTCCCGCACGATATAGATGAACACAAGAACCGTGGGGGCCCAGGCCAGTATCGCTCCCACCAGCATCGCATACACTGTCGTCATGGCCGCTCCTTGGGTGTTCGTTCCACCCCGTAGCTGGATCAGCTTCTTCCCGCGACCGACGGTTCGGGACATTTGTAGAGCCATTTCCAGTAGGCGCGGTTGCGTTCCAGCTGACGTTTGTAAATCTCGCGGCACTTCACCGAGCAAAACTGTTCGAAATACCAGCTGCGCCGGACCAGCCCGAAGGGGCGCTTGCACTCAGGATTTCCGCAGCAGTTTGTCATGACGCGACCTCCGCATTTGTACGCCGTATCCAGCGAATGAAACTCTCGTGACCCTTGTCGAGACAGAAGCGTCCGCAGTAGCGTTCAATCGCAGGATTTCGCAGGCAGATGATTTTCGGGTCTTCATTGTCGCAATGAGAGCAGCGCGGTTCTAAACGCATGGCGACCTCCTTCTGAGGAATTGCCACTGCCTGATCAAAATGTGATGCTTTGCTGTCGCCCTTGTTCTCTCGGGGAGCGACGATGCGAAGTCTCGCGCCGTCACCACTTTTCTTCAACTTGTCTAGATGTTTGGCGGGGTCATCCTTGCGTATAGCCGGCCCGCAACCCATTACCGCGGCGCCAACCCGGCCGGGTCATTTGCCCGTTGCGGCGCCTTTTCGTTCCAGGGCGGCATCGAGGCACCCGATCAAGGTTTCTCCGTCGAAGGGCTTGGTCAGATAGCAGATCGCTCCGGCTTTCAGAGCGCGCGCGCGATCGCTCTCGACGGCGAAAGCGGTGATGAAAATGAACGGCAGGCTGTGTCCCCGGGCAAGCAGGTAGGCCTGCAATTCGAGCCCGCTCATGGACGGCATTCTGACATCCGCTATCACGCACGATGTGTCACCCAGCTGCGACGATCGCAAGAACTCTTCGGGCGACGCGAATGTATGGACGGCGTAGCCAAGCGATCTCACGAGGTTGTGGGTCGCGGCGCGAACGGATCCATCATCGTCGATGATTGAAATTACCGGTGGGTTGGACACCGTGGTCCTTCCTGGAACGGCGGTCCTTCCTGGAGACGACCGGAAGGTGTCTCTTGCTGTATAGCCGCGTGGTGGGAGAGTGCGTCCGAAATCAGAGTCGGAGAATCATACTTAGGTTTGCGGCCTGCCGGATGCGGGCCCGATCCCGAGCATCTCGGCCATTCTCACCAGATCGGGCAGCGACTTCGCGGTCATTTTTCGCATGATGTGCCCGCGGTGTATCTTCACGGTGATCTCGGCAATGCCGATTTCGGCGGCAATCTGCTTGTTCATGAGGCCGGCCGTGACCAGAGCCATCACTTCCCGTTCCCGCGGGGTCAGGGTCGCGAAACGAGCATGCAGGCCGGAGAGCATCCTGGCTTCATCGCGGCTGACCCGGTCGCGTTCGATTGCCGCGGTTACGGCATCCAGCATGTCCTGGTCGCGGAACGGCTTGGTCAGGAAGTCGACGGCTCCGGCCTTCATCGCCCTGACCGTCATCGGGATATCGCCGTGGCCCGTCATGAAGATGATCGGAATCTGAATATCGGCCTTCGCCAGCTCGGCCTGAAAGTCGAGGCCGCTCAGCCGGGGCAGCCTGATGTCGAGGATCAGGCAGCCGGCAACGTTCGGAAGCTTGCTCTGCAGAAACTCGTGAGCCGAACCGAACACTTCGACCCGCAACCCTACCGACCGGAAAAGGTTGCTCAGGGCTTCACGCACCGACGCGTCGTCGTCGACAACAAAGACGACCGGTTCCTCGGCGCTTGCGAGGGTGTGAGGCGATGCTGGACGGCCGTTCACGTACTGTCCTCCTGATGCAATGGCAGGGTGAACTGAAACGTCGCGCCGGTACCGGCATTGCCGGACGCCGACAGCCGTCCTCCGTGTGCGTCGACGATCGAGCGGCAAATCGACAGGCCCATGCCCATGCCGCTGGATTTGGTGGTGAAGAAGGCATCGAACAGCCGATCGGCATTCTCGGCGGCCACGCCGACACCGCAGTCGCTCACCGTGACCAGAACCTGGCGGGCCTCGTCCTGGAGCGTTCGGATCACCAGTTCGCGCGGCCGGTCCTTGACCGGTTGCATCGCTTCAATCCCGTTGACGACGAGGTTGAGGATGACTTGTTGCAGCTGGATCCGGTCGGCGAGGACCGGCGGGAGGGCAGGGGCGAGTTCCAGCCGCAGCGCCACGCGGTGGCTGAGCAACTCATGCTGCACGAGGCTCAGGACCTCGTTGACGACTTCGTTGATGTGGAGCGCCTTCCGATCGGTGGTCTTGTTCACGAGCGCGCGGACGCGCTGGATGACCTCTCCCGCCCGATTGCCGTCATTGATAATCGACTGCAGGGTGCCGCGCGCTTCCTTCAGGTTGGCAGGTTCGCGGTCGAGCCAGCGCAGGCATGCCGCGGCATTGGTGACGACGGCGGCGAGCGGCTGGTTCACTTCATGGGCGATCGACGCAGCCATTTCCCCGAGCGCCGTCACCCGCGCGACATGCGCCAGGTTCGTCTGCGCTTCATGCAATTCGATCTCGGCTTGCTTGCGGGCGGTAACATCCGTCACGGCCCCGACAAATTCGACGCCACCTGATGCATCCGTCACCGCACGGGCCGTGGCGTGGACATGCTTGACCGCGCCGTCAGGCATCAGCAATCGATATCCGTGCTCGAAGTCCCTTCCGTCGCGGGACGCGCGGTCGATGGTCTGTTGCACGCGCGCACGATCGTCCGGATGAACGCGTTGAAAGACCGCGGCGTGGTTGATGGAGGGAGCCTTGTCGTAGCCAAACATTCTGAATGTTTCTTCCGACCAAATGATTTCTCCGCTGGCGACGCGCCAGCCGAAGCTGCCTGTGCCGCTCAATCGCTGAGCTTCGGCCAGATACATTTCACTCTGCCGCAAGGCATTTTCGGCCTCCTTGCGCTCGGTGATGTCCTCGCACGCGATCAGCACGATCAGCTGATTGTCCAGCCGCCGCACGGCCTTGGCGTTTTCACGAACCCAAAGCGCTGAACCGTCCTTGCGGACCTTCCGGATTTCCCAACTGTGGGGTTGGCCGATGTTCTCCAGGCATATGGCAACGTTGCTCCGGGCTGCCTGCTGCTCTTCGGCAGGAAAGACTTTCAGCACGGATTGCCCGAGCAATTCGCTGACGGAGTAGCCGAGTTGTGCCGCGCCGAATGTGTTGACCGACAGCACTGTGCCGGCCGCGTCGACCATGAAATACATCACCGGGTTGTGCTCGAATACTTCCTTCCATTGCGCCTCACGCTGACGCAACGCCTCTATCGCGTGTTGTTCGGCTCTCGACCGGCCGTGGAGCACGGCTTCCATCTGCCTGCGGGCAGTGCCCACCCGGCGCATCATGATCAGTGAGGCGAGAAGCGAGGCAATGAGCAGCACGACGGCGGTCAAATAGGCGGGGGCCGCCGGCGCGGGGCCGAGCACAAGCCAGATGAAGGCCGCCGCAGCCAACGCCAACACCATGCTGCCCAGCAGCCATTGCTCGGCGGAGCGCCAGGATTTCATGGTCTGGTCCCGCATCATAGGCAGCACAAAAGGCTTGGCCATCCCGGGCCCGCGCTGCGTCGCTAGGTGATCTCTATCATCAGCGGCGACAACGTCGCCCTCCTAACAGGCGCATACTAGCAGCTTTTGGACGTCCGGAAGGATATTCCGGAGGCATAAAGATCCGGGGCGTTCCCTGCGTGCAGTCGATGCGCCACCCGGGGAATGCGACATTCCGATTCCCCGCCCGCGGCCCGGATAGCGATCCCAAACCTAGGTATGATCCTGCCAACCGAATGTAATGTGTGGATCAACCTCCGTTCAATGGTTCGTCCGGTTTCAATGATGAAGCTTATTGGGTAACCCGGTGGCACCAGAGTTTCTGGAAATTGCCCTGCGGGAAGGCGAGACCTTCAACCGGACGTCTCGCCGAACGCAAACATCCCGTCGCAGTTGTCAAACCCGTAACCCGGCGATCGCCGATCGCAAACTTTGGGGATTGATATGCCGAAAGCACGCCTGCGGTTGATCCTTTGCTCTGATGACGTCGGACCCGAGGCAAGGCGCCGGAGATCGGACCGCAGCTTCCGACCTTCCGTGATCGATGGTGGCAAGCGGGCAATCGCCGTGTCGGCAGGGGACCCATGGCAAGCGTTGCTCGAACTGTTCGATCTGGGTCTTCTGGTTTCCCAGACAAATTATCTTGCCTTCGTGGCGGCGAGCCTGACTGCTCTCGAGCTCCATGGCTGGGCTGATTTCCAAACAGAACAATCAGACTCGCGATAGCGCGGTCGCTGTCATCGCCCGATCCGCGCCGATGGTTCGCTGGTCAAATATGGCGGCGGGCTCGCGCGGAAACGCTCGCTGCTGCGGCACGAAGGCGTGAACCTCTAATTGGCGCCAGAATTGCCGCCCGCCCGCCCGCGAGGCGCGGCCAAGTCAGCTGAATAGAAGTCAGCTGAATAGAAGTTGCGGATTCCGGCCACGTATGCGACGCTCTGTAGCATTGAGGCCCGAGATCGCAAGGTAGCACCATGGATGACAGCCTGCCCGAACTGGGCGACCTCGAACGCGAGGTCATGCAACTGGTTTGGGCCAATGGTCCTGTCACGGCCGAGGCCGTCCGCGAACGGCTTTCCCGCCCGTTGAAAGAATCGACCGTCCGCACCGTGCTGCGACGATTGGAAGACAAGGGCTACACCACGCACACCGTGGATGGACGAACCTATGTCTATCAGGCCGCCGAGCCACGCGCGCGGGTTGCGGCGAAAGCCGTCCAGCGCATCGTCGACTGGTTCTGCAACGGCTCCGTCGAAGAGGTCCTGGTCGGCATGGTGGACACGGCGATGCTCGACCAGCGCCAGTTACGCACGCTGGCCGACCAGGTTGCGAAGGCCAAGACTAAAATCAAGACCAGGACTGAGACCAAAGCCGAGACCAAGACAGAGGCGAAGGGAAGGAGGAGATAATGCTGGCGATTCTGGCGGAGTCGGCGCTACGCGCCTTGCTTCTCGGAGGCGTCGTGTGGATTGGCTTGAATCTTTTGCGGGTACGGAATCCGCACGTGCACATGACCTGCTGGGCCATGGTGCTGGTGGCGTCATTGTCGATGCCGCTGTTGATGCATTGGACCACGGTAACCGTTACCGTGGACGCGCTGCCGGTGCCGGCGGCCGAACATTTCTGGCCTGCCGGTCCAACGGGCAGTCCGCTGGCGGAGCCGCTGCGTGAGATGCTCCCGGCTGAGCAGGGCATGGCGGCCGCTCGCTCAGCGCCTGTGCAGGCGCTGAATTGGCTGGCACTGGCCACCATCGTTTATGCGCTCGTCGCCGGCCTGCTGTTGTCGAGGCTGGCGGTCGGCCTTTACCTGACCTGGCGGCTGGCCCGTGCCGCCAAGCCGATGCGCGCACCCTGGACCGCCGACTGGAGCGTGCGCGTGAGCAGCGTGATCGCCGGGCCTGTCACCTTCGGCTCGACCATTCTGCTTCCGCCGCAATGCTTCGACTGGGACATGCGCAAGCGCCAGGCCGTGCTGGCCCATGAGGGCGCGCACGTCGCCAACCGCGATTTCTATCTGCTGCTGCTCGCGTCGCTCAATCGTTCGGTGTTCTGGTTCAGTCCGTTCGCGTGGTGGCACCACACCAGGCTGGCGGAATTAGCCGAAATCATCAGCGACGCAAGGGCGCTCGAAGTGGTCGAGGACAGGCTGTCCTACGCCGAGATCCTGCTCGACCTCGTGCAGCACGTTCGGCGGGCGCCGGCGGGCATCGAAATGGCAAGGGCGTGCACGGTGCGTAGCCGGGTGGAGCGCATTCTCGCGGCTACCGCGGCCCCGGCGAAGCTGGGCTGGGGCAAACGAATCGGCACCGTGGCAGTCATCCTGCCGGTTGTGCTCGTCTCTGCCGGCTCCATCGCCTATCGCACCCAGCCGGCGGCTTCGGCCGCGCTCGACCATGCGGCAGATGCCGTGACCGCGGCGCGTAAGCCGCAGTCGGTTTCCTTTTATGCATTGGATCGCGCGTCGATCTTCACCGTTTCGCGGGAGGGCGACGACTTCTTCGGGCAAGTCAGCGGACAGCGAAAGCTCCGGTTGGTGGTGCTGGGTGATGGGACCTATTTCTACCCCGCGGCGGCCGGCCCGATCACATTGGCCGTCAGCCATGAACGGAAGCCATTCGCTCCGGTGCTGAACCAGAATGGCCGCGGCATCAGCGCGATCAGGACGGCCGAATTGTCGTGGCAAGGGATCGCGGTGGATGCGGGCCGGCTGGATTCATATGTCGGCACGTACCAGTTGGGACCCGGCCGCGTCCTCACCGTCATCCGCGATGGCGAGCGGCTCCATGTGCAGGAGACGGGGCGGCCGAAATTCGAGATCGTGGCGCGCGGCGTCGATGCCTTTGCCAGCAGCCATAATGATCTGGTTGTTTTCCTGCGCGACGGTCAGGCCAAGGTGACCCAGGTTCTACTACACGAGCCGGTGTATGGCGCCCGGTTGGCGCCGCGGGTCTCTGCGGCCAGGGCGAAGGCGATCGAGGAAGACTTTTCGCGTCGGATCGCGGCGGCGCCGGATCGATTCAGGGATCAAATCCCGCTGCCGGGCAGCAAGGAGATGATCCTGCAAGGGATCGATGATCTGCAGCGGGGAGCGCCCAGTTACGAGCGGATGAGCGCGGCGCTGGCGGCCAGGATCCGGCGCCAGGCTTCCGAGTTGCAGGCCATGTTCAAGGCGTTCGGCGCGGTGGAATCGATCTTCTTCCGCGGCGTCGGCCCGGGTGGCTATGACATCTATGGCGTGAAGTTCGCCAATGGCGTCGCGGAATTCCGCATCCTGCTGGGGGCGGACGACAAGGCCGACGATGTCATCTTCCGGCCGGATGGCAACAACAAGCCCGGTGGCATCGTCGCCTGTTCGGAGGAAGGGGGCCTCAGAGCCACGGCCGAGACCGCGCCGATCAAGGTGCTGATCTACAATGGCAGCGGGAGCGATCTTCAGCTCTTCAAGCTGGACGCGGAGGGCAAACGCGCGGCCTTCGGGACCATCGGCGAGGACATGACGTTTCCGGTCACGACCAATGTCGACAGTCCATGGGTGATCGCCGATGGAGCGGGGAAGTGTCTGGAGATCGTGCTGCCGGGACAGCGCACGCGCTTCCACACGGTCGAGGCGAGCGGCCGGCCCGGCGGCGCAATGCTGCCACGCACCGTTCCACTGGCCGGCAGCGAAGCGACGCTGCGCGGATATATCGAGGCCGTTGGCCGCGGCGAGCCGGACTACGATCGCATGACGTCCGAAGTCGCGGCGCAGACCCGCCAGCAGCTTCCCTTCAACCAGGCCATTGTCTCCAGGCTCGGCGCCCTGCGCGCGATGTCGTTCCGGGGCGTCTCGGCTCTCGGCAGCGACATCTATATCGTCCAGTTCGCCAATGGTTCGGCGGAGTGGCGGATCGGCCTGGTCAAGGACGGCACGATCGGACGGATTGCGCTGGGTCCGCAGTATTAGCGCCGATGAACTCACGACATCAGGGGATGCCAAAAGCCTCGGATTCCCGGCACCGCGGCGAGCGACCGCAAAAGGCGTGAACGGGAGGATCGAATGAGACGGCGCCAGTTTGTTTCACTTCTCGGTGGAGCTGCGCTGGCGCCGCTCACCGGGTTGCCGGTGTACGCGGACCTGCCCGACGGCTGCGATGTTCCGGTCGCGCGAGACGACGGCTGGCCCGTCGCTTCCCTCAATGAGGATAAGCTCATCGACCGCGCGGCGCTGTGCAGGATGGCTGATCGGCTGGCCGCCTCGAGCGATGCCAATATACATGCCGTGCTGGTCGCTCGGAGTGGCAAGCTGGTGTTCGAGCGGTACTTCAGGGGTTCCGACGAGATCTACGGCCGCCCGGTCGGGAAAGTCACCTTCGACGCCGATACATTGAACAATGTGAAATCGGTTTCAAAGAGCGTCGCGTCACTCGCCGTCGGGATAGCGATCGATCGCGGGCTGATACGCAGCATCAACGAACCGATCTTCAGCTTTTTCCCCGAGTTGTCAGACTTGCGTTCCCCTGAGAAGGACCGCATCCAGTTGTTGCACGTGCTCACCATGTCGATGGGGCTGGGGTGGGTGGAGGCGACGCCTAGCAACGAGGGCAACAACGACGAGGGGCGCATGCATATGGCGCCAGATCCGTGTCGTTATGTCCTCGGTCTTCCGGTGACTGCCCCGGCAGGACAAGAATTCTTTTACAACACCGGCGCGCTCACGCTCATGTCGGCCATTATCCGTAAGGCGACCAGACGCCCCCTCGATGAATTTGCGCGCGAGACGTTGTTCGAGCCCCTGGGCATTACTCGCGTAGAGTGGAATCGGTACAAGGGAGATACCGATGCCGGTGGGGGATTGCGCTTGCGGCCGCGCGATATGGCAAAACTCGGCCAGCTCGTCCTCGCGGGCGGTCGTTGGAACGACCGCCAGATCGTTTCCAAGGAATGGATCGAGACCTCGACGGCACCGAAGCTCAAGGCCACGGACCGTCAATCTTATGGATACCTATGGTGGCTCGGTCGCTCCCTGCTCAATGGGCGTGAGGTCCACTGGGTTGGCGCACTTGGTCGAGGCGGGCAGTCGATTCGCATCGTCCCGGAGCTCGATCTCGTTGTCGTGGTGACCGCGGGATACTACCAGGACTACAGCCCCAAAGCGTTTCAATTGCAGTACGGCGTTTTCAGGGACGTCCTGCGCGGGATTTCGCCGCCGGGCTGAACTGGAAGCGCCGCCGTGCGGCGCTGCATTGGTCCGCTTGTAGCCCATCGCGTCACTTCGCTGCTGCGCAGCAACGCCGAGGTCAAAATAGCGTATCCGCCACCGATGTCAGATCATGGTGAGGAGACGGCAGCGCCGCGCCCCCTCGGAGGATGCTCTGCATCCGATCAAACCACGAGGCCTGGCTCGACCCGAGCGAGCCGCACTCAATCGGGACTTGCATGGCCTGTTCGTAAGTGTTACTACTCGTAGCACTACAGGGTGTCGCAGCCTCGGGTGTTGCCATGAGCCGTTCTGCAAAGGCTGAAGCCGCGCTGGCCCTCCATCGGTTCGGGATGGGGCCGCGTCCGGGATCGATCGCGGCGATCGAGGCCGACCCGCGCGGCGCGTTGATCGCCGAACTCGATCGTCCCGCGATCAGCGAACTCGCTGCCGCCAATCTGCCGTCGAGCGCCAAGGCCTATCGCGCGGTGACCGACGCGTTTGCGAAGCGGCAAGCCAAGGCGATCGTCGCCAAGAAAGAGCAGGACGCGAAGCGCCAGCAGATGGCGGAAGCGTCCGCGATGATGGAAGGCGCCGCGTCAAATACGGGCGAGATGGCGCAAAAGATCGCCGCCGAAGCCGTGCCCGATCCGGGGCGGCAGATCTATCTCGACGAGGCGCGGATTCGTATCGCGGCCGCGCTCGGCGCCGAGATCGGGTTTGTCGAGCGGCTGGTCTGGTTCTGGTCCAATCATTTCTGCGTCTCGGCCGACAAGATCCGCAGCATGTCCGGCGCTTATGAGCGCGAGGCCATCCGCCCTCATGTGCTTGGCCGCTTCACCGACCTGTTGCTGGCGGCCGAGGGCCATCCGGCGATGTTGTTCTATCTCGACCAGACGGTTTCGATGGGCGCGAACTCGACCGCTGGCCTCAATCGCAGCCGCGGCCTTAACGAGAATCTCGCGCGCGAGATTCTGGAGTTGCATACGCTCGGCGTGCGTAGCGGCTACACCCAGGATGACGTGATCGGCTTCGCCAACATTCTCACCGGATGGACCCTGGTGCCGCCCGGCGACAATCCCGAGCACGGCGGCGAATTCACCTTCAATCCCCGCCTACACGAGCCCGGCGCGCAGAAGGTGCTGGGAAAATCCTACGAGGACGAAACGGTGGAGCAGGGACGTGCCGTGCTGCGCGATCTCGCCGCCAATCCTGCGACAGCTTCGCATGTGGCGACCAAGCTGGCCCGCTATTTCGTGGCCGATACGCCGCCGCCTGCGCTGGTGGAACGGATAGCGAAGGCGTTCCTCGATACCGGCGGCGATCTCAAGCAGGTCGCCAGGGTGATGGTCTCGTCCGACGAGGCGTGGAGCGAGCCGCCGGCCAAACTTAAGCGGCCCGGCGAGTGGGTGGTCGGCATGGTGCGCGCGACCGGGCTCACGCAGACCGACCCTGTGCGGTACACGGATGGACAGGTCCTGCTCGGCGAACCGTTGTGGCGGCCGCCGTCGCCCAAGGGTTTCCCGGACGACGAAGCATCCTGGATCGACGGCATGGGACGGCGGCTCGACGTCGCCAATTATTTCGCCGAGCGCATCGCAGGCAGGACCGATCCCCAGGATGTCATCGAGACCGTGCTCGGGTCACAGGTGTCGCCGGAGGTGAAGCAGGCGGTCGGCCGCGCCGAGAGCCGTCAGCAGGCACTCGTGCTGTTGTTCATGTCGGCCGAATTCCAGAGGAGGTGAGCATGACCTTTCGCCACCATCTGCCAACTCGCCGCGAGGCGCTGATCGGCGCCGGCAGCTTGTTCGCATGGAGCCAAATGCCGCGGCTCGCACGCGCCGAGGGCCGTGATCCGCGCATGCTCGTCATTGTGCTGCGAGGCGCGCTCGATGGTCTCGGCGCGGTCGCCCCCGTCGGCGATCCCGACTGGATCGGCCTGCGCGGCGAGCGCGCGCTCGTGCTCGACGGCAAGCCGCCGGCGCTGCCGCTCGACGGCTTCTTCGCGCTCAATCCCGCGATGCCGAACCTGCACCGGCTCTACAAGGCGCAGCAGGCGACCATCGTGCACGCGACCGCAACGCCCTATCGCGAGCGCTCGCATTTCGACGGCCAGGATGTTCTCGAAAGCGGCATCGCGCGGCCGGGCGCCGTCGACACCGGCTGGCTCAACCGTGCGCTGGCCGAGCTGGCGTCGGACGGCCGGGTCGATCCGCGCGGCAGTCGCGTCCTTGGTGTCGGCTCCGTGACCCCGCTGGTGGTCCGCGGCCGCGCGCCGGTGCTGTCATGGGTGCCGCAAAAATTGCTGCCGGCCAACGAAGACACCCAGGCCCGGCTGCTCGATCTCTATAAACACACCGATCCGAAACTGGCGGCCGCGCTCGAGGCAAGGATGCGTCTGGCCGCGCTCGGCGCCACAGGACCATCCGATGCTGCCATGGTCGACGCCGCTGCGCTTGCGGCTCCCGGCATTGCCGGGGTGCGGGCCTATTTTGCGGAAGCCGCCGGCACCGCGGCCCGCTTTCTCGCCAAGCCCGACGGCCCCCGTGTCGGGGCGGTCGGCTTCGTCGGCTGGGACACCCACATCAACGAGGGCGCGGCCTCCGGTCAGCTCGCCAACCTCCTTGGCGCGCTCGACGGGGCGTTGGCGGCCATCGAGACCAATATGGGCGACGCCTGGCGCGAGACGGTGGTCGCCGTCATCACCGAGTTCGGACGCACCGCGCGCATCAACGGCACCAACGGAACCGACCATGGCACCGGCACCGTGGCGTTTCTCGCCGGCGGCGGCTTGCGGGGCGGGCGCGTGGTCGCCGACTGGCCGGGGCTGAAGCAAGCCCAGCTCTATGAGGAACGCGACCTCAAACCCACGACCGATCTGCGCGCCGTGCTCAAGGGCCTGCTCCGCGATCATTTGAGAATCGACGAGCGTGCGCTCGCAACCACCGTGTTTCCCGACAGCATCGGCGTCGCGCCGACTGCCGGTCTGGTTGGTTAGTCATCTGGTTGGTTAGTTAATCGAGGAGGTAATGCCGTGAAGAGGAGATCTGCCATGAAGTCACCAGCCATTGTCCTGTCGCTCGCCATTTCCACCATCGTGCTGCCGTCGGGATTTACGACGGCGTCAGCCAGCAAGATGAACGGCAAATGTTGCCAGTCGTCCGACGGCGGGCGCTCCTATCGATACCGGATGGCCATGCAGCGGGCCGCGATCCCCCACACCTGCAGCGCCTATGCCGCCTCGTGCATGCGAAATTCCAGCGCACGGCCGGACCACGCGCAGATGTGCGGCGCCGCGAAATCGCAATGCCTGCAGAGCGGGGTTTATGTCGGCCCCTACAGCGGTATGAACTTCGCCGGAATGCAGAAGATGTAACGGCCTCGCGCAATCGGTCCGATGTCTCCTGCTTCCGCATCCCGGCGTTTCCTATGTCGATACTCACAGGCCGCGAGCTCGAATTCCTCACCAGCTTGAATGGTAGCTGGGCGAGGCTCTATCGCAATGAGCTCGCGCGTCTCCTGCACAAGGTTGACGACCGATGCGACGCCCACCACGAAACCCGTTCCATCATTCGGATCTCGGCGGCCCCTTCCTCGCATTCGCACCGAAATTTTGCGACGACGAGCAAGAGGTAACGCACGGGCCGTTGTCGGACGACCACCTGCCTTACCCGACGCGCCATCAGCGGTCGTCCGTTCTCTCGCTGCTGATCGATGCGCTGCGCTATCGCAGAAGGCGAAAGCCAGCCGCGGGACCCGTAGAGCCGTAGGACTGGCGTATCACGCCGCCGGCTGCGCAACGTTGTCTTCGCTGGCGAGCAGATGAATCAGCGCGCTCTTGATCGCGGCCTGCCGGGTCGGGGCGTTGATCTGGGCGCCGAGCAGGTCGGTGACGTAGAACACGTCGCGGGCGCGCTCGCCGAAGGTCGCGACATGGGCCGAGGCGATGTTGAGGTTGAGCTTCGAGATCGCCGTCGTCAGCTGGTACAACAGGCCGGGGCGGTCGAGGCCGGAAACCTCGATCACGGTGTAGCGGTCCGACCACTGATTGTTGATGGTGACCTCCGGCTCGACCACGAAGGCGCGTACCTTGCCGCGGTTGGCCGCCTTGCGCGCCACCACTTCGGGCAGCCGCAATTTGCCTTCGAGCACGTGCTCGATCATCTCGCCGATCCGGGTTGCACGCCGTCCCTCGTCCTCGTCGCGGTCGTATTCCCTCGATATCGCGATGGTATCGAGCGCGCGTCCGTCGGTGGTCGTGTAGATCTGCGCGTCGACGATGTTGGCGCCGGCGGACGCGCAGGCGCCCGCAATGATCGACAGCAGCCATGGATGGTCGGTCGCGAGGATCGTCAGCTCTGTAACGCCGCGGGCCTCGTCGAAACCGACATTGATCGCAAGCTGGTGGCCTGCCTGTTCGCTGGCGCGGATGAAGCGCGCCTGGCGGATTTTTCGTTGCAGGTCGACCTTGAGCCAATAGGCGGGATAGTGCCGCCCGATATAGGCGTTGAGCTCCGCTTCCGGCCACTCGTTGAACGCGGCGCGGAATTCGGATTGCGCCACCGCAATGCGCTGCGCGCGGTTCACTTCCGAGAAACCGCCGGTCAGCACCGGCTCGGTTTCGTAATACAGCGTGCGCAGCAGCTGCGCCTTCCAGCCGTTCCACACGCCGGGCCCGACGCCCCTGATGTCGGCGGTGGTCAGGATCGTCAACAGCTTCATCTGCTCGACGGATTGCACGACGGCGGCAAAATTCTCGATCGTCTTGCGGTCGGAGAGATCGCGCGACTGCGCCACCGTCGACATCGTCAGATGCTCTTCGATCAGCCATGCCACCAGCTCAGTATCGGCGGTGTTGAAGCCGAGCCGCGGGCACAATCGCCGCGCCACCCGGGCGCCCGCAATCGAATGATCCTCGGGCCGGCCCTTCGCGACGTCGTGCAGCAAGGTCGCGATGTAGATCACCGCACGATGCTCGGGCTGGATCTTGCGGAACAGGTCGCTCGCGACCGTGAATTCGTCATTGCCGCCGCGCTCGATCTCCTGCAGGAAGCCGATGCATCGGATCAGATGCTCGTCCACCGTATAATGGTGGTACATATTGAACTGCATCATCGACACGATCTTGCCGAAGGCGCGGATGAAGTGACCGAGCACGCCGGTCTCGTTCATGCGCCGCAGCACGATCTCGGCGTTGTCGGACGTCAGGATCTCCATGAACAGCCGGTTGGCTTCCGGATTCTCCCGAAGCTGGGTGTTCACCAGTTTCAGCGAGCGCGTCACCGTGCGCATCGCGTCGGGATGGAAGGCGAGGTTGTTCCTCTGCGCCAGCTGGAAGATCCGGATCAGATTGACCGGGTCGTGCTTGAAGATGTCGGGTGCGGCGAGGTTGATGCGGTTGTTGTCGATGATGAAGTCGTCGCTGTCGGGCACCCGCCGCCGCTTGATGCCCGGCCGCAGCCGCGCCACCATGCGGCTCAAGACCGGCGCGGGCTTGGCCTGTTCCTCTTCCAGCTTGGCGCACAGGATCGCGGTAAGATCGCCGACATCCTTGGCGACCAGGAAGTAGTGCTTCATGAAGCGTTCAACATCCTGCATGCCGGGATGCGAGGTGTAACCGAGCCTCACCGCGATCTCGCGCTGCATGTCGAACGACAGCCGCTCCTCGGCGCGCCCCGAGACGAAATGCAGATTGCAGCGCACCGACCACAGGAAATCGGCGCAGCGGCGGAAGGTGCGGTACTCCTGCGCGTCGAACACGCCGCGCTCGACCAGTTCGTCGGTCTCGCGCACGCGGTAGACGTATTTGGCGATCCAGAACAGGGTGTGCAGGTCGCGCAAGCCGCCCTTGCCGTCCTTGACGTTGGGCTCGACCAGATAGCGCGACTGCCCGGCGCGGCGGTGGCGTTCTTCGCGCTCGGCGAGCTTGGCGGTGACGAATTCGGAAGCGGTGCCCTGCACGACGTCCTTGTCGAAGCGGGCGACCAGTTCGTCATAGAGCGGCTGGTCGCCGGTCAAGAATCGCGTTTCCAGGATCGCGGTGCGGATCGTCATGTCGCCGCGCGCCTGGCGGATGCATTCGTCGACCGAGCGCGTGGCGTGGCCGACCTTCAATCCCATGTCCCACAGGCAATAGAGGATGGCTTCCGCGACCTGCTCGCCCCAGGCGGTCTGCTTGTAGGGCAGGATGAACAGCAGATCGATATCGGATTCCGGCGCCATCAGCCCGCGGCCGTAACCGCCGGTGGCGACCACCGCCATGCGCTCGGCGCCGGAGGGCACATGCGAGCGATAGAGATGCCGTGTCGCGGCCGAGTAGAGGATGCGAATGATTTCGTCCTGCATGAAGCAGAGCCGCTCCGCGCAGCGGCGGCCGTGGCGATCCTTCAGCAGCACGGCCTGCGCGGTCGCGCGCGCCGCGATCATCTCGGCCTTGAGAAGTTGCGCCAGCGCCGAGCGAAACACGTCCTCGCGGCCGGCATGCTTTTCGGCCAGCGCATCGACCGCCGCGGTGATCCGCGCGGTATCGAAACGTTCATCCGCTCCGGAGCGGCTCTCTAGCACGATGCTATCCATGATCTATCCCGATATCGGACGGCGCAGGGGCTGTCACGGGCGATTGTACGGCCAAATCAAAGCTATGCCGCCGGGTGCGCGAATGCCAGCCATAAGCTGTTGGAAAAGCGTGGATTTCCCATGCCGCATGGGTTGGCCGCGGAGGACCGTGATGACAGCGCGTCGATAGCCCTTTATATCCGATGCATAAACAAAAAGTCGGGAGACGAAGATGGACGCCGCCGAACTCCGCGCGATGCAGGCCCCGATCAAGGAACGCTACAAGTCCGATCCCTCGGCCGCGGTCATTACCCTCAAAGCCAAAGGCTCGATCGACAATGAAGGCATCGCCTGCAAGGTCGAGACCGGCCGCGCGCTGGCGGTAGCTGGCCTCCACCCCGCCACCGGCGGCTCCGGCCTGGAGCTGTGCTCCGGCGACATGCTGCTGGAAGCCCTGGTCGCCTGCGCCGGTGTGACGCTGAAGTCGGTCGCCACCGCCGTCGATGTTCCCCTGAAGACCGGCAACGTCATAGCCGAAGGCGATCTGGATTTTCGCGGCACGCTCGGCGTCGACAAGGAAGCCCCGGTCGGTTTCGAGGAGATCCGCCTGCGCTTCGAGGTCGGCACCGACGCGCCGCAGGACAAGCTCGACCTGCTGCTGAAGCTCACCGAGCGCTATTGCGTGGTCTACCAGACCATCAAGAACGGCCCGAAGGTTTCGGTGTCGATGAAGCGGGTGTGAGGCCAGTTCTCCGTCATGCCCGGGCTCGTCCCGGGCATCCACGTCCTTAACCTGACGAAAAGCAAGAAGACGTGGATGGCCGGGACAAGCCCGGCCATGACAGCGATGCAAATGTCCCCCGAACTCGCCTTCATCCTCACGCTCGGCCTGCGCATGGCGATCACCGCGGCGTTCGTGGTGACGGCTTCGATTGTCACCGAACGCTCGGGCCCGGTGATCGGGGCATTGATTGCGACGCTGCCGATCTCGGCGGGGCCATCCTATGTGTTCCTCGCGCTCGATCATGACGCTGCCTTCATCGCCGAGGGCGCGCTGGCGAGCCTGCCGATCAACGCCGCAACGATCTTCCTCGGGTTGACCTATGTCGTGCTGGCGCAACGCCACGGCGCACTGCTGAGTTGCTTCACGGCGGTGGCCGTATGGCTCGCGCTCGCCACGGTCATCCGCTCGGTGCAGTGGTCGTTGGCCGGTGGGTTGATCGCCAATGTCATCGCTTACGCGATCTGCGTCCCGCTGCTCGCCCGCTACCGCCACGCCAAGATGCCGCCAATCAGACGCCGCTGGTACGACATCCCGCTGCGGGCGTCACTGGTCGCGACATTGGTGGCGACGGTGGTCACCACCTCGAGCTGGGTCGGTCCCAAGGTCAGCGGCATGATCGCGCTGTTCCCGGTCGTGTTCACGTCGATGATGCTGATCCTGCACCCGCGCATCGGCGGCCCGCCGACCGCCGCCGTGCTCGCCAACAGCGCCTGGGGGCTGATCGGCCTCGGCATCGCGATTGCGGTGCTGCATGTCGCGGCACCGCAATTCGGCTCGGGGATCGGGTTGAGCCTGGCGCTGGCGACGTGTGTCGGCTGGAATCTCGGCCTGTGGCGGCTCGGGCGAGGGAAGGCGTTGCGAACTTAATCGAGCTCTGCCTGTGAATTCGATGTCCGCGGATGTCTCAACAGGAAGTCCGCCCTCGACCGCACCAGCGAACTTTGGTCCGTTGCCAGATCGGCAATTAGCGATTCCTCGTCAGGTATCTCCGACCGCACGGCGATCATCGCGTCTGCGGCAACCTTCCTCACGAAGGGTGACTTGTCGCGGATGGCTGTTTTGACGAAGTCGGCAGGAGGACGATTGCGCTGAATGGTTCGCGTGTGCAGCACCGGCGTACGTCGTCGCAAGCCGTATACCTTGTCGATCCACATCCATTCGAAGCCAACGGGCCAGATCGCTTTCCCGGAAATCAAGCACGTATAGGCGGCGGCTCTGACTGATGGTTGCACGGCCGCCTTTGCCAGTCGCGGGAGGTGCTGATCCATGCCGGGATATCGCAAGGCGTGGCGAAGACAGGCTGCGAGAGGACCGGTTGACTGCTCCTGCAGGCGTGTCGCCAGGGCGGCAAGGACATCTTCGCGCTCAAACACCAGATCGAGGATATTTCCCTCGTCACGCCACCGGCCCCAGACAAAGCGCCGCTCGAGCAGGTATACGGCCGCATCTCCCGCAACGGCTGCTGCGACATCAGGCGCGATACGCTTGACGCATCGCTTCGCGGCCTGACGAACCGGTTCAGCCCAGTCATTCAGTCGCCACGCCAAAGCCGCAAGGAAGAATGGCGAGGTCGGTGGTGTGGTTATGTGGTGGAGCGCCGCCTCCCTGAGGTAGCCGCTTGGGTGGAACAGGAACAGCCACGCGAGATCCGCATTTGCGGCGAGCAATTCTCGGTCAGATGGAAAAGGGACAGGAGTGGATTTCGGCCGAAGCCGGTCTCTGATCCGCTGGAAAAAGAGGCTTGCTCGGTGGGTTGGGATGACTTGCCGAGGGCGCTTTTCCGGCTGCCACCAGCCGAGACCTGCGCCGGTCGCGATTTCCCGGCTGGCCCGTACGACAAGATGCGCCGGCAGCGTAGCGAGTTCGGTAAGGATGTCGTCCAATTCGCGATTGGTCGCCGGCCGTGTGGCAAGAGCGGCAAGCTTGGCCGAAAGCGATGGCGAGAGGATAGGCAAGGCAGGCGATGACATACCCCAGCTTGGCAGCATTCTCTGGTTGTTGGAAGCCGCGCCAGCCTACTTCGGCAATTTCGCCTTCAGCGCATAGAGCGCCTCCAGTGCCTCGCGCGGCGACATCTCGTCGGGATGTAGCGCCTTCACCGCATCGACCAGTTGCTCCGCCTCGCTCGGCGGCGCGGGTTCGGCGGCGGCGCGGGAGGGGACGGCGAACAGCGGCAGATCGTCGGCGAGCGCGCGGGCGGTCTGGCCGCGGTCCTGCGCTTCGAGCTTCGCCAGCACCGACTTGGCGCGCGTGATCACCGCCGGCGGAAGCCCGGCGAGTTTCGCGACCTGGATGCCGTAGGAGCGGTCGGCCGAACCCGGCAGCACTTCGTGCAGGAACACGACATCGCCCTGCCACTCCTTGACGCGCACGGTGGCGTTGAACATCCGCGGCAGTTTTGCGGAAAGCGCGGTCAATTCGTGATAATGCGTGGCGAACAGCGCGCGGCAGCGGTTAGCCTCGTGCAGATGCTCGATCGCGGCCCACGCGATCGACAGGCCGTCGAAGGTGGCGGTGCCGCGGCCGATTTCATCGAGGATCACCAGCGAGCGCTCGCTGGCCTGGTTGAGGATGACGGCGGTCTCGACCATCTCGACCATGAAGGTCGAACGTCCTCGCGCGAGATCATCCGCCGCGCCGACGCGGCTGAACAGCCGGTCGACGACGCCGATCCGCGCGCGCGAAGCCGGCACGTAGGAACCGATCTGCGCCATCAGCGCGATCAGCGCATTCTGGCGCAGGAAGGTCGATTTGCCCGCCATGTTCGGGCCGGTGATCAGCCATATCTGGCCGGATTTCTGAGCGGGGCTGGGCGACAGGTCGCAGGCATTGGCGATGAACGGCTGACCGTCGCGCTTCAACGCCTGTTCGACGACGGGGTGCCGGCCGCCCTCGACGGCGAAGCCGAGCGAGCCATCGACCTCGGGCCGCACGTAATTGTCATCGGCCGCCAGCTTCGCCAGCGCGGTCGCGACATCGAGCAAGGCAAACGCATGCGCGGCGGCGCGCAGGTCGTCGCTTGCTGCGAGCGCCATCGCGCAGAGCCGCTCGAAGATTTCGAGTTCGAGATTGAGCGCGCGATCGCCGGCATTGGCTATCTTGGCCTCGATCTCGCCGAGTTCGGCCGTAGTGAAGCGAACTTGCCCCGCCAGCGTCTGGCGATGGATAAAGGTCGCATTCAACGGCGGCGCCATCAATTTGTCGCCGTGCTGCGCCGTGACCTCGACGAAATAGCCGAGCACGTTGTTGTGCCGGATCTTGAGCGCCTTGATGGAGGTGTCATCGGCGTAGCGGGCCTGCATCGCGGCGACGACAAGGCGGGAGGCGTCGCGCAAGTTCCGGCTCTCGTCGAGGGCTGGTTCATAATTCTCGCGGATGAAACCGCCATCACGCTTGATCAGCGGCAGTTGCTCGGCGAGTGCGCGCTCGAACTCGCGGGCGAGGTCGCGCGAGGGCCGGCGCAGCGCCTCCATCACAGCGATGATTTCCAGCGGGGGCGTTTCGAGCTGCGCGAGCCGCGCCAGTGCCTGATCGGCGGCAAGAATGCCATCGCGCAGGCCTGCAAGATCACGCGGGCCGCCGCGTCCGACTGACAGCCGCGCCAAAGCGCGCGACATGTCGGGTGCCGCGCGCAGCGTGGTCCTGATATCGTCGCGCGTAGCGCTATCGGTGACAAAAGTTGCAATCGCATCCAGCCGTCGCGCGATTCCCGCGCTGTCGGTGAGCGGTGCGGCGAGGCGTTGCGCCAGTAGGCGCGAGCCGGCGGCGGTAACCGTGCAATCGATCGCATCGAGCAGCGATCCGCGGCGCTCGCCGGCCAGCGTGCGGGTCAGTTCGAGATTGGCGCGGGTAGCGGGGTCGATCGCCATGGTCGTTCCGGCCGCCTCGCGCGACGGCGGCGACAGCGGCGGACGCTTCCCGACCTGCGTGCGGTCGATATAGGTGACGGCGGCAGCCGCCGCGGTCGCTTCCAGCCGCGACATCGCGGAGAGGCCATCCATCGTCGCGACCGCAAAATAGTCGCATAGCCGCCGTTCCGCCGTGGCGCCATCGAAAACGTCGCGGGTCAGGGGCGTGACAGACGGCAATTCGCGCAGCAGCGGGCCGAGATCGGCATCGCCATAGAGCGCGTCGGTGACGATGGCCTCGTTCGGATTGATCCGCGCCAGCGTCGCCGCCAGTTCCGCAGTCGAGCATTCCGTGACTGTGAATTCCGAGGTCGAGATATCGATCCAGGCAAGGCCAATGCGATCGCCGCCGGACGAGGCGCGGGCGCGCGCGATTGCCAGCAGGTAGTTGTTGGTGCGTGCATCCAGGAGTGTATCTTCGGTCAAGGTGCCGGGCGTCACCAGCCGCACCACGCCGCGGGCCACCACGCTCTTGTTGCCGCGGGCGCGTGCCGCGGCGGGATTCTCGGTCTGCTCGCACACCGC
Source organism: Bradyrhizobium sp. AZCC 1693 (assembly GCF_036924745.1). Lineage (NCBI taxonomy): Bacteria > Pseudomonadati > Pseudomonadota > Alphaproteobacteria > Hyphomicrobiales > Nitrobacteraceae > Bradyrhizobium > Bradyrhizobium sp. AZCC 1693. Next base: position 5,247,995 of record NZ_JAZHSD010000001.1, read on the forward strand.
GACCCTGTGGCCGGCGTTGATCAGACGGTGCAGATAGTCCTCGGAGCGTTCCACCGGCACGCCGCACATCGGGATGTCCGTGCCCTGATGCTTGCCGCGCTTGGTCAGCACGATGCCGAGCGTTTTGGAGGCGATCTCGGCGTCCTCGAAGAACAGCTCGTAGAAATCGCCCATCCGGTAGAACAGCAGGAGCCCGGGATGGGCGGCCTTGATCTCGAGGTACTGTTCCATCATCGGCGTGACGCGCGAATTTGCGTCAGCGGCCGGCGTGGCTTCGGGGGCGGGAATGGATTGCTGGATCGTCATTGCGGGCGGCAAACTACAAAATTTCGCCGCCCGGTCCTATTCCCTTACCCCCATTGTCAGAGTTTTCCACGCCCCACGCCGCATAATTGATCACGCCCGCATGACGGGCATCCCGCCGGAGCACGACAGGAGTGGCAAGCCTCAATTGACCTGCCGCGGGCACGCTCCTAAAACTCGCCAACAGTTCCGTAGGGCTCAACGCCTAAAGCACGGCATTCAGGGAGAGATTCTATGCGTGATGTATTCATTTGCGATGCCGTCCGGACCCCGATCGGCCGTTTCGGCGGCTCGCTCGCCAAGGTGCGCGCCGACGATCTGGCCGCGACCCCGATCAAGGCGCTGATGGCGAAGCATCCCAATCTCGACTGGGCGCAAGTGGATGAGGTGTTTTTCGGCTGCGCCAACCAGGCCGGCGAGGATAACCGCAATGTGGCGCGGATGGCGCTGTTGCTCGCGGGCATGCCGGAATCGGTTCCCGGCCAGACCCTGAATCGTCTCTGTGCGTCGGGCCTCGATGCGGTAGGCGCCGCGGGTCGCGCGATTCGATCAGGCGAAATCGAGTTCGCGATTGCCGGTGGCGTCGAATCGATGACCCGCGCGCCGTTCGTGATGGGCAAGGCGCCGGAAGCATTCGCGCGCTCGGCCGAGATTTACGACACGACGATCGGCTGGCGCTTCATCAATCCCTTGATGAAGGCACAGTACGGCGTCGACGCGATGCCGGAGACCGGCGAGAACGTCGCCGAGGAATTCCAGGTGTCACGCGCGGATCAGGACGCGATGGCGATCCGCTCGCAGCAGCGCGCGGGCGCTGCGATCGCTTCCGGTTATTTCGCCGAGGAAATCACGCCGGTATCGGTGCCGGGCGGCAAGGCTGGGCCCATCATCGTCGACAAGGATGAGCATCCGCGCCCCGAAACCACGCTGGAGGGCCTCACGAAACTGAAGCCGATCGTGCGCAATCCCGGCACGGTGACCGCGGGGAATGCGTCCGGCGTCAATGACGGCGCGGCGGCGATGATCCTCGCCTCCGAAGCCGCTGTGAAAAAGCACGGGCTGACGCCGCGGGCGCGCATCCTGGGGCTAGCCTCGGCTGCGGTGCCGCCGCGCATCATGGGCATCGGCCCGGTGCCGGCGACCAGGAAGCTGATGGAGCGGCTTGGCATCAAGATCTCTGACTTCGATTTGATCGAGCTCAATGAAGCCTTCGCTTCGCAGGGCATAGCCTGTTTGCGGCAACTGGGCGTCCAGGATGACGCCGACTTCGTCAATCCGCATGGCGGCGCGATCGCGCTCGGCCATCCGCTCGGCATGAGCGGCGCGCGGCTGGTGCTGACGGCGGTGCACGGCATGGAGAAGCGGGGCGGCAAGCTTGCCTTGGCAACCATGTGTGTCGGCGTCGGCCAGGGCGTTGCGGTCGCGATCGAAAAGGTCAATTAAGACAAATATTTGGGAGGACGAAAAAACGTCCTTTCCCAAATTAGTTATGTCATATAATGATCTGGCGGCGCGGCTCAGCGACAAAATCGCGAAGCAATTTTGCGCTGATAGCGCGATGCGAGGGAGGGATACGTCATGACATTGGTCTATCCGGTGCAAAGTCTCGCGGCGCATCCGCCGCGGCTGTCCCCCGCCTACAAGAGCACGGTCAAGCGCTCGCCCTCCAAGCCGCTGATTCCGATGCGGCACACGCTGTCGGAATTGACCGGGCCGGTCTACGGCCACGAGACGGTTCGCGCGAACGATCATGACCTCACCGTTCAGGGCAAGGGCGAGCCGCTCGGCGAGCGCATCATCGTGCACGGCCATGTGCTCGATGAAGACGGCCGCGGCGTGCCGAACGCGCTGGTCGAACTGTGGCAGGCCAATTCCTGCGGCCGTTACGTGCATGTCGTCGATCAGCATCCCGCGCCGCTCGATCCGAATTTCACCGGCGCTGGTCGCACGCAGTCGGACGCGCAGGGCTATTACCGCTTCGTCACCATCAAGCCCGGCGCTTACCCCTGGGGCAATCACCACAACGCCTGGCGTCCGGCCCACATCCACTTCTCGGTGTTCGGCCACTCCTTTGTCTCGCGTCTCGTCACGCAGATGTATTTCCCCGGCGATCCGCTGTTCCCGTTCGATCCGATCTTCAATTCGGTCACCGACGAGAAGGCACGCAACCGGATGATCTCGTCGTTCGATCTGGAGAACACCAAGCCGGATTGGGCGCTGTGCTACCGCTTCAACATTGTGCTGCGCGGGCGCAACGCCACGCCGATGGAGAAAAAGTAAGTGCAACAGACCAAGCCAGACGGCCTCACCCCGTCGCAGACCGTGGGCCCCTATTTCGCCTATGGTCTGACCTCGAACGGCAAATACGACTGGAACGACGCGTTCAGCAACAACCTCGTTACGGCGGATACGTCGGGCGAACGCATTCGCATCGAGGGGCAGGTGTTCGATGGCGACGGCGCGGTCGTGCCGGATTGCATGCTGGAGATCTGGCAAGCGGATGCGCAGGGACGGTTCTCCGATCCGCAGGACAAGCGGGCGCTGCCGAATTCCACGTTCAAGGGATTCGGCCGGATCGGTACCGATGCGAAGGGCGGTTATGCCTTCGACACCATCAAACCGGGGCAGGTCGCCGATCCCGACGGCAAGCCGCAGGCGCCGCATATCGTGCTCGCCGTGTTCGCGCGTGGCATGCTCTTGCACAATTATTCGCGGATCTATTTCGACGGCGAGGCCGCCAATGCGTCCGATCCCGTACTGGCGCTGGTGCCGGCCGACCGCCGCGCCACGCTGATCGCGACGCGCCAGCCGGGCGGCAATGCGGTCTATCGTTTCGACATCCATCTGCAGGGCGACAAAGAGACGGTGTTCTTCGACGTGTAGCCGCGACGACATCGCAGAGGCAACGCGACAGGCAAGACTTCACACATGATGACGCTTCGCCAGGTCGAGGTGATCCGCGCCGTGATGGTGACCGGCACGATCGGCGGCGCTGCGAGGCTTCTGAACGTATCAGCGCCGGGCATCAGCCGGCTGGTGAAGTACACCGAGAAGTCCCTGGGCGTCCGCTTCTTCCAGCGCCAGAACGGGCGCTATTTTCCGACGGCGGAAGCCCGCAACATCTTCGAGCAGATCAACGGCGTCTACGAGAAGATGGATGATCTTACCGAGATCATCTCCAAGATCGGGCGCGGTGACCTGTCCGAACTGCGTATCGGCTCCGTACCCAGCATCTCGCAGGTGATGGTGCCGCGCGCAATCGAGCGGGTTCGACGCCGCTATCCGGAGCTGCGGATCGACATCAACATCCTCAAGATCGAGGAGGCCGTCGATTATCTGCTGCTGGGCCGTGGCGATTGCGTCGCCATGAGCTACCGGCTCGAGCATCCCGGCCTCGACTTCCTGCCGCTGGCGTCCGGCGAATTGTTCTGCATCGTGCCGGCGGGGCATGAGCTGGCCGGATGCAAGCAGGTCTCGGCCGCGGAGATCATCCGCTATCCCCTGATCGGCATCGATCCCAACGATCCCTACGGGCGGATCATGGCGGAGATCTTTGCGCGCAACAAACTCGACTACGACATCACCATCCGCGCGCGCTTCGGCACCACCGTGTGCGCGCTGGTGAAGGCCGGTCTCGGCATTGCCGTGATCGACCAGTTCACTGTCGCCCATGGCGGTTATCCCGGCATCGAGTTGCTCAGAATTGTCGAGCCGACCAGGTTCGACACTTACATTGCGGTGAAACGGGGCGCGCCGCTGTCGCTTCACATCGAGCATTTCATCGAATGCTTGCGCTCCGAAATGCGGGCGGTGGGACCGGGGAAAGCTGCGCCGCGAAAGCCTGATGTCAGGCCTCGCAAGAAATAACATGATGTTATCTATCCGGCATAAATGGGTAATTGTGTTAGGTCGGCAAAACGCTATCGTCTGGCCGGATCGGGGCGTATCCCGAACCAACCGCTGCCGCCAACGCGCATTGCGCCCGATGACGAGATCATGAGCCCTGCCGCCCGCCCCATCGCTCCAGCCGATCGCCGCTTTCTCAGCGGCCTGATCGGCGCGCCGATCGCGCATTCGGCTTCGCCCGCGATGCATGAGCGGGCCGCCGAGGCGCTCGGCGCGCATTGCCACTACCAACTGATCGAAGTTGCGGGCGCTGACCGCGAGGAATTGCGGCTACTGCTCGATGGCGTACGCCGTCTGGGCTTTGCAGGCGTCAACGTTACCTTTCCGTACAAGGAAGCGGTAGTCTCCCTGCTCGATGAGATGTCACCGGGGGCGCGTGCGATCGGCGCGGTCAACACGGTCGTGGTCAGGGACGGCCGGCTGATCGGATACAACACCGACACAACAGGGTTTGCCCGGGCGATCACCGAGCTTGTCCGTGACCCCGCGCAGAGCACAGTTGCCGTGATCGGCGCAGGCGGCGTCGGGAAGGCGATCGCTTTTGCGCTGGCCGGGATTGGTGTCGCCGAGATCAGGATCTTCGACACCGACCGCGCCAAGGCTACGCAACTCGCCGACCAGATCGGGAAGCGCGGCAAAACAAGTGTCGCCGACAGCGTCGAGGACGCGATGCGCGGCGCCACCGGTGTCGTCAACGGCTCGCCGGTCGGCATGTTGCCGAACCGCGGCACGCCGGTCCCGGACGCCCTGCTGCATAAGAGCGTGTGGGTCGCCGACGCGGTCTACACGCCGCTCTGGACGCCGCTGTTGAACGCCGCCAAGGCAAAGGGCGCGGAGGCCATGACCGGGCGCGAGCTCGCGATCTACCAGGCCGCGGATGCATTCGAACTGTTCACGGGATTGAAGCCATCGGCCGTCGAGATGGGAAATGCATTCGACGCCGTGATGGCCAAGCGCTACGCTAAAGTGAACGCAGCTTAAAACACGGCCGGTCACAAGGCCGTTTATTATAACGAGAAGAGGGGATGGAAATGAGATCTGGAATTTTTGCAGGACTCCTGCTTGCCACCGTGTCGGCCGCGGCCGCATTCACGCAAGGGGCGCCGATCAAGCTCGCCAATGTCGCCGAATTGTCCGGCGGCGGGGCGACCGTCGGCAACAACTGGAAGAACGGCATCGACCTCGCGATCGAGGAGATCAACGCCAAGGGCGGGTTGCTCGGCCGCAAGCTGGAAGTGACGCATGCGGATTCGCAATCGAACCCGGGCGTTGCGCGCGCGCAGGTGCAGAAGGCGCTCGACAACGAGCCCTACGTTCTGCTCGGACCCGGCTATTCCGGCTCCGTCAAGGTCACTTCGCCGCTCGCCGCCGAAGCCGGTATCACCCAGATCATGGGTGGCGAGGCCGCCGAACTGACGCAGGGCGGCAACAAGTTCCTGTTCCGCACCTCGTTCGGCCAGCAATCCTCGATGCCGAAGGTCGCCAAATACATCAACGACGAGCTGAAGGCGAAATCGGTCGCGATCGTCTGGGTCAACAATGATTTCGGCAAGGGCGGCCGCGACGTCATCACCAAGGAATTCGCCAAGTATAACATCAAGGTCGCCGCCGACATTTCCACCGAAGCGGGGCAAGCCGACTTTGCCGCCGACGTCAGCAAGATCAAGGCGGCGGCGCCCGACGCGGTGTTCATCTACGTCAATGAAGAAGAAAGCGCGCGGATGCTCAAGGAGCTGAAGCGCCAGGCGATATCAGTGCCGCTGATGGGCGAGACGACGCTGGTCGGCCAGAAGGTCGTCGAACTCGCCGGCGATGCCGCGAACGGCGCGCGCGGCCATGTCGGCCTCACCACCGATGCACCGGTCGATCTGGTCAAGGCGTTCCGCGAAAAGTTCGTCAAGAAGTACAATTACGTCCCTGATCATAACGGGCTGAAAGGCTATCTCGCGATCTACATGATCAAGGCCACCACCGAGAAGATGGGCAAGGTCGACGCCAAGGCGTTCGCCGATAATCTGCACGGCCTCACCATCAAGGCCGCGAGCGAGCCCGGCATCCTGATGGATGTGACTTTCGACGAGAAGGGCGACATCGATCGCCAGGGATTCCTGGTCGAGATCGTCGACGGCAAGCAGGTTGTCAAGCAGGTGCTGCCGAAACTGAACTGAGCCGCGACGGGGCGTGCGCTTAAACGTAGGCCCCCGAGATCAGCATGGTGAAATGATTGACGCCGTCCGCATGTGACGGGTGAGGGGAGGAGCATGTCCAATCTGCTCGATCTGCTCGTGGCGGGCCTTGCGACCGGGGCGATCTATGCCCTCGTCGCGGTCGGGTTCACGCTGCTGTGGCAGACGTCGCAAACCATCAATTTCGCGCAGGGCGAATTCGTGATGCTGCCGGCGTTCCTGATGCTGGCGGTGATGCACGCAGGCGCGCCATTCTGGCTCGCCATTATCCTCGGCATCCTGCTGTCGCTGCTGCTGCTCGGGCTCGGCTTCAAGCTGCTGCTGGTCGATCCGATGCTGCGGCACGGCGTGCTGCCGCTGGCCATTGCCACCATGGCGCTGGCGATCGGCATGAAGGAAGCCGTGAAGCAGTTCTTCAGCGCCGAAGCCTCGCCGTTCCCCTCCATCGTGCCGGCCGGTGACGTCTCGATCCTTGGCCGGGTGGTCTCGTTGCAGAGCCTTGGTGTGCTGGCGCTCGCGATTGCGGTGGTGATCGGCCTGACTGCGCTGTTGAACCGCACCTCGATCGGCCACCAGATGCAGGCCACCGCCCAGAACCCGACGGTCGCCCGCATCATCGGCGTGCCGGTCGAGCGCATGATCCTGCTGACCTTCCTGATCAACGCGTTTCTGGTGGCGCTGGCCTCGCTGCTAATCACGCCGATCTATCTGGCGAAATTCTCCTCCGGCGAGGTGCTCGGGCAGGCCGCCTTCATCGCGGCGATCGTCGGCGGCTTCAACCAGGTGCGTGGCGCCATCGCCGGCGGGCTGTTGATCGGCGTGGTAGACAATCTGTCAGCCGCCTATGTATCGACGCAGTATCGCGCCGCGGTGCCGCTGATCCTCCTGATCGTCATCATCCTGTTCCGTCCGCAAGGCCTGCTCGGCCGGCCCGAGGAGCGCACGGTATGACCGCTACCGGGAAATATCTGCGCATTGCGCTCGGCGTCGTGGTGATCGCGGCCCTGATCATCGTGCCCATGAACTTCAACCGCTACGGCCTGTTCATCCTGAGCCAGTGGGCGGTGATGACCATCGCCGCGATGGGGCTCAATCTGACGCTGGGCTATGCCGGCCAGGTGTCGCTGGCGCAGGGCGCGTTCGTCGGCATCGGCGCCTATGCGGCGGCGATCATGACCACGCAGGGCATGCCGCTGATCGCAGCGCTGGGTGTTGCCATCGTGCTGTGCTTCGCCATCGGCTGGATCCTGGGCTATCCGGCGCTGCGCGTGCAGCATCACTACCTCGCGTTCGTGACGCTGGCGTTCTCGACGCTGGCGTTCCTGGTGTTCCGCAACGAGGACTGGCTCACCAAGGGCATCTATGGCATCTCCAACATTCCGCGGCCCAACGTCATGGGCTTTGTGACCAACCGGCCGTTGCCGTTCTATTATTTCTGCCTCGGCTCGCTTGCGATCGTATCATTGGCGATGTGGTGGCTGATCCGCTCGCCCTGGGGCCGCGCCTTCGTCGCGCTGCGTGAAAACCCGGTGCGGGCGCTGTCGCTCGGCATCGATACGCGGCGCTATACGCTGATGGCGTTCGCGATCGGGTCGGCGCTCGGCGGCGTCGCCGGCACGCTCTATGCGCCGCTGACGCAATATATCGACCCGGTTCCCTTCAACCTCTCGCTCTCGCTCGATCTGTTGATGATGGTGATCGTCGGTGGCTCCGGATTCTTCTTCGGGCCGTTCCTCGGCGCCATGATCGCGGTGCTGCTGCCGGAATGGCTGCGCTTCACGCAAGGCTATTACCTGATGCTCTATGCGGTCGCGGTGATGCTGCTGCTGATTTATTCGCCGACCGGCATTCTCGGCATCCTCGATCGCTATCTGGCCGAGCGGCGCACCAAGGCGGCGTCCGCACTGCGCGCGGTTGCAAAATCCAGGCTGGAGACGGCGCCATGACCGCGGTCCTCGAAGTCAGCGACATCAAGAAGAGTTTTGGTGGCATCAAAGCGGTCGATGGCGTCAGTTTCGACGTGCAGGAGGGCGAAATCCTCGGGCTGATCGGCCCGAACGGTTGCGGCAAGTCCACGCTCTTCAATTGCATCCTCGGCCAGCTCACGCCGACCGATGGTGAGGTGAAGGTCGACGGCAAACTCGTAACGGGATTGCGGCCGTCCGAGTTGAACCGCCTCGGCGTCAGCCGCACCTTCCAGCTTCTGCAGGTGTTTCCAAAGCTGTCGGTGCGGGAAAATCTGATCCTCGCCGGCCAGGAGCACCAGGGCAACATGATGTCGCGGCTGCTCGGTCCCTCCGACGCCGGGCTATCGGCGGCGGCCGACCAGATGATCGGCTTCTTCAAGCTCGATCATCTCGCGACCGAAGCCGCCGGCGGCCTGTCCTACGGCCAGCAAAAGCTGCTCGATGCTGCGATGGCGTTCATGGGCGGTCCGCGGCTGGTGCTGCTCGATGAGCCGGCCGGCGGCGTCAACCTCACCATGCTCGGCGATCTCAAGGAGCGGCTGGCGGCGATCAACCGCGAGAAGCGCGCCACCTTCGTGGTGATCGAGCACAACATGGAATTTGTGATGTCGCTGTGCACGCGCGTCATGGTGATGGCGGAAGGCAAGCTGTTGGCGATGGGCACCCCAAGCGAAGTCCGCGCCAACCCCGCCGTCATCGAAGCCTATCTCGGCCATTGAGGGATCGATCCATGAGCGATGCCATTCTGGATGTTCAAGGCCTCGTCGGCGGCTACGGCAAGATGACGATCCTCAACGGCACCACCTTCTCGGTGCCCGCCGGCTCGATCACCACCGTGATCGGCCCGAACGGCGCCGGCAAGTCCACTGTGTTCAAGGCGATCTTCGGCCTGTTGAAGCTGCGCGAAGGCAGGGTTGTATTCAAAGGGCGCGACGTCACCGGGTTGAGTCAACGCGAATTGCTCAATGCAGGCATCTGCTACGTCCCGCAGGGACGCAATATCTTTCCGGAACTATCGGTACGCGACAACATCCAGCTTGGCGCCGTCGTCGCCGGGCGGGACATCACTGATCTGCCTGCCCGAATCGAGGCAGCGCTCGACAAGTTCCCGGCGCTGCGCAAGAGGGCCGCGCAACAAGCCTCCACGCTGTCGGGCGGCGAACAGAAGCAGCTTGAAATCGTTCGCGGCCTGCTGCTCAATCCGCAGCTGGTGTTGATCGACGAGCCGTCGATCGGGCTTTCGCCGCTGATGGTGCAGCAGACCTTCAACATTCTGAAGGATCTGCGCGACCGTGGCGTATCGATCCTGATGATCGAACAGAACGCGCGCTCGGCGCTGGAGATTTCCGACTACGGCATCGTGCTCGAACTCGGCCAGACCCGGCTCTTCGACACCGCGCAGCGCGTTCTGAACGATCCCCGCATCGGGCAATTGTTCCTGGGCGGCGCGATGACGGAGACTGCGGCATGAGCGGTACGTTGCGGATCGGCGTGGCGGGCGCGGGGCTGATTGGCCGCAAGCATATCGAGCTGGTCGCGACGTCGTCCGATTGCGTCCTGACCGGGATCGCCGATCCCTCGTCCGAGGCAAAAGCGTTCGCCGAATCGCAGGGGATTGCCTGGCACGCCGATCATCGCGCGCTGCTGGAGCGGGAGACGCCCGACGGGATGATCGTCGCGTCGCCCAACGCGCTGCATCTACCGATGGCGCTCGATTGCGTCGCGCGCGGGGTCCCCGCGCTGGTCGAGAAGCCGGTGACGGATACGGTCGCTTCCGCACGGCGGCTTTGCGAGGCGGTGCGGCGCAGCGGTGTGCCGGTTCTGGTCGGCCACCACCGCCGCCACAATCCCCGCATCAAGGCGATACGCGACAAGGTCGCCGGCGGCGGGATAGGCCAGCTCACCGCGGTTGTCGGCTTGTGGCTGCTGAAGAAGCCGGACGACTATTTCGATGTCGCATGGCGGCGCGAGGCGGGTGGCGGACCGCTGCTGATCAATCTGGTGCATGACATCGACAATCTGCGCTTCATCTGCGGCGAGATATCAGAGGTTCAGGCCATAACCTCGAACAAGGCGCGCGGCTTTGCCGTCGAGGATACCGCGGCCCTGCTGTTGAAGTTCGCGGGTGGCGCGATTGGCACGATCACGCTGTCGGATGCGACGCCGGCGCCGTGGAGCTGGGAACTGTCATCGGGCGAGAACGCGGCCTATCCGAAGCAGGATCAGCCTTGCTATCTGTTCGCCGGCACCAAGGGGTCGCTGTCGGTGCCCACCATGGAGCTGTGGTCGTATCCGGGCCAAGGCGCCTGGTATGCGCCACTTTCCCGAAGCCTCGTCGATGTGCCCTTGGCAGATCCGTTGGTGGAGCAGCTCCGGCATTTCCGTGCGGTGATCGCGAGAAGCGAGGAGCCGCTGATTTCCGTCGAGGATGCCATGGGGACGCTTGCCGTGGTCGAGGCCGTGCGTGAAGCGGCATTTACCGGCGCACGCGTATTCCCGGGCCGGATCATGGAGCAGGCGGCATGAACAAGCGCTCGATCGCTACCGTCTCGCTTAGCGGCGCACTCGATGAAAAGCTGCGTGCAATCGCCGCGGCCGGCTTCGACGCCGTCGAGATCTTCGAGAACGATCTGCTTTCGTTCAACGGCAGCCCGCGAGACGTCGGCCAGATGTGCCGGGATCTCGGGCTGTCGATCTGCGCCTTCCAGCCGTTCCGTGACTTCGAAGGCATGCCGGAGCCGCAGCGCACCCGCAATTTTGCGCGCGCCGAGCGCAAGTTCGACCTGATGCAGGAGTTGCAGACCGATTTGATGCTGATCTGCAGCAACATCTCTCCGGCCTCGCTCGGCGGCATTGACCGCGCGGCCGCCGATTTCCGCGAACTGGGTGAGCGCGCCGGGCCGCGGGGCTTACGCGTCGGCTATGAGGCGCTCGCCTGGGGACGGCATGTCAACGACTATCGCGACGCCTGGGAGATCGTGTGGCGCGCCGATCACAAATCGATCGGCATCATTCTCGACAGTTTTCATGCGCTGGCGCCGTCGTTCCCAACGATGGCGATTCAATCGATCCCGGCCGACAAGATCTTTCTGGTGCAATTGGCCGACGCGCCAAAGCTCGGCCTCGACGTGCTGTCCTGGAGCCGGCATTTTCGCTGCTTCCCGGGTCAGGGCGACCTGCCGGTCGCTTCGTTCGTGGAAGCCGTGCTCGCCACCGGCTATGCCGGCCCGCTGTCACTGGAAATATTCAACGACCAGTTTCGCGCCGGTTCCGCGGTCCGCACCGCAACCGACGGGCTGCGCTCGCTCATCCTGCTCGAGGATAACGTCCGCGCCGCGGCGTCCGCCGCTCCGGCGGTGCCGCTGCAACCGAAGGCAAAGAGCCGTGGCGTCGGCTTCATCGAGTTCGCCGTCAGCGAAGAGAAAGGCCGCGACCTCGCCGCCCTGTTCGGCCAGCTCGGTTTTCGCAAGACCGGCGCGCATCGCAGCAAGGATGTCGAGCGCTGGTCGCAGGGCCATATCGACCTCGTGATCAACTGCGAGCCGGATGGCTTTGCGCATTCGCACTTCGTCGCGCACGGCCCCGGCGTCTGCGCCATCGCCGTTGATGTGGATGACGCCGGCAGCACCATGGCGCGGGCGGAGGCGCTGCAGGCGCGGACCTTCTACCAGCCCGTCGGTCCGGGCGAACTCGAGATTCCGGCGATCCGCGGCGTCGGCGGCAGCCTGCTGTATTTCCTGGAGGAGGCCGGCAAGAACTGGGACCTCGATTTCGAGCCGCTGCGCAGCGATGCGGCTACCGATCGTCTCGATGCCGTCGACCATATCTCGCAGTCGATGCCCTATGACGAGATGTTGTCGTGGCTGTTGTTCTATACCGGCATTCTCGATCTGGAACGGCTGCCGCAGATGGAGATCGCGGACCCGGTTGGGCTGGTGCAGAGCCAGGCGCTGATCAACGGCAATCAAAGCCTGCGCGTGGTGCTCAACGGCTCATCGGCCACCCGCACGCTGTCGGCCCGCTTCATCCACGAGTTTTTCGGCTCCGGCGTGCAGCACGTCGCGTTCTCCTGCCGCGATATCTTCGCTGCGATCGCCGACATGCGTGCGCGCGGCGCGGACTTCCTCAGGATTCCCGACAATTACTACGACGACATCGAGGCCAAATACGGCCTCGACGCCGCGACCATGACAGCCCTTCGCGACAACCAGATTCTCTACGACCGCGAAGGCGACGGCGAATTCTTCCAGGTCTATACCCACGCCTTCGACGAGCGGTTCTTCTTCGAGATCGTCGAGCGGCGCAACTATCACGGCTTCGGCGCCGCCAACGCCGCGATCAGGCTCGCGGCCCAGACGCGGGAATCGCGGCCGATCACTATGCCCAAGGCGTGACCGCAGGAATAGAAAGCAAGAAAACTGAAAGGGAAGCGAGACGATGTCGATCAAAGGGACGGGTATTCGTGCGGCAATACTGTTTGCGGTCTGCGGGTATCTAACGCCGGCGTTGGCCGATTCGCTTTCCTGCGATGACGGTATCAAGGCCGCCTTTCGCCCCGACGCCGAAACGTCTGTCGTCGCGGTCCGGCTGGTGAAAAAGGGCGAGGAGCTGAAGGCGCCTGATGCGCCGCAGCCGGTGACGGCGGCGGCCGATCTATGCCTCGTGAAGTTGTTGGTCGGCCCCGGCGCCACGGCGGAAAAGGACACGAACGCGCGCTCCTATTCCGAAGGTATCGGCATCGAGGTCTGGCTGCCGACGCATGCCAACTGGAACGAACGCATCCGCAACTATGGCGGCGGCGGATGGGTCGGCGGCGGCCATCGCTATGCGGACAAGATCGGCAGCAAGGTTCCGGCCATCGTCAATGCAAATATCGGATATGCCTCGGGCACGACGGATGCCGGCCAGCCCTGGTATCAGGATGGCTCGTTCGCGTTTCTGTCCGACGGCAAGGTCAACGTGGAATCGCTTCGTGATTTCTCGGTGCGCGCCATGGTGGAGCAGGCTGTCAAGACCAAGGCGCTGGTCAGCCTCTATTACGGCAAGGCGCCGAAATACACCTACTATGACGGCCATTCGCAGGGCGGCCGGCAGGGCATGAAGATCGCCCAGGAATATCCGCAACTCTACGACGGCTACATGATCGCGCAGCCGGCGCTAAATATCGCGAAGTTCGGCACGGCGGGACTCTATCCGCAGATCGTGATGAAGACCGAACTCGGCTTCACCGCGGCCAACAAGCCGGAGGCCGCGGCCTTTGCCGCCAGGGTCGCGGCCGCGAACAAGCGCGCGGTCGCCGTCTGCGACAAGGCGGGCCTCGGCTTCCTGCTCGATCCCTTCGCCTGCGACTACAATCCGGCGCGCGATGCCGACATCCTGTGTGCGGAAGTGGCCGGCGAGGGTGTAACCGGCAGGAATGCCGACTCGGCAACCTGCATGAATCTGAAAGAGGCGAATGCGCTGAACCGGATCTGGTTCGGCGCCACCAGCGACGGAAGCTTTGACGCCTCACAGAGCGCCAACGCGCGATCCGGCAAGTCGCTCGGCAGGAACCAACTCTGGTGGACGTTCACCAAGAGCACCGCCATCGGCAGTCAGATCACGAATGCCTCTTCGCTCGGCGTCGCGTTGGCGTTGCAGGACGTCAGCTATGCCCCCGACGCCAGCACGGCATCGGGCGATCCAATCACGAACGTCTCGTCGAATGTTCGTAACAAATGGCGTGAACTGGACTATGCCGGGCTCGCCGACGCCGTGAACAAGGGCGTCGCATTGCAGCCGACGCTGTTCAGTGACCTCATCACGGACAAGGCGGACCTTGGGAAGCTGCGCGACCTTGGCCGCAAGGTCATCGTCTATAGCGGTCTCGTCGACGACGCGATCCCGCCGGCCGGCAACATCAATTATCACGAGCGCGTGGTGGCGGCGATGGGCGGACACGCCGAGGTGCAGAAGTTCATGCGGATGTATCTCCTGCCGGGCTCGGCTCACTCGTCGCAGGGCCGGGCCTACACGGTTAGTGGCAAGAACGACACCGTGCCGCTGCCGAAACTTCCGGGCAATGCCAACCAGACGCCGACACGCGAGCAGGATCAGTTCTTCACCGCACTGGTGGACTGGGTCGAGAAAGGCACCGCGCCGGGCGAAATCCTGCTGACGTCGCGCGACAACAGCGTCAGCTATCCGGCTTGCGTCTATCCGCTGCGGACGACATGGAACGGCAACGGGGATACAAAGCAGGCTTCGAGCTATAGCTGCCGGTAACCCGCCGGGGTAGGATCGTATCGTCGGGGGCGTAACCGCCGGATCGAGCATGACCGAACCCAAGGAAGCAGCGAGCAGAACGCGCGAAGTGCTCGGTCTGCTCGGTTTTCTGCTCGTTGCCACCGCTCAGGTCTCCAACATGATCCTGGCGCGCGGTGTTGCCGGGAGCGTTCCACCGTTCTCGATCGCGTTCTTTCGCTGGAGCATCGTGGCGCTCGGCCTGATGCCGGCTGTCGTGATGGCGCTGCGGGAAAGCCCCGGCCTGTTGCGCAAGGACGGTCTCGGCATCGCGCTGGCCGGCTTTCTCGGCATGTTCATCTGCGGCGGTCCGGTCTATGTCGCCGGCATTACCACTTCGGCCATCAACATCGCGTTGATCATGGCGTTATCGCCGCTTGTCGTGCTGCTGTTTTCCTTCGTGTCGGGGCGGGAGGCCGTCGACCGGCGACAAATCATCGGCATGCTGGTCGCGCTGGCGGGCGCCCTGCTGATCATCACAAGGGGACAAGCCGCCGTTGGCGCGGGCCTCTCACCCGGTGACCTGCTCGCATTGCTCGCGATGCTGGGCTGGGCGGGATACACGCTGATGCAAAATCGCGTCGGCCAGGGTGTGAGCTTTCTGGCAAGGATCGGGCTGTTTGCGGCGGCAGGCGCGCTCTTCTCGCTGCCCTTTGCGGTCCATGAAATCTGGCCGATGCCGTCGGCTGCGTTCAGCGGGCGCGCGGCGCTGGTGTATCTGTTCGCCGGGCTCGTGCCCGGGCTGTTTGCCTATTCGGCCTATGCCTATCTCGGCTCGATGTTCGGCGCGGTATCGACCTCCTTGAGCCTTTATCTGGGTCCGATCGTCAGCGCGGTGCTGTCGATCATCTTTCTTGGCGAGGCGCCGACCATGATCCATTTGATCGGCGGCGCGCTGTCGCTCGGCGGCATGTGGTTGTGCCTGCGGGCCAAGCAGAGTGGGTCGCGATAAATCCTAGCCGCCCGGGTGTGACCACCGCCTGTCCATTCACCGCATGAGCCGCCACCGATCGACCGTCGGCGAATCTGGCTTGACGATGCACATCTCGTTATATAACAAATAGGATATATAAAGGATTGAGCATATGCCAAATCTCGATGCCGCTTTCTCGGCGCTGGCGGACCCAACACGGCGGGCGATCCTTGCCCGCCTCGCATTGGGCGAGGCCACCGTCATGGAACTGGCCGAGCCCTTCGAGATGACGCAACCCGCCATCTCCCGGCACCTCAAGGTGCTCGAGGGCGCAGGTCTGATCCTCCGCCGCGTCGAAGGCACGAAGCGGCCATGCCGGCTGGCGCCTGCAGCCGTCAACGAAATCGACCAATGGCTTGCGATGCTTCGGCACGCCCTGTCCGCGAATTACAACCGGCTCGACGACGTTCTGGCCGCCATGAAAACCGAAGAGTGAAAGGCAAACCCTATGAGCAAGATAACGCTGAAGACCGAAGGTGAGCGCCATGTCGTCGTTACCAGGCGCTTCGCCGCCGCGCCGGAAGCGGTGTATCGCGCACACACCGAGCCGGCGCTGATCCAGAAGTGGCTGCTCGGTCCGGACGGCTGGACGATGCCGGTTTGCATCAACGAGGCGCGACCGGGCGGCAAGATCCGCTACGAGTGGACGAACGGCGAAGGCGGCGGATTTTATCTGACCGGCGAATACCTGGAACTGGTGCCCTTCAGCCGGCTCGTTCATGTCGAACGGATGCACATGCCCGATGCAACGCCGGACAACCACGTCGAAACGACCTTCGCGCCAGACGGGACCGGTACATTGATGACCATGCGGATGACCTTGCCCGATGCCGCGACGCGGGCTGCCATGCTGTCCACCGGCATGGAGCATGGAATGGAAGCGAGCTACGTGCGGCTCGAGACCACACTCAAATCATAACCGGCGCTCAACCACTGAACATGTGCCGCGCGCCACACCAGGCGGCTGAAATGAGCGTAGAAGCTCATGTCAGCCAAGCCTCAAAATTTGGAGAGTAACCGTGATCGAACCGCTTCGTATCGTTCAAACCAAGCCGCAGCTCACCGCGTTGATTCCGATCACGGTTCCGCGCGAAGACATTCGCAAGGTCATGGGGCCCGGCCTCACCGAATTGAAGGCCGCCGCCGCCGCGCAGAACGTTGCGGTTACGGGCCCATGGTTCACTCACCATGTTCGCAATCCCGGTGAGGTCTTCGATTTTGAGATATGCCTGCCGGTCGCCACTTCAGTCGCGCCGGTAAATCGCGTGAAACCAGGGCAGTGGCCCGCGATGAATATCGTCCAGACCACCTATCATGGCGGCTATGAAGGTCTCGGCAACGCGTGGGGCGAATTCATCGCCATGATCAAGGCCGCGGGACACAGAACCGTGGACGGCCTCTATGAATCCTATGCGGTCGGCCCGGAGGATAGCGCTGACCCGAAAGCCTGGCGGACGGTGCTCAGCAAGGAATTGGTGGAGTTTTAGAAATCTCGAAGCGCAGAAAATGCGCGGCGGGAAATTCTACTCCATCACGGCATGCTCCGGCGCGGCCGACTGTTCGCGCAGGGTCGCCTTGGTCGAGCCGATCATGATCGCGAGCGGGATCGCGCAGGCGGTGAAGATCATCACCATCTGGTAGTCGTGCGAGAACGCGATGATCTGCGCCTGCGCCTTGACCAACATGTCCGCCATGGCGCGGCCCGTGTCGTTGGAGAGGTCGATCAGGCCGCGCACGTCCGGCATCTGCAGGGCGTGGTTGAACGGATTGATGTACTCCGACAGGACCGCGTAGGTGTAGCGCGTGCCTTGCGTCAGTTGCGCGATCACGAGCGAGATGCCGATCGAGCTTGCGACGTTGCGCATCAAGGTCAGCATCGATGTGCCGTCGGTGCGCAGATGATTGGGCAGCGTCAGGAACGCCACCGTGGAAAGCGGCACGAACACCAGGCCGAAGCCAAAGCCCTGGACCACGCTGATGATCACGATCTCGGTCACGCCGGTCTGATCGGTCCAGCCGGTCATATAGAACAGCGAGGCCGCGGTCAGGCTGAGGCCTGCGACGATCAGCGTTCGCGCCTCGATATGGCGCATCAGGCGGCCGACCAGCATCATCGCCACGAAGGTGCCGCAGCCGCGGCTTGCCAGCAGCAGACCTGCCGTGATGATCGGATAGCCGATCACGTTCTGCAGGAAGGGTGACGACAGCGCCATGGTCGAGAACAGCACCAGGCCCATGACGGCCATGAACACGCAGCCGCCGACGAAATTCTTGTCCTTGAACAGCGCGAACTGGATGAACGGATGCTGCGTGGTCAGCGAATGCGCCAGGAAGTAGTAGAAGCCGATCGCCGATATGACGAACTCGGCGATGATCTCGTTGGATTCCAGCCAGCCGAGTTGCTCGCCGCGGTCGAGCGCGAGCTGCAGCGCGCCGATAGCGATCGCGAGCGCGGTGAAGCCGAACCAGTCGAAGCGCAGCTCGATGGCCTTCTTTGTCTCGTCCATGAAGATCATGAGGCCGAGCACGGTAAAAATGCCGAACGGCAGATTGACGAAGAACACCCAGTGCCAGGAATAGGTCTCGGTCAGCCAGGCGCCGAGTGACGGGCCCATGATCGGCCCCATCATCACGCCCATGCCCCAGATCGCCATCGCTTTCGCCCGTTCATGCAGCGCGTAAGAGTCGAGCATGACGGCTTGCGACAGCGGCACCAGCGCCGCGCCGAACACGCCCTGCAGCAGGCGAAACAGCACCATCTGGCCGATGTCCTGCGCCAGCCCGCACATCACGGAAGCAATGGTGAAGCCGGCCGAGCAGATAATGAAGATGCGCTTGCGGCCGAAGCGGTTGGCGATCCACCCCACCGGCGCGGTCATGATCGCGGCTGCGACGATGTAGGAGGTCAACACCCAGTTGATCTGGTCTTGAGAGGCCGACAGCGTGCCCTGCATGTAGGGCAGCGCGACGTTGGCGATGGTGGTGTCCAGCGCCTGCATGATCGTCGCCGTCATGGCGCAGATCGTCACCATGTTCCGGCGCAGGCCGGGAACGGCAGCCGATGGTGCGCCCGTCGTCATGGCGTTATTCGTGGTCCTGGTTCGCCACCGCCGGCGACAGGCCGAGCAGGGCTGGAAGCGAGCGGCGATGGTTGGTGTCGATGGTGGCGTAGACGCTCATGCCCGCCTTCAGCTTGCGGACGAACCTGTCGTTCTTGTCGAAATAGATCCGCACCGGGACGCGCTGCACCACCTTGACGAAATTGCCCGACGCGTTCTGTGGCGGCAGGATCGCGAACTGCGCGCCGGTGCCGGGCGAGAGCGAGCCGACCGTGCCCTTGAACACATGATTGGGGAAGGCGTCGACCTCGAGCGTGACGGACTGGCCAACCGCGACATGGGTGAAATCGGATTCCTTCGGGTTGGCGTCGACCCAGGGGTTCGAGGTGTCGATGATGCTGAACACCGGTGCGCCCGCCATCACGAAGCGGCCGAGCTGAATCTGCTCGACCTGCGTGGCGATGCCCGCCATCGGCGCGCGCATCACCGTGTGGTCGAGATTGCGCTGGGCCTGGTCGAGCGCCGCCTTGGCCTGGGCATAGGGCGGGAATTCGGCGAGCGGCAGATCGGGATTGCCGAGCAACTGTGCTTTGGCGGTGGCGATCTTCTGCTGCAGCAACTGGTACTGGGCGCTCGCGGTGACGAGGGCGGTCGATGCATTGTCGAGGTCGAGCTGCGAGCCGAAATTGTTCTTCACCAGCGCCGACTTGCGCTCGACGTCGCGCCGCTTCAGGTCCATGCCCTGCTGCGAAAGCTCGCTCATCTGGCCGTAGATCCTGAGGTCGGCGATCAGATTGTCATAGGTGACATTGGCCTGTGCAAGGGTGGCCTTGGCCTGCGCGACGGCGAGACGAAACGGGACGGGATCGATCTCGAACAGCACATCGCCCGGATTAACCTGCTGGCCCTCTTTCACCACGACCTTCTCGATCTTGCCTGATATGTCGGGCGTGATCAGAACCTTCTGCGCGCCGACATAGGCGTCGTCGGTGGTCACGTAGCGGCCGCCATTGAGATAAAACGTCACGCCGGCCACCAGCGCCACCAGCGGCAACACCACCAGCAGCAGGAAGCGGCGGTAACGTCGCATGCCGGCCATCAGGCGGCGGCGTGGCTCGGCCGCGAGCTTCGGCCGCGACGATGGCGAAGCGGGATTGCCCTTTTGTTCGGGCGGAAATTTGAGTACGGGATCAGCCATAACGCTGTTCCTTTCGCGGAGGTTCGTTCGCCGGATGCTGGATCGCGTTGCGAACGTTTTCCTTGATCAGGTCGAGTTGGTCGAGCAGGCGGTGGGCATCGGCGGGGTTGATGCCGTCGAGCGCGGTCGCCGTCAGTTCGGAGCGAAGCCCGGCGAGCTTGCCGAGCAGCGGACGCGCAGCCTTGCGCAGATAGAGACGGTTGACGCGGCGATCGTTCTCGTCGCCGCGGCGTTCGATCCAGCCGTTGTCGCAGAGCTTGTCGATCAGCCGCGTCAGCGTGATCGGCTGCATCTCCATCTGCTCGGCCAGTTCCGACTGCTTGAGGCCTTCGGTGCGTTCGACCTTGGCCAGAACCGCCCATTGCGCGCGGGTGATGCCGTAGCGCGCCGCCTGCCGGTCGGCATAGGCGCGCACCATCCGCTGCACCTCGCCGAGCGTAAACAGGAAGTTCATATCCACGGAACCGCGCATCGTCCTCGCCTCCATAAGCCACCGATATAATAAGCTTGCTTATGAATTCTGCATGGCGCGTTAACAATGGCCTGATCCGCTTCCAGCACATGGCTGGGAACCAGGGGCGGCCGGGCTTTGGGATTGGCGTTCAAACTGCTACAAAGGCCGGATATGACCCTGACGAAGCCCACATTTCCCGCGCCGGACCACGATCACGGCCGCTGCACCGCGGAAGCGATGACGCATGCGGAGGAGGTCTGCGCGCGGCGGGCGCAGAAATTCACCCCGATCCGGCGTCAGGTGCTGCAGGCGCTGCTCTCGAGCCACCGCCCGCTCGGCGCCTATGAGGTGATCGACGAACTCGCCCGATCGATGCCGCGGCCGGCGCCGATCACGGTCTACCGCGCGCTCGATTTTTTGATGGAAAACGGCCTCGTCCACCGCATCGAAAGCCGCAACGCCTTCCTCGCCTGCGCGCATGACCATGATGAGACCTCGATGGTGGCGTTCCTGATCTGCGATCATTGCGGTTCCGTCGGCGAAATTCCCGCCGCCCCCGTGGCGCAAAGCCTCAATGCGGCGGCCCGCGCGTCGGGTTTTGCGCCAAAGCTCTCCGTCGTCGAAATCGCCGGCACCTGCGCCCATTGCCAGAAATAACAAGAACACGGCGGCGAGGCCGGCCACGAGGATAGATGTCGTCCAAGCCAGTAAAACTGTCCGCCGGGCGTGCGCTCACCCCGGGCGCCATCGCCTTGATGCTGATGCTGTGCCTGAGCTGGGGGTTCAACCAGATCGCGGTGAAGCTGGTGTTGGCGGACGTGCCGCCGATGCTGCAGGCGCTGATTCGCTCTGTCGGCGCGTTGCCGGTGTTGCTCGCGATCGGCTGGTTTCGCGGCGTGAAATTCTTCGAGCGCGACGGCACGCTATGGGCCGGCGTGACCGCAGGCGCGATCTTCGGCATCGAATTCGTGCTGATCTATCGCGGCCTGCTGCTGACATCGGCATCGCGCGCGGTGGTGTTTCTGTATACGGCGCCATTCTTCGTCGCGCTCGGCTCGTATGTCTTTCTCGGCGAACGGTTGCGGGCGCCGCAATGGGGTGGCCTGGCGCTCAGTTTCGCCGGCGTCGCGCTGGCGATCGGGGTCCCCCAGACCAATGTCGATGCGACTGTTTTGCTGGGCGACCTCCTGATCGTCGCCGGCGGCGCGCTCTGGGCGACCACGACGCTGATCGTCAAGACCACCGCGCTGATCAAGGCCCCTGCGGAAAAGGGGCTCGGCTATCAGGTGGCGCTGTCGATCCCGATTCTCGCGCTTGCTGCGTGGATATCGGACGAAACCATCACCCACGTTCCCGGGCCGCTGTCGCTCTCGCTGCTGGCCTATCAGGCGTTCTGGGTGGTGGGTCTGACGTTCCTGTTGTGGTTCGCATTGGTCAAAACCTACTCCGCCAGCAAATTGTCAGCGTTCACCTTCGTGACGCCGCTGTTCGGCGTCGCCGCCAGCTATTTCATCCTGCATGACACGCTGACCATCGCCTTCGGTGTCGCGGCGCTGCTGGTCATTGCCGGGCTCTATCTCGTGAACAAGCCGGATCCGAAGGTCGTGCCGGATCCGAACCTGCCGGCGTGATGGTGACGGAGTCCGTCGCCAAGCTCGTCATTGCCTGCGACAAACGCGAAGTGTTTGCGCAAGGGAGCGCAAGCGACGAAGCAATCCATGCTTCCGCGCGTGTGGAAGGATGGATTGCTTCGCTTCGCTCGCAATGACGTGGAGAAAGCGCGGAATCGTCAGCGTCTACCCCGTCTCGATCGGCAGCGACGCGTCCTTGGCCCATTCGCCCATCGAGCCGTCGTAGAGCGTGAGATTGTCGTAGCCGAGCCGGTAGAGCAGGAACAGATCGATCGTCGCCGAGATGCCGCCGCCGCAATAGGCGACCACGCGCTTGCCCTTCGTAATGCCCTGCGCCTTGAATTTGGCCTCCGCCTCGCCAAGCGGGACGAAGGCCTTGGTCTGTGGGTCGAGCAATGTGGCTGCCGACACGTTGCAACTGCCGGGCACGCGGCCGGGCCGACCATAGCGGCTCGGCTCTAGGCCCTTGTGGAATTGCGGACCGAGCGCGTTGACGACGACGGTGCCCCGCTCGGTGGTGGCGGCGAGCGTTTCGTGCTTGTCGACGAAAAATCCGCTCCTCGGTTTGGCCGTGAACGTTGCTGGCGGATATCCCTTCGCCGGTCCGGTTTCGAGCGGGCGGCCTTCGAGCTTCCATTTGTCGAGCCCACCGTCGAGCACCGCGACATTCTCGAAGCCGAACGATTTAAGCATCCACCAGAACCGCGTCGCCCACATCGGCGTGCCGATGCTGTAGAGCACGATCTGGCTTTCGTTGGACACGCCGTGACGGCCAAACGCCCGTTCGAGCTGCGCAACATCCGGCATCATGAAGCGAAGCGGGGTATTGGAATCGGAGAACTCGCCCTGCAAATCCAGAAAGTCCGCGCCCGGAATATGCCCGGCCTCGAACGTGTGCCGTCCGGGTACCGCGAGATAGGGCTGGCTGCTGCCCTCGGGCGCGGGTTCGAGATAGGTGGTGCAGTCGAACAGGCGCAGATCGGCCTGGCCCAGAATATCAGCGAGTTCCGCGGTAGAGATGAGCCCGTTACGCCCCGACATTTGTCGGCCTCCGGTTATTTCAGGCCGATGTTAGGGCCCGTATCGGGCCATGAAAAGGCGGCCGGCACGTGCGCGCGCCCTTTCAATTCGGCGATTCCTGTCCAATATAGCTGACAACGGAAGTTGCGGTGTTCCTGCCTGCTTCCGGCCGCCGTCATCGGCATAAGCTATTGAATATACAACGTAAAAATCCGTGTGTGACGAGGCGCACTGCGCATTCGCCGCCCCCTTGGTGAATGTCATCAAAACCTGATATTCGAGGCCCCATGAACAAGCCCGAAATAATTCCGCAAGACGACGTCGCAGGCCCCCGCGCCCGGCATAAAACCACCCAGGTCATGGTCGGCAATGTTGCCGTCGGCGGCGGGGCGCCGATCGTCGTGCAGTCGATGACCAACACCGACACCGCCGATGTCGACGGCACGATCGCGCAGGTCGCGGCGCTGTCGCGCGCCGGATCGGAAATGGTGCGCATCACCGTCGATCGCGAGGAGGCGGCTGCCGCCGTTCCGCATATCCGCGACGGCCTGCGCAAGCGCGGCATCACCACGCCCCTGATCGGCGATTTCCATTATATCGGCCACAAGCTGCTCGCCGAATATCCGGCCTGCGCCGAGGCGCTCGACAAGTACCGCATCAACCCCGGCAATGTCGGCTTCAAGAACAAGCGCGACACCCAGTTCGCCGACATCATCGAGATCGCCAACAAGAACAACAAGCCGGTCCGCATCGGCGCCAATTGGGGCTCGCTCGACCAGGAATTGCTCACCAAGCTGATGGACGAGAACACGGCTTCGCCGAATCCGCGCGATGCGCGTGCGGTGACCCGTGAGGCCATGGTGCAGTCGGCCTTGCTGTCGGCCGCCCGCGCCCAAGAGCTCGGCATGCCCAAAAACCGCATGATCCTGTCGGCCAAGGTTTCCGCCGTGCAAGACCTGATCGCGGTCTATCAGACGCTCGCCTCGCGCTCGGACTACGCGATCCATCTCGGCCTCACCGAAGCCGGCATGGGCTCGAAGGGCATCGTGGCCTCTTCCGCGGCCCTCGGCATCCTGCTGCAGGACGGCATCGGCGACACCATCCGCATTTCGCTCACCCCCGAGCCCGGCGGCGACCGCACGCTGGAAGTTCAGGTCGCGCAGGAACTGCTGCAGACCATGGGCTTCCGCACCTTCGTGCCGCTGGTTGCGGCCTGCCCCGGCTGCGGCCGCACCACTTCAACCACGTTCCAGGAGCTGGCGCGCTCGATCCAGGATTTCATCCGCGAGGAAATGCCGGGCTGGAAAACGCAATATCCGGGCGTCGAGCAGCTCAACGTCGCCGTCATGGGCTGCATCGTCAACGGCCCCGGCGAATCCAAGCACGCCAATATCGGCATTTCGCTGCCCGGCACCGGCGAAGCGCCGGCAGCCCCCGTGTTCGTCGACGGCAAGAAGTTCCGCACCCTGCGCGGCCCGACGATTGCGGCCGACTTCAAGGCGCTGGTGATCGATTATATCGACCAGCGTTATGGTGCCGGCGCCAAGGCGCCCGAGACGACGGCCGCGGAGTAATCTCTCTCCGTCGTCCCCGCGAACGCGGGGACCCATCACCACAGGGCTTCGTGGTTATCGGGGCTGTGGCTCCAGCGTCCGCAACAACAACCTCTTGTGGTTATGGGTCCCCGCGTTCGCAGGGACGACCACGCGGAGAGATTGCGCTTCGTTTCATCTGAGTTACGATGCGTCCCAATCAAGAACGATTGGGAGAATCGCCGATGTCTTCGCTGTCGGGTAAGCAAGGTCCTCGTTACAGGCACACCGCCGGCGATACCGAACCCTACGAGACCATCAGCGTCGAGAAACTCACGCCGATCATCGGTGCGGAGATTTCCGGCGTCGATATCGGCAAGCTCGTCTCGGACGACACGCGCTCCAATCGCGAGATGGACGAAATCCACCGCGCGCTTGCCGAAAATCTCGTGATCTTCTTCCGCGACCAGCACATCAGCCCCGACCAGCATCTCGCCTTCGGCCGCAAGTTCGGCGAATTGCATGTGCATCCGGCGGCGCCCAACGAGGGCGACCCGGCGCTGATGAAGATCTACGCCGACAAGGATTCCCCGCGCGCCAATGGCGAGGGCTGGCACACCGACGTCTCCTGCGACGTCGAGCCGCCGATGGGGTCGATCCTCTACATCAAGCAGTGCCCGCCGCGCGGCGGCGACACGCTGTTCGCCAACATGTATGCCGCCTACGAGGCGCTGTCGGATCGGATGAAGGCCTATCTCGACGGGCTGACCGCGCTGCACGACGGCGAGCAGACCTATCGCGGCCTCTACGCCAATTACGGCGTCGCCGACCGGGTGGAATATCCGCGCGCCGAGCACCCGGTGGTGCGCACGCACCCGGTGACGGGCAAGAAGGCGCTCTACGTCAACCGCGGCTTCACCCGCTACATCGTCGGCATCCCCCGCGACGAGAGCGACGCGATATTGGCCTATCTCTACCAGCATGCGGAAAACCCGCTGTTCCAGTGCCGCTTCCGCTGGACCGAAAACGCCATCGCGTTCTGGGACAACCGCTGCGCCCAGCACCGCGCGATGTGGGATTACTGGCCGCACACACGATCAGGCACGCGCGTGACGGTGAAGGGGGAGAGGCCGGTGTGAAGATAACGCGCCGCGTGAAATGCTGTGTTGCTATCTCGGGATCCCGCCCCTTTTCCGCCCGATAAAAATCCCCCCGTGTGAACTGCGTCACATTTGCCGGTCCCGGGCGCCGGTTAGGCTCGTCACGTTACGCAACCATCCGTTGCAAGAGGTGTCTAGCGATCCAACCCAAAGCGATATTTTCGGGGGTGCGAAATGGCAGACGAACGGCTCCACGTTTTCATCAGTTATTCTTCCGAGGATCGGGATCTCGCCACTGCAATCGCTGAAGAGCTGCGGCGTGCTTTCAATCCCACCATTCTCAAGCTGACCATTGACGTCGAATTCTCGCTTGGCTCGAACTGGCGTGACCGGCTGAAGGCCGATCTTGACGATACCGACATTCTGCTGGTTGTTGCCACCGGCAAACAAAAAGTCAGCCATTCATTCACTGGCTTCGAAGTCGGCTATTTCGATGCCTCGATTTCGCATTCGCCGAAGATGGAGCATTTTCCGACCCAGGACCGGATCATGATTCCAATCGCCGTTTTCACCAAGACGCCGGAGACCATGTCCGATATTCAGGCGCTGCAGATCAATGCACCGTTCGATCCGATGGTGGTGGACCCCACCGCGTTGAAAAACCCGGCGAGCCCAACCGGCGCCGCCAACGTCGCCATGAAGAAAACTCCGATTTTCAGGCTGTTCAAGCGCATCCAGGGGATCATCAACCAGTCGATCCCGCTCTCCGACGAAGATCTGGAGGCCTTCAATGAGCAATTGCTCGAATCCTCAGCGCGTCTCGTCAACGTCATTCATCTCGAGCTGCAGAAGCGCGTCTACCAGGAGAATTTTCCTGAACGCAAGATCGTCGTTCGCACGAGTCGTGCGGCGGCCAGTCCTGGCCGCGGTGACGCCTTGTCGGACGCGACCGTCGAATTCTTCGGGCGGTTTGATTCGTTCGGATTCCAGACGCCGCAAGGCGGGCCAGTTTCCTGGTCGCAGTTTGCCGAAAATATCGGGGAGGAAGACGTCGCCCGCTGCTGGACTTCCACCATTCAAATGCTGGTGTCGGCGGCCATGCGCGGCGATTTCCGGGACAACCGGCAGGTCGTCACCTCGCAGGAGAAGGACCGCGCATTCAGAATGTTCGTTGCGCGAAGCGTCATCTACTACAGCGGCGTGCGCGAATTTCACATCTATATCGTCGAGATCAGGTACAAGGACTACGGTGATCCGACTACCACGATGCTGCTGAAGGCGATTTCCATCGGGCTGCAGTATCGCTTCATGTTCCTTGAAGGCAAGACCAGCGAATTTTCGCCAAATAGCTTCAATGCGACGTTGCATGATCTGCGCGGAAGAATTGCCGAGATGATCCAGCAACTGGATTATCTGTTGTGGTACAGTCAGGACGCGGGCTTGAACGAGCCCGAAAGCATTCTTCAAATCCTGGGTGATTTGCCGACTGGTGAGATCGAGAGGAAGTCGCAAATCTGGGAGACGGAAAAGAGCAAGCTTTATGCGGCTGCGCGCAAGATGCTTGCGACCGACGACGCCGAGCTTTTGCAGAACAAGGCAGAGTTCGTGACGGTGTTGCAGGCCTTCTGTGACAGCACGCGCGTTCTAAATGAAGATTTCACCTCCAAGGTCCTGCTGGCGCTTGGCCGGATCGTGTCGGGGGACCAATCGAAGGTTGGACTGAACGTAGCGGCGTGACGGCGTTGCCCGTTGAGACCCAAGACAGGTGGGGGCCGCGCGTCGCGGCCCCCGCAAGGCGCGTTGACGTCTCGTCGCCTCTGCGCCACTCTCCGGCAAAAGCAAAACAAAACCGGAGGACGCCCCATGCTCCGCGCCGAAGACAACAAGTTCCTCACCGAGAGTGGTGCAGGCACTGGCATGGGCGAATTGCTGCGCCGGTTCTGGATCCCGGTGCTGCTTTCCGCAGAATTGCCGGAGCCCGATGGCACGCCGAAAAAGATCGTCGTCATGGGCGAGGAGCTGCTCGCTTTCCGCGACACCCGCGGCGTCGTCGGCGTCATCGATCAGTATTGCCCGCACCGCGGCGCCAATCTCTGGCTCGGCCGCAACGAGGAATGCGGCATTCGCTGCGTCTATCACGGCTGGAAGTTCGACACCGACGGCCGATGCGTCGACATGCCGACCTCCTATCCCGACCTCAACGCCAAAGACCTGATCCGCATCAAGTCCTATCCGGTGCGCGAATGGGGCGACATGATCTGGGCCTATATGGGCCCGGCCGATCAGGTCCCCGAATTGCCTGATCTGGAAATGGCGCTGGTGCCGGCCTCGCACCGCTACGTCTCGAAGAAGTGGCAGGACTGCAACTGGGTGCAGGCGCTGGAAGGCTCGATCGACACCGCGCATTTCACCTTCGCGCATCTCTCCTTCGAGAAGGAAGAGAACGAGATCCTCGACATCAAGAAACACTTTGTGAATCCGCTTGTACGGGTCGCGACCGACCACATGCGATGGATCGCCGAAGACCCGCGCCCGGTGATCAAGATCAATCCGCACGAGGCCGGCCTCACGGTCGCCGGCGGACGGCTCACCGGAACCGACAACATTTACTGGCGCATCGCCCAGTTCCTGATGCCGGTTCACGCCTATGCGCCGAGCTCGATGCCGGGCGAGAATATTTTCGGCCAGAGTTTCATCCCGGTGACCGATACCAGCTGCTGGATCTTCACCTATGCCTGGAATCCGGAACGTCCGCTGACGCAGGCCGAGCGCGACGGCTACGGCCGCGGCAACGGCGTGATGTCGGAGGTCGACGAGAATTACATGCCGCTGCGCAACAAATCGAACGACTACCTGATCGATCGCAAGCTGCAGAAGACCAACAGCTACACCGGCATCAAGGGCGTGTCCGAACAGGACGCCGCCGTGCAGGACAGCCAGGGCCCGATCGCCGACCGCACCCGCGAACATCTCGGCCCGACCGATCTTGGCATCATGCATTTCCGCAAGCTCGTCATGGATGCCGCCCGCGCGCTGCAGAAGGGCGAGGCGCCGCCGCATCTCAGGCATCAGGATCGATATGCGGTGCGCTCCGGCGCCTGCGTGACCAGCAAGGCCAAGGACCTCACGGCGGTCATGATCGAGCGGTTCGGCGACGCGGCGGGCTATGTCGGTCATCCCGGCAGGAACGCGGCGGCGGAGTAGGAGCTGTCGATCGCCGCTCCCTTGCGCAAACGCTTTGCGTTTGTCGCAGGCAATGACGGCTTCTACAGCGCGATCTTCCGATATTCCCGATTGCTCAAGCTCGCTTCCTCCAGGTCGAGGTCGCGTTCGATCCGCCGCCTGGTTTCGTCGGTGATTTTGCCGTCGCGGAGCAGGACGTGGATGAACTTCCGTTCCGCTGCGATCAATTCGCGCGTCAGCGCGGTGCCGGCCGCCGTCATGTCGTGCGCGCCGGGGTCGAGTGAATTGGGTAGCTGGTTGGCGCGGATTTCATGCCGTGCCCTGAGCAGCTTCACGACTTCATCGGAGAGTTCGCGGTCGTCGGTGATGGCGTCGAGCGACTTGAGCGCGGCATCAAGCGCCTCGCGCCGGGCCGCGATCTCGGCCTCATGTTCCGCGACATACTCGCTGCGGCCGTCTTTGGCGACGCCCAGCCATCGCACCACCGCCGGCAGTCCAAGCCCCAATCCCACCAGGGTGATGAAGATGACGCCGAAGGCGACGAACAGGATCATGTCGCGATGGGGAAAGCCTTCACCGCCGGGCAGTGCCAACGGTAACGCCAGCGCTGCGGCCAACGACACCGCGCCCCGCACGCCGGTGAAGGCCACCACGAACACGGTCTGCCAGGATGGCGGCGGATCACGTTCACGGATTCGTCTGCTGATCAGACGCGGAAGATAGGTTGCGGGATAGACCCAGGCAAAGCGCGCGACGATGACGATGATGGCGACCAGCGCGGTGGCGAACAGGATTTCCTGCAGCGGAAACGCCTTCGATTTCTCGAACAGCAACCGCATCTGGAATCCCGTCAGCAGGAACAGGAGGCCTTCGACCAGATAGATCACGAGGTCCCAGAAGAAGATGCCCTGCAGTCGCGTCGCCGATGAAATCAGGAGCGGCCCGTTCCAGCTGATATAGAGCCCGCAGGCCACGGTCGCGATCACGCCGGAGCCGCCGAGATGTTCGGGAATCCAGAAGGCGAGGTAGGGCGTGATCAGCGACAGCGTGATCTCGACCTGCGGGTCCCGCGCGCGATGGCGTGCGCGCAGCGAGAGCCAGCCGATTGCCACCCCGAACAGGATTTCGCCGACCACGATGACGGCAAAGGTGCCGGTGGCCTTCGGCAGCGAGAACAGCCCGGTCGAAATCGCCGCTACGGCGAAGCGATAGAGGATCAGCGCGGTGGCGTCGTTGGCGAGCCCCTCGCCCTCGAGCACGACGAGGATGCGGCGCGGCATGCCGAGCTTGCGCGCAATGGCCAAGGGCGCCACCACGTCCGGCGGGGCGACGATTGCGCCCAGCAGGAAGCCAACGCCCCAGGGCAGCCCGATCAGATAATGTGTCGCGGTCGCGACCGCGAAGGCGGTGAAGATCACGCAGCCGACCGACAGCAGGATAATCGGACGGAGATTGGATTTGAATTCGCGCCAGCTCATGGCGACGCTCGCCGAATAGATCAGCGGCGGCAGGAATACCAGCAGCACCAGCTCGGGCGGCAATTCCACCGCCGGCATGCCCGGCACGAAGGCGAGCGCGATGCCCGCGAGCAGCAGCAGGATGGCCGGTGCGACGTTGATTCGCCGCGCCAGCAGCGCGGTCCCTGCCAGCACGGCGAGCAGGATCAAAAAGATCTGAAACTTGGCTTCCATCATCGCCCCATTCGCACGTCGCCAGCGGCGATATCGCAGGCGACGTGAACTGGATTGGCCATGACGTCACCATCAAATCGGCGCCGAGCGAGGGAGGCTGCACCGGCGGGGGCGCAGGCCTGAGTGGCTATTACTCGCGCAGATCGTAGCGGTAGGATTTCGAAACGATCTTCCAGCCGTCGCGCAGTTTCATTGCCACCAGATAATCGGTGAAATAGCGCGGCGGCAACTGGCAGCGCACCTTGATGAAGGCGGTCTGATCGTCGGAGCGGTCGATCGTGACGATGAAATCCTCCCGCGGCTTGCCTTCAGCCCTGGCGGACGGCCGCTTGCGCACGCGATCGAGCCAGTCCGGCACGGTCAGCACCTGCAACTCGCCTTTCTCCAGCCAGCGCAGATCGGCGGTGGAATCGAAGATTGCGCCGAGCTTGTCGGCATCGCCTTCATACAGGCCATCGAAATAGTTCTTCACCACGGCTTCCACGGTCGATCGGTCGTGACTCACGGCGGTTCCTCCCGGCGAAAAGAAAATTTGTTCGAACTGAATTAAGCCACGAACCGCTTCATTGCGCTAGGCTGACCTCATCACGGTTGCGAGGAGTTGCAGGTGGCGGGTTCAACAAAATCGAATGCTCGCATTCTTGCCGGAGAATGCTTTTGCCGCGCGGTCAGGTACGCCGTGGCTGACGAATTCGGCTACGCCTTGAACTGCCATTGCTCGAATTGCCGGCGCACCACCGGTGCGGCGTTCAAGCCGTTCGCCGGCATCGCGCGCGACAAATTCAGCGTCACCAAGGGCGAGGACGATCTCATGATCCATGGCGACGAGGCCGGCCACGATGCGCATTGCCGGAAATGCGGCTCGCTGCTCTATTCGGTGGTGCGCGAAGGCGCTTTCGTCCATGTCGCCATGGGCACGCTGGTCGACGATCCCTCGATCCGCCCGACCGCTCACATCTTCGTCGGCTCCAAGGCATCGTGGTTCGCGATCACGGACGACCTGCCGCAATACCGGGAGCATGTCGTGCCGCGTTGAGCGGCTCACGCGCTCCGGGAATAGATGCTCGTCGCCGGAGGTTTGTATCTGGACGGGAACCCGGCGAAAAAGGTGACCGGCCATGGCCGAACCGACGGGGCGCTGGCCCGACTAAGGATAAGGCGATGGCGCGATTCACATCAGCGTGGATCGTGACTTAACTCACAAAGCCGGGCTGCGGCTTCTGGTAGGCAGGCCGGTGTGGTAAAAAAGTACAAGGGCTCCGGAGGAGTCATGATGATGTCTGGATCGCACAAGTTGTGCCGATGGGCACTTGCAGCCGCCGCCTTCCTGCTGGTGAGCGAGCCGGCGTTTGCCGAAAAGCGCGTGGCGCTGGTGCTCGGCAATTCCAACTACCAGAATGTCGCGCCGCTGGCCAATCCGGTTAACGACAGCGCCAAGATCGCGTCGACGCTAAAGGACGCCGGCTTCGACGTCGTCGATTCCCGCCGCGACCTGCCGGCGGCCGAAACCCGTCGCGCGCTGCGCGATTTCGCCGATCGTGCCCGCGATGCCGATATCGCGGTGGTCTATTACGCCGGCCACGGCATCGAGGTGGACGGCGGGAACTACCTGATCCCGGTCGATGCGCGGCTGGAACGCGACACCGACATCTATGACGAGGGCCTCTCGCTCGACCGCATCCTGATTGCGATCGAGCCGGCCAAAAAACTCCGCCTGGTGATTCTCGACGCCTGCCGCGACAATCCGTTCGCCCGGACCATGAAGCGCACGGTCGCTTCGCGCGCGATCGGGCAGGGTCTGGCCAAGGTCGAACCGACCAGCCCGAACGTCCTGATCGCCTATTCGGCCAAGGCCGGGTCCACCGCGGCCGACGGTGACGGCAAGAACAGCCCGTTTACGGCGGCGCTGTCGCACCATCTGACGAAGCCGGGGCTCGACGTGCGCCGCGCGTTCGGCTTCGTGCGCGACGAGGTGCTCAAGACCACCAACAACCGGCAGGAACCCTTTGTGTATGGCTCGCTCGGCGGTGAAGACGTGCCGCTGGTGCCGGCGCCCCGTCCGGCGGCGGCTGCTGCGACGCCAGCCCCCAGCGCGCAGGCCGAAGCCCGCCGCGATTACGAACTCGCGCTGCAGATCGGCAACAAGAGCGCGCTCAACGCCTTCCTGGCGCAATATCCTGATGGTTTCTACGCGAGCCTTGCCAAGCTTCAGCTCGACAAGATCGCCGCCGAGGAAACGCGTGTCGCGGCGACCGAAAAAGCGCGGCAGGCCGAGCAGGAGCGGGCGCGGCTCGCCGCCGAGGGCGCCCGGAAGTCGCAGCAGGCAAAGGCCGAAGCCGAAGCCAAGGCCGCCGAGCAGGCGCGCATCGCGGCTGAAAAGGCCAAGCAGGTGGCGCAGGACCAGGCGGCCGCAGCCGAACAGAAGCGCGTCGCCGCCGAAAGCGCTGCCGCCGACAAGGCGTCGGCTCCGGCAGCCGCTGACAAGGACAAGGCGGTGAACGTTGCCGCGCTCGCCGCGGGGCCGCCGCAGGATGATGTCACCAAGTCGGTGCAGGCCGAACTGCGCCGCGTCGGCTGCCTGACCGGCAACGCCGATGGCAATTGGAACAACGCCTCGCAGCGGTCGCTGACGCAGTTCAACCGCTACGCCGGAACCAGGCTCGATACCAAGGTCGCCAGCGTCGATACGCTCGATACGCTCAAGCTGAAGTCGTCACGGGTGTGCCCGCTGGTGTGCGAACACGGCTTCCGGGCCGATGGCGACCGCTGCACCAAGATCACCTGCGCCGAGGGCTCGTTCCTCAACGACGACAATGAATGCGAGAAACGTCGCGCCAAAAAGCCGGTGGCAACGCGCGACAGGCCGGAAGCAAGGCGGGTTCCCGAAGCAAGGCAAGCTCCGGAGCCCAGGCAAGTTATCGTCAGGCGTTCCCAAACACCGACTGGTCCAGGGCTGGGGTCCAAAGGCCAGCCGCTTACCGGCCTTGAACGGGCTCAGGGTTGCAACGGATACCAGGCCATCATGTCGGGCGTGTGCCCCTAGCAAATAGCGGCGCGTTATCGAACACGCTGCGGCCCCGGCTCATCTCTGTCTTGACGGCAGGGGCCGGGTCCGATTCCAGTCCGGGACGACAGGGGCTCAGATCGCGCTCGCCGCGATATTCACCATCAGGGCCAGCAGCGCCGTGTTGAACACGAACGAGATGATGCCGTGGACCGTCGCGGTGCGGCGGATGATCCTGTCGGTGATGCCAACGTCGGAAACCTGCGCGGTCATGCCAATCACAAACGAGAAGTAGACGAAGTCCCAATAGTCGGCCTCGACATGCGCGTCGCCGCTCGGGAACTGCAGGCCGCCAGGGCTTTTGCCGCGATGGAAATCATGCGCGTAGTGCAGCGCAAAGGCGGTGTGTACGATCGTCCATGACAGCACGATCGTCACAACAGCCAGGATCAGCCCGGCCGGATCGCCTTTCGAGGCGCCGAGCTCGAACACGATCGCGCCAAGACTCGCGAGGGCGCCGAACGCGGTCAACAACAGGATCAGGAACCGCCCGTCATCCTGCAATACCGCGCTGCGTCGGATATGGGCGATGTCGCAACGCAGCATCATGATGTAGGCGAGTACGAGATATAGTGCGGCGAAGACATCCCAGCCGACGATGAGACGTGTCGCCAGCCGCCGCGTGTCAGGCAGCAGGAAGAATATGACGACACCGAGCGCGAGCGCGATGAAGGTCCGCGGCCGCCCATAGACCACGCGGACCGGCAGCGGCAGCTTGCGGAACCGGACAAGGTGCTTTTCGAATTCCTCGCTCATCCGCTGCCTTTATCTCGCTAGCTCTTGCTAGCTCTTGCGCTCGGCGACGAAGCGGGCGGCTGCCCGCAACGTGTCGCCCTTCGCGCCGAAGATCGAGAGTGCTGAATCGGCACGTGCCAGCAGATCGCGCACGCGCTGCTTGGCGCCGTCGATGCCGAGCTGGGTGACGAAGGTGGTCTTGCCCAAGGCCGCATCCTGCCCGGTCTGCTTGCCGAGCGCGGCGGCGTCGCCCTCGACGTCGAGCAGGTCGTCGGCGATCTGAAACGCCTCGCCGAGCGCGCGGCCGTAATCGTCGAGCGCCTGATACTCCTTCGGCGTGGACTGGCCGAGGATGGCACCGGCGATGCAGCCATAGCGCAGCAGCGCGCCGGTCTTCATCTGCTGCAGCCGCGCCACGTCGACCGGTTCGCGGTCGCCGAACCGGCCTTCGCCCGCGAGGTCCAGGATCTGGCCGCCGACCATGCCGCCGATGCCGGAGGCGCGCGCCAGCGCGCGCGTCAGCAACAGGCGCACCGTGGCGTCGTTGTGGATCTCGTCGCGGGTGACGATGTCGAACGCCAGCGTCAACAGCCCGTCGCCGGCGAGGATCGCGGTGGCGTCGTCGGTATTCTTGTGCAGCGTGGGCCGGCCGCGGCGCAGGTCGCTGTTGTCCATCGCCGGCAGATCGTCATGGATCAGCGAATAGCAATGGATGCATTCCAGGGCCGCGCCGACCAACAGGGCCGCTTCGCGCGGAACTCCGAACACCGCCGAGCTTTCGGCCACCAGGAAGGGCCGCAGCCGCTTTCCGCCGCCCAGGCTGGAATAGCGCATCGCCTCCATCAGCCGCTTCGGCCGGGCGATCTCGTCGGGCAACAGCGTATCGGACAACAGCTTCGCCAGCAGGGCTTCGGTATCGTCCGCGGTCTGGTCGAGGCGTTTGGCAAAATCGGCAGTGGCGGTGGTCATTAAGAATAGCTCCAGATCAATTTGGCCGGACAATCGTTGATGGCAACGGCTTCGTCAATTCCATGATCCCGGTCACAAAAGCGCTGGAAAACGCACGAAATATCATGGAGATGTCACGGAGGTGGGGCCAATTCATCGGCCTCGGGCCGGCTTGGGTTGAACCGGAAGCGTCCAATTTGCGCATTGTCCGAATTTTGCTGCTGATCCTGCTTGCGGTGCTGTTGCTGCCCTATCTGGTGACGCCGCTCTACCGAACCGGCCATCCGGTATCGGCGCTGATGGCCTGGCGCTGGCTCAAGGGCGCGCCGGTGTCCCGGCAATGGGTCGATTTCAACGCGATTTCGCCTTATCTGCCGC
Organism: Bradyrhizobium sp. AZCC 1693; assembly: GCF_036924745.1. NCBI lineage: Bacteria > Pseudomonadati > Pseudomonadota > Alphaproteobacteria > Hyphomicrobiales > Nitrobacteraceae > Bradyrhizobium > Bradyrhizobium sp. AZCC 1693. The sequence goes on from NZ_JAZHSD010000001.1 coordinate 5,283,605, forward strand.
GCTCGGTGGTGGGCTCCGAGGACGCCAAATTCTGCAGCCATCGCGGGGTCGATTGGGGCGCGCTGCAGGATGCGATCGACGATGCCGAGGACGGGGAGCCCGCCCGCGGCGGCTCGACCATCACCCAGCAGGTGGCGAAAAACCTGTTCCTGTGGCCGGGCCGCAGCGTGGTCCGCAAGGCGCTGGAACTGCCACTTGCGATGTGGATCGATCTGGTGCTGCCCAAGCAGCGGATCCTGGAAATCTACCTCAACATCGCCGAGCTTGGACCGTCCGGGCAGTTCGGGGCCGAGGCCGGGTCGATCTACGCGTTCGGCCGTTCGGCGGCGACGCTTTCGGCGCGCGAGGCCGCCTTGCTGGCGGCGATCCTGCCCAATCCGGTCAGGCGCAGCGCCCGCAATCCTGGCCCCGGGGTACGCCGTCTGGCCGGAACCTACATGGCGCGGGCCAATGCCGCGGCGCTTCAGCGCTGCTGGAGCGAGAATCGCGGTTATTGATCCAGCCCCAAGCAGCCCAAGCGAGCGAAGACAGGCTCGCTGGGATTGGCAAGTGTCACTTCTTCTCTGGCGCAGCCGCGCCCTTTCCGCCAAAGACCGCCGCATCGAACTTGGCGGGATCGACGGTCTGATATCTCGACCAATCCATGGCGGGATCAGCGCCGTAAAGCTTCGTCCATCCTGGACTCTGATCCATCGTGGCGCTGTCTACGGGACGAATTTCAAAATGAAACCGTCCTTTGCTGCCGACTTCGCCGATCGTGTCCTTGGCTTTGAGCTGCTGTCCGACCGCAATCGGCCTGCCATCATGGCCAACCAGCTTGCCGAGCTGGGCGTAGCGGCTGTAGGCCGCGCGCCCGTTCGCAAAGCTGTGTTTGACCACGACATATCGCCCGCATTGACCGGCGGTCGGCGTATCCACCGTTGCCGTTTCGTTGTCTTCCAGCTTGACGACGATGCCGTCTTCCATGACCGGCACAGGCGTTCCTGCCGGGGCGCTGTAGTCCGATCCGGAATGGAATTGCTGGCCGCAGCCGCAGTCTGCGGCCTCCTTTTCGCTGCCTTGCTGGCTTGGCGGACCGCTGAATTCATTGACGACGATGCCCGGGCCCTTTTGGTCGAAATAAATCAGGGCCGCATAAAGCGTCAGTTTCCCGCCCAGCGGCACCTCTTTCTCCAGATGCTCGGTAAGCACGTCTTGAACGTACATCGTGAAGAGCTTCCCCTTCGCGGACTTGACCTGGATGCAGCGCGAGATCGGAGCCCGCTCGAGGAAATCTTTGGGGATTCCCGACGTCACCATTGCCCATTTCAGGAAATTGATTGCGCAAGGCGTGGCCTGTGCCGCCAGCGTGACCTCGAACCGATAGCTTTGTACCGGAAACACATCGACGCCCATCCCGGACGGAGGTTTCCTCGCGGAAATGACATCGATATCCGCCGGCTTGTATCGGTCGTAATCGAATGCCGCGGCGTCAGCCGCCAGCAGCATCGATAGAATGCCTGCCAGGCTCCAGAGCCGGTGAGATGCCCAGGCCGGCCGAATCCAGGCGGCGGATTGGCACACCATTCTTGAAAACTGGAACACGGCACCCCCTGCCAACCATCTCCCACGCCGCCGGACAACTTCCGAAGTGACAGAGCGCAGCGAAACTACCTCAAATAGAGACGAGACCGTTAGCAAATGATCATGGTTTGTTCTAGTAAAATCTCGCTCTGGCCGTCCGCGGGGACGGGAGCGCCGGCACGGTGCATTTTCCGGCGATTTTCCCGCGCGATCGCCCTAGCATTACGGGGTCCCTTCCTCTATAAGCGCGGCCTTATCGGCATCGCAGCTCGCGCCTGACGCAGCGTCCCCATTTCGGACGATGCCTCCGACAACACCCCTAGAGGACCGTTATGGCCGTTCCCAGAAGAAAAACATCGCCCTCGCGGCGTGGCATGCGCCGCTCGGCGGACGCCCTGAAGAAGCCGACCTATGCCGAGGACAAGGATTCGGGCGAGCTGCGCCGTCCGCACCACCTCGACCTGAAGACCGGCATGTACAAGGGCCGGCAGGTGCTGAAGAAGAAGGAATCCTGACCGGATTAGGGGAAAAGGCGCCGCGGCCAGCGGCGTCTGCCCGAATTTGGCCAACGAGTGGGCCAACGGTTCCATAAGGCGAAGTGATATGCTTCGCCCGGGACATTCCGGTTTTCCTAGCAAGGCGCGATACCCATGGTCGGTTTTCCGCTGCTTCTGATTCCGCTCGCGATCTACAACATCATCGTCTTCCTGATGCCCGACGTGTCGTTCACCGATCCGTTGGTGAAGCTGACGTTGATGTCGGGGGCGGAGTGGACGGTGACGCTGAGCGACGTGCTGCTTACGCTCGCCATCCTGCTGCTGCTGGCCGAAGTCATCAAAGGCGCACGCCCCGGCGCGAAATATCTCACCGACCATCTGCTGTCGCTGATCGTGTTCGGCGCGGCGGCGGCTGAATTCGTGCTGTGGCCGAAGTTCGGCACCTCGACCTATTTCCTGATGACGGCACTGTCGCTGGTGGATTTCCTCTCCGGTCTCGCGCTGCGAACGCGGCGACGGGCGGTTTCGGTGGCGCCGGCGCCTGCGCCTGTAACGAAAAGCGTCGAAAAAGCCGAGCTGCCGGCGGCCGAGCCCAAAGTCGAGCCCGCCGAGCCTAAGATCGACCCTGCACCGGCAACAACGGCTGCGCCCGCGGCGCCGGCCGTGCCGCCGGCAGCCTCGGTCGCCGAATCCGTGCTGGATCACCCCGAACCGAAACCGGTACAGCCCGCTGTCGCGCCCGAAGCTTCACCGGCAGCGCCGTCACCGCAAGTTCCTGCCCCGGAAGTTTCTTCACCGGAAATCCCGTCGCCGGGAATACAGCCGGGCTCCGGCTCTCCGCCATCGCCGGATAAGCCGGACACGCCTTATCAGCGCTGATCTAGATGGTTTGTCGCGTCCGGAAGCCGGTGCCGGACCGCCGCATCTGGCTCGCACCATAGGCTGTCTGGGCATCCGCAAGCGAAGCCCGCCGCAGGCTGCGGGTCTGCGGCGCCTGGTCGGCGGTCGCGATCAACTGCGCGACGAAGGTCGGATCGGGCCGCGGCAGCACCCGCTTCGGCGACCAGTGTACGGACTGGGTCACCGGCACCAGCGCGACGCAGGCCGGCTCGTCGGCGTCGACGAACTCGCCGTCCAAAATCTCTTCCGATCGATCGATACCCAGCATCGCACACCGTAACCGGCTAAAATTGTCACGTTTTGGGACATAACGCCCCACTGTGACCTGATGCTCGCAAGGCCTATGCCGATCCGTGCCCGTTCGTTCCGGGCAGGTCCGGAAAGTCTGCGAAACGTGGTTTCCAGATTATTTATGAACTTCGCCTAGCCTGTCATTCGAAAGAGCCAGTATCCTCAGGATTGTGGGAATCACCCGGCGGTGTCCCGAATCGAGGCGATCTGATGCCCTCTGTCCCGGAAGCCTCCAGCATCCTCGCCGCGCTAGGCCAGGCGGCTTTCGTCTGGGACCTCGCGGCCGACTCCATTGCCTGGAGCGACAATGCCGGTTCCGTCTTCACCGATATCCCCACGGAAGCGCTGGCGAGCGCCACCGAGTTCGCCAAGCTGATCGAGCCCTTGCGTTCGATCCGGTCGGACGCGATCAGTCAATCGACGCCGGCGCGGAGCGGCGAAGGCGTCGCCTACCGGATCGAATATGGCGTACGGGCCGCGGCCTCCGCGCCCGTGCTCTGGATCGAGGAGACCGGCTGCTGGTTTGCAGGGCCTGACGGCAAGCCGGTTCGCGCGCAAGGCATCGTCCGGGTCAACAATGAGCGCCGCGCCCGCGACGAACAGCTCATGCGGCTGTCGAGGCACGATCCGCTGACCAGTGAACTCAATCGCACATATCTCGTCGCCTCGCTGGCGGAAACGATCGAGGAAACCATGCGTTCCCGATCGTCCTCCGCCTTCATGCTGATCGGCATCGATCATCTGGCGCGGGTCAACGACGCCTTTGGCTTCGACGTCGCCGACGCCGTGATCGCCGAGGTCGGAAAACGCATCCGCGCCAGGCTGCGCGGCGGCGACGTGCTCGGCCGGTTCTCCGGCAACAAGTTCGGTCTGGTCTTGAGGAACTGCACGGTCGACGACACCAATACCGCGGCCGAGCGCTTCCTGGCCGGGATCCGCGACGAGGTGATCCCGACCAAATCCGGCCCGGTCTCGGTGACCGCCTCGATCGGCGCGATCAGCATCCCGCGCTATGCCCGCACTGCCGATGAGGCCGTCACCCGCGCCCAGGAAACACTCGATGGCGCCAAGCGCCGCCGCGCCGGATCGTTCGCGCTGTGGCGTCCGAATGTCGAGCGTGACGCCCAGCGCCGCGTCAACATCCGCGTCACCGACGAGATCGTCACCGCGCTCAACGAGCGCCGCATCGTCACGGCGTTCGAGCCGGTGGTCGAAGCGCGCTCGCGGCAGCCGGCGTTCTACGAGTGCCTGGTGCGGATGGAGCAGGCGGACGGGCAGGCGCTGCTGGCGCCGGATATCGTGCCCGTCGCGGAGCGGCTGGGCCTGATCCGGCTGGTCGATCACCGCGTGCTCGAACTTGCGATCGCCGAACTTGCGGCTTCGCCGAACGTGCGGCTCAGCCTCAACATCTCGCCCGACACCACGATGGATCCGGACTGGTGGACTTCAATCGAATCTTTGATGCAGGCGCATCCCGGTGCCGGCGAGAGGCTGATCGTCGAGATCACCGAAACGGTTGCAATCCAGGATATCGACGATATCAGCGGCTTCGTGACCCGCCTGAAGAATTTCGGCAGCCAGATCGCGATCGACGATTTCGGCGCCGGCTACACCTCGTTTCGGAATTTGCGCAAGCTCGGGGTCGACATTGTAAAGATCGACGGCGCCTTCGTGCAGAACATCGCGCGCTCCGCGGACGATCGCGCCTTCGTGCATACGCTGATCGATCTGGCCAACCGCCTGCAGATCAAGACGGTGGCGGAATGGGTGCAGGACGAGGAAGCGGCCGTGATGCTGCGCGAATGGGGCTGCGATTACATCCAGGGCCGCCTGATCGGACTGGCCTCGCCGGAACGGCCGTGGGCCGTGGCGGGAGATGCGTCGCTGCCTGCGGCAGGATAGCTCTCTCCGCCCGTCGTCCCTGCGAAAGCATGCGAAAGCAGGGACCCATACGCTGCGGCCCATCGATCGGGCAATCGGGCAGACGCCTTCTGTAAGCAATCTACGCTGGTGGTGGGTCCCTGCTTTCGCAGGGGCGACAGTGGAGAGAGATGCGACGAAGAGGTCTACTCTTCCTTCTTCGGCTCTTTCGACATGCGCTCGAGGCGTTCCTGCATGTCCTTCATCTGGCGGCGAAGGTCGTCGATATTGTCTTCGTCGGGCGCCGGCTCCGGCACCTTCTCGGATTCGGTCGTGCTCGAGCCGGGGCGCGGCGGCACGAACGGCTTGAACATCGAGAACGTCTGCTGAAACAATTCCATGTTGCGGCGGACATGTTCCTCGAGCGGCGCAAACGGCGTGCCGCTGAACGTGTTGGTGAGCTGCTTGCGGAATTTTTCCTGTTCGCGCGTCAGCGTATCGATCGACTGCTCGAGATATTTCGGCACCACCATCTGCATGCTGTCGCCGTAGAAGCGGATCAACTGCCGCAGGAAGGTGGTCGGCAACAGATTCTGCCCAGCCTTGTTTTCCTGCTCGAAGATGATCTGCGCCAGCACCGAGCGGGTGATGTCGTCGCCGGTCTTGGCGTCGTAGACGAGAAAATCTTCACCGTCCTTCACCATCGCCGCGAGATCCTCGAGCGTCACATAGGTGCTGGTGCCGGTATTATAGAGCCGCCGGTTGGCGTACTTCTTGATGGTCGTAGGTTGGTCTGACTTTGCCATAAGCTCACACATCGACACCGAGAGCGGGGAGCCCGACGGCATCGCCGACGGGCAGACGAGCAACGCAACGCAGCAAAGTAAGCATTTTCAATGCGGTTCGGCTACCGTTTTGTGCGGCACGGTTAATTCCAAGGCATGGACGCTGCTATGGAAACCCTCACGCGGATCAATTTGAATGCGCCGCAGAAGGAATTTGGGCCTTGGCCGATTGACATGGGTCAACGGGGTTAACAGGATAAGGTGAGAGACAGGCACGCCATCCGGCCCGCCCGCCGTCCAAGAAACCTCAACCTCAGGAGATGTCCATGTCAGACGATGTCGTCATCGTCAGCGCCGCCCGCACCCCGGTCGGCAGTTTCAACGGCGCGTTCGCCACCATGCCTGCCCATGACCTCGGCGCCGTCGCCATCAAGGCCGCGCTGGAGCGGGCCGGCATTGAGCCTGGCCGCGTCTCCGAAGTCATTATGGGCCAGATCCTGACCGCGGCCCAGGGCCAGAACCCGGCCCGCCAGGCTTCGATCGCTGCCGGTATCCCGGTGGAAAGCCCGGCCTGGGGCGTCAACCAGCTCTGTGGTTCCGGCCTGCGCACGGTGGCGCTGGGCTACCAGGCGCTGCTCAACGGCGATTCCGAAATCGTGGTCGCCGGCGGCCAGGAATCCATGAGCATGGCCCCGCACGCGCAATATCTGCGCGGCGGCGTCAAGATGGGCGGCCTCGAGCTGGTCGACACCATGATCAAGGACGGCCTCTGGGATGCTTTCAACGGCTATCACATGGGCAACACCGCCGAGAACGTCGCCCGCCAATACCAGATCACCCGCGCCCAGCAGGACGAGTTCGCCGTTGCCTCGCAGAACAAGGCCGAGGCCGCGCAGAAGGCCGGCAAGTTCACGGACGAGATCGTGCCCGTCACCATCAAGACCCGCAAGGGCGACATCATCGTCAGCGCCGACGAGTATCCACGTCACGGCGCGACGCTCGATTCGATGGCCAAGCTGAAGCCCGCCTTCGAGAAGGACGGCACCGTCACCGCCGGCAGCGCGTCGGGCATCAATGACGGCGCCGCGGCGGTGGTGCTGATGACCGCCAAGCAGGCCGCCAAGGAAGGCAAGAAGGTGCTCGGCCGCATCGTCTCGTGGGGCCAGGCCGGCGTTGACCCGAAGATCATGGGCACCGGGCCGATCCCGGCGTCCCGCGCCGCACTGAAGAAGGCCGGCTGGAACATCGGCGACCTCGATCTGGTCGAGGCCAACGAGGCGTTCGCGGCGCAGGCCTGCGCGGTCAACAAGGACCTTGGCTGGGATACCGGCAAGGTCAACGTCAATGGCGGCGCGATCGCGATCGGTCACCCGGTCGGCGCGTCGGGCGCGCGCGTGCTGGTCACGCTCTTGCACGAGATGCAGAAGCGCGACGCCAAGAAGGGCCTCGCCACGCTGTGCATCGGCGGCGGCATGGGCATCGCGATGTGCATTGCACGCGACTGAACTAAAGGCAGAGTGACTGGTTGAATGATGAAAAGATCATCTCGCAACCGCGGCTCGAATTGGTAAAGATGAAATGCCCGGTCTCGTGCCGGGCATTTTCATCTTACGCAAGCGTTTTCAAGAACGCTTCAAACCTAAAAGATTGAGTTTCGTCAAAAGACCGGGACAATTCCGGCGTATCAAGAAGGCCACCAAGGAGGACTACGACATGGCGCGTGTTGCATTGGTAACTGGGGGTACGAGGGGCATTGGCGCTGCAATCAGCAAGGCGCTGAAAGCGGCCGGCTACAAGGTTGCGGCGAGCTATGCCGGCAATGACGCCGCGGCCGAGAAATTCAAATCCGAGACCGGCATCCCCGTCTACAAATGGGACGTCAGCTCGTTCGACGCCTGCGCCGAAGGCATCAAGAAGGTCGAGGCCGATGTCGGTCCGGTCGACGTGCTCGTCAACAATGCCGGCATCACCAAGGACGGCGCCTTCCACAAGATGACACTCGACCAGTGGAACGCGGTCATCAACACCAATCTCGGCTCGCTGTTCAACATGACACGCCCGGTGATCGAAGGCATGCGCGCCCGCAAGTTCGGCCGCATCATCAATATCTCCTCGATCAACGGCCAGAAGGGCCAGTTCGGCCAGGTCAACTATTCCGCCGCCAAGGCCGGCGACATCGGTTTCACCAAGGCGCTCGCGCTGGAGAACGCCAAGGGCGGCGTTACCGTGAACGCGATCTGCCCCGGCTACATCAACACCGAGATGGTGCAGGCGGTGCCAAAGGAAGTGCTGGAGAAGAGCATCCTGCCGCTGATCCCGGTCAACCGTCTCGGCGAGCCCGAGGAAATCGCCCGCGCCGTGGTGTTCCTCGCCGCCGACGAGGCCGGAGGAATCACCGGCTCGACGATGACGATCAACGGCGGGCAGTACATGGTGTGATGACCGCCGCGTCATTGCGTGAAGCCGTTGCGTGCAGCAGCGGCCAGTAAAAAAAGTCGTCATGCCCGGGCAGAAGCGCGTCTTCGCGCTAGATGTCCCGGGCATCCACGTCTCTAAAACCCATCCAGCGAAAAGGACGTGGATGGCCGGGACGAGCCCGGCCATGACGGAAAGTTTGACTCATGACTCCCCGTACCGCCACGCTGATTGGACTGACCGCGATTCTGATGTGGTCGCTGCTGTCGGTGTTGACGGTCGCGACCGGAAAAATTCCGGCGTTCCAGCTCGCCGCGATGACATTTGCGATCGGCGCTCTGGTCGCCTTTGCGAGCTTTCTGTTCCGGCCCTCCGCCTTCAATGCGCTGAAGCAGCCCCTTGTGGCTTGGGTCGTCGGCGTCGGTGGCTTGTTCGGCTATCACGCGCTGTATTTCCTCGCGCTGCGTTTTGCGCCGCCGGCCGAAGCGGGCCTGTTGAACTATCTCTGGCCGCTCCTGATCGTGCTGTTCTCCTCGCTGCTGCCGGGCGAGCGGCTGGCGCCCCATCACATTGTCGGTGCGTTACTCGGGCTTGCCGGCACCGTGTTGCTGTTCGCCGGCAATGGCGCGAGCTTTGCGCCCGGCCAGATACCGGGACTTGCCGCAGCCTTCGTCGCCGCCTTTGTGTGGGCGGCCTATTCGGTGATGTCGCGCAAGCTGAAAGCGGTGCCAACGGATGCGGTGGCGGGCTTTTGCCTCGCGACTGCGGTGCTGGCCGCGCTGGTCCATGGCATGGTCGAGACCACGGTGTGGCCGGAGACGATGGGGCAGTGGCTTGCCATCATCGCGCTCGGCGTCGGTCCGGTGGGCGCCGCGTTCTTTGTCTGGGACATCGGCATGAAGCGCGGCGACATCCGCGTGCTGGGCGCCGCGTCCTACGCGACGCCGTTACTCTCGACTGCGTTTCTGATCCTCGCCGGCTTTGCGCAGCCGACCGCGACGATTGCCATCGCCGCGGTGCTGATCGCCGGCGGGGGATTGATTGCGGCGAAAGATATGGTGTGGAGGAAGAATCCGTAGGATGGGCAAAGCGAAGCGTGCCCATCATTCAAAGTTGCCCGCATAGATAGATGGTGGGCACGCGGCGCTTTGCCCACCCTTCTGTAACGGGCCTCGATTAGTCAATCCCTTTGCGTTGTCCGCCCGCCGGGGTCTCGCTTCTGTACGGGGTCGGCGCAGGGCCGCCACCTGATGGGGTTGGAAGAGGATAGGTCGACCAATCTACGTTGAGCGTGCTCACGAGGCGACCTGGTGGGCAACGGCCTGACCTGATCCATCGTCCCGGCGAAGGGACTTCGCTTCGAGAAGGCCTGGTGTCGTGACCCGCCCGAAAACTGCTGTTTCTCCCTGTTAGGCTGCCGCCGCAGCGGCGTTGAAGGGTGTTCCGTCGGCGAGCATGCGGTGCATGATCACCGCGAGCCGGCGCGCCAGCGCCACCTTGGCTTTGCTCATGCCGGCGCGCTTTTTGATCCGCATGGCCCAGCTCTTCAATTGCGAACAGCCCTTGAGCGGCTTGGTCAGCATGACGTTGGCAGCCTCATAGAGCGCCGTGCGCACCGAGGCGTCACCGATCTTGCTGATCCGGCCGGTGTAGTCGGTCTCACCGGATTGATGCTTCTTCGGGGTCAACCCGAAATGGGCTCCTGCCTGCTTCGACGATTTGAACCGGGTCGGATCGTCGATTGCGCTGGCATAGGTCAGCGCCACGATCGGGCCGACCGCCGGGACTGACGTCAGCAGCCGTGCCTGCGTATCGGACCGCACCATCCTGCGGGTTTGCTTCTCGAAAGCTGCGAACTCGGTCCGCAGCACCGCTCGCACCGCCAGCAGCGCCTTGGCGATCATTTGCAGGTGCGGATGGCCGTCCACGAGTTCCTCGATCCGTCCCGCGAAAGTCTGCCCGGTCGTCTTGCCAACCTTGAGGCCAAAACCGCGCAGGATCCCGCGCAGGCTGTTCTCGACGTCGAGAAGCTTCGATTGCACCAGCTTGCGGGCGGTCAACAGCGATCGGGTCTCTTGCGCACTGATCGATTTGCAGTGCACCGGTCGGAACCAGCCCAGCCGCATCAGTTGCGCAATCCCGCGTGCATCGTTGCGATCCGACTTGACCGGCATCGCCTCGAACGCCTTCCGCACGTGCCGCGTCTCCAGCCGCTCAACGGCGAGGCCGGCCGCCTTCATCCCCGCAAACAGCCATTGCGACAAGGGCCCGGCTTCCAGCCCGATCCGCTCAAACTCAAAGCCAGACTGCCGGAACCAGGCGATCAGCGCCTCCGGCTCGCTGGCCACCCTGGCCTCGCGCAAAATCTTGCCGCTTGCGTCAACAACACACACGCTCGAGCATTCCAATGACACGTCGATTCCGGCATAGTGGTTCATGGTCGTCTCTCCTCGATGCTTGGAGCGAGGCTCATCCCTCTGACTCCGTAACACCATCAATGTGAGGGCCGGGGCCCGTTACCCCATCTACGAAATCACGTCGGCTCCCAACCCTTTGGCGCCAGTTCGAATTTCGCAAACTCGAATCCCGGAGCAACCGTGCACCCAACCAGCGTCCAGTCGCCGTTGCTCTCGGCGGCCTGCCAGGCATGCGGCGGGACGATCACCTGCGGCGCTTCGCCGGCTGCGAGATCCGCGCCGAGCTTCACACTGCGTTGGCCTTTGTCGTCGGCAATGCGCAGGGTCAGCGCGCTGCCCGCATAGTAATGCCAGATTTCCACGGCATCGACGCGATGCCAGTGCGAGCGTTCGCCGCGGGCCAGCAGGAAATAGATCGCGGTCGATCGTGAACGTCCATCGGCATCCACGTTGTTGTCGCGAAACGTTTCGCGATAATGGCCGCCTTCCGGATGTGGCTTCAGGTCCAGCCGCGCGATGATGGCGGCGGCTTCTTTCGGCAGCGCCATCAGGACTTGTTCTTGCGTTCGCGCAATTCGCCGAATACCTCGGCCGCGCCGGCGCCCTTCATGTGCAGTTTCGCCGCCACTGACGGTTCGTCAGCGCGCAGGAACACGTTGGCTTTCTTTTCCTCACCCAAGAGCACCGGGATCGTCGGCTTGTTCTCGGCGCGCAGCCGCGTCACTTCTTCCGCGCGTGCCTTCAACGCCGGATTATCGCCATCGACGGTGAGCGCGAACTTGACGTTCGACGCCGTATACTCATGGCCGCAATAGAGTTTGAAATCGTCAGGCAGGGCGCGGAGTTTCAGCAGCGAATCCCACATCATGGGATAGGTGCCCTCGAACACCCGGCCGCAGCCGATCGAGAACAGCGTGTCGGCGGCAAACACCGCCTTTTCGGTATCGAACACGTAGGAGATATGATCGAGCGTATGGCCGGGCGTTTCCAGCACCCGCGCCAGCAGGCTGCCCACCTTGATCACGTCGCCATGGGCCGCGCGCAGGTCGACATTGGCGATCTTGGTGGACTTGTCGTTGGGGGCAACGACCCGGCAATCATATTTCTGCTTCAGCTCGGCGACGCCGCCGATATGATCGTGATGGTGGTGGGTGACGAGAATATCCGTCAGCGTCCAGCCCTCGCGCTCCAGCGCCTTGATGATCGGGGCGGCTTCCGGCGCGTCGATCGATGCGGTGGCCTTGGTTGCGGGATCGTGGATCAAATAGCCGAAATTGTCGTTGAGGCAGGTGAAGGTGCGAATTTCCGCGGCCATGATAGCTCCGTGGTTAAGGCTTTCGGCCCCACTAATTCTCCAGAAATATGGCGTTAACGCTTGCGCGGCAATGCCATTTTCGGCACGCCGCAATGAAACACGGTGTGGTAGATTGCGCCCATGACCATCGACGTCATCGACCTCCGCGATTTCTATTCGCAGCGCCTCGGCATCGTGGCGCGGCAACTGATCAACCGTGGCATCCGGGCGCGCTGGCCGGACGCGAAGGGTCAGCGCGTGCTCGGGCTCGGCTACCCGACGCCCTATCTCGGCCTGTTTCGGGAGGATTCCGAACGCTGCCTCGCCTTCATGCCGGCGGCGCAAGGCGTCTTGAAATGGCCGACGGCGCGGCCCGCGCTGGCGACCCTGATCGATGAATTTTCGATGCCGCTGCCGGACGCCGCGGTGGACCGCATCCTGCTGGTCCACGCGCTGGAAATGTCCGACGATCCGGAGCGCCTGCTGCGCGAGGTGTGGCGGGTGCTGGCGCCGTCCGGCCGGCTGATCGCCGTGATCCCGAACCGGCGCGGCGTATGGACGCGCACCGACAACACGCCGTTCGGTCACGGCCGGCCCTATTCGCGCGCGCAGATCACGCAATTGCTGCGGCAGACCTGGTTCACGCCGGCGGCGTGGGGCGAGGCGCTGTTCCTGCCGCCGGTCGGCAACAGCTGGTTTCTGCGCTCGGCGATGGCGTGGGAGCGCGTTGGAGCAGCACTGTCGCTGCCGTTCGCCGGCGTGCATATTGTGGAAGCGACCAAGCAGGTCTATCGCGCGATCCCCGCGGGCCGCGAACGCACGCGGTTGATTCCATCGCTGGAGCCGGTGCTGGTGCCGTCGTCGACGGCGACAAGGGACAAGGCGTAAGTCTCAGTGGTCGTCCCTGCGAAAGCACATAGGCGCTAAGGTAGTTGGATCATTGTTTGATACGTGCGTTTTCTTGGGGGTTCGCGAAGATGGCGCTGGAGCGCCGACTTTGACCGGCGCAGGCAGGCGATTGTGGGCTGTGGGATAATCGCCTGAAGCAGCGAGGCGACGAGATTCTGAAGCAGACGCCAAGCGCCAGGCGGCGTCAGGCGGCTTCGGCCAAGCGGGGAGAGACCTCGAGTTCGTCGATGAACGGCTCGAGCAGCAGAATGGCCAATAGATGAGCCAGAACGTGGGGTCTGGCGGAGCCTTCATCGGTTCCTGGCGGTCCCTTCAGGCCGATCAGACTCTTCAATCGTTTGAAGCCGAGTTCGATCCGCCATCGAAGGCGATATAGGGCCAGGACATCGGCGGTTGCGAAGTCCTTGGGCTTGAGTGAGGTGATCAGGATCACCCATTCGGCGGCCTCGAGCGTTTGCTTCGAGAGTTGGTGACCGCCTCGCTGTGCGTCGCGGCGCGCCTTGCGTCGCGCGTCGGCAGCCGCCTGCACCGGCTTCTTGATGGCGACCAGACGCAAGGCGAGAGGTGCGCCGCGCTTGCGTTTTACCCAGATCGGCCGATCGATCAGCCCGCGGACTGCCGCCTTGCGCAACGCGGCGAGGAGATCGAACACCTCACCTTCGGCATCGAGCCAGCGCGCGCTCTTCCAGCCGGCCCGGATCACGAGGTCCGCTCCGGCTTCGAGCAGGGTCGCCATGCGGTCCGGTTGCAAATAGGCGCGATCGGCAAGGCGGATCTCTCCAGCCACCGCCGGTATCCGGTCGAGCGTCTCGCCCGCCCGCTGATCGGTCAGTTCGAAGTGGCCAAAGCGTTCCTGCGGCAGATCGAACGCGCTGTGGATGCGCCACACCTTGTTCTTCTTCCTGGCCTCCGATCCTTTCTTCGGCACCGAAGTGGCATCGATGATGCGGATCATTCGTCCCCGGCTCGCTGACGGGGCAGTGGCCGCAAGTACCTGACCCACCAGCATTGCGAACCAGTCCCCGCACTGACGCAGTCGATATAGCAGAGCCACGTTGGAAATATCGACAAGACCTACCGATGTCGCCCATGCAACGGTCGAGCGCAATCCGCGCTCGCCCAGACAGTAAGCCAAGATCAATCTCAGCAAATCCACCGCATTGGTGATCTCACGCGGACGCAAAAACGCTCTCGTCTTACGCGCCGTAACTTCAAGCGTTTCCACCCCGCCAAGCCGGGCGACAACGTTCGCCCAGTCCTCATTCACCAGTGATTCGTGCCTCATGACACGCTGGAATCACAAACGATTCCGACCCGCAACACTATTTTAGCGCCGATGTGCGAAAGCAGGGACCCATAGCCACAGGCGGTATTTATTTGGAAGATCGTCGACCTACGTGCCTCAAATGAAGGCCGCGGCGTATGGGTCCCCGCGCCCCGTGCGCAATTGCGCACTAGGCGGGGACGACGATATAGCGAGTGTTGCCGCTACCTACTCATTCCCCGGATTGAAATCTTCGCCCGGGGGGGCAGGCGCGGCCATGTTGTCGGGGCGCGGGCCATGCGGCCGGCGGCGCCGGCGCGGGAAACGCTCGCCGCCACGACCCTCTTCATATCCGCCGGGTGCGCCATTCACCTGCGGCTGCGGGCCGGTGATGAATGAGGGCAGCCGATCGACCCCGCCGCCGGTATCGGCAATTACCGGCTGCGGCTGGGGTTGCGGCTGATATTGCGGCTGCGGCCGGTGCTCGCGTTCGCGATCGCGATGGTGCTCGCGCGGCTGCTGGTCGCGCTGGTAGGGCTGGCCTTCGCCGCGCTGCTCACGCGGATTGTTGTCGCGGATGTAGGGTTGCGGCTGCTGCGGGACGAAGCCCGGCTCCTGGCCGAAATGCGAGAAGCTCTCGCCCTCGTCGTCGCCGTCTTCCGTCGCCGGCATTTCGGCGTCGACGCGCGGCTGCGGCTGGTTCTGCCGGAACTGCTCCTGGGCGGCGGCGATCAGGCGGAAGTAATGTTCGGCGTGCTGGTAGTAATTCTCGGCCGCGACCGGGTCGCCGGAAGAACGCGCGTCACGCGCCAGCTGAACGTATTTTTCGGCGACGTGCGAGGCGGTGCCGCGGATCTTGATATCGGGTCCGTTCGATTCGAACACCCGGGTCATCGGGTTTTGACCACGCCGGTTATTGTTGTTGTTATTGTTATTATTATTCCGGTTACGCATCCGCTTGTTGTTCTGACCGTTTCTCATGTCTCGCCTTTTATTCCAGCCCTGAAGTTATGCAGTTGGAAGTTATGCAGTTGCCGTCGTAGCCTGGATCCGATCCGGCGCGCTCAGGCGCACCGAATCACGATGCCGTTCAGATTCATGCCGTCGATTTCGCCAACCATCGCGTTCCGCAAAGACGCGTTCCCCAACCGGCGGGTACATTCGCCTGCCGGACCAAATCATTCAGCCTGCCAAAACCAGCCCACTCGTCTTGCGTGACGGCTTCGCGTGACCAGCTGTTGCGTAAGTCTTCAAGCGCAATATCAGGCTTTCGTTCGCTTTGCGGTCGAGAGCAGCACAGCTCCAGCTATTGCGCTCGATTCGACCTGCGTTTTGGAACCTTTCACCCGGCGGGCTCTCGTTTCGAGAACTCTGGCCTCACCCGTACGATCTTACGGGGCCAGCAACCCTGGACCGATGTTGTGGGCGGAACGTAGTCGCTCCCGGGGAATATTCCAAGGGGTTTTTTTGCGTTTCAAAAGGACTTTATCGGGCCATTTTGTGGCCCGCGACGGCCCTCGAAATGCCCGCCAGGTCGGCTTTGGGAGCGGCCACAGGCATTAACCCTGCGGCCGTCATCAAAGCCTGGATCCGGGCGCTTTGACCCTCCCCGGCCTCCACAACAAGGGCTGCGCCCGGGGCGAGGAGGCCAGCCGCCTGGGGGATCAGCGCGCGGTAGGCGTCCAGCCCGTCGGCGCCGCCATCGAGCGCGGCCGGCGGATCGTGATCCCGCACCTCTGCCGCCAGACCACCGATATCAGCCGTACGGATGTAGGGCGGGTTCGAGACTATCAGACCGAACGGACCGGTTAGTCCGCTGGCATAATCGCAGGCGACGAACGTCGCGCGCTCCGAGAGGCCAGCGCGTGCCGCGTTGACCGAGGCGGTATGCAGGGCGGCTTCGGAAATGTCGGTCCCGAATCCTTGCGCGGCCGGCAATTCGGATAACAGCGCGAGCAGGATTGCGCCGGAGCCGGTGCCGAGATCGGCGATGCGCAGCGGGCGATCGAGGCTTCCGCTGGCGCGCAACAGTTCCAGCGCCAGTTCGACCACCGTCTCGGTATCGGGCCGCGGCACCAGCGTCGCGGACGAGAGTTGTAACGGCAGACCCCAAAACTCCTTCTCGCCGATGATGCGGGCCACCGGTTCTCCCGCGAGACGACGGCGGGCGAATTCTTCGAGGCGAGCCGATTGATCCGGTGTGAGCAGGCGCTGCGCGGCCGATATCAGGCCGGTCAGGTCGAGGCCAAGCGCATGGCCTGTCAGAATCCGGGCGTCGAGTTCGGCGGATTCGACGGCGGCGGTTTTGAGTTGTGCGGTCAGCAAACGCCGTGCCGCGTCGACGGTTTGTCCGGCGAAGGAGTTCATGCAGCGTCCTCGCCCAAATCCCTCCACGCGTCGTCCCTGCGAACGCAGGGACCCATACCGCGTGATCCATCAATAGGGCAGAACAGCAAACGCCTTTCGCAAAAAATCGGCCGGTGGCTATGTTGGGTCCCTGCGTTCGCAGGGACGACAGCGGGTTTGCCGCTCACGCTGCCGCGCCTTGGGCTGCGAGCTGGGCGGCCTGGTGCTCGGTCGTCAGCGCGTCGGTCAATTCACCCAGTGCTTCGCCAGAAATCACCTGCGGCAATTTGTAGAGCGTCAGGTTGATGCGGTGGTCGGTGACGCGGCCCTGCGGGAAATTATAGGTGCGGATGCGCTCGCTTCGGTCGCCGGAGCCGACCTTCTCCTTGCGATCCGCGGAGCGCGCCGCATCGACGCGCTGACGTTCGGCGTCATAGACGCGCGAGCGCAGGATGTTCATCGCGGAGGCGCGGTTCTTGTGCTGCGAGCGGCTGTCCTGCATCATGACCACGATGCCGGTCGGGATGTGGGTGATGCGGATCGCGGATTCGGTCTTGTTGACGTGCTGGCCGCCGGCGCCCTGCGCGCGCATGGTTTCGATCCGCAAATCCTCGTTCTTGATGTCGACGTCGACATCTTCCACTTCGGGCAGCACCGCGACGGTGGCGGCAGAGGTGTGAATGCGCCCCTGCGTTTCGGTGTCGGGCACGCGCTGGACGCGGTGCACGCCGGATTCGAATTTCAGCTTGGCGAACGCGCCGCGGCCCTGCACTTCGGCGATGATTTCCTTGTAGCCGCCCATGGTGCCTTCGGAGGCCGAGATCACCTCGACCTTCCAGCCCTGTAAGGCAGCAAACCGCTCATACATCCGGAACAGGTCGCCGGCGAATAGCGAGGCTTCGTCACCGCCGGTGCCGGCGCGGATTTCCAGCATCACGTTGCGGTCGTCCATGGCGTCCTTGGGCAATAGCGCCACGCGAATCTTCTGCTCCAGTTCGGCCACGCGCGCCCGCAGCGTTTCGAGCTCGGCTTCGGCCATGCTGCGCATTTCGGGATCGGTGGCGGAATCCGCCAACAGCGATTCGGCGCCCGCAATCTCGGCCCGTGCCGTGCGATAGGCCTTTACCGCGTCGATCAGCGGATTGAGTTCGGCAAGCTCGCGCGTGATCTGGACGTATTTTTCGGAATTCACCTGCCCCAGCAGCTCGGCTTCCAGCGAAGCGTGGTGGGCGAGCAGGATATCGAGTTTGGCTTCGGGTAGCATGGCGTTGTTCTCAAGGACGGAAAGGGAAGGTGGCGTTGTCGGGGCCGAGCCTCGCTACAACGACAGCCCCTCGGCTTCCGCGAATTCCGTCAGCTTCTGCCGGATCGAGACGCTGCCGGCCGGCGCGTCGAGCAGCGGCATCATGACAGCCTCGGCCTTCCTGGCGTCGAGGTCGAGGATCATCGCCTTCACCGGGCCGTGGCCGGTGGCCGAGAGCGACAGCGAGCGGTAGCCGAGCGCAATCAGCGCGAGCGCGCCGAGCGGCTTGGAGGCCATCTCGCCGCACAGGGAGGCCGTCTTCTTCGCCGCCTGCGCCTTGCGCACGATGTCGCGCAACGCACGCATGATCGGCGCCGACATGGTGTCGAAGCGATCGGAAACCTTGGCGTTGCCGCGGTCGACCGCGAACATGAACTGGAACAGGTCGTTCGACCCGACCGAAACGAAATCGACCTTCTTCAGGAGTTCGTCGAGCTGATAGAGCAGCGCAGGCACTTCCACCATGGTGCCGACGTCGATCCGTTCCGGCAGCGGATGGCCGTGCTGGCGCAGGTAGGTCAGTTCGCGCTCGACGATCGCCTTGGCCTGGTCGAATTCGGCGACCTCGGAAATCATCGGGAACATGATCTTCAGCGCGCGGCCGCCGCCGGCCCGCAGCAGCGCGCGGATCTGGCCGCGCAATAGTCCCGGCCGGTCCAGCCCGAGCCGGATCGCCCGCCAGCCGAGCGCGGGATTTTCCTCAATCACGGTCTCCATATAAGGCAGCGCCTTGTCGCCGCCGATATCGAGAGTGCGGAAGGTCACGGGCTTGGAGCCGGCGGCGTCCAGCACCGTGCGATAGAGCGCCAACTGGTCCGAGCTGCGCGGCAGGCTCTGGCCAACCATGAACTGCAACTCGGTGCGGAACAGCCCGATGCCGGCGCTGCCAGTGTCGTCGATATGCGGCAGGTCGATCACGAGGCCCGCATTGATCAGCAGCTCGACCTTTTGGCCGTCCTTGGTCACGCAGGGCAGGTCGCGCAGCGCGGCATATTGCGCCTGGCGGCGGGCGCGGAACCGCACCCGCTCCGCATAGGCCGATTCGATCTCGGCCGAGGGGCGGATATAGATCGAGCCCGAGGTGCCGTCGACGATGATGGCGTCGCCGGGATCGGCGATGCCGGGCGCGTTCGGCACTTCGCCGACCGCGGGAATGCCGAGCGCGCGCGCCACGATCGAGACGTGGGAATTTGCGGTGCCTTCCTCCAGCACCAGGCCGCGCAGCCGCTTGCGGTCGTAGTCGAGCAGCGCCGCCGGCCCCATCGCACGCGCGATCAGGATGGCGTTCTCGGGAAGTAGCTCGCGCGACGGCGCATGATCCTGCCCCACCAATTGCCGCATCAGACGATGGCCGAGGTCTTCCAGATCGTGCAGGCGGTCGCGCAAATAGGGATCGGTCGAGCGCAGCATGCGCGCGCGGGTGTCGGACTGCACGCGCTCGACGGCGGCCTCCGCAGTGAGGCCGGTGGCGACCGCCTCGTGCAATTTGTGCGACCAGCCGTGGTCGTTGGCGAACATCCGGTAGGCTTCCAGCACCTCGCGATGCTCGCCGCCATCGGCGACGTCGCCGCGCTCCAGCATGCGGTCAAGATCGGCGCGCAGCTTGGTCAGCGCCGCGTCGAGCTTCTTGAGTTCCTTCGGCAGGTCTTCGGCGATGTAGTTGGTGATGACGACGCGCGGCTCGTGCAGCACGACATGGCCGAGCGCGATGCCGTCGGAGAGGATCGCTCCCGTTTTGTGCAGGGAATGCCGTGCCGCCGGTTCCGCGCCGGGCTGCGCCAGCGCGGCCAACTCGCCCGAGGCGATCATTTCCGCCAGCACCATGGCGGTGGTCTGCAGCGCCTCGACCTCTTCCTCGACATAGGTGCGCTTGGCGCGGTTCTGGACCACCAGCACGCCGAGCGTATTGCCGGCCCGCAGAATCGGCACGCCGAGGAACGAATGGTAGATTTCTTCGCCGGTTTCAGGGCGGAACGAGAACGCCGGGTGGCTTTGCGCGTCCGAGAGGTTGAGCGGGCTCGCCTCGCTGGCGACCAGGCCGACCAGGCCCTCATGCGCGTTCAGCACCGTTCGGTGCACCGCGTCGCGGTTCAGGCCTTCGGTGGCGTAAAGTTCGAGCGTGTTATCGATGCGCAGCACGTAACAGGAGCAGACCTCGGCCACCATGTTGGCCGCGATCAGCACCACGATCTTGTCCAGGCGTTCCTGGGCCGAGACCTTCTCCGCCATGGTTTCGCGGAGCCGTCTCAGCAAGACGCGGGGGCCTCCCGACGTGCTCCGCATGTGCTGGTATCCTCCCCCGCGAATCCAGCCCACCGGGTGGCCGGCGGCTGGCGTGAAACGCACGAAAAACTACAATCTTATTCATTCGGCACGGCCGCAGGCACCTGATCCCGGCCGAATCGGGATCGCCAAAACCGTGGCGCAGTTTGCGGCAACCCACCTCACAGGCCGTATAGCCAATCGAGGCTTGCTTTGCCAAGCAAAACGCCTGCCAGAAGCAATAACGTGTGTGTCAGCGCCGATGCTGCGCCAGCGAAGCGCATGATCTGCCAAAACGCAGCCGTTTGGCGATCAGACCATGCGCTAAATTTGAGAGAAAATCGTTCTAAGCCTGATCGAGCCCGTAAAGCGTGTGCAGCGTGCGCACCGCAAGTTCGGTGTAGGCGGCGTCGATCAGCACCGAAAACTTGATCTCGGAGGTGGTAATGGCGCGGATGTTGATATTGCGCTCGGACAACGCCTTGAACGCCTTTGCCGCGACGCCGGCATGGCTGCGCATGCCGCTGCCGATCACCGAGACCTTCGACACGTCGGTGGCGCTGTCGAGCCGGGCGTAGCCGATCTTGGCCTTCGAGGAGGTGATGGTGTCGCGGGCGCGGTTATAGTCGGAGGCCGGAACGGTGAAGGTAAGGTCGGTGGTCTTGCCGTCCTCGGAGACGTTCTGGACGATCATGTCGACGTTGATATTGGCGTCCGCCAGCGGCCCGAAGATCGCGGCGGCAACGCCGGGCTTGTCTTCGATCTGGCGCAGCGAAATCTGGGCTTCGTCCTTGGAGAAGGCGATGCCGGTGACGACGTGGCTTTCCATGATTTCCTCCTCGCTGCAGATCAGCGTGCCCGGCGGCGTGCCGTGCGGGTCGATATCCTCGGGCTTGTCGAAGCTGGAACGGACGAACACGGGCATGTTGTGCACCATGCCGAGTTCCACCGAGCGCACCTGCAGGACCTTGGCGCCCAGCGAGGCCAGTTCCAGCATGTCCTCGAAGGCGATCTTGTCGAGCCGCCGCGCCTTGGGAACCACCCGCGGATCGGTGGTGTAGACGCCGTCCACGTCGGTATAGATGTCGCAGCGGTCGGCGCGGATCGCGGCCGCAATGGCCACCGCCGAGGTGTCCGAGCCGCCGCGCCCGAGCGTGGTGATTCGGCTGGTCTGCGGATTGATGCCCTGAAAGCCGGAAATGACGGCGACTTCCTTGCGATCCTTGAAGCGGGCACTGATTTCGGTGCCGTCGATCCCGAGAATTCGCGCCGAGGCGTGGGCGTCGGAGGTCAGAATCGGGATCTGCCAGCCCTGCCAGGAGCGGGCCTGGATGCCCATGCCTTGCAGCACGATCGCGAGCAGGCCCGAGGTCACCTGTTCGCCGGATGCCACCACGGCGTCATATTCCCGCGCATCATGCAGCGGCGAGGCGTCGCGGCACCATTCCACCAGTTCGTTGGTCTTGCCGGCCATGGCCGACACCACGACGGCGACATCGTGTCCGGCGTCGACTTCGCGCTTGACGTGACGCGCGACGTTGCGGATTCGATCGATATTGGCGACGGACGTACCGCCGAATTTCATCACGAGGCGGCCCATGACGACGCGTGCATTCCCTGTGAGGATAAGTAAGGTGACCCGCACGGAAAGTGGAGCGCCCGGGCCGAAAGCGGCGTATACATAGCGGCGCGGTCCGGGGCAAGCACCCTGGGTTCCGTTTTCGGCTCAAAATGGCGCAAATTCTTGTAGTAGCGGGTTAATTCAGGGCGAGCGTATGGGGCGTTACATCGATGAAATCCTGCAGCCCGGCGAGAGGGTGCTGTATTCGACCAACGCACACTGGATGTTCTACCTGCCGGCCATCGCGGCCTGGATCGTGGCGATCGTTTTCCTGGTGCTGTCGCGCATGGTTGGCGCCGACGTCCTGATGCTGGTCTGCCTGGCGTTCGCCGTTGTCGTCGCGCTTGCCGCCCTGTACTGGTCAGCGACCGCCTGGTTCCACCGCTGGACCACCGAGACCGACGTCACCAACATGCGGATCGTCCACAAGACCGGTTTCATCAAGCGGCGGACCTTCGAGATGAGTCTCGACAAGGTCGAGAGCGTGGATGTCAACCAGAGCATCCTCGGCCGCATCATGAACTACGGCGACGTCACGATCATGGGCGTCGGCGAGGGCAAGGAAACCATTTCCACCATTGCGTCGCCGCTGGCGTTTCGCAATGCCATCACGACACGACCGGCCGGCACCTAAACCATGGTCATGCAGCAAAATTCCTCCGCCAGCTTTTCCTCCAGCACGGTGGACCCGGCCGAGGTCGCGAAGTTTTCAAGATTGTCGGACGAGTGGTGGGACCCCAAGGGCAAGATGGCCCCGCTGCACAAGATCAATCCGCTGCGGCTCGCCTATATCCGCGACGCCGCCTGCCGCAAGTTCGATCGCAACGCCAGGAGCCTGAGTTGCCTGTCGGGCCTGCGCATCCTCGATATCGGTTGCGGCGCCGGTCTGTTGTGCGAGCCGTTCACGCGACTGGGCGCCCAGGTGATCGGGGTCGATCCGTCGGCGACCAACATCGCCGCCGCGCGGCTGCATGCCGACAAGGGACATCTCTCGATCGACTATCGCTGCACCACCGTCGAGGCGATGGACGTGCGCGAGCGTTTCGACATGGTGCTGGCGATGGAGGTGATCGAGCACGTCACCGATGTCGGCGCGTTCCTCTCCCGCTGTGCGGCAATGGTCAAGCCGGGCGGGCTGATGGTGGTCTCGACGCTGAACCGCAACTGGAAGAGTTTTGCGCTCGCGATCGTCGGCGCGGAATATGTGCTGCGCTGGCTGCCGCGCGGTACCCATCAGTGGGACAAGTTCGTCACGCCCGACGAACTCGCCCGGCATCTCGCCAACAACAAGCTTACCATCACCGAACAGGCCGGCGTGGTCTATAACCCGCTCGCCGACCGCTGGAGCATATCGTCCGACATGGACGTGAACTACATGGTGGTGGCCGAGGGGGCGTGAGTTGATGGCGCGCTAGCCCCATCGCCGGTGTCGTCCCTGCGAACGCAGGGACCCATACTCCGCGGCGCCAATTGGGTTACGAGACGTCTGGCATTCGTTCTCACATGAGAGAGCACGGCGTATGGGTCCCTGCGAACGCACTAGGGCATCTACACATCTTCCTGAGTCTTCTCAACGAGTTGGCCGTAAACTGCGGAGAATCTGCTCATCTACGCTGAGATGCGCCCACGGATTCCGGCTCCCGCATAGCAGCTAAGTCCTTGATGATGAGTCCGTTTCCAGCCTTGAAGAGATGTGTAGATGCCCTAGTGCGTTCGCAGGGACGACGGCGAGTTTGTGGCGCACACGCAATCCTGTCATGACGCCGCGTCCGGTTGACCGAACCTCTCCCACCCGGCACGCTGCGGCAGCTTTCCCGCCGGTATCCCCCATGCTCTCCGTCGCCACGCTCTGGATTCCCTTCACCATCATTGCTGCGCTGGGTCAGGTCGCCCGCAATGCGATGCAGCGGTCGTTGACGGGGCCGCTCGGGACCTGGGGCGCGACCAATATCCGCTTTCTGTTCGGCTTTCCGTTCTCGATCATCTTTTTTGCGGTTGTCATCGCTGTAACCGGCGACGGCGTGCCGTGGCCGACAGCCGCCTTCTGGCCGTGGCTGCTGCTCGGCGCGCTCAGCCAGATCGTCGGCACCGGCATGATGCTGCTGGCGATGAACGACCGGTCGTTCGTGGTGACGACGGCCTATCTGAAGACCGAGGCGATCCAGACCGCGATCTTCGGATTCATCTTTCTCAGCGACCATTTGACCGTGCTGAAGGTGATCGCGATCCTGATCGCCACTGCCGGCGTCGTCATCGCCGCGCTGCGCCCTGGCTCCGAGAAAGGCTTTGCGGATTTGAAGCCGACATTGCTGGGCCTCGCGGCTGCGGCGGCATTCGCGCTGTCGGCGGTCGGCTTTCGCGGCGCGGTCATCGTCGTGCCCGGCGTCTCCTTCGTCACCGCGGCGTCGTATACGCTGGTGTTCGGCCTGTTCGTGCAGACACTGGTGTTGACGATTTATCTGCTCGTGCGCGCGCCCGACGTGCTGATGAAGATTTTCGGACTATGGCGGCCCTCGATGCTCGCGGGCTTCATGGGCGCATTCGCCTCGCAATTCTGGTTCCTGGCGCTCGCGCTGACGGTGGCCGCGAATGTGCGAACGCTGGCGCTGGTAGAGGTGCTGTTTGCGCAGGCCGTGGCGTACTATTCGTTCAAGCAGCCATTGTCGGCGCGTGAACTGATCGGCATCGTGCTGATTGTGGCGGGCGTCGCGCTGCTGGTGGCGGCTTGATAGGGGAATCGTAGATGGGGTAACGGGCCCCGGCCCGCCTTCCAAGCAAGCCGCGCTTGCTACGGCGCTGTTGGGTAGCGCGCTTCGCGCGGCTTGCTTGGAAGGCGGGCGGTCGTCCCTCACATTGATGGTGTTACGGAGTCAGAGGGATGAGCCTCGCTCCAAGCATCGAGGAGAGACGACCATGAACCACTATGCCGGAATCGACGTGTCATTGGAATGCTCGAGCGTGTGTGTTGTTGACGCAAGCGGCAAGATTTTGCGCGAGGCCAGGGTGGCCAGCGAGCCGGAGGCGCTGATCGCCTGGTTCCGGCAGTCTGGCTTTGAGTTTGAGCGGATCGGGCTGGAAGCCGGGCCCTTGTCGCAATGGCTGTTTGCGGGGATGAAGGCGGCCGGCCTCGCCGTTGAGCTGCTCGAGACGCGGCACGTGCGGAAGGCGTTCGAGGCGATGCCGGTCAAGTCGGATCGCAACGATGCACGCGGGATTGCGCAACTGATGCGGCTGGGCTGGTTCCGGCCGGTGCACTGCAAATCGATCAGTGCGCAAGAGACCCGATCGCTGTTGACCGCCCGCAAGCTGGTGCAATCGAAGCTTCTCGACGTCGAGAACAGCCTGCGCGGGATCCTGCGCGGTTTTGGCCTCAAGGTTGGCAAGACGACCGGGCAGACTTTCGCGGGACGGATCGAGGAACTCGTGGACGGCCATCCGCACCTGCAAATGATCGCCAAGGCGCTGCTGGCGGTGCGAGCGGTGCTGCGGACCGAGTTCGCAGCTTTCGAGAAGCAAACCCGCAGGATGGTGCGGTCCGATACGCAGGCACGGCTGCTGACGTCAGTCCCGGCGGTCGGCCCGATCGTGGCGCTGACCTATGCCAGCGCAATCGACGATCCGACCCGGTTCAAATCGTCGAAGCAGGCAGGAGCCCATTTCGGGTTGACCCCGAAGAAGCATCAATCCGGTGAGACCGACTACACCGGCCGGATCAGCAAGATCGGTGACGCCTCGGTGCGCACGGCGCTCTATGAGGCTGCCAACGTCATGCTGACCAAGCCGCTCAAGGGCTGTTCGCAATTGAAGAGCTGGGCCATGCGGATCAAAAAGCGCGCCGGCATGAGCAAAGCCAAGGTGGCGTTGGCGCGCCGGCTCGCGGTGATCATGCACCGCATGCTCGCCGACGGAACACCCTTCAACGCCGCTGCGGCGGCAGCCTAACAGGGAGAAACAGCAGTTTTCGGGCGGGTCACGACACCAGGCCTTCTCGAAGCGAAGTCCCTTCGCCGGGACGATGGATCAGGTCAGGCCGTTGCCCACCAGGTCGCCTCGTGAGCACGCTCAACGTAGATTGGTCGACCTATCCTCTTCCAACCCCATCAGGTGGCGGCCCTGCGCCGACCCCGTACAGAAGCGAGACCCCGGCGGGCGGACAACGCAAAGGGATTGACTAATCGAGGCCCGTTACAGAAGGGTGGGCAAAGGCGCGTTTGCGCCGTGCCCACCATCTTAGTCACCGGCAATCATTGTGAAATGGTGGGCACGCTTTCCGCTTTGCCCACCCTACGGAATCGGCGCGTCAATTCCGATCGTCGGGCAACACCGGGAGCGGGGAGACCTCGACGCCTTCGTCGATCAGCGCGCGCGCCTCGTCCGGCGAGGCCTCGCCGTAGATCGGGCGATGTTCGATATCGCCGTAATGCATCTTGCGCGCTTCGCTGGGGAAGCGTTCGCCGACATTGTCGGCATTCTTCACGATGTGATCGCGCAGTTCCTTGAGCTTGGCGCGCAGTTCGCGCTCCTGCGCCATCAACAGCGGCGTCGATTCGGACGGCGCCGTCACTTCCGCAGGCGCGGCCGGCGCTGGCGCAGCGGCCTCGCGGCCCTTCTTGGTCACGATCTGCGGAGCCATGATGGCGCGCTCGACCTTCACCGAGCCGCAGTTGGGGCAGCTCACCAGCTTGCGCTTTTCCTGGCTCTCATAGGCCGCAGAGCTTTGAAACCAGCTTTCGAAAGCATGGCCCTTCTCGCAGCGAAGGTTGTAGCGGATCATGCCGAGCCCCGGACGAGATGCAGATGCTCGGGGCCTGCCTTGGGATCGGCAATGCCGAAGCGCCTGCCGTGCTGCAGCGACGGCACGCTCCTGCGGGCCGCCTCGACCTTCGAAGTGTCGATCTCGGCAAGGAAAACGCCGGGCTCGACGCCGCCCTCGGCGAGAATTTCGCCCCAGGGTGCGATGATCAGCGA
This sequence comes from Bradyrhizobium sp. AZCC 1693, assembly GCF_036924745.1. Lineage (NCBI taxonomy): Bacteria > Pseudomonadati > Pseudomonadota > Alphaproteobacteria > Hyphomicrobiales > Nitrobacteraceae > Bradyrhizobium > Bradyrhizobium sp. AZCC 1693. The sequence goes on from NZ_JAZHSD010000001.1 coordinate 5,310,300, forward strand.
ATGGCCGTAGGTCTCGCGCTTGTTCTCATGCATGCCGGCCTGCGCCGCGGCGAACACGAAGCAGCCATTCTCGATCGCGCGGGCGCGCAGCAGCGTGTGCCAATGCGCCTCGCCGGTCTTTCTGGTGAATGCCGACGGCACCGTGAGGAACGACGCGCCGGCCTCGGCAAGCGCACGATACAGCGCTGGGAAGCGCACGTCGTAGCAGATCGTCAGCCCGATGCGGCCCCACGGCAGGTCCGAGATCACGGCCGTCTCGCCCGGCTGGTAATTGGCGGACTCGCGATAGCTCTCGCCGCCGGGCAGATCGATATCGAACATATGGATCTTGTCGTAGCTGGCGAGCAAATTGCCGTCGGGCCCGATCAGGAACGAGCGGTTGGCGGCGCGCTCCGGCGAATAGCGCAGCGCCAGCGATCCGATATGGAGATGGATCTTCAATTCCGCCGCCAGTGCACGATAGCCCTTCAGCGACAGATCGTCTTCTTCCGATGCCAGATGCTCGAACAGCGCCTTGCGGTTCAGTTGCATCATGTTGCTCACCTCGGGCGTGAGCACGTAGTCCGCGCCTTGCGCCGCGGCCTCGCGGATCAGCCTGGTGCCCTGCTCGAGGCTCGGCTCGGGCAACAGCCCGGTGCGCATCTGCACCATGGCGGCGGTAAAGGTCGAGCCAGCGCTCATGAGGAGGCCTTTTCTCCCGCCAGCAGGCCATCGAGCCTGCCCGCGCGGTCCAGCGCGTAAAGCTCGTCACAGCCGCCGACATGGGTGATGCCGATGAATATCTGGGGAAAGGTCGAGCCGTGGCCGGCGCGATCGTACATCTGCTCGCGATAGGCCGGATCGGTCGCCACGTTCAATTCGGTGAACGCGGCATTCTTGCGCGTCAGCAGCGATTTGGCAGCGGTGCAATAGCCGCAGCCCGGGCGGGTGTAGATTTCAATGGCAGTCATGGCGCGCTCTGAGTTGGCAAGTGTTTGAATTATATGGGAGCCCGGTGGCTGTCCACAACCCGCGCGAATACCAGCACGTCGACCTGCGCGGCTTTGGCACGCAGCAGCGCCCGGGCGCAGGCATCGGTCGTGGCGCCTGACGTCAAGACATCGTCGATCAGGACGACGCGACGGCCCTGGATATCAGCCATGCGATCGGCGGCGACCTTGAAGGCGCCCTGCACATTGCTGGCGCGTTGCGGCCGGGACAGGCCGATCTGCTGCTCGGTCGCGCGGATGCGGCGAAGCGCCTCGGAGGCCAGTTTGACGCCGCTTTGGCGCGAAATCACTCGCGCCAGCGCGCCGGACTGATTATAGCGGCGGCTCCAGCCGCGCCGCCAGTGCAGCGGAACCGGCACCAGCACGTCGGCCTCATCGAGCAATTCCTGACCGGCGCGAGCCATCCAGCGCCCCATCGCGGGCGCCAGATCCGTGCGGTCCTGGTATTTCAGCGAATGAACCAGCGTACGGGCGACATCGTCATAGCGCACCGCGGCGCGGGCGCGCTGGTATGCCGGTGGGCTGGCGATCGCCTCCATCGACAGCAATTCCGGACCCGGATCATAGACGAAGGGAATGCCGAGCCGCGGACAGAACGGCGGTGCGATGAACGACAATTTCGCCCAGCATGCCGCGCAGACACCCTCGCCATCGACCGGCTCGCGGCAGGAAACGCACAGCGTCGGCAGCGCGATGTCGAGCGCGAGCCGCGGCAGATGCGCGAACGCGTCGCGGCAGGCGCCGAGCGCGCCGCGCAGATGGCTGGAGATGGAGCGTGGTGGTGATGCCTTGGCGTCCATCGGGCGAGGCTAGCGCTGGCGGGCAGCATGCTCAAGCGGCAAAGCAATGACTCGTGCCCCGGATGCAGCGCATCACGCCGCACTCGCGGCGTGATGCGCTGCTAAGCCGGGGCCCAAGCTGGACCGCAAAGAAATGGGTCCCGGCTCTGCGGAGCAGCGTTGCACGCTGCACCGCGTCCGGGACACGAGTTTGGATTGCCACCCATTGGCAGCCAGCGTACCAACCAGCATGGTTTCGAACCCGGCTGCCGCACCCATCCTGTTCGACCGCGCGCTGTTGCGTGCGCGGATGGAACGCGCGCGGCGTGGCGGGCCGGCGACGTTTCTGCTCGATCGCATCCGGGAGGATATGGAGGAGCGGCTGCAGGCGGTGACGCGGAATTTTGCCGATGTCGCCGATATCTGGACGCCGGGCGAATTGCTGCGAATGCCCATCGCCGATCGCTTTCAGTCGATCAGGCGCATCGATCCCGATCAATCGGAAACGCTGCGCTTGCCGTCGCAATCGCTCGACCTCGCCGTCTCTGCGCTCGCATTCCAGTTCGTCAACGATCTCCCCGGCGTGCTGGCGCAAATCCGCCGCGCGCTCAGACCCGACGGGCTGTTGCTGGCGGCGATGATCGGCGGCGACACCTTGACGGAGCTCAGGCAATCCTTTGCGGCAGCAGAAGCCGAATGCGAGGGCGGGGTATCGCCGCGGGTCGCGCCGTTTGCGGATTTGCGCGATATCGGCAGCCTCTTGCAGCGCGCGGGGCTGGCGCTGCCGGTCACCGACGTCGATCGCGTCGTGGTGCGCTATGACAGTGCGTTTGCGCTGATGGCCGATCTGAGGCGGATGGGCGCGACCAATATCCTGGTCGAGCGGCGGCGGACGCCGACCCGCCGCGCCACCATGCTGCGGATGGCGCAAATCTACGGCGAGCGTTTTGCCGACGCGGACGGCCGCATCCGCGCGACTTTCGATCTTGTCTGGCTGTCCGGCTGGGCGCCGCATGAGAGCCAGCCGAAGCCGCTGCGTCCGGGCTCGGCGAAAGCGAGTTTGGAAGCGGCGGTGAAGAAAACTGCTCCCAAATAGACCACCTAAAGCGGGATGAGATCAGGTTGGGCCGTGACGACGGAGCATTTTTCTTCTCGTGCCCCGGACGCAAGCAGCACGAGTGCTGCGAGCCGGCCCCATTCTACTTTGCATGGGGTTGTTTTCGCGATTTTGTGTCTGGGCTCTGCGCGCCGCCGAAGAGGCGCTGCGCATGACACCTCACATCAACAAATCGATCAAATGCGGGATCAGCGGAATGTCCGCGGGCGGCATCGGGTAGTCGCGCAGCTTGTTGGCGCGGACCCAGGCCAGTTGCTGGCCCTCGCGCGCCGTCACCATGCCCTCCCAGCGCCGGCAGATGTAAAGCGGCATCAGCAAATGAAAGCTGTCACAGGCGTAGCTGGCAAAAGTCAGCGGCGCGAGGCACGGCTCGCTGACGTCGATCCCGATCTCCTCATGAAGTTCGCGTATCAGCGTCTGCTCCGGCCGTTCGCCGGGCTCGACCTTGCCGCCGGGAAATTCCCACAGCCCCGCCAGCGCCTTGCCTCCGGGGCGCTGCGCGATCAGCACCCGCTTGTCGACGTCGACCAGCGCGCAGGCGACCACGAGAGTGAGCTTGATGTCAGCCATGCGCCGCTGTCTCGCTTACGAGCGATAGTCGCCGTTGATCGCGACATATTCCTTGGTGAGGTCGCAGGTCAGCACGCGGTCACGGCCCTTGCCGAGACCCAACGCGACCTTGATCTGGATCTTCGGATTTTTCATCACCGCGGAAACCTCGGCCTCGTTGTAGGACGGATCGCGCGCGCCGCTTTTCGCGACGCGAATGCCGTTGAACGAGATCGAAAGCTTGTCGCGGTTGGCGGGCTCGCCGGCCTTGCCGACCGCCATCACCACGCGGCCCCAATTGGCGTCCTCGCCGGCGATCGCCGTCTTCACCAGCGGCGAATTCGCGATCGACATGGCGATCTTGCGCGCCGAGGTCTTGGTGGTCGCGCCTTCGACGACCACCTCGACCAGCTTGCGCGCGCCTTCGCCGTCGCGGGCCACCTGTTCGGCAAGGTTGGCCAGTACCTCGTAGAAGGCTTTGGCGAACGCCGTCAGCCTGGGATCGCTGGCGCGGCTGATCTTCGGCGCGCCGTCGGCAGCGGCAGCGCCGGTCGCGAAGGCCAACAGCGTATCCGATGTCGAGGTGTCGCTGTCGATGGTGATGGCGTTGAAGGTGTCCTCGACGCCGCTCTTGAGCAGCGACTGCAGCACGGCCGACGACAGCGGCGCGTCGGTGAACACAAAGGACAGCATGGTCGCCATGTCGGGCATGATCATGCCGGCGCCCTTGGCCATGCCGTTGATGGTCACCTTGGTCTTGCCGAGCTTCACCGTGGCGGTTGCGACCTTCGGGAACGTATCGGTGGTCATGATCGCCTTGGCAGCAGCCATCCAGTGGTCGGGCGTGGCGGCCTCGGCCAGCGTCGCCAGCACGCCGTCGAACTTGGTGGCGTCGAGCGGCTCGCCGATCACGCCGGTGGAGGCGAGGAACACGTCGGAGGTCGCGCAGCCGACCGCCTTCGCTGCGGTTTGCGCGGTCAGCGCCGTCGACTGCTTGCCGGTCTTGCCGGTGAATGCGTTGGCGTTGCCGGAATTCACCACCAGCGCGCGGGCTTGTCCGCGGCCGAGCTTCGCGCGGCACCATTCGACGGGAGCGGACGGGCATTTCGATTTGGTGAAGACGCCGGCTACCGTGGTGCCCTTGTCCATGACGGCGAGCAGCACGTCGGTACGCCCCTTGTAGCGGATGCCGGCGGCGGCGGTCGCGAGCTTCACGCCCGCAATCGCCGGCATCTCGGGGACATCGGTCGGGGCGAGGGGGGAGATGGTGGTGGACATGCGGGCAAATCCAAGAGCGACAAGACAAAATGGATCGTCATGGCCGGGCTTGTCCCGGCCATCCACGTCTTCACCAGCTATCGATGAAGCTCTTAAGACGTGGATGCCCGGCACAAGGCCGGGCATGACGTCTTATTACTGAACTATGAGTGCGAAGTCGATTTACTTCTTCGCCGGGGGCGCCATCTTGGAATCCCCGGGCTTGGCGGCTTCCGGCTTGGCGGCTTCCGCCGGCTTGTCCATGCGCTCGACCTTGGCGGCTTCGCGAAGCTTGGCGACGTATTCGGCCTGGGCCTTGCGCGTCACATAGGTCTCGATCTGGGCCTTGACCTGCTCGAAGTCGGGGGCCTTGCGAGCGCGCTTTTCCTCGACCTTGATGATGTGCCAGCCGAATTGCGACTTCACGGGGTCGGAGATCTTGCCGGGCTCGAGCGTGAAGGCGACGGCGGAGAATTCCGGCACCATCTGTTCCTTGGTGAAGAAGCCGAGATCGCCGCCATCGGAGGCGCCGGGGTCCTTGGACCTCTTCTTCGCCAGCTCGGCGAAGTCGCCGCCCTTCTTCAGCTCTTCGGCGATCGCCTTGGCCTCGTCCTCGGTCTCGACCAGGATGTGGCGGGCGTGAACTTCCATTTCACCAGTGATCTGCTTGGAGGCCTCCTCATAGACCTTCTTCATGGCGTCATCGGTGGTCGCGGCCTTGCCCTCGGTGGCGAGCAGGCTGTCCATCAGCAGGCGGCTGCGCGTGAACGCCAGACGCTTCTTGAAGTCTTCGGAATTCTCGACCTTCTTGTCCTCGGCGGCCTTGGCGACGATTTTCAGGTCGATCAGGAAGGCCAGCACATTGTCCTTCTTGGTCGCCGGATCCATTTGCGCGAGGCTGGGGCCGAGTTCCTCCTCCGCGAGTGCGACGTCGCTCTGGCGGATCTCAACACCGTTAACCTTGGCGAGAACGGGGTTGTCCTGGGCACGAACCGGCAGGCTGGCGGCCAGAATCGCAGCCAGACAGGCCGTCGCGGCCAGGGAGGCGAGGCCGAAGCGCAGGCCGGTTTTCGTTTCCGGGAACGAGGTGGTCATGGAAAATCCTTGTCTTGTAGAAGGGGGCGGCAAAGGCGGCGGGACACTCGCCCAATCATGCGGCCTTGGCAACGCGAAAAGTCTGTCAAAATGATGAATTCCTTGACAGATGGACCCACGTTGACAAGCCCCCGACCCAGCCATATCTGTGCCGGAACCTCCAGCGGCGATAGCGCTTATTTTGCTGCGTTTTTTGCCGTTGAACCTTGGATTGCTTAATTCCCACTCATTAGGCGGATGATGCCCCGGAACGGGTATTTGCCGCGATGCGTCACGGTGAGTTGATAGGCAAACTGGTGGACCACGTCACGGCGCAACGCAAGTAACGGCAAAGGCAGGAATTGGCATGATCGGCGCGCTCGCCCGCAAGTTTTTCGGCTCCGCCAACGACCGGCGGGTGAAGGGATATCAGTCCCGCGTCAACGCCATCAACGCGCTTGAGCCCGAGCTCGCCGCGCTTTCCGACGAGGCGCTGAAGACCCGCACCGCCGAATTCCGCCAGCAGCTTGCCGACGGCAAGACGCTCGACGACATCCTGGTTCCGGCCTTCGCCACCGTGCGCGAGGCCGCCAAGCGCACCCTCGGCCAACGGCATTTCGACGTCCAGCTGATCGGCGGCATGGTGCTGCATGAGGGCGACATCGCCGAGATGAAGACCGGCGAAGGCAAGACGCTGGTGGCAACCCTCGCGGTCTATCTCAATGCGCTGGCAGGCCGAGGCGTCCATGTCGTCACCGTCAACGACTATCTCGCTCGTCGTGACTCGGAATGGATGGGCCAGATCTACCAGTTCCTCGGGCTGACCGTCGGCGTGATCGTCCACGGCCTCGACGATGCCGAGCGCAAGGAAGCCTATTCGCGCGACATCACCTACGGCACCAACAACGAATACGGCTTCGACTATCTGCGCGACAACATGAAGTACCGCCTGGAGGACATGGTCCAGCGCGGCCATTTCTACGCCATCGTCGACGAAGTCGACTCGATCCTGATCGACGAGGCGCGCACGCCGCTGATCATCTCCGGTCCGCTCGACGACCGCTCGGAATTCTACAACACCATCGACACCTTCTTCCCCCAGCTCGACAAGACCGATTACGAGGTCGACGAAAAGCAGCGCACCGTGACGCTGACCGAGGCCGGCATGGAGAAGATCGAGACGCTGTTGCGCGACGCCGGCCAGCTCAAGGGCGATTCGCTCTACGACGTCGAGAACGTTTCGGTCGTTCACCACATCAACCAGGCGCTGCGGGCGCACTCGCTGTTCACGCGCGACAAGGACTACATCGTCCGCGACGGCGAAGTCGTCATCATCGACGAATTCACCGGCCGCATGATGCAGGGCCGCCGCTATTCCGAAGGCCTGCACCAGGCGCTGGAAGCCAAGGAGCACGTCCAGGTCCAGCCGGAAAACCAGACGCTGGCCTCGATCACGTTCCAGAACTATTTCCGGATGTACGAAAAGCTCGCCGGCATGACCGGTACGGCGCTGACCGAAGCCGACGAACTGTTCGACATCTACAAGCTCGAGGTCGTGGAAATCCCGACCAACGTGGCGGTCGCGCGTCTCGACGAGGACGATGAAGTCTACCGCACCCAGAACGAGAAATACGCCGCGATCCTGGCCGAGATCGAACGCGCCAACAAGCGGCTGCAGCCCGTGCTGGTCGGCACCGCCTCGATCGAGAAGTCGGAGGTGCTGGCCGATTATTTGAAAAAGCACGGCTACAAGCAGATCGATTTCGGCTCGGAATCCGGGATGGAGAAGCTCTACGCCGCGGCGCGTGCGGGCAAGCCTGCGAAGCTGTTTGCGGTGTTGAACGCGCGCTTCCACGAACAGGAAGCCTATATCGTCGCCGAAGCCGGCGTCCCCGGCGCGATCACGATCGCCACCAACATGGCCGGCCGCGGCACCGACATCAAGCTCGGCGGCTCGCTCGATATGCGGATCCAGCAGGAGACCGCTGGCATTGCCGACGAGGCCGAGAAGGCCAAAAAGATCGAACAGATCAAGGCCGACATCGAACGCTTCCGCGAGATCGTGCTGAAGGCCGAGGACGTGGTCGAGGTCGAGCCTGCCAAGGGCAACAAGCCGGCCAGGACCATCAACAAGCCCGGTGGGCTCTACATCATGGGCTCGGAGCGGCATGAGTCCCGCCGCATCGACAACCAGTTGCGCGGCCGTTCCGGCCGTCAGGGCGACCCCGGACGCTCAAAATTCTTCCTGTCGCTGGAAGACGATCTGATGCGGATCTTCGGCTCCGACCGGCTCGACAGCATGCTGCAGCGGCTCGGCCTGCAAGAGGGCGAGGCCATCATCCATCCCTGGATCAACAAGGCGCTGGAAAAGGCGCAGCAGAAGGTCGAGGCCCGCAACTTCGACATCCGCAAGAACCTGCTCAAGTTCGACAACGTGCAGAACGACCAGCGCAAGGTGATCTTCGACCAGCGCGTCGAGCTGATGAAGAGCGACAGCGTGGCCGAAATGGTCGCGGACATGCGTCATGACTTCATCGACGACATCGTCGTCAAGCATGTGCCGGAACACGCCTATGCCGAGCAGTGGGATGTCGCGGGCCTCAAGGAAGAACTGAAGCGCGTGCTCGACGTCGACCTGCCGGTCGAGGAATGGGCCAAGGAAGAGGGCATTGCCGACGAGGAATTGCTGACGCGGATCGAACAGCGCGTCGACGAGCACATGGCGGCCAAGGTGGCGCAGTGGGGCCCCGAGGTGATGCGCTACGTCGAGAAGACCATCCTCTTGCAGACGCTGGATCACCTCTGGCGCGAGCACCTGATCATGCTCGATCATCTGCGTCAGGTGATCGGCCTGCGCGGCTACGGCCAGCGCGATCCGTTGCAGGAATACAAGTCGGAAGCCTTCGGCCTGTATGAGGCGATGACCGCGCATCTGCGCGAGGCGGTGACGGCGCAATTGATGCGCGTCGAGATCGTGCCGCCGGAAGAGCAGCAGCCGCTGCCGGCGATGGAGGCGCACAAGTTCGATCCCAATACCGGCGAAGACGAGATGGCCTTTGCCAATGTCTCGCTGGTGCCCGAGGCCATTGCCGCCGATCGCGATCCCAAGAACCCCGCAAGCTGGGGCAAGGTCGGCCGCAACGAGGATTGCCCCTGCGGCAGCGGCAAGAAGTACAAGCACTGCCACGGGAAGTACGGCTGAGGCTGCGCTGACGCGATGGGTCAGGCGGCTTTACGCCGCGCCTGCCGGCTCTCTCCCTTTTGTCTGACGGCTGAACCCACCCCATCGAGGGTGGCTTTGTCGCGCTGGCCCTGCAACCTGCGATGGGGTATGGAGGAGGCAGCCACGCAAGGAAAAAATCCCTGCGGGTGTTTCAACGAGTTATTAGGAAGTTGTGTCCAATTTGGAGATCGCGCGTTGCGCGAATGGTCAAGGCGCGCACGCACCCATAACCCCCTTCAGGGGTCCACAAGAGGGTAGCGTCTTGCAATCCATATCCAAGATTCACGGTCGCTATTATCTGGCGATCTTTGTGCTGGCGTCCGCGACGCTTTCCTACCAGATACTGATAACGCGCTTCTTCAGCGTTATGCTCTATTATCATTTCGCGTTCGCCGCTATTTCGCTCGCCATGCTCGGGCTCACCCGCGGAGCGATGGAGGTCTACGGCAAGCCCGCACGTTATGCGTCCGAACGGGTTGGCGTCGAATTTGCCCGCCATGCGTCGTGGTTCGCACTTAGCAGCGTTGGCGCAATGGTCGGGCTGTTGTGCTTGCCGCTCCTGGTGTCCGGTGAAGCCGTGACTATTGTGCTTGCGCTGGCGATCATCGCCTTCGTGTGGCCTTTCACGGAAGGCGGCGTTTGCATAACGCTCTTGCTGACCCGTTTGCCATATAGCGGCGGATGGCTCTATGCAGCCGATCTAATGGGGGCCGCAGTTGGATGCCTCGGCGTGATCTTCCTGCTGCTGGTGATCGATCCCGTGAGTGCCACGTTATGGATCGCAGCCCTCTCTGCCGGCGTGGGTTGGATTGTCATCCGGAACAGCAACGAGGTCCGTAGCCTTCGCCTAAGCGGCGCTGTCGCGCTGACGATGGCCGTTGCGGCCACCGTGCATACCGGCCTTGACCTGACCGGAAAGAGCCACCTCGGGGTGTTCTGGGCCAAGGGTGAGGAGCAGGCCGGCACGCTGTTCGAGCGCTGGAACACCTATTCGCGGGTACGGGTGCGGGAGTGGGCCAGGCAAGCCCCGTTCGGCTGGGGACTGGTCCGCCCGTCCGAGGTCAGGGTTGACCAGCATTACATCGATATCGATGCCGATGCAGGCACGGTCATCACCAGGCACGATGGCGACATCGGCAAACTCAGCTACCTGAAAGATGACGTCATCAATGCCGCCTACCTCGTACAGCCGGCCGCCGATGTCGCCGTCGTGGGCGTTGGCGGCGGCCGCGACATCCTTTCCGGTCTGGTTTTCGGCGCCAAGCAGATACGCGGCATTGAGATCAATCCGGCGATCTTTGAGGTGCTCACCGAAAAATTCGCCGATTTCGCCGGCCATCTCGAGCGCCAGCCCGGCGTTTCCCTGGTCAATGCCGAAGCGCGAAGCTATATCAACCACTCGTCCGAGCGGTACGACCTGGTCCAGATTTCGCTGATCGACACCTGGGCGGCGACGGCGGCAGGTGGTCTGACGCTCACGGAAAACCGTCTCTATACCGTCGAAGCGTGGGATGATTTCTACCGCGCACTGAAGCCTGGCGGGCTGCTGTCGGTCTCGCGCTGGTACGACGGGGACAAGCACCGCGGCGAATTCTATCGGCTGGTCGCGATTGCAGCCAGCGCCTTGCAGCGCAAGGGCGTGTCGGCCGCCGAGCTCCGGCATCATGTGGTCGCGCTGAACGTGGGCAACATCGTAACGGTCATTACGCGGCCCGACGCGTTCACCGATGCGCAATGGCAGGAGGCACGCGGAAGGCTCCAGGCGCAGGGATTCAAGATATTCCTGGGGCCGGATGTCGCCTTTGATGCCGTCACCTCGACGTTGCTGTCCGACAAGGCGGACGCGGCATTCTTCGATTCTTTGCCGGAGAACATCGCTCCATCGACGGATGACAAACCGTTCTTCTTCTTCACTTCGCGCCTCGGCGATCTGACGAACATGTATCCATGGAGAGGAATGAACAACAATGTTGCGGTCAGCATGACCGGCTTGCTGATCATCGTCGCGCTCCTTGCCTGCGGATACTACATCGTCCTGCCCTTCCTCGGCCTTGCGAGGCGCATGCCGTTGTCGACGCTGACGCCGCCGATGGCCTATTTCAGCGCGATCGGGTTGGGTTTCATGCTGATCGAGATATCGCAAATGCAGCGCCTGATGGTCTTCCTCGGCCATCCCGTCTACGGGCTGAGCGTGGTGCTCTTTGCGATTCTTCTTTTCAGCGGTATCGGCAGTGCCACAGTCGGCGCGGATACCCCTCGGCCACGCGCCATTGTCTGGAGGTTTGCAGTCCTCCTGATCACGATCGTGGCAGCCGGGCTGCTAACGCCGCTGGTTACCACTTGGACGCGGTCGCAACCAACCGACATGCGCATTCTGGTTTCAGTCCTGCTGCTGGCACCTCCGGCGTTCTGCATGGGGATGATGTTTCCGCTCGGCCTCAGTATCTGGCGCCGTCATGAAGCGCTGTTGCCGTTCTTCTGGAGCACCAACGGGGTTACGTCGATGCTGGCGTCGGTACTGGGTATGGCCCTATCGATCCAGTTCGGTATCGCCAAGACCTATGCGCTCGGCGCGTGCTTCTATGTGGTCTGCGCCATCGCGATCGCCGCAAGCCGCCGGGCCGACCCCATCGTCACGCTCGCAACGAAGCCCGTCACCGGCGTCGGCCTCGTGCCGCAGGACGAAGCGGCTTCATGACTCGACCGTGCTCTGCGCTACGGGCGTCGGTGCGATAAAGACTGTCGGGGAATTCGGAAAGTTGCCGCTTGCGTTCGCGGGGCATGGCGGCGGCTTGGCCGCGGCAGCAAGTGAAGCCGTTACTTCACCGCGCCGAAGCGGCTGTCGAACGAGTTCGGCGGCACGATCGGTGCGGAACCGGCGACCTGATTGTCCTTGGCGGAGGCCGGGGTGTCGGACACCGACGATCTTAGCGGCGGCCGGGCGGCGGCCTGTTTGCTGTCATGCTTTGGCGCCGTGGTCTTCGGCGCTGCCGCCTCGGGACGGGGCGCGGTTTGCTTGGCCTCGACCTTCGGCTTCGAAGGCGGCGTGCTTGCGGTAGCGTCAGCCGCGCCGCCGATACCGACCTTGCGGGCGAGGTTGGAGAAGAACCCGTCATTCTGGGCCGTCGGCGCCGCATTGGCGACGCGCGTCGGTGCCGCGGCAGGGGTGGGCGCTGGGGCTGCGGCAAGCTTCGGCTGTTCCGGCGCGCCCGCCAGCAGATTCTCCGAGGGTGTAGGTGCCTTGGGCGGGTTGACGTGGGAAGGAATCGTGCCTGGGGCGCGAGCCATCAATGACAGGGAGCCGTCGCCGGCTTCCGAAAGGCCGGTGCTGCCGTCGGGTACGCGCGCGGCAAACACCCGGTGCATGCCGCCGTCGATACCGGTGTTGGTGCGGGCGACCGGCGTTCCCTTGGCGATCAGCCGCGCGGTCTCGGCGAGGTCGGTGGCCTGCTTTTCGCGCACCGCGTCGGCGACTTCTTCCGGAATCACATAGGCCGGGCACTTGGCGGAAGCATCGAATACCGGGTCACGCGTCGCATTCGGCGCCTTAACGGCATCGAACACGTATTTTTTTTCGCAGAACTCGACCTTCGGCTCCTGCTTCGTCACCTCGAAATGATCATTGCCTTCCTTGATCATTTTCCAGAACGGCATGTTCGGGTTGTTGCGATGCTTGGCCATGTTGGCCGGCGTCATCTTGAACGGATAGGCCTGCAACTGGAACGACTTCTGGCCGCCGAAGAAGGATTCGCGGCCCAGCGAGTAGATTTCCGCGATCTGCTCGTCGGTCATCGCGTAGCAGCCGCGCGAGGAGCAGTCGCCATGCACCATCAACTGCGAGCCGGTGCGCCCCAGCGCCTTGTCGAAGGCGTTGGGATAGCCGGTGTTGAAGGAGAGGTAATAGGCCGACTGCGGGTTCATCTGCGCCGGCGAGATCGCATAGAAGCCTTCCGGCGCCTGGCGGTCGCCTTCGCGCACCTTGGGGCCGAGATCGCCCGACCAGCGGCAGATCGGATAGGTCTTGAGCAGCGCGAAGCGGCCGGAGCGGTCCTGCTTCCAGATCTCCAGTTCGGCTTCCTGCTTGAACAGCCGGACCAGGATCGGCGACTGCAGGTCCATGTCTTTCGCCGTCATGTCGGCGATCAGTTTTGGCGGGACCGGCTGGTTGGCCTTGGCGTTATTGGCCAACGACATGTCTTCGCCGTTGCAACCGGCCAACAGCGCGCCTGCGCCCGCGAGGACAGCCGACGTGACGAGCGCGCGAACCAGCGAGCGGTTAATCAAAGGCTAAGCTCCACACCCACCGGGCATTTTCGCACCCCAAATCACAGCGAACATGCCCTGAAGCCATTGCATAAAATAGTACCCTTTGACCCTCCGCGCCGCAACCCGAACGCGATGCGCCAGCCGCTTCCACGGCAGGCATGGTCAACAGAATTTAAAGACTGGGGTCGGGGCCTAATTAGGGCCGAATCAAGTGATTCAGCGAAATAAAGCACCTTTAAGGCGGCGTTAACGGTTGGGATGCCGGGCGGCCGAACCCTCTCCGGAGGGAGGCCAAGGGCCAATCAGCCAAGCTTGCGGCCGATATCGAGAAATTTCTGCCGACGCTGCCGGCGGATGCCGTCCGCGTCCAGATTGCGGAGATCGTTGAAGGCCTCCGCGATCGCATCGCCGGTAGCCGAGATCATTGCGGCGGAGTCGCGGTGAGCGCCACCGGAGGGCTCCCTCAGGATCTGGTCGATCACGCCGAATCGCAGCATGTCCTGGGCCGTGATCTTCATGCCGTTGGCGACTTCCTGGGCCTTGGTGCCGTCGCGCCACAGGATCGAGGAGGCCGCCTCCGGCGAGATCACGCTGTAGATCGCGTGCTCGAACATCAGCACCTTGTTCGCGGTGGTGATGGCGATGGCGCCGCCCGACATGCCCTCGCCGGTGATGATCGCGACATTGGGGACGCCGAGCGAGAGGCACGTGTCGGTCGAGCGGGCGATCGCTTCCGCCACGCCGCGCTCCTCGGCGCCGATGCCGGGATAGGCGCCGGCGGAATCGACGAGCGACAGCACCGGAATGCTGAACCGGTCGGCCATCTCCATCAGCCGCACGGCCTTGCGATAGCCTTCGGGGCGCGCCATGCCGAAATTATGCTTGATGCGGCTGTCGGTGGTGGCGCCCTTTTCCTGGCCGACCACGCAGATCGCCTCGCCGCGGAAGCGGCCGAAACCGCCCATCAGCGCCTCGTCCTCGGCGAATTTGCGGTCGCCGGCCATCGGCGTGAATTCCGTGATCAGCGCATTGACGAAATCGGTGAAGTGCGGGCGCTGCGGATGGCGCGCCACCAGCGTCTTCTGCCACGGCGTCAAATTGGCATAGAGGTCGGCCAGCGCCTGCTGCGATTTGTCCTCGATGCGCGCGATCTCGTCGCCGATGTCGCTGCCGGACGCCGCCAGCGCACGCAATTCGTCGACCTTGGCCTCGAGTTCGGCGACGGGTTTTTCAAAGTCGAGATAACTGCGCATCTGATCCGGCATCGAGACAATATAGGTAACAACGTGCTTTGAGGCGAAGCGGTTTCGATTCGCTTAAGGAAAGCGCACATCTTCAATGATTTAGCGCGCGTCTCGGTCCGGGCGACCCGGTTTGCCGAAAGCGCGCCAAACAAGGCCGCGGGCGGGAGACGGCTGTTTCGGGGGAGACGCCGCGGAAGTCAAGGCGGGTGTTGCGACGAAGTTTACTTCTCCGCCAGCGGATGCAGGTCGCGCACCAGGCTTTTCAGCCGTTCCTCGACCACATGGGTATAGATCTGCGTGGTCGAGATGTCGGTATGGCCGAGCAGCGTCTGCACGATGCGCAGGTCCGCGCCGTTGTGCAGCAGGTGGCTGGCGAAGGCGTGGCGCAGCACGTGCGGCGAGACCAGCCGCGGTGCGAGGCCCGATGCCGCCGCCAGTTCCTTCAGGTCGCGGGCAAAATGCTGCCGCGTCAGATGGCCGCTCTCGCCGAAGGAGGGAAACAGCCATTTCGAGGGGCTGGCGTTTTTCTTCTTCTCGGGTCTGAGCGCTTCCATCGCGGCGAGATAATCGGCCATCGCCTGCCGCGACGCTTCGTTGAGCGGCACCAGACGTTCCTTGTTGCCCTTGCCGCGCACCACGATCATGCGGGCGTCACGCCGCGAGGCCGACAGCGGCAGCGCCACCAGCTCCGAGACGCGTAAGCCCGTGGCATAAAGCACTTCCAGCAGGCAATAGAGCCGCATCGCGCGCAGCCGCTGCTGCGGCGAAGCGTTCTGGCCTAGCGTCAATTCCTTGGCCCGCGTCAGCATGCGGTCGACATCCGCGATCGACAGCACCTTCGGCAAGCCGCGGCCGCGCTTCGGGCCGGACAGGATCGCCGCAGGATCGTCGCTGCGGATGCGCTCGTTCAGGAGAAAGCGGAACAGATGCCGCATCGCCGACAGCCGGCGTGCCACGCTGGAGGATTTGAAGCCGCGGGTGTCGAGGTCGGCGAGGTAGTCCCGCAGCGCGTCGGTCCCGGCGCCGGTGAAGTTTTGTCCCTTGCGGCCGAGAAACTCGGAAAAATCCGTAAGGTCGCGGCGATAGGCGTCGAGCGTGTTGTTGCCCGCACCCTGTTCCGCCGCGAGCATGTCGAGGAACAGGTTGATCAGTGTCTCGTCTTTGGTCGTCTTGCTGGAACGCATTGCCCCCGACTTCCCCGCAACGGGATGCCTCTCCCCCGAGTTCGTCTCTCACTCAAAGCAGACGATAGCGGCTATTTCTTGAGGAATTTGTCCGCGGGGATGGTGACCGTCATTTCCCGGGGCTTCGGCGTGACGAAGTTCGCCAGCGAAAAAATCACGCCATAGATCACCCCGGCGATGATGCCGACGACCGTCAGAAAGCGGAACAAACTGGGCATAGGGGGCTCAGGGCGGCGAATTAACCAATGAAATCATCCAACATGTTCCCATCCCCGTGGCAAGAGTCTCTGGCAACGGCAGCAATGGGGGTAGTATAGGTGTCGCAGCCGCGGGCAAATCCCGCAAAACGACCGAGTTTTTGATGTCCGAGACCGCCGCACCGGCACACCCGAGCCCGACCCAGGAGGCCGACATCACGTCGGCGCTGGGAAGGCGTTCGGTCGTGCTGGTCGGCATGATGGGCGCCGGCAAGTCCACCATCGGCCGGCGGCTGGCGGCCCGGCTGCGGCTGCCGTTTCTCGATGCCGATGTCGAGATCGAGACGGCCCATGCCGGCGTGACCATTCCGGAAATCTTCGCGACCCATGGGGAGCCTTATTTTCGCGACGGCGAGGCGCGGGTGATCGCGCGGCTGCTCGATGGCGGCCCGGCCGTGATCGCCACCGGCGGCGGCGCCTTCATGCGCGAGGAGACCCGCAACCGCATTCGCGACAAGGCTATCTCGATCTGGCTCAAGGCGGATGTCGAAATCATCATGAAGCGGGTCAAGCGCCGCGCCGACCGGCCGCTGCTGCAGACCGAGGATCCGACTGCGACCGTCAGCCGCCTGCTCGAAGGGCGCGAGCCGATCTATCGGACCGCCGACCTGACGATCTTGTCGCGCGACGTGCCGCACGACCGCATCGTCGACGAATGTATCGATGCCCTGCGCGCCCGGCTGTGCGCCGGCGCCTCTTCTGCCCAGCCGACAACTGACGGGACCAGCGTTACGCCATGACTGCGCCACTGAAACATTCCGCCGATATCACGGTCGACGTCGCCCTCGGCGACCGTGCCTATGACATCGTGATCGGCCGCGGCGTGCTGGCCTCGCTCGGCGCGCGCGTCGCCGCGTTGCGCCCCGGCGTACGCACCGCCATCGTCACCGACCGCACCGTGGCAAAGCACTGGCTGGAGCAGACCGAGCGTTCGCTCACCGAAGCCGGCATTGCGACCTCGCGCGTCATCGTCGAGGAAGGCGAAGTGTCGAAGACCTATGCCGGTCTCGAAAAGGTCTCCGAAGCCCTGATCGCGGCCAGGATCGAGCGCAACGATCTGGTGATCGCGCTCGGCGGCGGCGTGGTCGGCGATCTCGCCGGCTTTGCGGCGGCGATCCTGCGGCGCGGCGTCGATTTCGTGCAGGTGCCGACCTCGCTGCTGGCGCAGGTGGATTCTTCCGTCGGCGGCAAGACCGGCATCAACTCGCCGCAGGGCAAGAACCTGCTCGGCGCGTTCCATCAGCCAGTGCTCGTGATCGCCGATACGTCGGTGCTCGACACGCTGTCGCCGCGCCAGTTCCGCGCCGGCTACGCCGAGGTCGCCAAATATGGCGTGCTCGGCGATGAGGCCTTTTTCACCTGGTTAGAGGCCAACCACGCCGACATCTTCTCCGGCGGCGCGGCGCGCGAGCACGCGATTGCGACCTCCTGCCGCGCCAAGGCCGCGATCGTCTCCCGCGACGAGCGCGAAAACGGCGAGCGCGCGCTGCTCAATCTCGGCCACACGTTCGGCCATGCGCTGGAGGCTGCGACCGGCTTTTGCGATCGCCTGTTTCACGGCGAAGGCGTTTCCGTCGGCATGGTGCTGGCTGCGGAATTTTCCGCCAGGCTCGGCATGATTTCCGAAGCCGATGCCGCCCGCGTCGAGCGCCATCTTGCTTCCGTCGGCCTGCCGACCCATTTGCAGGACATCGCGGGCTTCGCCCAGGAGGGGCTCGCGGACGCCGACGCCCTGATGGCGCTGATGGCGCAGGACAAGAAGGTCAAGCGCGGCAAGCTGACCTTCATCCTGCTGCAGGCGATCGGCGGTGCGGTGGTAGCAAACGAAGTCGAGCCGGCGCTGGTGCGCGATTTCCTGCAACAGAAGTTGTCGGGATGAGAACGGGATTGCCGGGGCGCAGTGTGGGCCAAGCGTCGCGCGGGGCCGGTGCCGTCACGAGGCATATATGAGTTCGACCGCGTTCAATCTGCTGCTCGCGATCCTGCTGCTCGCCGCCAACGCGTTCTACGTGGCCGCCGAGTTCGCGCTGGTCAAGAGCCGCGGGTTTCGCATCAGGGCGATGGTCGAGCAGGACCGTTTCGGCGCGCGCCTGCTGCACAGCATGATGGGCAACATCGAGGCCTATCTCGCCTGCTGCCAGCTCGGCATCACCATGGCCTCGCTCGGCCTCGGCTGGGTCGGCGAACCCACCGTTTCGGCGCTGCTCGAACCGTTGCTCATGCCACTCGGCATGTCGGATCGCACGTTGCACTTCGTGTCGTTTCTCGCCGGGTTCCTGGTGTTCTCCTCGCTGCACATCGTGATCGGCGAGCAGGTGCCGAAGACGCTCGCGATCCGGGAACCGATGCCGGTCTCGCAATGGATCGCGTATCCGCTTCATCTGTCTTATCTGATCTTCTGGCCGCTGAACTGGCTGCTCAACACCGCCTCACGCGGGATTTTGCGCCTGCTCGGCGTGAAGGAGTCCTCGCAGCATGAAATCCTCACCGATTCCGAGATCGAAGGGCTGGTGGAAGAATCGGCCGTGCACGGCGGGATCGAAAGCGGCGAGGCGGAGTACATTCACAACGTCTTCCGCTTCGGCGACCTTGCCGTCTCAGACGTCATGGTCCATCGCACCGCGATGGTGTTGATCAATGCCGACCTGCCGCCGGACGAACTGGTGCGCGAGGTGCTGGCGACTGAATACACCCGCATCCCGCTGTGGCGCGACAAGCCGGAAAACATCATCGGCGTGCTGCACGCCAAGGATCTGCTGCGCGCGATCCGCGCTTCCGACGGCGATATGTCGCGCATCAACGTTTCCGCGATCATGCTGCCGCCATGGTTCGTGCCGGAGATGCGGCCGCTGTCCGAGCAGCTCAAGGCGTTCCGCCGCCGCAAGACCCATTTCGCGCTCGTCGTCGACGAGTACGGCGAAGTCGAAGGCATGGTGACGCTGGAAGACATTCTGGAGGAAATCGTCGGCGACATTTCCGATGAGCACGACGTCGTGGTGGCCGGCGTCCGCGCCCAGAGCGACGGCTCCGTAGTGGTGGACGGCTCGGTGCCGATCCGCGATCTCAACCGCGCCATGAACTGGCATCTGCCGGACGAGGAGGCAACTACCGTCGCCGGCCTCGTGATTCATGAGGCGCGCTCGATCCCCGAGCGCGGCCAGAGTTTTACTTTCTACGGTTTCCGTTTCCGCGTGCTGCGCCGCGAGCGCAACCGCATCACGGCGCTCAAGATCACGCCGTTGCCGCGTGAAGCCGAGGCGGAGGATCCGAAGCCGAAGCGGGCGGGAACGGCGTTCTGACGTTCGCTATTCGATATCGATGGTGATGCCGCTCAGCTTCCACTGGCCGTCGGAGGGGATGAACCCGAGTTGGTATCTCACCTTCTTGGGGCTGGTGTCGAAACGGCCCTTGAGGCGTAGCATGCCCTTCTCGTCGATTTTGGCTTCCTCCTCGGCAATCACCGGGCTTGCGACGATCGCGTCGAACACCGCGTGCTTCTCGACCAGGTCCTTGAAGACGGCCCGCAGCTTGTCGGGCGGAAACTGGTCGCGGAACGGCTTTGAAATCTTGGCGTGGAGTATCGTGAAATTATCCGATGCTACTGCGTCGTTGAGCGTCACCAGAATGCTCTTGATCAGCACTTCCTGGACAAAGGGGCTCGGCATATCCAGCGCGTGCGCCCTGATCGAGGAGGCCGCAACCAGCAGTGCCACGGCGGCGGCCCATCGGAAGCGTGCCCAATATCGCATCGGACGACCCCATCGACCCGCGATGGCCTCGGGGTCAGCCCGACCCCGCGTCCGAACGGAACCTGATCCACCGCTTCGGTGATTGTCTCACAGTTGCGAAACCGGTTCTACCGTCTCTGCCGATCTTCACAGGAAGCTGGCGGACAGCCTCAATTACCGGCCGGCGGTTTCTCCCGGCGCCTGCGCCTTGATGGCGAGCGCATGGACGGAGCCCTTGAGTTCCGTATCCAGCGTCGCATTTACCATACGATGGCGCTCGATCCGGCTCTTCCCTTCGAAGGCCGGAGATACGATATATACCCTGAAATGCGTCTCGCCGCCCGGCCGGTGGCCCGCATGGCCCTCATGCAGATGAGATTCGTCGGCAACGTCGAGGCTTTCCGGCAAGAAAGCTTCACGCAACTTGTTTATGATAGCGTCTTTGGTGCTCATGATAACGGCAGATAATTCTGCATCAGCTTTCCGTCAATGGCGCCATCGAAGAGAGGGATTCGCAATGTCAAGACTTGAAGCCGCGGGCATTGCGTAGTCAAAGTCAGCCATGGCAATTGATTCATCAAAATTCTTCGATTCCATTCGCATCAAGCCCAACCAGCTGAGCGCGAAGCAGCAGGCGCAGGCGCGCGAGGAGGCCGCCATGTGCGAATGGGCGGGCTGCCAGAACAAGGGGCCGCACCGCGCGCCCAAGGGCCGGGAGAATTCGCGGGAGTACTTTCACTTCTGCCTCAACCACGTCCGCGAATACAATCAGAACTACAATTTCTTCCAGGGCATGAATGCCGACGCCGTCGCGCGCTACCAGAAGGATGCGCTTACCGGCCATCGCCCGACCTGGAAGATGGGCGCCAACACGGCCGGCAAGAAGGGCAAGCAGGCCGCCGAGGATTTTGACGGCGCCTCAGATCCCTTCAGCATGTTCTCCGAGCTCAACGGCCGCGGCCGCTGGCGGCCCGGACCGGGTGCCGAGGCGAAGGCCGAGACCCGAAAGGTGATGAACGCCGAGCGCAAGGCGCTGCAGGTGATGGGCCTCACCGCCGAAGCCACCCTCGAGGATGTCAAGGCGAAGTACAAGGCGCTGGTCAAGCAGCACCATCCCGACGCCAATGGCGGCGACCGCTCCACCGAGGATCGCCTGATCGAGATCATCAAGGCGTATAATTATCTGAAAACCGTGGTGCGCGGCGCGTAGCCGCTAGCGCCAATCCAGCCGTCGTCCCTGCGAACGCAGGGACCCATACACCGCGGCCTCTCGATTTGTAACGGCTGGTCGACGCCTTTCGCGCAATAACGAACGCCTGTGGTTATGGGTCCCTGCGTTCGCAGGGACGACAGCGGTGATTGTGACGCTCACCCTGGCATCGCGCCGATATACGCCGAACTCGGCCGGATCAGCCGCCCGCCGCGCTGCTGCTCGCGGGCATGCGCGGTCCAGCCGGCGGCGCGCGCGACCGCGAAGATCGGCGTAAACGCCTGCCGCGGGATTTTCAGCGCGTCGAGCAGGATCGCGGTGAAGAACTCGACATTGGTGTCCAGCGGGCGGTCCGGATTCTTTTTTCGCAACGCGCTGCGGATATAGGCCTCGACCTCGCCGGCGAACGGCAGATCGGCGCCGTCACCGGCGAGCCGCTCGATCGCGCCTTTCAGCACATCGGCGCGCGGATCGCGGACGCGATAGACGCGGTGACCGAATCCCATCAGCCGCTCGCCGCGGGCCAGCGCACTGTCGACCCACGGCTGGATGCGTTCGGTTGAGCCGATCGCATCGAGCATTTCCAGCACCGGTTCAGGCGCGCCGCCATGCAGCGGTCCGGTCAGCGCGCAATAGCCGGCGGTGACGGCTGCGAACAAATCCGCCTGGGTTGAGGCCACGACGCGGGTCGTGAAGGTCGACGCGTTCATGCCGTGGTCGCACACCGTGACGAAATAGGCGTCAAGCGCCGCCGCTTCGCGCGCGTCAGGCTTGCGGCCGAGCATCATCGACAGCGTATCGGCGGCATGGCTCGCGGTTGGATCGGGTGCGACGGGGTCGTTGCCCTTCACGCGCTGAACCAGGGCGCCGGCAATCACCGGAAACGCGCCGACGATGGTGGCCTCGTGCGCGAGGCCGGCTTCCGCGCGTAGCCCCGCGATCGCCGCGCGGAATCCGTCGACAATCGATAGGCCGCGCGTGACGCCAAGGAGATCCGGCAACCGGGCGAAGGCGCGTTCGCGGCCCGCGCCGAGGGCGGCCCGCACAGCGGCTTCGCCGACCGGCTGGCCGGTTCCGCCGCTCCAGAGCCGGGCGGTCACGCCCTCAAACCCGGTCTTGCGGGCGAGGTCGCCGACCCGCTCGCCGGCAATGATCAGTTCGCCGCGCTCGCCATCGACATGGCTGAGCACGGTTTCGGCGGCGGGAATGCCGTCTAGGCCGATCGGGGTCTTTGAAAGCTGCATGTTCATGGAAGTTCTCCTTTTGTTGCTTTCAAAGGTCGGGCCTCTCGACAGCTTGATCAATCTTGATTATGTAAATCAATATGAAAAAATCCGCCGGCCTTTACCTCTCGGCCCGCGAGGCCTCCGCCGAACTCGCGATCTCGCAGGCGACGCTCTACGCTTATGTCAGCCGCGGCCTGATCCGCTCGGAGCCGTCGCAGGATTCCCGCAGCCACCGCTACCGCGCCGAGGACGTCCGGACGCTGAAGGAGCGGCGAACGCCGTCGCCGGAGCCGCGGGGGCTGCGCAGCTTCGACGCCGATCTGCCTGTGATGGATTCGGCGGTCGCGACCATTACCGAGGACGGGCCGATCTACCGCGGCGTCAATTGCGTCGACCTCGCCGAGCGCGACACGCTCGAACATGCCGCGACCTTGTTGTGGGATGTCACCGGCGTCGATCCGTTCGAGCAGGACAATTGTCCCGTCGTGTCGGACGAAATGCGCGCCGTGGCCGAGGCTGCGCGCGGGGCCAATGCGATCGATCGCTCCATCGCCGTGCTGGCGCTGGCGGCCAGCGCCGATCCGCGGGCGTATACGCGGGCGCCCGAAGGGCGCGCGATGCTCGGCGGCCGCATCATGCGGCTGGTGGTCGCGACCATGCTGAACGCGAAATCATCGGCAAGTCCGCTTCATCTGCAGATCGCGCGCGTCTGGGCGCCGGAGCACAAGCACGCCGCTGACTTGATCCGCCGCGCACTGGTGCTGCTGGCCGATCATGAATTGAATGCCTCGACCTTCACGGTGCGCTGCGCGGCCTCGACCGGGCTAAATCTCTACGACGCCATCATCGCCGGGCTCGTCGCGCTCAAGGGCCCCAAGCACGGCGGCGCGGGCGTACTCGCGGCGCAGCTTTTGAAGACGCTCGCCAATGGTGAGGTCGCCCCCGTCATCCGCGAGCGCGTCGCGCTCGGCGAACGCTTCGCGGGCTTTGGCCATGGAGTTTACAAGCACGGCGATCCTCGCGCGCGGGCGCTATTGGAAGCGCTGGCGCGCTCCGGCGCGGATCGCAAACTCACCCACGAAATTCCCGAGCGCATCGCGGAGGCGACCGGCGAGTTCGTCAACATCGACTATGCGCTTGCGGTGCTGGTGCACACGCTCGGCCTGCCGCCCGGCCACGAGTTGGTGCTGTTTTCCATGGCGCGCACGGTGGGGTGGATCGCGCATGCCTCCGAGCAGTTGCGGCATGGCCGGTTGATCCGGCCCCGCGCGCGTTATGTCGGTCCTGCACCGGGGCGGAGCCCGGCCCGGGCCTGACGGCGGCGCAGCGTCCAGACGCCGAGCGCTATGATCGCCGTCGCGAACACGGCCAGTATCCATAGATGTTTGCCGATGTGCTGGTGATGCGGCAGGCCGCCATATTCATGCAATGCCGAGACCGCGAGTACGCCTGGAAGCACATGCGCCAGTGCCCAGGCGAGCACCGCCGGAATATTGACGCCGAAGAAAAGCATCGGCGGCATCCCGAGCGCGCCCGCTGTGACTGGTACGAAAGCGCGGATCGGCGGCACAAAGCGCGCGAAAAATACGGCCAGCGTTCCCCAGCGGTGGAAGAACGCCTCGCTCTGCGCCATGACGCCCGGATATCTCGACATCGGCCAGGCGCCCAGAATTTCGCGTTGCGAGCGATGGCCGGCCCAGAACGCCGAGCCGTCGCCGAGCATGGCGCCGGCGATCGCTGCCGCCAGCACGCCCCACAGCTTCAGTTCGCCACCGGGCACCAGCGCGCTCAGGGCAAGGATGATGGTCGAGCCCGGCACAAGCGCTCCCACGACCGGGATCGCCTCCAGCAGGGCCGCGAGAAATAGCGTCAGATAGGCCAGCCACGGATGGGCCGAAACGAATGCAATTACGGGATCGAGGAATGAAGTCACAATCTTGCTGTCCGGGCAGGAGGGCCTGAACCAGAGCTATCAAGCCTGGGCAGGGGCTGAAAGTGCCGGCAGATCCTTCGATTTTGAGCCCTGCGGGGTGCCCAAGGCGGCAAAAGTGCGGCGTGATTCGCAGGGCAGCCCTCCAAAAACCAGATACACGACCTATCTCAATGATAAGGCAACGGAACTTTGATTGTGCCGCGGGCTTCTGCCGGCCCTTGCTCTCTGCTAGGTTCGTCGTAGCCCCCATCCGCAGCCATTCAACAGATCTGGTTTCGGGAACGCCCGGGACCTCGGAGGATTGATGACGACCGCCGCCATGAGCAAAGTTTCGGAGCCCGTTGGACTGCCCGATATGAAGGTGTCGGTCCGGCAGGTTTTCGGTATCGACAGCGATCTCGAAGTGCCGGCCTATTCCGAAGTCGACCCGCATGTGCCGGAAGTCGATTCGGATTACCGCTTCGACCGCGCCACCACGCTCGCGATCCTCGCCGGTTTCGCCAAGAACCGCCGCGTCATGGTCACCGGCTATCACGGCACCGGCAAATCGACCCACATCGAGCAGGTTGCGGCGCGGCTGAACTGGCCCTGCGTGCGCGTCAACCTCGACAGCCACATCAGCCGTATCGATCTGGTCGGCAAGGACTCGATCGTGGTCAGGGAAGGCAAGCAGGTCACCGAATTCCGCGACGGCATCCTGCCCTGGGCGCTGCAGCACAACATCGCGCTGGTGTTCGACGAGTATGACGCCGGCCGCCCGGACGTGATGTTCGTGATCCAGCGCGTGCTGGAAGTCTCCGGCCGCCTGACGCTGCTCGACCAGAACAAGGTGATCAAGCCGCACCCGTCGTTCCGCCTGTTCTCGACCGCCAACACGGTCGGTCTCGGCGACACTTCGGGCCTCTATCATGGCACCCAGCAGATCAACCAGGGCCAGATGGACCGCTGGTCGATCGTCACCACGCTGAACTATCTGGCGCATGACGAGGAAGTCGAGATCGTGCTGGCCAAGGCGCATCACTATCGCACGCAGGAAGGCCGCGACATCGTCAACAAGATGGTGCGGCTTGCCGATCTCACCCGTAACGCGTTCGCCAATGGCGATTTGTCGACGGTGATGAGCCCGCGCACCGTGATCACCTGGGCCGAGAACGCCGACATCTTCGGCGATATCGGCTTTGCGTTCCGCGTCACCTTCCTCAACAAGTGCGACGAACTGGAACGGCCGCTGGTGGCCGAGTTCTATCAGCGCTGCTTCAACCAGGAACTGCCCGAGAGTTCGGTGAACGTGGCGCTTAGCTAATCGTCGTCCCTGCCTAGTGCGCAATTGCGCACGGGGCGCAGGGACCCATACGCCGCGGCCCTTCGGTAAAGTGATGGTGTTAGAGATCGGGAAATAACGACCGCTGGTGATTATGGGTCCCTGCGTTCGCAGGGACGACGGCGGTGAAGGTGGTCATGACGACGTCCAATCAAAAATTCCGTACCGGATCCAAGGAAGCGCCGACCGAGCCGTTCAAGCGCGCGGTGACGTCATGCCTGCGTGCGATCGCAAGGGCGCCGGAGCTGGAAGTGACGTTCGCGGCCGAGCGTCCGGGTCTCGCGCCGGGCAAGGCGCGGTTGCCGGAGCCCGCCCGCAAGATGACCAAGCGCGATGCGGCGATCGTGCGCGGCCACTCCGACTCGATCGCGCTCAAGCTCGCCTGTCACGATCCCAAGGTGCACCGCAAGCTGATGCCGGGAAATCCGCAGGCGCGCGGCGTGTTCGAAGCCGTCGAGCAGGCCCGCGTCGAAGCGATCGGCTCGCGCCGGATGGCGGGCGTGGCGAAAAACCTCACCGCGATGCTCGACGATCATTTCCACCGCGGCAAATACGACGAGATCACCGACCGCGCCGATGCGCCGCTGTCGGACGCGCTGGCGATGCTGGTGCGCGAACGGCTGACGGGGCTCGCGCCACCTGCGGCGGCTAAGAAGATGGTCGATCTCTGGCGCCCGGTGCTGGAAGACAAGATCGGCACCCGGCTCGACAAGCTCAGTCGCGTCACCGAGGACCAGGCGAAGTTCGGCGACCTCGTGCACGATTTGCTGTCGGCGCTCGACCTCGGCGACGAGCGTGATGCGGACGCCGACGACGACGAGAACGACGAGAATCAGGACGGTGAGAACGACCAGTCCGGCGCCGAGGGCTCGCCCGATTCCGACGCCGCGCAGGAAATGAGCGCCGACCAGGCGCAGGCGTCCACCGACGAAATGTCGGAGAGCGCGATGGAGAGCGCGCAGGCCTCTACATCAGATACCTTCGATGACGGCGAACTCGGCGACGACGAGACGCCGGGCGAGGCGACGCGGCCGAATACGCGCGGGGCCAACGAGCCGCGCGGGCCGGAATACCATGCGTTTGCGCCAAAATTCGACGAGGTGATCGCGGCCGAAGATCTCTGCGACCATGACGAGCTGGAACGGCTGCGCTCCTATCTCGACAAGCAGCTCGCGCATCTGCAGGGCATCGTCGCGCGGCTCGCCAACCGGCTGCAGCGCCGCCTGATGGCGCAGCAGAACCGTGCCTGGGAGTTCGACCTCGAGGAAGGCATTCTCGATCCGGCGCGGCTGTCGCGCGTCGTTACCGATCCCTACCATCCGCTGTCCTTCATGCATGAGAAGGAAGCGACCTTCCGCGACACCGTGGTGACGCTGCTTCTGGATAATTCCGGTTCGATGCGCGGCCGGCCCATTACGGTGGCGGCGACCTGTGCCGACATTCTCGCACGCACGCTGGAGCGCTGCGGCGTCAAGGTCGAGATTCTGGGCTTCACCACGCGCGCCTGGAAGGGCGGGCAGTCGCGCGAGGCGTGGCTTGCCGCCGGCAAGCCGGCTAATCCGGGCCGGCTGAATGATCTCCGGCACATCATCTACAAGTCCGCCGATGCGCCCTGGCGGCGCTCGCGCAAGAATCTCGGACTGATGATGCGCGAGGGGCTCCTGAAGGAGAACATCGACGGCGAGGCGCTGGACTGGGCGCACAAGCGGCTGCTCGGCCGGGCCGAACAGCGCAAGATCCTGATGATGATTTCGGACGGCGCGCCGGTCGACGATTCCACGTTGTCGGTCAATCCCGGCAATTACCTTGAGCGGCATCTGCGCCACATCATCGAGGAAATCGAGACCCGCTCGCCGGTTGAACTGATCGCGATCGGCATCGGTCACGACGTCACGCGCTACTACCGCCGTGCGGTCACCATCGTCGACGCCGAGGAACTCGGCGGCGCCATCACCGAAAAACTCGCCGAATTGTTCAGCGAGACCCACGGCGCCGCGCCCGTCACGAGCCACCACCGGCCGCGCCGGTTGCATTCGTGAGAGCATGCGCCCGCCCATAGGCCGCCGCCGCCTCTTGAAATATGCTGCGGCGGCGCTTTCGGTGGCGGCCGCGCCCGGAGCGACGCTGGCGCAAACGGCGGTCCAGCGGCCGCCGAAGCCGGCCGTTCCCGACGAATTCTCGGTCACGACGCCGGTCTCGATCGAGGTCAATGCCAGGCCGTTGCCCTCGTTCGATACCCGCGACAGGACTCGTGTGCGCTTTGGCGAACTCGAATATCGCAGCGGGCTGATCCTGACCTCGCGGTTTCGCGGCTTCGGCGGATTGTCGGGTCTTCGCCTTGATGCAAAGGGCGAGCGCTTCATCGCGATCAGCGACAAGGGGGGCTGGTTCACCGGCCGCATCGTCTACAAGGGCCGCGAGATGACCGGGCTCGACGACGTCGAGGCCTCGCCGATGCTCGGTCCCGACGGCAAGCCGATCACCTCGCGCGGCTGGTTCGATAGCGAAGCGCTCGCACTCGACGGCTCGCTGGTCTATGTCGGTCTCGAACGCGTCAATCAGATACTGCGCTTCGACTTCGCCAAGGGATTTACGCGCGCGCATGGCGAATTGATTCAGTTGCCGCTGGGCGTGCGCAAGCTGCCCTACAACAAGGGAATCGAGGCGCTTGTCGTGGTGCCGAAGGGCTTGCCGCTGGCGGGAACGCTGATCGCGATCTCCGAACGCGGGCTCGACGCGAAGGGCAACATCACAGCCTTCCTGATCGGCAAGACACTGGGGCTGTTCAGCATTCGCCGCACCGACAATTTCGATATCAGCGATGCGGTGCTGCTGCCGTCCGGCAGCCTGTTGCTCTTGGAGCGCAAATTCTCCTGGCTCGGCGGGGTCGGCATCCGCATCCGCCGCGTTGCGCTGGCCGCCATCGTCCCCGGCGCTGTCATCGACGGGCCTTCGATCTTCGAGGCCGATCTCGGCCACGAGATCGACAACATGGAAGGCATCGACGCCCACGTCACGCCGGAGGGCGACACCGTGCTTACGCTGGTCTCCGACGACAATTTCTCGCTGATCCAGCGCAATCTGCTGCTGCAGTTCACGCTGGTGGAGTGACGTTGCCGGTGGCGCGGCCAGCGATGAATCGCCCGGCAGGGTTGCAGCCGGAGCGGCTTGAGGCGCGGGGAGCGGCTCGCTAGACATTGCGGGTCGCTTTCCCTCCGGTCCGG
Organism: Bradyrhizobium sp. AZCC 1693; assembly: GCF_036924745.1. Taxonomy (NCBI): domain Bacteria; kingdom Pseudomonadati; phylum Pseudomonadota; class Alphaproteobacteria; order Hyphomicrobiales; family Nitrobacteraceae; genus Bradyrhizobium; species Bradyrhizobium sp. AZCC 1693. Next base: position 5,338,881 of record NZ_JAZHSD010000001.1, read on the forward strand.
ATATCCCGCCATGAGCGCTTTGTTTACCCCGATCAAGCTGCGCGGCCTTAACCTTGCCAACCGCATCATGGTGGCGCCGATGTGCCAATATTCGTCTGTCGATGGCGAGGCCAATGACTGGCACTTCACGCACATCAATTCGCTGGCGCTGTCGGGCGCCGCGATCTTCTGCATCGAGGCCACGGCGGTGGAGGCAACGGGCCGCATCACGCCGGGCTGCCTCGGCCTCTACAACGACGCCACCGAAGCCGCGCTGAAGCCCATTCTCGCCTCGGTGCGCAAGCGCTCGAAGGCCAAGGTGATGATCCAGCTCGCGCATGCCGGCCGCAAGGCCTCGAGCCACACGCCATGGGACGGCGGGCAACTGATCCCGGTGGCTGAAGGCGGCTGGCGGGCGGAGGGGCCCTCGGCGATCCCGCACAAGGCGAGCGAGACGCCGCCTGTGGCGTTCGACGCCGCGGGACTTAAGCGCGTGCGCGAGGCGTTCGTGGCGGCGGCCAAGCGCGCCGAGCGGCTCGGCATCGATGCCATCGAGCTGCACTCCGCGCACGGCTATCTCCTGCATCAATTCCTGTCGCCGATATCAAACCAGCGCACCGATCAATATGGCGGGTCTTTGCCAAATCGCATGCGCTTTCCGCTCGAAGTGTTCGACGCGGTGCGCGAGGCGTTTCCGCAACCCAAGCCGGTGGGACTGCGCGTGTCCTGCACCGACTGGGTCGAGGGTGGCTGGGATCTGGCGCAGACGATTCAATTCGCTCACGAGCTCAAGGCGCGCGGCGTCGACTGGATCGACGCGTCCTCGGGCGGCGTGTCGCCGCTGCAAAAAATTCCGCTCGGCCCCGGTTATCAAGTGCCGTTCGCGAAAGGCATCCGCGAGGCGACCGGCCTTCCCACCATCGCCGTCGGCCTGATCACGGAAGCCAGGCAGGCCGAGGAGATCGTGGCCTCCGGCAAGGCCGACATGGTCGCGCTCGCCCGCGCCATGCTCTACGACCCGCGCTGGGGCTGGCATGCGGCGGCCGAACTCGGCGGCGAGGTTTTCGCCCCGCCGCAATACTGGCGCTCGCAGCCCTCGACGCAGAAGGCGCTGTTCGGCGCGACCACGTTCGGGACGCGGTAGCTTCTTCCTTCTCCCCTTGTGGGAGAAGGTGGCGCCGAAGCGCCGGATGAGGGGTTCTCTCCGCGGAGACAGACCCCTCATCCGTCTCGCTGTCGCTTCGCGCCAGCGATCCACCTTCTCCCACAAGGGGAGAAGGGAAGGCAGCGCTCCGCTCCTTCAGCGTCATTGCGAGCGCAGCGAAGCAATCCACGTCTCCGCTTGCCGCGCTATGGATTGCTTCGTCGCTGCTCTCCTCGCAATGACGGCGGAGGCAGTCACGGTAGGCCCACTCGCTCAATGCGGCTTCGGTGGCGCGTCGGCGGCGCGGACTTGCCAGAATTTCAGCAGTCGGCGGGCGCTTTCGACCGTCAGCTTGCCGTATTGCTCTTTGGCCTTGGCGAGTTCATGGCGGCCCATGCTTCCCGAGGCGAAGCGGCTGTCGAGCACGGCTGAGACCGTTTCCCAATTCAATCCGGCGACGCGGCAGGGGATCAGCACGCCGTCGTCGCGCAGGCTCTGCATCACAGGGCGGATCACGTCGATGGTCGAGCCTGACAACTCGGCAAGGGCTGCGACCGTCTCGGCGTATTTCCGTTCTTTCGCAAACGCCAATAGCGCCGGTTCGCTGAGCTTGCCGTGCTTGGCAAGCGCTGCGACGAAGCGGCGGGCCGCGGTGAAATCGCGCGTCCGCGACATTTCGCGGTTGGCGCCGGCGGCGGCGACGGCGATCGCGTTCCTGATTTCCTCGAACAGATGCGGCGGCGCGCGCGACAACAGCCGCGTGCGCACGACCTCGGTGGCGCCGCGCAACAATTGCAGGCGCTGCTCGGGCGGCAGGTCGACGCGAATGCCGGTCTCGACCGCCAGATCAGGATCGTTCTCCGCCTGCTTCAGCACGATCGCATAACCACTCGCCGACATCCGCGCGCCGGGATTGGTGACGAGCCGCCGGCTGACGGAAGGGTAATGCCGCTTCAACAGCGCGTCGGTGACGATCTCGGTCAGCCACCAGCGCCCGGAGATCGCCAGCAGATGCTGCTCGCCCTTGGTCTGGGCGAGCTCGACCAGATCGTCGGCGGTCAGCCGCGCCGATTCGGTCAGCACGGGCCGCGCAATCGAAATCTCGTCATTGTGCGCCAGGCGGCGGACCACGGCCGGCGGCGCCTGCTTGATGGAGGCGAGCTGCGTGCTCATTTCGGCGAGCGCAATGCGCGCGGCGACATCGGCCAGCGCGCGCAGCTCGACGGTGCGGATCAGGCGTTCAAGCACGTCGCCGAACAGCTCGATCTGTTCGGCGGAATAGCCGTCGGCGGACACTAGAAACAGGTCGGTGACCTGCCTCAGCGTATCCAGATGTTTTTCCGTCGAGCCGGCCTTGATGGCCGCCTCGACCTCCTCAGTGATCGATCGTTCCAACATCGCTCGTCCTGAGCGTTTCAAGCCGGTTCTGGCAGCAGGTCCCTGAGAATAGGGGGCAGAGTTGAACGTTCCGTAAACCATTTGGGTTGGGGGCGGCGGTATCGGGGCCGCAAGATTGCGGGGGTGGTCGGCCAATGGCCGAGTGGCGCGGCGACCCATCCTACGAAACTGCGATGAAGGCACGCGATCGTCATGCCCCGCGCAGGCGGGGGATGGAGTCACGTTTGAAGTGCAACGATTGATTTGAGTGCGGAGAATGCCTCGGCGGGCGTCTTGAAGTCCAGGCATTTGCGTGGGGTATCGTTGAGGCGCTGAACGTGCCGCTTGAGGTCGGCTGCCGTGATGAGTTTGAGGTCAGTTTTGCGGGGCAGCAGGCGTCGTAAGCGCCCGATGGAGTTTTCCACGCCGCCTTTTTGCCAGGGACTATGGGGATCGCAGAAGAAGGTCTGGACGCCGAGGGTTTGGTGAAGCCTGTGATGCTCGGCGAATTCGTTCCCGTTGTCGAAGCTGACGGTTTTGCGCATTGCTTGGGGAAGTTTGCCGAGTTGACGGCCGATGGTCCGAGCGGTGCGGACAGCTTTTCGATCGAGTGGTCGGTGAACCATGTTGAAGCGGGTTTGCCGTTCGTGGAGAACAAGCAACCCTTGGCCACATCGGGCGAACAGCATGAAGTCGGCTTCCCAATGGCCCGGTGTCCCGCGGCCTTCGACCTCGGCGGGGCGTTCGGTGATCGAGCGCCGTTGTTTGATGAGGCTGGCGGGGCTGCGTCCTGGACGGTGCCCTCGTCTTCGTTTGCGGCGCGGCAGCAGGCGGTGCCAGCAATCCTTCTGAGCGGCACGATGATAGATGAAACGATAGATTGACTCATGGCTGATGATGACGCGACCATGTTCCAGCGCCAGCCGGCCAGCGATCTGCTCTGGGGAATGTCCCATCGCAAGGCGTTTGCCCACGCGGTTTCGCAGGTCCGGCTGGCGCGCCAGCTTGAAGCGGCCATCCCACCGTCGCCGACGCTCGGCCAATTGCTGAGCCCGGACAGGCTCGTAGCCCCCGGCCCAGACCTTGGTAGGCCGGGAATTGCGCCGCAGCTCCCGGCTGATCGTCGATGGCGCCCGGTCGAGCGCAGACGCAATTTCGTTTTGAGATTTACCGCCTGCATGCAGGCGGTAAATCTCAACGCGCTCTTCAAGGCTGAGCTGGCCATAACATTGTCCCATCGCCACAACACCCTAGCAGGTGTTGCACTTGTGTCGTGAGCCCAAGGGGTATCCAGTACGTTGCGGCTTCTCGGCTGAATCATCGCTGTCTCTGGAATACTGGATCACCGCCTGCGCGGGTGATGACGACGGACGCCTCACGAATCTTCCTCCGCCTCCGCCGACGCATGCGCCGGCGGCACCGGCATCGGAAACTTCTCGAACTGTTTTGGCAAATTCACCGGCCGATAGCTCGGCATCGCGTCCATGCGCAGGACGGCGGATTCGTGAATCATGGCGCCGTCGGGAATGAAGCGCGGTTCGGCGTCGGGGATGTAATAGCCGAAATGGGCTTTGCGCGCCGGCCATTCCTTGTAGCTCGCGCTCTTCGGAATGTATTCGAGGATCCACCACGCGCCGCGCAGCGAGTCGTGCAGCTCGCCGCGCACATCAGGCGCGACATAAGAGAACGGGCTGCCCTTGCGCTGAATGCCCCAGGCGAGCTGATTGACGGTGGCCTGGTTAACCCCGAGTCCGAACTTTGTCGCCTCGTCGATCATCCAGAGCAGCGGATATTTGGAAAGCCCGCTTTGCTTTTCCGGATAGCCGCCGCCGATATCGGCATGGACGCCTGAGAACCACACCTGCAAGATATCCTGCGGCTCGGCATGCGCGTCGTTGAAGCGGTTGTGCTTGTAGGTCTGCGGGTCGTCCCACTTCTTCAGGCGGAACATGCAGCGCCGCTCGTCGATCGAGATCGCCTGCCGGAACGTCTGCACGCTCGGGTTCGCAATGGTGAACGCCAGCTCCTCCAGGCTCGGCCAATAGAAGCGATCGGCCCGCGGCACGATCACGCTGGCGACCGTATCCCAGACGCCGACGAAGCGGATGGTGGGCCAGCGCGACGAGGTGATGCGCGCGAACTGCGCCGCGTTGTCGAACGCCGTCTGCGGCAGCGTGTCTTCCGCGGCGACGGCATCGATGGCCGACTTGAACTGCGCCCGCAGCTTCGGCGCTTCGTCGGAGGAGAACTGCTTGTAGGCGATCAGCCCTGAGCCGGCGAGATTGACCTGCTCCGGCGTGATCAGCCCGATCTTGTGGATCAGCCCCGCCAGCACCCGCACGGTATAGGCGCCGCGGGAAAAGCCGAACAGATAGATCTGGTCGCCGGCCTGCCAGGTGTGGACCAGGAAGGCATAGGCCGCGAGCACGTTGTCATCGAGCCCATAGCCGGTGGCGAGCCCCAGGATGGCGTTGAAATCCTGCTTCAATTTGTGCCACGGGTCCGGCCGCTCCAGCGTGCCGACCCCCGGATCGTAAAACACCAGCTGCCGCGGGGACGTCTTCTCCGTCTTGCGCAGGCAGCGATAGAGCTTCAGCACATTGGAGATGTTCTCGGAAATCTCGTTGCCGGTGCCGTCACAGCAGATGATGATGTTGCGCATGGGGGGTGACTCGCTGGGGAATCGGTGATGCTACCTTGGCGAGTATAGCAGGATTCTTGGACTTCGGCTCCTTGTCAGGCAGCGACACGGCACATCCAGAGGAAGGGCTGTTCATTCCTTCGGCTTAGCTAGTTCAAGGAGCATCTTGTGAGCGATTCCGTCCACAACGTTAAAATCAGATAGCATTTGTGCATGGAATACTATCGGTTTGGCTTTTTCTTCAAATGAGTGCTGTATCCACGGTCGAAATCGTCCCAGCTTCAGTTGCTCAGAGGAGAGTCTGTCGTACTCCGCAAAATCTTCTTTGCTCGCTGCTTGGCTCATCTTCACTTCGAAGTCTCGATAGGTGGCTTCGTCTTTGGCTTCGATCACATATGGAGGGATATAGAGGGGTACGCGATGAGCAAGTGCGTGGCGCAACGTTGCTATGTGTCGGAACCAGTCGTCGAGGTCGGATAGATAAGCTTGAAATTCTTGTGAAAGTGTTCCTCGCACGCTGCTATTGCCAGGACCGAGGCCTACGTGCGTGTCACGGATCGGCGTGCCATCATCACGCTTTTGGCCATGTTCCATCATCCATATCCACGCAAGATTGTCGATCGCGCCAAAGAGGTTAAAAACAAAGCTCTGAATGTTTATGGTGGCGTTTGACAATTCGTCGCGAGCCGGCACGTCGGAACGCTCAGGTGGAATGGCACTAAACACATTGGTAATACATAGGATCATTATTTTGACGCGCCGCGCAAAGCCTTGGCTGGCGAATTCTCGGGTGCGCGGATTGTTCGTTTCCAAGAGAATGAATTTCTTCATCAAGATATTTAGCTTGCCCGGCATTGCCGAATACTCTGTTGCTAACTTCTTGATTGCATCCTCGGAAAAATACATGGGCGTTTCTCAACTATCAATTTTCAGGGTCGGTTCGTCACGCGTAGAAAATCGTCCAATTAAAAACTCCTCATCGTCCAAATCTGGGGAGATCATCGCGGTGGCGAAAATAATTTGATGCTCTACCTTTGCTTCTCTCGACTTTCTAAGAATCTGGTTCTGAAAGTTGTGACTTCTTTCGGGTTCCATTCCTTTGTCTTCGATTGTGTCGATCATCACAAATCGAGGGTGTCGGAACGTTGAGTCCTTTGTTGCTGCCGCAAAGAATCCCAAGAAGAAGCTGCTCTTCAGGATTACCCGTGAGCTAGCTGAAAAATAGGTATGGCCGTCTACCGTCAACGTGTTTGACGCAAAGTCGAACTGAATACTTTGAGGGTTCTCAAAACTATCCTGTCTTCGAAGGTCGTGCACAAGAAGATCGCGGACTTCGTCGGCGATCAGTGTCTTGGCGCGTGTTAGCTGGCGTTCCTGAACAGCCTTTAGTCGTTCGTTTTCGGTTCGGAGAGCGGAAATTTTGTTGTTCAATAAATCCTTCCGTCCAGCGATGTCATCGACAAGTTGGATGAGCGCCTCTTTCCCAACCAAGTCCTCCATCTGCCGCTGCAAGTATCCCGCTGTCCTGTTCAACTCGCGCAAGCGCTCGCGAGCCTCTGTCGAAGGTAGGCGCTGGGCCGCCGCCAAACGGGCGGATGCCGATTGCCATTTAAGATTAAGAGCTGCGATCTTCTCTTCGTAGCCTTTCGCGCGGTCATGGCGTGCTGATTGAAGTAGCTGGGACTGCTTAAGCTGGATCGCGGCCTCATTTATGATTGCGACGAGTCTATCGCTCGCGCGACCTCCTCCAAAATCGGTCTTGCACAGGTGACAGTGGTCGTGACCCGCCGTTGACGCAATGGGCGCTAAGCATGCAGGACATGCGTTAAATCTAACATCTCCCAAATGTTCTGCTATCGCAGAGGCATCATCTAGCGAAGCTATCTTTTGCTCAAGCGACCTAACAAAGATCGAGGAGTCTGCAATCGCAAGATTATTGGCATCGCGCTCCTGTTGTGCCGATGCCAGCTCTGTTTGTAGACGCTGCACTTCCGCATACGCTTCGTTTTGCGCTCTTAAGCTCAACTTATCCGCTGTTGAGTTTGATGCAATATTACGCTCGATTCTTTCAATCTCTTCCTGGACATTCTGCTGGTTTGAAATCAGGTTGCGTCGTTCACCTTCCAACCATTCCAAGGTTAGGCTGTGATCCGTCTTCCCCATGACAGCAAATAGGCTTTTGAGCTCGGCTTCGAGAGCGTCGAATTGACGAGTGAGCGTTCTAATTTCTATTTCGGTCTCATAGAGGCGAGCTTCGTATGATCCACAAAGCAGGCGGCCGACGGCATCGCGTAGCGCAGGTGGGTCAAAACGCGTGTCGTATCTGAAGAGCGTCTCGACGGGGCTCAACTGATCCGAATACAGTACGCGCAATATCTGATGGATCGTGAGGTTGCCCGAAACATCGCTGGCCACCTCGGGAATGGCCAACAATCTAAAGATTGCTTGGGAAAAGCTCTCCTTGTTCGGAGATCTACGGTATGGGTACTTGATCCATTCACTGCGCGGTGCCTTCAGTGACGCCTCGTAAGGGCCACCAAAGATTTCCATTGGTTGGCCGGATTCTTGAGAGATATCCCGACTCAAAGTCGCCGCCAGTCCATTAAGACGCACTTCGACAACGACGCGCGTGCAGAGAAGGGCTGTTTCGCTCCAGTCGGCGAGATCGCCGCCTAGGCCATAGTAGATGCAATTTAGGATGGTTGACTTGCCTGAGGAATTTTCACCTCGAATGACGTTTACGCCTTCGTGAAATGCTTCATCATATGCGGCATTCTGGCCTCGTTGTATGACTAGACGAGTGACAATTAGAGTGGGTTCAAACCGCATCATAGCGGTACTCCAAAAGTCCAGTTCTGTCCTTCAAACCGTCCTTTCCCAACAGCGGATACTCAGAGCTCAGAGCTAGAATAACTTGCATCAAGTCCTGCTGTTTCGAATTAGCATTGCTAACCCGTTCAGCCAGCGCCGGCGGCAACGCTCGTCCGCTTCTGAAAACTGTGCCGTCCTTTAGCGCGTCAGCTTTGATGAAGTCCTTTCCTGCTAATGTTTCAAGCGCTGCGATTTGCATCGGCTTCATCCGACTAAAAATCTGGATGTCCGGAGGTTGATCTCCGTAAGGACGAGCTTCGTTGTACGTCTCAGCGAGTCCGCGAAATCTGCGATGTTGGGCCTTTAGGCGGATGCCAGACACTCTAAACGGGAAGAGCAAGTAGAAATCGAGTATTCGCGCGTGATCCACGGGCAGAGATTTCGATGCGTCGATCACAGAGAGGATGCGTAAGTGGCGATACGTCGCGTGAAAAGGATCGAGCGCTGGCTGGTATGAAAGTTGTGTCATGAATGCCATCGCACAAAGCATTGCTCGGCGAGCCAGTAGATCATTCCCATTGCGGTGCTGTGATTGATAGAGAATAGAGTGGTGCCGCACTCTTCAATCAGCGGAACGATGATGTGGTCGCGCACAAGCTCATTGGCCTCCACCTTTGACATGCCATCGAGCTGCGGACGTACGACGTAGGTAAACTCGTATTCGGCCTTTGCAAGAAGGTAAGCAAATATCTCTTGCGCAGACGCATACAATGACCAGCGCTCGAGCAACTTCGCAAAGAGCTCTTTCTTTTCGATGGCGTCGAGATACTCGTCGGATCGATCCGCTTTTTCTAGTTTTGCTTGAAGTCCGTCCACTCCATCATGAGATCGCCGACTATAGAAATGTGCCAACGCTTCGATGGTGTCTCTTACGTGTTCGTTGCTTGCGACTTCGTTTTGTAGCTTTTGAAGGAGTTGTTCGACCACGCCTGGTTGGCGTGCTGCCGGATAGTGGTGTTGTTCGTATTTGTCGCGACCAACAATGTCCCCGCGGGCGGTCGCGCCAGCTTGATCTACTTTCAGCGTCATGAATCACTCTAAGAGTGAAAATTAATGTTGATCTCGGCCAGCAATCTTATCCCGTCCAACCAGATCGCCTCCGGCAGAAGCTCCTGATTGATTAACGTTCGAGCCCTTAGAGCCAATTCGAGTTTTTCTTGTAAATCGCAGCGTCAACAATGACCCTCCGGCAAAGCCAGCGACAAAGCTCCAGATTTCAGATGCATATTTCGCGAGTACGTCCACTTGATTCCTCCTGTTGGTAACACTGCAACTGGTGAGGCGACAAAGCAAGCGGAAGTTGTGCTAGAGTGACGCCCGCTCCCCACCCAAAATTCGATGCGTCGGCGAAGTACCAGCGTCAGAGCGCCTGTAGTTGCGTGATTTGCCGATCCAACAAAAGCGGCCGGGTCTTTCGACCCGGCCGCTTCAAACTCCGATCCGCCGATGTAGCTAAAGCTCAGCTCGCCTTCTTGGCGAATACCGGCTTGCCGACCTTCTTCTCGATCGCTCGCTTCAGATCGAGCGCGCGGGGGGAGAGCACGTCGGCCTTGGCCTTCAACAAATACTTATCGAGGCCGCCATTGTGGTCGACGCTCTTGAGCGCGTTGGTCGAGACGCGCAGGCGCACGTTGCGGGCGAGGGCGTCCGAGATGAAGGTGACGTTGACCAGGTTCGGCAGGAAGCGCCGCTTGGTCTTGATGTTCGAGTGGCTCACCTTGTGGCCCACCTGGGGGCCCTTGGCCGTCAGTTCGCAGCGCCGGGACATCTGAAAATCCTCTTCCATCCCCGCCATAGGCAAGCGCTTCACGCGGTGCGCGCGGGGGTCCAAAATCGCGTCCATTTCCAGGAACTGCGGTCGTATAGGGGGAGACGGCCATCCGGTCAAGGTTTTTGGGCGGCGTGGGGCCCCGTTCCGACCAGCCCAAGCCCCTTGTTTTGACGCGTTTTCTTCACGCGAGGCGGAAATCCGCACAAGGGGCCCAAGGCCGGGGCAGGCACCGCCTGCAAAACGCTGATGTCCCAACCGCGGAATTGGGCCGGTTTCCAGCTACTTAAGGGATCATATAAAGGGCGCAATCCCCGCCGACACCATGGCTTTCGTTAAGGGGTTAAGGCCCCGGCCTTGGCGAAGCGGGGTCTGATTGACGCGTGGTTTTCGCCAAAGCTTGCGCGTTGTTTGCCGGATATTTCTGACTACATGAACATCAGCTCGCGCCGATCCCGGGACAATCCATTCGTGACTGCCAAACGCGCTGTTTCGCTACCCCCAAGGCTCGTTTTCGGCCTGTGCGCCGCCGCGTTCATTGGGCTGACGCCGCAGGCCGCCGCCGCGCAGGGGCGGCTGGATGCGCAGTATGAGGCCACGCTGGCGGGCATTCCGGTCGGCAAGGGGGCCTGGACCATCGAAATCGGCGACGACACGTTTTCGGCCTCCGCCCAAGGCGGCACCGCCGGGCTGTTGAAGGCGTTTTCTGGCGGCACGGGTTCCGGCGCCAGCCAGGGCCGCGTCGTGGGCGGCGCGCTGGTAGCGAATGCCTATACCGCGACCACCACGACGCAGAAGAAGTCCGAGACCATTCGGCTGGTGCTGGCCAACGGCAATGTGAAGGATTTCTCGATCGACCCGGCGCCGCCGGTCGATCCCGACCGCGTCGTCGTCACCGACGCGCACCGCAAAAACGTGCTCGATCCCATGACCGGCTCGATGCTGCGCGTGCCCGGCAATGGCGAGGTGCTGAGCCCGGATTCCTGCCGCACCGGCGCCGGGATCTTCGACGGGCGCTTACGCTACGACCTCAAGCTCGATTACAAGCGCATGGAGACGGTGAAGGCCGAGCGGGGCTATCACGGGCCGGCGCTGGTCTGCGCCATCTACTTCACGCCTGTTGCGGGCTATATCCCCGATCGCCCCGTGATCAAATATCTCGCCACCGAACGCCGGATCGAGATCGCCTTCGTGCCGATCGCGGGAACCCGCGTCCTGGTTCCATTCCGGATGACGATTCCGACGCCGTTTGGCCTGGCGATGCTGGAGGCGACATCGTTCGTGACGACGGCAGCGCCGCCGAGGGTGGCGAAGACGAATTGAGCCTCTTCCCTTCTCCCCTTGTGGGAGAAGGTGGCGCGAAGCGCCGGATGAGGGGCTCTCTCCTCGGGCGGGACTCGCGGAGAGAACCCCTCACCCGTCGCCGAACTTCGTTCGGCGCCACCCTCTCCCACAAGGGGAGAGGGGAAGAGGGATCTCCAACTCATCGCTTGACTCTTGACCACTTCTGATTCGACTCCGGTCTTTAAGGATTTCACCCAAACACCGCCGCTTGTGGAGCCCGCGCAAACTTGATCTAGTGCCACCCGAAGCGCTTCAGCGCGAGATGTTGCGGTGAACGTATCGGGTTTCGGGAGGAGTCAGCGATTCGGGCGCGTTTCGTTCCAGACTCGTTCCAGAGCTTAAGCCGCGACCGCATCGCCGTCGCAGAATGAAACAGAATCGGCCGAATTGACGCCGTGCGACCAGAAAGGCTTCCGTCATTGCGAGCGAAGCGAAGCAATCCATGGCGCGGCATAGGAACAATGGATTGCTTCGTCGCTTCGCTCCTCGCAATGACGAACGCATAAAAGAAACACCTGCAAGACATGGCTTTCTCACCTTCCACGTTCGCGACCGATCGCGCGCCCGGCGCAGGCGTTACCGCCGTGCTCGGGCCGACCAACACCGGCAAGACGCATCTGGCGATCGAGCGGATGCTGGGGCATTCCTCCGGCGTGATCGGCCTGCCGCTGCGGCTGCTCGCGCGCGAGGTCTACAACAAGATCGCGGATCGCGCGGGCGTCGACAGCGTCGCGCTCGTCACCGGCGAGGAGAAGATCAAGCCGAAGAACCCGCGCTACTGGGTGTCGACCGTCGAGGCGATGCCGCGCGACCTTGATGTCTCGTTTCTCGCCGTCGATGAAATCCAGATCGCCGCCGATCTCGAGCGCGGGCATGTCTTCACCGACCGCATCCTGCATCGCCGCGGCCGCGACGAGACGCTGCTCTTGGGTGCTGCCACCATGCGCCCCATCATCGAGCGGCTGCTGCCGGGCGCGTCCATCATCACGCGGCCGCGGCTGTCGCAGCTCGAATTCGCCGGCGACCGCAAGATCACGCGTCAGCCGCGACGCACCGCGATCGTCGCGTTCTCGGCCGATGAAGTCTATGCGATCGCCGAACTGATTCCGGCGGCAGCATGGCGGCGCTGCCGTTGTGCTGGGCTCGCTCTCGCCGCGCACGCGCAATGCGCAGGTGGCGATGTTCCAGAACGGCGACGTCGATTATCTCGTCGCCACCGACGCCGTGGGCATGGGGCTGAACCTCGATGTCGATCACGTCGCCTTTGCCTCCGACCGCAAATATGACGGCTATCAGTTCCGCCGCTTGAATCCGTCCGAGTTCGCGCAGATCGCGGGCCGCGCCGGTCGCGCCACGCGTAATGGTACTTTCGGCACCACCGGGCGCTGCGGGCCGTTCGAGCCCGAGCTGGTGAACGCGCTGCAGAACCACACGTTTGACAGCGTCAAAATGCTGCAGTGGCGCAACTCGAAACTGGATTTTTCCTCGCTCGGCGCGCTCCAGGTGTCGCTGGCGCTCTCGCCCGGCCATGAGGTTTTAACCCGCGCGCCGATTGCCGAGGATTTGCGCGTGCTCGATCACGCGGCACGCGACGGCGAGGTGAGGGAGATGGCCCACGGCCCAGCCGCCGTGGAACGGCTGTGGGACGCCTGCCAGATCCCGGATTATCGCAAGATCGCGCCCGCCGCCCACGCCGAACTGGTGACCACGCTGTACGGGTTCCTGATGAAAAGGGGCCGGATTCCCGATGCCTGGTTCTCAGCCCAGGTCGACCAGGCTGACCGCGTCACCGGCGATATCGACACGCTGTCGGGCCGGATCGCGCAAATCCGCACCTGGACCTTCGTCGCCAACCGCCCGGACTGGCTGTCCGACCCCGACCACTGGCAGGGGATCACGCGGGAGGTCGAAAATAAATTATCCGATGCGCTGCATGAACGGCTAACGGAGCGTTTCGTTGACCGCCGGACCAGTGTATTGATGCGCCGCCTGCGGGAGAACTCAGTTTTGAATACGGAAATTGGCAAGACCGGCGAAGTGATTGTGGAAGGCCACGCGATCGGCCGGCTCGATGGATTTACCTTTGCCCCCGATGCGGCGGAAGCCGGCTCGGATGCGAAAGCGTTGCAGGCTGCGGCCCAGCAGGTGCTCGCCAGCGAGATCGACGCGCGCGCCACCAAACTTAGCGCGGCGCCCGACGACCAGTTCGTGCTGACCTCTGACGGCACCATCCGCTGGACCGGCGATGCGGTCGCAAAGCTCGTCGCCGCCGACGACGCGCTGCATCCGCGCATTCGCATCATTGCCGACGATCGCCTCTCCGGCGCGCCGCGCGAGGCGGTGCAGGCGCGGCTCGATCTGTGGCTGAAGACGCATATCGAAAAGCTGCTCGGCCCGCTGTTCGGGCTCTCCAAGGCCGAGGACATCACCGGCATCGGGCGCGGCATCGCGTTCCAGCTGGTGGAGGCGCTCGGCGTGCTGGAGCGCGCAAAAATTTCCGCCGAGATGAAGGATCTCGACCAGGCCTCGCGCGCGACTTTACGCAAATATGGCGTGCGCTTCGGCGCCTATCACATCTATTTCCCCGGGCTCTTGAAGCCTGCGGCGCGCGCGCTGGCCTCGCTGCTGTGGGCCGAGAAGCAGGACAATGTCGACATGTCCGCGCTATCAGGCGCGCAGCATCTGGCGTCGAGTGGCCGCACCTCGTTCCCGGTCGACAAGGCGTTGCCGCGCGACGCCTATCGCATGCTCGGCTATCGCCAGTGCGGCGAGCGTGCGGTGCGCGTCGATATTCTGGAGCGGCTCGCCGATCTCATTCGTCCCGCGCTGGCGTGGCGCGAGACGTCGCCCGGCGACAAGCCGACCGGCGCGTTCGACGGCCGCGGCTTTGTGGTGACGCAGGCGATGACCTCGCTGACGGGATCTGCCGGCGAAGATTTCGCCTCGATCCTGCGCGCGCTCGGCTACCGCATGGACCGCCGCCCGCCATTGCCGCCGAAGCCCGCGCCCGAGGTCGTTGTCGAGACCGTCTCCACCGAGACACCGCCAGTCGAGGCCAGCGCCGAGACGACTGCAGAGGCACCGGCAGAGACACCGGCGGAAGAAGTCGCCGCCGACCTGCCCATGTCAGGCGATCCCGCGCCGTCAGCATCGCTGCTGCCCAGCGTCACGCCGGTACCGGTCGCGAGCGAAGAGCCTCTGGCTGTGGTCGAGGCCGCACCCGAGCCCGCCGAGACCACGCCGGCGGAAGCCGCGATCGCGGACGCACCTCCGGAACAGGAGGCGGAGCCGACGATCAGCGCCGCCGAAGCTGCGGCCGAGCCCGCCACCGCGAGCGAGGCGCCCAGTGAAGGCGCTGCCGCCGAAGCCGTTCCCGCTGAAGCCGCAGAAGCCAGGCCTGAAACGAAATCCGAGACGCCGGCCGAGCCTGCGCTGGTCGAAGTCTGGCGGCCCGGTGGCCGTTCCGACGAGCGCCGCCCGCATCACGACCGCAACCGCCAGCGTCATCACGGCCGCCCGGCGCAGGGTGCGCAAGCCGCCAGCGGCGAAGGCGGCGAGGGCGCGCCGCGCGAGCAGCGCCATCGCCGCGGGCGCCGCAATGACTTCCGCAAGCCCCGCGAAGGCGCGCCGGCGGATACCGCCGCTGCGCCCATAGCCGAAGGCGCACCGGCGACTGAAGCGCGCGAGCAGACGCGTCAGGACCGTCCGCCCCGCGAGCGTTTTGAAGGCAAGGGCCGCGACGGCGATCGCCGCGACAAATTCGATCGCAACAAGGGCGACCGCAACAAGGGTGGTCGCGACAAGGGCGAGCGCGGCGGCCGTGATTTCGGTGGGCGCGACAAGGGCGGCCGCGACAAGCGCGACTCAGGGCCATCGCACCGTCAATGGGCGACCAGCGCGGCACCGCGCGAGCGTGACCGTCCGGTCGATCCCAATTCGCCATTTGCAAAACTGGCGGCGTTGAAGGAACAGCTTGCGGGCAACCGCAAGGAATAGTGCGCAGGGAATAACGGGAAGGTCGTTGGAGCGGCAGCGTCTCGACAAATGGCTGTGGCACGCGCGGGTGGTGAAGGCCCGCACCTCCGCTGCCGCGCTCGTCGAAGCCGGCCACGTCCGCATCAACGGCGCGCGCGAAACGGCGCCCGGTCATTCGGTGAAAGTCGGCGACGTGCTGACGATCGGGCTCGATCGCAGCGTGCGCGTCCTCAAAGTGGTGGGATTTTCCGAGCGGCGGGGCGACGCTGCGGCCGCGCGCGTGCTCTATGATGAATTGCACAGTGGCAAGCAGTAACTATCTGCAAAAGGCTCGCAGGGACGCCTGAAATTGGGCCGGCAGAGGCCCACTGCTTCCCTTGCGGCAGCGCACCGCATGCGCTACGCAAACCCCGGAAATCTGATCCGTTCGCTGCCTTGTTCGGAGTCTTATTCGGAGCCTTGGATGACTTACGTCGTCACTGAAGCCTGCATCAAATGCAAATATACCGACTGCGTTGAGGTCTGCCCCGTCGACTGCTTCTACGAGGGCGAGAACATGCTGGTCATCCATCCCGACGAATGCATCGACTGCGGCGTCTGCGAACCCGAATGTCCCGCCGACGCCATCAAGCCGGACACCGAGCCCGGCCTGGAGAAGTGGCTCGAGGTCAACACCGAGTACGCCAAGAGCTGGCCCAACATCACCCAGAAGAAGGACTCGCCGCCGGACGCGAAAGAATTCGAGGGCGTGGAGGGCAAGTTCGAGAAATATTTTTCCAAGGAGCCCGGCAGCGGCGACTGATTCGCTGGGGATAACTCCGGGGATAAATCGGGCCAGCTAAGCCCGTTTCGGACCTAATCGGAACCTAACTAAGCCTGCTGATTTACCCTGTTGACGGTCTTGTGGCCGAAAGGACCCCGTAAAGGACCGGAACCGGGCGTAAATCATTGATTTTTGCGGAAAATGTGCTATATTGGGCACATTACAAGCCGATCCCGGCCACGGCGTATCTGTGGCCCCGGTGGGTTCCCGTAAAACATCGAACAGGGGCGTGGCAGTTCCGCGCGCAGGCTGTGTCACAGAAAACGCGTAAAAAGAGTGCTTCCAAGACCACCAAAAAAGCCGCTCCGGGCCAGCCGCAGCGCAACCAAAGGCCGTGCCAAGGCGACCGTAAAGGTGGCCAGGAAGGTTGCGGCCACAAAGTCCTCAAAGAACAAAAGAAGCGCAATGCCAGAAAAGACTGCCAAGACTGCCGCGAAAGCGACGGGTTCAAAGACCACTGCGTCGAAAGTTGCTGCCAAGGCTCCCGTGAAGGCCCCTGTGAAGGCTGCGCCCCCGAAAGCCGCCGTTGCGCCGAAGGCTCCCGTCAAGCCGGCCGCCGCCGCGCCGCGCGTCGAGGAGCCGAAGAAGGTCGTCACCCAGCGTCAGGGCTTCAAGGCCAACGAATTCGTGGTCTATCCCGCTCATGGCGTCGGCCAGATCCTGGCCATCGAGGAGCAGGAGATCGCGGGCGCCAAGCTCGAGCTGTTCGTGATCAATTTCATGAAGGACAAGATGACGCTCCGCGTGCCGACCGCCAAGGTCGCCAATGTCGGCATGCGCAAGCTGTCCGAGCCGGCGCTGGTCAAGAAGGCGCTGGAGACGCTGAAGGGCCGTGCGCGCGTCAAGCGGACCATGTGGTCGCGCCGGGCGCAGGAATACGAAGCCAAGATCAATTCGGGCGACATCGTCGCGATCGCCGAAGTGGTCCGCGACCTCTACCGTTCGGAATCGCAGCCCGAGCAGTCCTACAGCGAACGCCAGCTCTATGAAGCAGCCCTCGATCGCCTGTCGCGCGAAATCGCCGTCGTGCAGCATTCGACGGAGACCGAAGCGGTCAAGGAAATCGAGAGCCAGCTCGCCAAGAGCCCGCGCCGCGGCGCCAAGACTGAGGCGACCGGGGCTGACGGCGAAGCTGACGAGGCCGATGTCGAAGCCGATGGCGACGACGCTGCCGTGGCGGACGAAGCCGCCTGAAAGGGTTCGACGGATTGAAATCAAAAGCCCGGTCGCGAGACCGGGCTTTTTGCTGCTCTATCCGTCGTCATATTGCCGGACATCGCGCGCGTTGGTGACGGCAACAACAGACCTGAACGAAACGAGAATTGTGCCACCCATGTCGCCGGTTTGAAGTGTTACCTATGTCGCCGGTTGCTCAGAGACACGGGCCTCCGACGGAAGGAGCGTTCCGCTCGCAATGGTGGTCCGCATCTGGAAGCCAATCATCTACCGAGCGGGATGCACATATGATCTCACGACGATAAGTTCGCCTTCGCGACGCTCGATTGGGCCGCTCAAAATTGTAGCGGAGATCTCGATTTCCGATCTGTATTTCCATTTCATCGCCGGCTCGGAGTTTCGAGCAGGGTACGGTGTCTTGCTCAAGGTCCACCTCGAAAAACCAGCCACGCGACGGCGGGCCCCGAGTTTCTCTATCCTGGCCGAATAGAAAACCGTCTCACCCATACCGCGCGCTTTTCAGGAGCGTGGTTTTGTACAATCGATCGCCCGGACCACAAGGGCGAAACCTCGCCCGTTGTGTAGCTCGAGTCGAGCCTTTGATCTTCATTGGAACCAGACGGGAGTCCTTCAGGCGGTGCTGTTTCTCGCGGAATGAACGCCTCGCTGTCCGGGGCACGAGCTCAAGCCGGCAGCCGGGCGAGTTCGGTTGTCAGCATGACCACGCGCATGGCTTTCGACGAAGCAAGGGACTTGTGATTCCAAAGAGCAACTAATCTGCTATTCTTGCCGAGCGCTTTATCGATCCTCAAGAGATCGTTAAGATGCTGCTACCTCATGGTTCGCCGTGTGCGATCAGACAAAGCCTCGCAAATGAAGCTTGCTCGCATCCTTATCGGCATCGTTCTGTTGGCTGGCGGGCTCTATATCCTGATCGGCGAGCACTTTGCAGGAACGTCGGCCGACGCCAATGTCAATGCTCGCATCTATGTGATCCGCGCGCCAATCGAAGGCAACGTCACGCTCGCGGTCAAAAGCATCGGCGCACGGCTGAACGCTGGCGAACTCGTCGCCGATGTTTCGGATGACAGGTTCGATAACGCGCGCCTCTTGGAACTTGAGCGAAATCGCGACAATCAGCAGATCGAGCTTACGCGTATTGCAGCTCAGCGCATGGCGGTTTCGGAGTCGAGAATTGGGTTTTCAGCCCAGGCCACTGACTATCAGCATGGCCGGACTCGGCAAATCGAAGCCCGTCTCGCGGAAAACAAGGCCGCACAGGATGCAGCTTCGGCTCGGCTGCGCGCAGCGGATGCCGCCTTCAGACGGGCCAATGAGCTCAGCAACCGCGGCGTTGAGACGGCGGCCAGTTTCGACCGGGCGCGCGCGGCGTTCGATGTCGCCCAACAGGATCTGGAAAGCGCGCGGCAGCGCAACGTCTATCTTGAGACGGAACTTGCGTCCGCTCGCAGCGGCGTCTTCATCGGTGAATCCTATAACGACGCCCCATCCTCTTCACAGCGGATCCGCGAGCTCGACCTGCGTCTTGCCGAATTGTCAGTCGATGAGCAGCAGGTCAAGGCGCGGATCGCCCAGTATGAGCGTCAGGTCGACGCCGAGCGCGTTCGCGTCAATCGTCTGACATCCGCCACGCTGAAGGCGGGGGTGCCCGGCGTGGCATGGGATTTTCTGGTCGATGACGGGGAATTTGCCCGCCGCGGCCAGGATCTGATGAAGCTTGTCGATTGCAGCAACGTGATCGTGACCGCAAGCGTCACGGAGTCGCTTTACGACAGCCTGACGATCGGCGCGCCGGTGCAGTTCCGGCTGTTCGGCGACCGCCGGATCTTTGACGGGACAATAATCCGTCTGGGCGGATCGGGCGCATCGCTGCTCTATACGAATCTTGCGGTGGGTCCGAGCGCCCAGCACCTGCAGCGCTTCGACGTCACCGCAACGGTGCCTGAACTTGCCCGGGAACCGGACCTCGCATGTGCGATCGGCCGGACAGGCCGTGTCATCTTCTCCGGTGGCCCAATCGCCAGGCTGCGTCGTCTCCTCACACGGTATGGCTACTGATGTTGCTGTTGTCGCCATGGTTAGCCGCTTTCGCCGGAACCGCGGTCGTCGTGGGGCTCCGCCTTACGGTTCTGCCGCTGCTCAGCCCGAAAAACTGGTACTGGCGCGCACTTCTGCTCGGCGGAACGAGTTTTTTGTCCTGGCGCTACATGGTCTGGCGCTTCAGCGCTACCGTCGCGCCACTCGCTTGGACGGCCGACGCCCTTTTTAGTTGGAGCTTCGCCATCCTGGAGGCACTGACCGTTCTCTCGTCATCGATTGCGTTCTTCATCCTGTCGCGCGTCAAGGAGCGGAGCACCGAAGCCGACGCACATGCCGCGTGGTGGTCGCCCGGAGCGCCGCCGCGCGTCGACATTTTCATTACGACCTATAACGAACAGCTCGAGGTGCTCGATCGGACGATCATCGGCGCGAAGGCGGGCATTTTTCCGAACCTGAACGTGTTCGTTCTCGACGACGGCCGCAGGGAATGGCTGAAGGACGCCTGCGAGCGGCATGGCGTCGGCTATATCGTGCGGGCCGACAACGCGCACGCCAAGGCCGGCAACATCAACAATGCGCTGGCAAGGCGCGCAAAGGATCCGGACCGTCCGGATTTCGTCGTTGTTCTCGATGCTGACTTCGTCCCGCATGTCGATTTTGTCGACCGGACGCTGGCACTGTTTCACGACCCGGCGGTCGGCCTGGTGCAAACGCCTCAGCATTTCTTCAATCCGGATCCGATCCAGCACAATCTCGGCATCAGCTCCGCTTATCCGGACGAACAGCGCCACTTCTTCGATAATGTCGAGCCCGCGCGGGATGCGTGGGGGATCGCCATCTGCTGCGGCACGTCATCCATGGTTAGGGTGAGTGCGGTCGAGGCGATCGGCGGACTTCCAACCGAAAGCGTGACCGAGGACTTCCTGCTCACCCTGCGGCTCGCGGAACACGGGTGGCAAACGGTCTATCTCAATGAGCCGCTGACGGAGGGCCTTGCTCCTGAAGGTCTCCGGGAATACATCGTGCAGCGCGGCCGTTGGTGCCTCGGCATGATGCAGATCGTTGGCAACGTGTACAGCCCGATCGGCAGCCACGGCCTGGGTCTGATCCATCGGATCGGCGTTTTCGACGCTCTGCTCTACTGGACGACGACATTTCCGTTCCGGCTTATCAGCCTGATCTGCCCACTGCTCTACTGGTGGGCCGGCATTACCGTGGTGAACGCCTCGATCTTCGACATCACCAAGTATTACGTTCCATATTATGTGGCGGTGATGGCAACGCTGAACTGGCTTTCCAAGGGCCTGTTCATTCCCATCCTGAATGACGTCGCACAACTCGTTGCTGCATGGCCGGTGTGCCGTGCCGCAGCGCTTGGTCTTTTCAGGAGGGGACCTCACAGATTCTCGGTGACCGCAAAGGGCGGCGACCGGACGAAGGTTATCGTCCAGTGGCTGATCATGCGACCGTTTCTGATCCTGTTCGGCCTGACGATCGGCGGGCTCATCGTGTCGCTGGAGTCCGATTTCATTTTCAACACGGCATCGACCGCGGGCGACGGCATCGCGATCGTCATGTTCTGGACGGTCTACAACGTACTGGTTCTGCTGGTGGCGATTGCGGCCTGCATCGAACGGCCGCGCTACAATTGGCCGCTACGCCAGATCGTCGAACCGATCACGCTTGTGATCGGAACCGAAGATCACCGCGGCTGGCTCATCCATCTCGGTCCCGAGCACGCTCGCATCAGCGGTCCATCCGGCCTTGCGCGCGGAGATGCGGGCACGATTCACATTCCGGCGATCGGCGATATCGAAGCGCGCGTGGTCGCGCCAACACGCGATGGTTACAGTCTCAGGTTCGCGCCCACGCCGCAGCAGCGCGACCAGATCATCGCGAAACTTCACACCGCCCCCGCAGTCCCCGGTACCGATAGAGGCAGTATCAGCCTCATGATCCGCGAGCTCGCACGGGCTATAACACGTTGAGGAGATCGGTATGGCAAGCAGACGGTTTGGCCTGCGTACGCTGGTCTTCCTCGGGGGCGCGATATTGATGCTGATACCCGCAGTGGTGACTGCAAACCTCTATATCGGGGTCCTGCACCAACGCGCCGAGCAGCTTCTGGTCGAAAAACTGACGATCCGCGGCGAACTCAGCGCCGGCCTGCTGGCGCGCCGCCTCTACGCACTTTGGATGGACGTGGCCAAGCTCGCAACCACCATCGATACAGCCGATCTGCCTGCGGCGCGTGACCAGATCCAGTTCCTGAGCCGGCTGGACAGCCGCTATTCCTGGCTCGGCCTGGCAGACGTCAATGGCAAGGTGCTGACGGCCAAGGGCGGAATGCTGGAAGGCGAAAGCGTCGCGCAGCGTCCTTGGTTCCGGCGCGGCCTCGTGGCGCCGACTGCGATCGACGTTCACGAAGCCCAGCTCCTCGCGCGCCTGATGCCGGCAGCCCCCGAGCCTTATCGCTTCATCGATATGGCCGCGCCATTGCGGCACAACGGATCCACGGTGGCCGGCGTCATCGGCGCGCACATAAACTGGAGCTGGGTCGCGGAGGGCCTGGCGGGTCTGCAGGCATCCGGCATCGACCTGCTACTGCTGTCGCGCGAGCGGGTTGTGCTGTTCGGGCCGCCCGATCTTATCAATAAACCTCTGAACATCGGTTCCGCACAGGCGGCAAATCGCGTGACGTCGGCGGTTCTCGACGAGCGTTGGCCTAACGGCAAGGACTACATCACAGTCACCGTCCCCGCCGTCGGCTATGCCGACCTTCCGAGCTTCGGCTGGTCGCTGCTGATCAGGCAGAACCTGGACGAGGCGTTGGCTCCGACGCGGGAATTGATCCGGTCATTCTGGATCACGCTGGGCTCGGGAGCGTTTGTGGCGCTTGTGCTTTTGTATATCGCCGCCAAATGGGTGACCACGCCGCTGCTCCGGCTTTGCGGCTTCGCGGAAAGCATCGTGCAGGCCCCCAACTCCAAGGCGCCTTACCAGGAAACGCGTTTCGACGAAGCCGCAAGGCTGAGCGACGCTCTGGTCAGGCTACAATCGAAGTTAATGCGAATGTAGCAGTCGAACTTCTGGAAAACATTGTTCATCGTTCATCCGGGCCGGAACATCGACTCGGATCCGGAATCGCCGTCGTCCAGCATTCGACGGAGACCGAGGCGGTCAAGGAAATCGAGAGCCAGCTCGCCAAGAGCCCGCGCCGCGGCGCCAAGGCGGAAGCCACCGAGGCTGACGGCGAAGCCGATGAAGCGGACGTCGAAGCCGATGGCGACGACGCTGCCGTGGCGGACGAAGCCGCCTGAAAGGGTTCGACGGATTGAAATTAAAAGCCCGGTCGGGAGACCGGGCTTTTTGCTTGGTGCGGTTTTTTTGTTTGCGGCGGCAGCAAGAGAAGCCGCGGAGCGCAGGACTTCAACGGCTAGCTAAGGCACTTCAAAGAAGGGCACTCGATATCCGTTGTCCTTTCTGGCGACGAAACTGGTTCCCCGAAGCATCAGGGCAGACCCAACAGCGGCCGCAGCAGCAGCGTGACGCCCGCTACCAGCGTACAGAAGCTGCTCAACAGGATGAAAAGAAGAAAGTTTTCCATACCGCGATCCTTTTTCTGCAGAGGCGACGTTTGAGCCGGCAATCCGTTCCAGCCATCTCACACCTGCGGAGCAGATCTGCCGTAAAGCCGGCTTCCGGTTTCTCCCGAGGAACCTGGCGCGGCTTCACCGTTTCAATCCTTGCAGGCCGTCGTTCTACTTGAGGCAGGCAACTGGAAGTGGCCGGCAAGGAAAGGGGCCGCTGCCATTGTTAGCGCCGGCTGGCGGCCCCAATGTTTGCGACACCCCTCGCCGAGCCCGCGCCGCGGTGCCAGCACTGGGTGGCCGAAGCCGTCGGTGAGGCCGACGAGCCGATGTCGAAGCCGACGGTGACGACGCCGCCGTGGCGGTGAAGCTGGGTTAACCTCTTGTTAACCATACCCGATCAGCATCCTGCATCATAATGAGTCGCTAAAAGGCGGAATTCATCGTTCATCCGGGGGACGAGCCAAAGGCTCGCGGGGCTCCAGGGAGTAACGCCATGCCGTTACCTGATGCACGACCCCAAGCAAATCTGCTTTCCGAGTTCGTCCTGGCCACTTTCGGCGCACTTGGCTTGGGCATCCCGATTGCGGCCGCGATCATCTGGATCTGCTCCTGATAGCTGTTGTCGCTTTTCGCCTTCGGTCGCGCGCGAAATACGCGACCGATAACAGGCTCCGCGACGACTTTGTCGCCGTAGCTCGAAGAGCGAAGGCGGAAGCAATCCAATTGACCAGGTTCCTTCCGCCTGCGGGCGGATATGCAGACACGCCGCCATGCTCGCAATGGTAGAGAATCAGCGCCTTGGTTCAACCCGTGGCATCGCCGTTCGCCCGGAATGTGGCCAAATTTTCGACCATTTGTGACCAAATTTCAAAGTGAGGCTTTCGTCCACATCTAATTGAACCGCAGGGGTGTTCAATGAAGACGCAAATCCTGGCAGTCCTTCTCGTCGGTTGCATGGCTGCGCTCGCGCCGGTTGGCGTGGCAAATGCGAAGGCCATGGAATGCAGCGTCGCGCGGCCGTCGAATGCGACTGGGTATTGGTCCTGGCGCCTGATCGATGGACGAAAATGCTGGTACGCCGGCAAGACCATGATCTCGAAATCACTGTTGCAGTGGCCCGCGAAGCCGTCGGTGCAAGCGAAAGCCGATACAGCGCCAGTGCCAGTAACCGTCGTCCCGGTAGCCGTCGCCACGGAGAAGCGCAGCGATCCACTCGACGCGCAAGCGCGGCTGCTCGACTACGCCAACAGTTTCGAGGCGCGGTGGCGCGCGCGGGCGATCACCGACTAGGCTTGGTCACGAAGTCGGCGAATGCGTGCGTCCGGCGGGCAGTGTCCGCGCTGGGGCCACCGGAGATCATCCCGGATGGCGTTTTGAGGGCTTTGACGTCGAATCCAGCCAGATTTTCGACCTCATATGACCCGAATGGAAGGCGAAGTTGCTCCCGCGCTCAACTAACCGCAGGGGGAGTGACCGATGAAGGTGCAGATTCGGCCTATCTTTTTCGCCGTTTGCATTTCTGCGCTGATACCGATTGGCATGCTGACCGCGCAGGCCAAAGCGCAGGTCAGGGAATGCCGTGCTTCGCCGTCAAAGGTGCAAGGGCATTGGTCCTGGCGCCTGATCGACGGGCGAAAATGCTGGTACGCCGGCAAGACCGTGATCTCGAAATCATTGTTGCGGTGGGCTGCAGCGGCGCCCGCGCAGGCCAAGGCCGAAGCGGTGCTCATTGGCGTCGTCGCGGAGAAACGTAGCGGCCCCATGGATGCACAGGCACGGATGCTCGACGACGATAGCTTCGAGTCGCGGTGGCGTGCGCGTGTGAGTGCCGAGTAGGCGAGGCCGGAGCGGTGTTCGCTTTCCTTCTCCCCTTGTGGGAGAAGGTGCCTTCGCGATAGTGAAGGCGGATGAGGGGTATGCATCTGCGGAGACAGACCCCTCATCCGTCTCGCTGCCGCTTCGCGTCCATAGCCGATGCAAAGCATCGGCGTCCTATTTTTAGTACGGCGGCCAACGGCCGCCTATGCCACCTTCTCCCACAAGGGGAGAAGGGAAGCCTGCGTCGCTTAGTGATTTTTATCTAACTCAATCCACCACGATCTTCACGCGGTCCCTCGGCTTGACCTGCGCGTGCTGGTCAAGGCCGTTGAGGATGCGGAAGCGCTCCGCGGGGCGGTCGACGCCGGACATGCGGTGGGCGAGCGATTCCACGGTATCGCCGGGCTGCACGGTGATGACCTTGATGCGCAGGGGACGCGCGGCCTGGATTTCTTCCAGCGTCAGGCGGCGGAACGAATTCACCGTCTCGCGCGCGTTGCGCTCGCTTTCGGTGTTGCGCTGCTTGGCGGCGAAGATGAAACGGTAGACGTCGCTGCCGTAGCGCAGCGCGAAGACCTTGAACTGCCACTGATCGCCGTTCGCGGATGCTGAAGCGACCGGGAAACCGTTGATCATGAGGTCTTCGGTCGAGCCCTTGTCGACGCCTTCCATCCAGCCGGAATTGAGATAATCGGCAAGCGACTGTTCGGCCGGCACGCGTACCACGTCGAAGCGCATCGCCTGCGTACCGCCCTCGCGCACGCCGATCACGGCCTGCGCGGTGTTATCCAGCGTAAACGTATCGGGGGCCTGGAAGGTGAAGCCGAGCTTGGGATGCAGGAAGCGCCGGCCGCGCACGAAACCTTCGCTGGGATCCTCGCCATAGACGAGGTTGTCGATCGCGGCGAGATAGGTCTCGCGGTCGCGCTCGGCGTTCTGCGGCGAGGTGTATTGCCGGGCGCTGGCCTGCGCGTTCTGCACGCGCTCGGGGGTCGCCGGATGCGAGGACAGGAAATCCTGCGCGCGGGGATCGAGCGAGGTCTTGCCGGCCTTCATCGCCGCATTGCGCTCCATCGCGGCGAGGAAGCGCGCCGCGCCATAGGGATCGAAATGGGCGCGGGCCGCAATGCCGACGCCGATGCCGTCGGCTTCGAATTCCTGTGCGCGCGAGAAGCTCGCCATCGTCAGTTTCGTTTTCGCCAGCGCCAGCGCCGTCAGATCCGGGTCGTTGCTCATGTCGGTGACGACACGGGTCACGACCGCGGCTTGCCGCGCCTGGTCTTCCCGGATCGAGGCGTGTTTTGCGATGACATGCGCCATCTCGTGGCTCAGCACCGAGGACAATTCGGAGGTATCGCTGGCGAGCGCCACCAGGCCGCGCGTCACATAGAGCTGGCCGGTCGGCAGCGCGAAGGCGTTGACGGCCCCGGAATTGAGGATGGTCACCCGGTAGGCCTGCTCGGGACGGTCGGAGGCCGCGACCAGCCGGTCGACCGTCTTGCCGATCAGGGTCGCGAGTTTCGGATCGTCATAGGCACCGCCATAGGAGGCGAGAATGCGCTCATGTTCGCGCTCGCTCGCAGGCGTCTGCGCGACGGTGCGGCTCGGCTTCGGCGCCGCTACCGTCGGCGGCGCGGTCTCGAGCTTTCCGAGATTTCCACAGGAGGAAAGCGTGAGCGCGGCGCACAGCAGCGCCGGCGCAGCCAGAAGGCGGCAGCCCGTGTTTCCTTCGCGCCATTCTGCACGATGTGTCAAATCAGCCACTGGACCACGACCCGATTGGAATCGCGATCTCATCCCTTTTTTGCGCCCGATCCAAACGAAAACCGGTGCCCAGTCTTCGGATCAAGCGCTATTTCCCGCCCAGCACCTCAACCTGCCCCACCCGGAACAATTCGATCCGTGGTCCTCCCCGCGACGAGACAACGCCGCGGACACGAATCCTTCGATTTTCGAGCCACTTAGGTCCAAGGCCGGCGCCCTCGAACGCCGGAATGATGCGCCTTGAAATAGTCGCAGCAAAGTCCCGTGTCCAGTTCCGCCCGAAATTCAGGTAGGTCATTGCCCCAGCCTGCCGAACGGACAGTACCCTGCCCTCGACCACCGTAAAGTGCCCAATCGCGGCCAGAATATCGCCCGGACTTTCAGAGTTTTTTATGGCCGTGGTTTCAGCCCAAATGCCCAATTTGGCATCCCGCGCCGCGTTCTCGGCGGCGGCCAGTGCTGCAGCGCAATTTTTTTCGGATATGTCGCCCGAAACCAACGCCTCGCCGCGGCGCAGCAGCTCGCTTTGCACCGAGTGTTCCGAGCCGGCCACGAACACAAAGGCGCCTTGGCGGCCATAGCGATCCGGCGAATCATCTTCGCCATGCAGCGTCACCTCGCGGCCGGCGGCGATGGCGGACAAAGCGGCCCTGCCGCTGGCCCTGTCGGTTCCACCACGCTCGATGCCGGCGAGACGGACTTCGCGGCCGTCTTCGAGGCGAAGGCTGCGGCCATCGACCACGGCGGCCACGCGGCCTTCGCCCTGCGGCTCAGGCGCGCAGTCGGCAGCGAGCGTCTGCCCGCTTGAAGCCAGCACCAGGAACGCCGCCGCAGATGCCCGGTAGCACCATGCCGGATCGGTCATGACGCGGCTCTCGATCCCGGCCTGTTGCGGTATGCTCGACATTTCAGGCGGTACTACCAGAGATTGCCAGGAAGGGGGAGGCCATGGAAGTCAACGGCATTGCACATATTTTTCTCACCGCCTCGAATTTCCAGCGCTCGCGCCAATTCTATTCGAAGCTGCTGCCGTTTCTCGGGTTGAAGCCGGTGCTCGATACAGAGACAACCTTCTACTGCGTCGGCGGCCGCACCGCAGTCGGCATCAGCGCGCCGTCAGCCGGGCATGAAGGCGCGGCGTTCGAGCAGAAGCGTGTCGGCCTGCATCACCTCTGCTTCCGCGCCCGCGAGCGCGCCGACGTCGATGAGTTGCACGGCTTCCTCCAGACGCTCGGCGCCAAGATCATCCGCGCGCCGCGCGAGGACCAATGGGCACCAGGATATTACTCGATCCTGTTCGAGGACCCTGATGGCATCCGGCTGGAGCTCAATCATGTGCCGGGGAAGGGGCTGTTGGGGTAGCGCGCCTCGATGGGTGGACCATCATGTCGCTGCATAGGGATTGATGGGTTTCGCTGCGCTCCATCCATTCTACGCACTGGTTGTGCAACGTTGCTTGCTGCAAATCACGGCGCACCAAGATCCAGTTGTTGGCAACATGTCATGCGCTGCTTGGTAGTGAGCACTGTAGCCGAGCACCGCTTCGCATAAAAATTGAGAGCTAATTGCTGCATCAAAGGCGTGTCATCCCAAGGATATTGGGATAGCGTTTCTTCGCCTTGGTCCAACATGCCACCTGCTGTCAACCACACATTCCGGTGGAGCCGATGCAGCAGATTTCAGACTGGCTCGAGAAGCTTGGGCTTGAACAATACGCGCTGCGGTTTGCAGAGAACGGGATCGATCTCGATGTCCTGCCCGAGCTGACGGACCAGGACTTCGACAGGCTCGGTGTCCTGCTCGGCCATCGACGTAAAATGCTGCGCGCGATCGCCGAACTCCATCAAGGCGAACTGGTCGCCGGACCGGCGCTTCATGATGCCGAGCGACGCCACCTCACTGTCATGTTCTGCGATCTGGTAGGCTCGACTGCGCTCTCGGCTCGCCTCGATCCCGAGGACATGTGGGAGGTGATCCGCGCCTACCGTGCCGCCTGCGCGAGGGTGATAGCCACTTACGACGGCAGTCTCGCCAGGTTTGTGGGCGACGGGATACTCGTCTATTTCGGCTATCCCCGCGCCCACGAGGATGATGCGGAGCGCGCCGTGCGAGCGGGGCTCGACATCATTGCCGCGGTAGGGCCGCTCGAAACGCGCTCGGAACGGGTCAAGGTGCGGATCGCGATCGCGACCGGGCTGGTGGTGGTAGGCGACCTCATCAGCGGAGGCGCGTCAGAGCAACAGGCAATGGTCGGCGATACGCCGAACGTCGCTGCCCGGCTCCAGGGCCTGGCCGAGCCGGGCGCAGTCGTCGTTGCTGCCTCGACGCGCGAGCTGCTTGGCGATCTATTCATTTTTCGCAACCTCGGCCTCCGCGAGGTCAAGGGCATCTCCGAACCCATCGCGGTCTGGGCGGTCGAAGGTGGCGCTGCATCGGAGAGCCGCTTCGAGGCGGTGCGTACCGCGCGCTCGCTGGGCTTTGTCGGCCGCAAGGCAGAGATCGAATTCGTGCTCGCGCGCCAGCAACTGGCGTGGCAGGGCCAGGGCCAAATGGTGCTGATTTCCGGCGAGGCCGGTATCGGCAAGTCGCGCCTTGTGGCAACGCTATCCGAGAATCCTGCGTTGGAGTCGCATTGCCGGCTGCGGTATCAGTGCTCGCCTTACCACTCGAACAGTGCGCTTCATCCCTTTATCGCTCAGCTCGAGCGCGCCGCCGGCATCGAGATACAGGATAGCCCTGAGCAAAAACTCGACAAGCTCGAGGCAATGCTTGCGCTTGGAACGCAGCAGGTGGCCAACGCGACGCCGCTCATTGCCGCGCTGCTTTCGATCCCGACCGGCGAGCGGTATCCACCGCTAGGCCTCAGTCCCGTGCAACAGCGGCGACAGACCTTTGCCGCCCTGCTCGAGCAGTTTGAAGGGCTGGCGCGGCATCAGCCGCTGCTGTTCGTTTGCGAGGACATGCACTGGGCTGATGCTACGACGCTCGAGCTGTTCGATCTCGCGGTCGATCGGATGAGGCGACTGCCGGTACTCGCGCTCGCGACATTCCGGCCCGAGTTCGAGCCGCCCTGGGTGGGTCTCGCCAACGTCAGCCTGCTGCGGCTCGATCGGCTTGACCGCCAGGACACGCGCGCACTGGTCGAGCAGGTCACCGTCGGCCGGAAGCTGCCCGGCGAGATGATGACCCAGATCATCGACAAGACGGACGGCGTCCCGCTGTTCGTGGAAGAACTGACCAAGATGGTCCTGGAGTCGGGATTGCTCGTCGAAGATGCCGGGCGCTACCGCTTCGATAGTCCGCTGCCGCCGCTCGCCATTCCCGCGACGCTACAGGATTCGCTGATGGCACGGCTTGACCGGCTGGCGCCGGTCAAGGAGGTGGCGCAGATAGGGGCTGCCATTGGCCGCGACTTCTCATACACGTTGCTGCGATCCGTGGCGGGGCGCGATGACCAGACGCTGAGCGCGGCGCTGGCGCAACTCGAGGGGGCTGAACTGCTATTGCGCTACGGGACGCCGCCGGAAGCGACCTATAGCTTCAAGCATGCGCTCGTTCAGGAAACGGCTTACGAGAGCCTGCTCAAGAGCCGGCGGCAATTGCTCCACCAGCACATCGGCGATGTTCTGTGCGACAAGTTTCCAATCATCGCCGAGAACGAGCCGGAAGTTCTGGCATTCCATTTCACTGAAGCGGGGCTGAACGCAACAGCGCTGGAATGGTGGCGCAAGGCCGGCCAGCAGGCATTGAAGCGCTCGGCCTATACTGAAGCCATCGCACATCTCGGCAAGGCGGTTGCCATCGCCGACGCGTTGCCTGTCGGGTCGGGCCGAACCATGAACCGGCTCCAGCTTCAAATCGCCTACGGCCGCGCGCTGCGAGGCGGCCTTGGTCACAGCGCCCCCGAAACGGTGGCCGCGTGGAAGCGGGCCCGACAATTCGCAGCCGACATCAACGACCCGGTCGAACTGGCGCCGATCCATTCGGGCCTGTTCAATGCCTGCCTGACCCACGGCGAGATCGCGCCGATGCGGGACTTGACGGAGGCAATCATGAGCGTCGCCAGGCAGCGACCGGAATCGCCGGTGGCAGCCGTCGTCGCACACTGGACGGCGGGGGTAACCTGCTGGTTCGGCGGCGATTACCTGAACGCGCAACTGCATCTCGAGCGAGCACTCGCGACCTATGAGGTCGAACGGAACCCGGCGACCTTCAGGGCGTCGGCGCTGGACCTGCCGTTCGTCATTATGAGGTTTCTTGCCCTGGTGCTTTGGCCGCTCGGCAGGATTGATCGATCGCGCCGGCTCGCCGCCGAAGCGGTGTGTGCGACCGGAGAAAAGCGAGCGCTTTCCCAAGCCAATGCACTCGTTCACAAGGCGGTCTTCGATGGACTGTGCGGGGGCATGTTGCAGGAAACAGAGACTATCCTTGCTCTCGGCCTCGCCCGCGAACATACGATGCCGTTGTATGTAGCCGCCGGCAGCTACCTGAACGGCCTGGCACAGTGGCGCGCCGGCGACCGGAAGGGTGGATTAACGGAAATGAGCCGGGGCTGGACACTGCTTCACGAGAATGACTGCTACCTTTGTGAACCGTTCTGGGGAATGCAGGTTGCCGTGGCAAATGCGGAGGCAGGGCAATTTGATACCGGATTGGAAATCTTGCGGGAGTTGATCGCCTCGACAGTGCAATCCGGCCAGCATTGGCTGGATGCCGAACTCCATCGCAGCCGGGGTGAGCTCTTCTTGCGTCTTGACCCACCGAGCATTTCCATGGCCGAAGACGCTTTCCGCACCGCCCTGGAAATCGCCCGCACCCAGCAGACGAAGACTTTCGAACTACGCAGTGCCGTTGGACTTGCGCGCCTCTATTGTGCAAATGGGCGAGCCGAGGCAATACCCGAGATGCTCGCACCAGTTCTTGTTGATTTCGACACGGAGCGAGATCTGCCCGAAATCGAACAAGCGGAAACCTTGCTCAAGCGTAGACAAGCGGCCCGGCCCGGCAACTGGTGACCGTTGCTGTCGAGCCAGTGCATAGGATGGGGCGCTCGGCTAGTCATTCCGTTTAACGGAAAACGTCAGCGCCTTGCCGCTGTGGATGCCATGCGGCATGATCGCGCCGAGCAAAATTCAAAGCCGCAGGCAATGCGGCAGCCGA
Source organism: Bradyrhizobium sp. AZCC 1693 (assembly GCF_036924745.1). Classification (NCBI taxonomy): domain Bacteria; kingdom Pseudomonadati; phylum Pseudomonadota; class Alphaproteobacteria; order Hyphomicrobiales; family Nitrobacteraceae; genus Bradyrhizobium; species Bradyrhizobium sp. AZCC 1693. Next base: position 5,370,375 of record NZ_JAZHSD010000001.1, read on the forward strand.
CAAGGGAGGCCTTCCATGAAGAGAGCAATCACAGGCATGTTCGCCGCGGTACTGGCGATGTCGGCGACGGCGGCACTGGCGCAAGGCAAGCCGCCGCTCAAGCTCGGTGGCATCCTCGACATGTCCGGGCTTTATGCTGACATTACCGGGCCGGGCTCGGAGACCGCTGCGAAAATGGCAGTGGAAGATTTTGGCGGCGAGGTGCTGGGACGCAAGGTCGAGATCGTCGCGGCCGATCATCTCAACAAGGCCGACCTTGCCGCCAGCATCGCGCGCGACATGTTCGACAACCAGGGCGTCGAAATGCTGTACGACGTGGCGGCTTCCGCGACCGCGCTTGCCGCCGGCGAGATTGCGAAGGCGCGCAACAAGATCGTGATGTATAGCGGCCCGGCCTCGATCCGCCTGAGCAACGAGGCCTGCGGTCCCTACACCGTGCATTACGCCTATGACACTTTTGGGCAGGCGAACGTCACCGGGCTCGCCACCGTCAAGTCAGGTTTCGAGACCTGGTTCTTTCTCACGGCCGACTACGCGTTCGGCCAGGACCTGGAAAAGGACACCACCACCGTTGTGGTGAAGGCCGGCGGCAAGGTGCTGGGCGGCGTCAAGCATCCGCTCAACACGTCCGACTTCTCCTCCTTCCTGCTGCAGGCGCAGAGTTCGAAGGCCAAGGTCGTGGGGTTGGCGAATGCCGGCGGCGACACCATCAACGCGATCAAGCAGGCCGCGGAATTCGGGCTGACCAAGAGCGGAGGCCAAAAACTCTCGCCGCTGCTCGCCTTCGTGACCGACATCGACAGCGTTGGCCTGGAGACGGCGCAGGGCCTGTTGCTGGCGGAGGCGTTCTACTGGGACCTCAACGATGACACCCGGGCGTTCTCAAAGCGCTTCCAGGAGCGCGTCAAGCGGCCGCCGACCGCAGCTCAAGCCAGCGTCTACTCTTCCGTCGGCCATTACCTGAAAGCCGTGAAGGCCGCCGGCACCACGGACGCGGCTGCGGTCATGAAGGTCATGAAGGAGACGCCGGTCAACGACATGTTCGCCAGGAACGGCAAGATCCGCGAGGATGGCCGCATGGTGCACGACATGTATCTGTTCGAGGTCAAGAAGCCGTCTGAATCGAAGGCGCGCTGGGACTATTACAAGCTCTTGGCCACGGTCCCCGGCAGCGAGGCGTTCCAGCCGCTGGAAGCCTCGCGCTGTCCGCTGGTGAAGAAATAGCGCGCTGTCCCCGTCATTGCGAGCGAAGCGAAGCAATCCATCTTGCGGCACGGACAGTATGGATTGCTTCGTCGCTTCGCTCCTCGCAATGACGGTGAGAGGCCGGAATTCCATCTAATAACACCAACCGAAAGCACGACACATGAGCGCAAACGAAATGGTCCTCCAGAAACTCGACTCTGGCTTGCTCACGATCACCATGAACCGGCCGGACCGGCGCAACGCGCTCAATCCGGACATGACGCGCGGGCTGGTGGAGGCGGCGCGGCGGGCGGTGGAGGATCACGAGGTGCGCGCGGTGCTGATCAAGGGCGCCGGCGGCACGTTCTGCGTCGGCGGCGACGTCAAGTCGATGGCGGAGGGAAGGGCGCCACTCGGCTTCGAGGCCAAGATGGCCAATCTGCGCCGCGGCATGGAAGTGTCGCGCATCCTGCACCAGATACCAAAACCCGTGGTGGCGCAGCTCGATGGCGCCGCCGCCGGCGCGGGCCTTTCGATCGCGCTGTCCTGCGACCTGCGCGTCGCCAGCGCCTCCTGCAAGATCACCACCGCCTTTGCCAAGGTGGGATTGTCAGGCGATTACGGCGGCACTTATTTTCTGACGCAGATGCTGGGAGCTGCGAAAGCGCGCGAGCTCTATCTGACCTCGCCGGTGCTGAGCGCGACCGAGGCCTACAATCTCGGCATGGTGACAAAGGTGGTGCCGGACGCGGACATCGACGCCGAGGCGCATGATCTCGCAATGTCGCTGGCGCAGGGACCGTCGGTGACGCTAGGCTACATCAAGCGCAACATCAACAATGCCGAGACGATGTCGCTCGAAGCCTGCTTCGACGCCGAAGCGATTCACCATTCGCGCTCGGGCGACACTGCCGATCACAAGGAAGCGGCAAAAGCCTTTGTCGAGAAGCGCAAGCCCGTGTTTCAGGGGCATTGAAAATGGCCGAGGGCAGTGAGATGGCCGAATATCTCAGGCTGCGGCAGATCTGCCTGGTGGCGCCGCATCTGGCGCCGGTGATCCCGGATATTTCCGACATCATGGGGCTCAATGTCTGTTACCGCGACGGTAATGTCGCCAAGTATGGGCTGGAGAATGCGCTGCTGCCGGTCGACACCATTTTGCTGGAAGTGGTGGCGCCGACCCAGCCGGGCACCGCGGCGGGGCGCTTCCTCGACAAGACCGGCGGCCGCGGCGGCTACATGGCGATCTTCTGCTGCGACGATCCCGACGTGCGCGGCAAACACGCCAACGGGATGGGCGTGCGGACGGCCAACGTGATCACGCACGCGCCCTATCACGGCGTGCAACTGCACCCGCGTGATTGCCGGGCTGCGTTCATCGAGTTCAACCACACTACAGGCAGTGACGATGTGCTGGGGCCGTACCCGCCGGCAGGACCGGATTGGCAGAAGTCGATCCGGAAGGATGTGACGCAGGCGCTGCTAGGGGTCGAGATGCAGAGCCCGGATCCGCAAGGGTTGGCGGAGCATTGGGGAAAGATTTTGGGTGTTGCCGTCAGCAACGGCGCAAGCGGCGAAGCGGAGCTGAAGTTACCGAATGCCAGCTTCCGTTTCGTCAAGGGCGCGAGCGATCTGATGAGCGGCCTGACGTTCAAGGTCGCCGATATCGCCAAGGTGCGCGATGCGGCCAAGGCGAAGGGATGCAAGGTATCGGGCGACAGTTTTGATCTCTGCGGGGTGACATTCAAGCTAGTGGCGTAGGTCTTCCCTCTCCCCTTGTGGGAGAGGGTGGATCAATCGCGCGAAGCGCGATTGAGACGGGTGAGGGGTTCTCTCCACAAACACAGATCTCTCACGCGGAGAGAACCCCTCATCCGGCGCGGATTGCATCCGCGCCACCTTCTCCCACAAGGGGAGAAGGGAGGAGCGCAAGCGGCGCGGTCTTACCTTCCCTTGAAATTGGCGACGCGGCGCTCGGCAGTCGCTTTGACGCCTTCCTTGAAGTCTTCCGTCGCGCGCAGCTTGGTCTGCTCGATGAGTTCGTGGTTGGTGGCGGCCATCACGCGGTCGGCAAGGCCGGCGCGCATGGTGGCGCGGGTCGAGATCAGGCCGAGCGGGGAGCATTCGGCGATTTCAGCGGCAAGCTTCATTGCCTCTGATCGCACCTGGTCCTGCGGCACGCAGATATTGGCAAGGCCCATTCGGGTCGCTTCCTCGCCGGTGACGCGGCGGCTGGTGTAGAAGATCAATTCCGCATTGTTCCTGCCGACCAGTTCAGGAAGTGTCGCCGTTAGGCCGAAGCCCGGATGAAAACCGAGTTTTGTAAAATTGGCGGCGAAGCGCGCTTCGGGGCAGGTGACGCGGAAGTCGGCGGATACCGCAAGGCCAAGCCCACCGCCGATGGCGGCGCCGTGGACGGCGGCGACGACCGGCTTCTTGTTGCGGAAGATGCGCACGGCCTGGACGTAGAGATGGTTGATCGGCAGGTTGGCGGCCGGATCCTTTTGTGCGCTGGCTTCCTGTTCCTGCCGCTTCGGATCGGAGAAATCGGCGCCGGCGCAGAACGCCTTGCCGTGCGCCGCCAGCACCGAGGCGCGGATTTCGATGTCCTTGTCGAATTCTTCCAGCGCATCCGCGATCTGATTGATCAGGGAGACGTCGAAGAAGTTGAGGGGCGGCTTTCTGATTTCGATCAGGCCGACGTGGCCGTGCTTCTCGACGCCGATATCCGTGTATTTGGTCATTGGGTTTCCTCTTTGAATTGGCGCAATCCAGCCCGCGCGCTCAGCGCAAGCCAAGCCCGCGGGCGATGATGCCGCGCAGCACCTCGGTGGTGCCGCCCTGGATCGTCAGCTTGGGCGCGGTCTTGATGGCGAAGTCGAGCTGCTTTTCCAGCGTCTCGCGGTTGGTGGCGGTTTCCTCGACGAAGGCGGCGAGGTCGCGCACGCGGTGCGGCAGTTGCTGCTCCCACACCGTGCCGATGTCCTTGACGATGGAAGCTTCGACCACCGGCTCCTTGCCGGCCTGCAGCATGCCGGCGACTGAGACCGACATGCGCCGCATGGTGTGCACCTGCGCCACCAGCCGGCCGATGCCTTCGGCGCTGCGGGTATCCGGGTTGTTGCCGACGGCACGGACCAGCTCGGTCAGCACGTAATAGGTTTCGAGAAAACGTTCCGGGCCCGACCGTTCATAGGCGAGCTCGCTGGTCGCCTGCTTCCAGGCGCCGTCGATTTCGCCGAGCACGTGGTCGTCGGGAACGAAAAAGTCGGTGAAGACCACCTCGTTGAATTCATACTGCCCGGTGATCTGGCCGATCGGGTTCACCTGGATGCCCGGCTGCTTCATCTTGACCAGGAATTGCGTCAGGCCGTGGCGGCGGTTCTCTTTGGTGGGTGGTGACGTCCGGAAGATCGCGATCATGTAGTCGGCAATATGGGCCGAGGAGGTCCAGATCTTGGTGCCGTTGATCAGATAGCCGCCGTCGGTCTTGGTCGCGCGGGTTTTCGCCGCGAACAGGTCGGAGCCGGAATTCGGCTCGCTCATGCCGATCGCGAAACATACTTCGCCGCGGCAGATGCGCGGCAGGATGTCCATCTTGATGTTCTCGGGCGCGTATTTGAGCAGTACCGGGCCGCTCTGGCGGTCGGCGACGAAGAAGCGCCGCGTCGGCGCATTCGCGACGCGCATTTCCTCGGTCACAACGTAACGCTCGAGGAACGAGCGCTCGTGGCCGCCATATTTCTTCGGCCAGGTCATGCCGAGCCAGCCGCGCGCGCCGACTTTGCGGGAAAATTCCGGCACGTCGGTGTCTTCGCGGTTCGGCTTGTGCGGATCGAAAGTGCCGGCGGCGATTTCTTCCGCAAGGAAGGCGCGCACTTCCTTGCGCAATTCTTCGCACTTCGGCGGAAGACGGATCGGATCGAAACGGAGGGCTGCAGTCATTGTTGGTCTCGACTTCTATCTGGACAATCGGTGCGGTCAGCGCGAGGCCACCAGCGGCCACAATTCATCGGCGCCGCGGTTGCATACGAGCTTGCCGAGCTCGACCGCCCAATAACTTTCGGAACCGAAATCGTCGCGCCAGGCCAGCGCACGCAGCGAATAGCGATGCAGGATGTGCTCGATGGTGAAGCCGATCGCGCCATGCACCTGATGGGCAATGGCGCCGCCTTTCTCCGCGGCTTCCGCGCAGCGGATCTTTGCCGCCACCGCTTCGAGAAACACTTCGTCGTTGAAGGAGGTGGCATTGGCGATGGCGTCCGCGGCCGAAGTCGCCGCCGCAAGCGCTGCCGCCGACTCGCCGGCGAGCCGCGCCAGATTGTGCTGCACCGCCTGGAATTTCGAGATCTTCTTCTCGAAGGCGACGCGCTCGTTGGAATAGCGCACCGAAATTTCCAGCATCGATTCCAGCGCGCCCGCGATCTGCAGGGATCGCGCAACGCCGCCCATCAGCATCAGCCGTGTCTGGTCGAAACCATCAGGCGCGGGTTCGATCGCGAGCGGCTGCACCTTGTCCAGCGTTACGGTGTCCGAATTGTCGCCGCCGAGACCGAGCCCGGTCTCGATCCGGCACTTGCCAGCATCGACCAGCGCGATGGAGAAGCTACCCTTCGCATCACTTGCGAGCACCGCAAAATGCTTTGCCGCCTTGGCAAACGGCACGCTGCGGGCCCTGCCCGACAGGCTGCCGTCGGCATTGCCGGTAATCCGGTCTTTCGGGCTCGCGGGCACCACCGTCATCTCGCCGTCGGGCGAGGTAATCCTGGCCTGCGCCAGCAGCCAGCCTGCCAGCATGGTCTCTGCCAGCGGCACCGCGATCGCAAAGCGTCCAGCCGCGCTCAGCACGCTGAAACCTTCGGCGAGCGAGGCGCCCGAGCCGCCGCAATCTTCCGGTACCCACGCCAGCGGCAGGCCGGCCTCGGTCAGCGCCTGCCAGAGCGGCGCTTTCCATTCGCCCTTGTTGTCGCGATTGATGGTTTGGGCGTCGGCGAGATCGGCGAAGATTTTCTCCGCGGTCTCGGCAACGATGTTCTCACTCTCCGCCACAGCGTTCCCCGATTTGAAATTGGCATGCCAATCCCAACGGTGATGCCGGGCTCGGCTGCGGTCTTTTTCTTGCGCTTTATGATGGGCAAAAGCCATAGCCGTGACAAGCGCTGTCCGCAGGGCGGCCTGCGGCGGTGGCATGAAGGCCATCAGGCAAAAGAATAAATTCCGTGCAGCGGATTTCCTGAGTTTGCACGCCGTTGATCGCGGGATATGGTAGCGGTGAAGCCTGTCCACGGGCGGTTCGAAACCCAGCCAAAAGCAACAAGAGGAAATGCGGATGTCGAAGGATGGTTTGTGCGCGATTGTCACCGGTTCTGCCTCGGGCCTCGGGGCCGCCACCGCCGCCATTCTGGCCAAGGGCGGCGCGCGCATCGTCGTCAACTATTCCAACAGCAAGGCGGAAGCTGAAGCGACCGCCGACCTCTGCCGCAGCGCCGGCGCCGAAGTCGTGGTGGTGCAGGGCGACGTGTCGCGCGATGAAGATTGCAGGAAGATTGCTGCCGCCGCCGCACCCTGGGGCCGTCTCGATGTGCTGGTTAACAATGCCGGCACCACCAAGCATGTGCCGCATCACGATCTCGACGGGCTTTCGGCGGAGGACTTTCAGCGCATCTACGCGGTGAACACGATCGGGCCGTTCCAGATGATCCGTGCGGCACGCGGGCTGCTCGAGGCCGGCGCGAAAGCATCAGCCCTGCCGTCGGCCGTGGTCAATGTGTCGTCGGTTGCCGGCATCTCCGGGGGCGGCTCCTCGGTTGCCTATGCCGCGAGCAAGGGCGCGCTCAACACCATGACGCAGTCGCTGGCGCGCGCGCTGGCGCCGTTGATCCGCGTCAATACCGTGTGTCCCGGCTATATCGATACGCCCTGGTTCACCAAGGGCCGCGGCGAGGCCGGCGCCAAGGCGGTGCGCGACGCCGTGGTGGCGAAGGTGCCGCTGAAGGTCGCCTCGACCGCCGAGGACATCGCGCAACTGGTGTGCTTCCTGGCGTCGCCCGCGTCGAGCAACATGACCGGCGAGTTCGTCCGCATGGATGCGGGCATGCATCTGGTGCTGTGATTGTTGGAGGCCGTCATTCCGGGATGGTGCGTTAGCACCAGACCTCAGATGCGCAATTGCGCATCGGGGAATCTCGAGATCCCACAATGTGCAATTGCACATTGGGGTTCGATGCTTCGCATCGCCCCGGGATGACGGCTACACCGTCACCTGTTCCCCGGATCGGAAATCATGCCCCTCGCCACCAGCCTGTTCCAGATGAACAGCACGACCAGCGCGCCGATGGTGGCGGTGATGAAGCCGGCGCCTTGGTCGGGGCCGTAATGGCCGATGGCCTGGCCGATCCAGGTTGCCAGAAACGCGCCGGCGATGCCGAGCACCGTGGTCAGGATAAAGCCGCTCGGGTTGTTCTGGCCCGGCGAAAGGATGCGCGCGATGATGCCGGCGACGAAGCCGACGACGATGATCCAGATGATGCCGCCCATTTTTGTCCCTTTCCAATGCATCGATGGTGAAGCGGCGCGGCGCGCGAGCGCAGCGTTAGATTCTTGTTTGACGCGTTTTCTTCACGCGAACCGGAATCCACTTCGCTCGAAAACGCTATGACGCGGCATCAAATCCGGCCCGACAGTTCGTTCTCGTCCGGCAGCCGTCCGTCCGGCGTCAGATGATTGACGACGTCGGGCAGATACTGACTGAGACCTTGCAGCAATTCCTCGCGCGACAATCCACTTTGCGACGCTAGCTGGTTGATCTGGTCGGCGCCGAGCGCGTTGGCGAGGTCGCCGGGCGCGATCTGCTTGTTGGGACCGTTGCTGACCCAGGAGTCCGCCTTATCGCCAAGGCCCTGCTGCTGGAATTGCTTCATGAGATCGCCGAGTCCGCCGCTCAAGATGCTGCCGGCCGCGCCGCCCGCGAGCAGTCCGCCCAAGCCGCCTTTGAGCATGTCGCTCAGCCCGCCGCCGCCCATGCCGGCGTTCACATTGCCGGGCGCGGGCGCTGGTTGCGGTGCCGAGCCGGTCTGGTTGCCGCTGAAATGCTTGATGCCTTTCCAGGCCAGCAGCGCCAGGATCGCCATGGTGAGGGGCGACATTCCGCCGCCGCTGGATTGTTCGCTGGGGGTGCTCGGGCCGCGCGGGCCGTTCTGCATGCCGTTGAGTACGTCGAGTAAACCCATGGTTGTCTCCTCTGCGCAGCCCCGCGTGAAACATAACGGTGGCGTATGACGGTTACAAGGAGCGGACGGGAGCGCCTGCGATAGGCACGGTCCGCGCGCTCTGCTATTTGAAGCCCGGTGCAACGCGGTGGGTGGCGAATGGTTTCGGGCCAAACGATTGGTATTGCCGGGGCGGGCAGCATTGGCTGCTTCGTCGGCGGCATGCTGGCGGCTGGCGGCCGCCGCGTTGCGTTGCTGGCGCGTCCGCGCGTGATCGCTGAAATCGAAGCAGACGGCCTGCGGCCGACGAGTTTTGAAGGTCTTGACCAGACCATCCGGCGCGATCAGCTCGCATTGTCGGAAAATCCTTCCGTTTTTGACGATGCCGACATCGTGCTGGTCACGGTCAAGAGCGCGGATACCGCTGCCATGGCCGACATCATCGCCAAGCACGCACCATCAGATGCCGTCATCGTCAGCCTGCAAAACGGCGTCGGCAATGCCGCCGTCCTCCGCCAGGGCCTGCCCGGGCGGCGCGTGCTCGGCGGCATGGTGCCGTTCAACGTAATCGCGCTCGGCAACGGGCGGTTTCATCGCGCCACTTCCGGCGACATCGTCATCGAGCAGGACGAGGCGCTACCTGCGGAGAAGCTGTCGGTCCCGGGCCTGACGATACGGCCGACCGACAACATTGACGGCGTGCAATGGGGCAAGCTCCTGCTCAATCTCAACAACGCGCTCAACGCGCTGGCCGACCTGCCGCTGCGCCGGCAACTCAGCTCACGGCCATGGCGGCGATTATTCGCCGATCAACTGGCGGAAGCTTTGGTTGCGATCCGCGCCGAGGGCATCAAGCCGGTCTCGCCGACGCCGATCCCGCCTGCATTGATGCCGCCGCTGCTGCGCCTGCCCGATTTCATCTTCGAGCCGATGCTGGGGCGGACGATGAAGATCGATCCCGAGGCGCGCTCGTCGATGTGGGAAGATCTGAAACATGGCCGTCGCACCGAGATCGATTATCTGCAGGGCGTCATCACCGAGATCGCCGAGCGGCGCGGGCTCGCGGCGCCGCTGTCGCGCCGGGTCGTGGAACTGATCCGGCAAGCCGAGCGGGAGGCCAACGGCTCGCCCGGCCTGACGCCGGAGCAGATTCGCGCGGCGAATTGATTTGGCAGAGCGCGCCCGGCCTGGCCTAGAGTGGCGCCGGTCCAGCACAGATCGAACGTGCGTTCGAGGGAGAAGCGAATGAAACGGACAGGTCTGGCATTGATGGCGGCTGTCCTTGCCGGCTCGGCGTCGTTGACACCCGCCCAGGCGGTGCCGCCGACGGCTACGCCATCGCCGGGCTATGATGCGCGGCTGCAGGAGCAGAGGGCAGCATCGCGGGCGGTCGTGGCACCGGTCGTCAAACCGCGCCGGGGCAAGAAGCCACGCGCGCATTGATGCCGCCCGCCACCACTCCCTCAAGTCGTCCCTGCGAACGCAGGGACCCATACCGCGTGATCTATCGATAAGGCAGAGTGGCCGACACCTTCTGTCGCAACGACGGCCGGTGGCTATGGATCCCTGCGTTCGCAGGGACGACGGAAGAATATCAGCCCTTCTTCTGCCTGGCGGCCGCCGCCTGCTGCGGCTGCTGTGGGTTGAACAGCTTTTTCAGTTCGTTGACTTTCTCTGAAAGCCGCGGCCATTCACACGAGAATTGGTTCTTGGCGCATTGGGCAGCCTTGATGCGTGCGGCCTGCTTGACCGGACTTGCCACCGGCACCGGCACCTTTTCGGTTTCACCCAGCGGAGGAGAGGCCTGTTCGCTGCGCAGCGAGACCTGCTGTAATCCCTGTGCTGGCTGCGGCTCTGGCTGTTGCTGCTTGGCCGCCAGCGCCGCGGCGATGTGGCTGCGCCGCTCGCGCTCGAGGTAGGCGGTATATTGCTCGTCGATTTTCTTCTGCTCTTCCGGCGTCGGGTTGGGGCCTGCGATGTCGAAGGTGCGGTCCTGCATGAAATCGTAATAGGTGTAGCCGCCGCCGGGCTTGCGGCGGCCGGCGAATTTCGCGTTGCATTCGGCGAGCTTCGCCGTCTTTTCTTCCTTGGTCTTCGCCCTCTCGGCCAGATCGGCGCAGGATTCGAAATCGACAGGCGCGCTGCGCCACCACTGCGCGTCGCAGCGCACGGGAGCCAGCACGACAAGGCTCCCGATGGTCGCAATAGCAAACGAAGATGCACGTGAGGCGATCACGGAACGGTATTCTCCAGTCGAATTCTCTAGGGAACTTTGATTGAGTCGATTGTCATCATTTTGGCAGCGCTGTCACGCCGAAATCGCACGATTTTCCCGCTGTCGTTGTGACTCTATCCAGTGGATGTGACCAATGGAACACAGCGCTATGTCGTTGAAAATCATTAAATAAACTCAACGACAAGGCGTGCTGCGCACACGATGCTGCAACGACTGATTCCGCACCATCCGTGGGCGAGCGGATAAGCAGGCCACATTGTGGCAAGAATCAGTCAATCCCTCGCGCGCGGGCCAATGTCCGCGATGCCGTTTCATGGAACCTTGTGCGATAGAGTCTTGCAAACTCGCCCATGTGATGGAAGCCGTTGGCGCGGGCGCACGACGTCACGGTGATGGCGTCGGACCCTTTCACGAGTTGTGCGCGGGCCGACCAAAGCTGCTTGAGGCGCAAATAGCGATGCAGGCTCATGCCGCGAACGCTCGTCACCGCCGTGCCCAGGGTTCTGACCGACACGCCGCATTGTTCGGCGAGGTCGGCGCTGTAGATCGCCGAGGCGGCATGAAACGCGACATAGTCGTCGATCATGCGAACGAGGCGGCAGTAGCTGCTGCTTGCAAGCCGGCCGGCCACTTCCGGTGGCCTGCTGCGGCGGAACATTTCGTCGATGGCGAGCAGCAGACTTTCCTGAATGGCAAGCGCCGATCGCGACTCCTGCAACCGCTCGGGTCTGGCGGAAGCCGTCTGCAAAATGCCTGTCGTGACGGATCTGACCGTCGCCAGGGCGTCGGGGTCTGGCGTGAACGGGCACAGCTTGTCCGGCGTATCGAACCATTCGCGATCTTGCAGGCTGGCGCCAAGGGTGACGATCGCGTGCAGCGATCCACGGGGTTCGGCGAACTGCAAATCCAGATTGCCGCGCATGCCGATAAAGGCCGGACGGTTCACGGACATGCCGTTGACGGACACCTCGTAGCGGTCCTCCAACTGGAACATGATGACGCCATGCGCCGCCCGGTAGCTGACATCGACAATGCGGGGAAACGAGGTGAGCACGGCGATCTGGCAGGAGGGCAACTGCACCATCGCACGCGCGGTATGGAAATTCGCAAGGTTCAGCGGGACGCTGCGCGCATCGGCGACAAACTCGACCGGCCGGAAGGCGTCGATGTCGGAAAATTGCGTGATCGAAAGCGCCAGTGAAGGCGTAAGGTTCTGGAACTGCATCGTGAGGTGACCGGCGCGAATCTACGGTGGCACCCTCGACCGGCGTGGTTAAGACCATGTTAAGAAGTGTGGCCGGCGTGAAGATTTCAAGCGGCCTTCACGGTCGCCAGGAACTTTGAGACCTCGTTACGCGGGGGCCGGGGGACTGATCGCCCCGACCCATCCAAATCCCTTATACCTGCTCAAGCGGAATGCTAATTGTTGTGCGGCAAGCGAAGCCATCATGTGGCGGCGAATCCGGACCGGTGGGACGGGCCACGCCACTGCCGCCAGGGGGAAACTGTCCTTATGAGCATCACCACAGCCATGACGAGCGTGCCGAAGCCCGCGCCTGAACTGATTGAGGCGTTCAGGGGCGCGCCGACCTCTGTGATCAGCGACAACCTTGCCCGCCTGCCGGGCGCCGTCGGTCTGCGGCCGTTCCATCGCGGCAGCAAGCTGGTGGGCACAGCCTTCACCGTGCGCACGCGGCCCGGCGACAATCTTGCGATCCACCGGGCGCTGGAACTGGTCGGGCCCGGTGACGTGATCGTGGTCGATGGCGGCGGCGACGAGACGCGGGCGCTGGTCGGCGAGATCATGAAGAACATTGCTGAATATCGCGGCGCCGCTGGCTATGTGATCGACGGGGCGATCCGTGACGTCGCGGCTTTCGCTGCGTCCGACTTTCCCTGCTTTGCGCGCACCGCGATCCATCGCGGGCCCTACAAGAGCGGCCCGGGTGAAATCAACGTGCCGGTTTCGATCGGCGGCGCGGTGATAGCGCCTGGCGATATCGTGGTCGGCGACGAGGACGGCGTGGTGTCGTTTCCCGCGGCGATCGCGGCCACGGTGCTGGAGGCGGTCCGCGCCCAGATCGCGCGCGAGGAGGATACACTCCTCGCGATCCGCGAAGGCCGCTACCAGGGCAGCTACGGCAAATCCTGACGGACAGGTCATGATCGGTGCGCCATGGGCGCTTGACGGAGGAACGATGAGCCAGAAGAGCGAATTTCACAATCTGGACAACCCGGCTGACGGCCTGTTTCGCGAACTCGCATCCGGCGTCACGACGCGTATTTTCTCCGGCGAGCATGCGATGCTCTCGGTGGTGACGCTGGCGCCGCACGCGCAAGGCACCCTGCATCATCACCCCGAGGAGCAATGGGGCGTGCTGCTCGATGGTTCGGCCATCCGCGTTCAGGGAGATGAGGAGATTCCGGTCAGGAAAGGCGATTTCTGGCGCACGCCGGGGAATGTGCCGCACACGATGCGGGCTGGACCGGACGGCGCCCGCGTGCTTGACATCTTCAGCCCGCCGCGGCCCGAGTACAAAAAGGCCGGGTCCGGCTTCGGCACTTAAGAGAAGTCTGCGAACAAAAACAAAAAAGCGCAGCCACAATCGGGAGGAGACACTTGGTGAAGATTACCAGACGCAATCTGCTTGCGGCGTCGGCCGCGTTCGCGGTCACGCCGGCGCTGGCGCAACCTGCAAAGAACATGACGCTGGTGGTGCCGTTCCCGCCGGGAGGCTCCACCGACGCGCTGGCGCGGCTGTTGCAGTCTCATTTGCAGACCAGGCTCGGCCGGACCGTGCTGGTGGAGAACAAATCGGGTGCTGCCGGCTCGCTCGGCGCCGTGCAGGTGGCCAAGAGCGCGCCTGATGGCGCGACGTTCCTGGTGACCTTCGACTCGCACGCGGTCATCCCCTCGATCCTCGAAAAGCCGGGGCTGGATGTCGAGAAGGATCTGGTGCCGGTGTTTCTCGTGGGCACCGCGCCTTACGTCCTCGCCGCAAACGCCGAGCGGCCATACAAGACCTTTGCCGACGTCGTCGCCGCCTGCAAGGCAAGCCCGGGCGCGGTGAAATATGCTTCCGTCGGCATCGGCACGCTCGGCCATCTCGCGATGACGGTGCTCGGCAAGAAAGCCGGCGTGGAGATCACGCATGTGCCTTACCGTGGCGGCGGCCCGGCCATGAACGATGTGCTCGGCGGGCATGTCGACATGATCATCGGGTCGGCGGCGCTGATCACGGCGCAACTGGGCACCAACATGCTGCGTCCCATCCTGCAAATGGGTCGCGAGCGGATGGCTGTGCTCAAGGATACGCAGACCGCCATTGAAGCCGGCTTCCCCGATTTCGAAACGCTGGCCTGGTGGGGCGTTTTTGCGCCCAAGGACACGCCGCCCGATGTCATCGCCGGCATGGCGAAATCGGTGAAGGAGATCCTGAGCGAGCCGGCGGTAGCGACGCAATTGCAGGAGACCCAGCAGATGACGCTGCTGCTCGCCGACGGCAAGGATTTCTCGACGTTCTTCGCCAAGCAGGTCAGCATCTGGGGCCAGGTGGTGCGGGAGAATAATATCAAGGCGTAGGGCAGTTGCCGCGGTTGCAACCGGAGCCGTAGGTGGACGGCTCTTTGCCTTCTCTGATCCTGTCCCGGCGTCTTTTCGACCCGGAACCCGTGTGGCCTGCGGGCCGCTCCGGAGGGCTGGCGATGCTACGCTCGCTTTGGTAAGAAGCATCCGACACCTGCCTGCCTGGTGGGTTCGCGGTCCCGTAGCTCAGCCGGATAGAGCGACGGTTTCCTAAACCGTAGGTCGGAAGTTCGAGTCTTCCCGGGATCGCCATCGCGCGCTTCGCGATTTAGCCAATAAAATCAGCTGTTTCTTAGCCGTCCGCAATTTGTTCACCCCCGAAAATTCGCGTTGCATGATCGATTCCGTGGGCTCCGCCGACTCCGTGTAATTACAAGGAGTTACACAGCGGACAATCTGCTCCATGCAACGCGGATGCAACGCGGACCGCCAACATGTTCGAGGTTTGTCCCGATATCGTTCTGAAGGTTGCAGTCACATCGAGGCCCCAGAAACAGGTACAGACAGGTCGCCAAAATGAGCGCGTTCCGTACACGCCAACGCTGCCGCGCGGCTACGGTAAATGCGCGCGCCACGGCGCGCGGCACCGAACTATGTTCGAGGCATAAACTGGGGCGGGACCGGCGGGTGAGTGTTTCGAGTTGATCCGGGTATCGCGTAGATGTTTTCGGCGAAAATCATTTCGCCATCTACAGCGTCGCTTCCAATAGTTATGTCTGTCCGGACGGCGAAGAAGAGGCAATAGCAGCGCCTGATATCGGCTTGTCTCTTTTCTATTTCTGTGCGGCTTGTTTTCCCCCCGCTACAGGGTTAGCAGGCCTCTTTTCCTGATGAGTTTCCTGCGGGCCTATCACTCCGTTCATGACCCGCACTTCGACGCGCTTCAACGCCTCCTTGTCGTTGTCTCTGAGATCGAACAAGTATCCGTATGTGTCGTAAGTCTGCACGATTGACGCGTGACCCATATAGGATTGAACGCGCTTTGCGCTGTAATTTGCCTCGATCCAGAGCGAAGCGCAGAAGTGGCGGAGAGCATGTAAACCGTATTTGGCTCTCTTCCGGACGATCTTCCTCCCGTCTTTGTCCAGCTTGACGACTTCAATGTAGATGCCCGCTTCGACCTGCATAAGCCTGAAAAACCTGTTCATGATGTTACTTTGGTTCTGAACAGTCCCCCGGCTTGACGGAAAAACGAGGTTTAGTTCGCTGGAAGGGCATCGCGGCTTCCAGGCGATCAGAGCATCGCGTACGGCTTGTGGAATCGGAATCGTGCGTGTGCCAGCCGCGGATTTCGGTTGTCCGATACGACCCCAGCGGTCAGCACGGCGCAGGACGGTGATCGTATCGCTCGCGAAATCGACGTCTGTCCACGAAAGTGCCCGCACCTCCGAGGCGCGGAGCCCGCAAAACACGAGTACTAAAACGAACGCAAGCCAATCCTGCCACGCCTGCACCGTGAGGACGATCATTCGCTGCCCCTCTTCCATCGTGGGCATTTCGGGGCGCTTCGAACCTCTTTTCGAGAACTCGAAGGGCGTCTCATAGATGACGTTCTTGCCAACCCAGCCCTTGCTTTTTGCGTAGTTGAGCACCGCGCCAGCGTCGATACGCACGCGACGAACCATGTCCAGAGTCCGGTCGCCCTCTAGCAGATCCTCATAGAGTGTTTGCGTGACCACGTTGGTAAGTTCGTTCAGCTTCTTGTCCTGCCACAACGGGTAGAGATGATCGTCGAGGTGCTGCTGATAGGAAATGATCGTCGTTTCTTCTAAACGTCGGCGGCGGCAATTTGCGATCCAGGATTCACCCGCCTGCTTGAACGTAATTGTGTCGCGCGCGGCCACATGGGTACCTTCGGCGATTTCGGCGCGAGCACGGACGAGCCATTCATCGGCCTTATGCCGCTTGTTGAACTGCTTGTGACGCCGTTTGCCTTTCAGGTCCTTGTAGTCGACCTGCCAGGCAACCGTTCCATCCTTGAGGAACCGCTTTCGAATGCTCGCCATATCACTTGACCGATCTAAAAGTATTTTATACCTTTAGAGTATCGCCGAGGTTTGGCGAAGCGAATAAAGGGGTTTGGTTAATGCCGACGTCCGTCGAGCTGGTGGACATCGTTGCCACCGCTCTGCACTGGGAACGAACCGAAGTTTTCCATCATGCTCGCAACCTTCGGGAGGCTGGCGTCCTTACAAAAGGAGGGCGTGGAATAACGGCCCCGCAGATGAATCTCTTGGATGGCGCCAACCTGATTTGCGCCGTTCTTGCCGCCAAGCGAGTAAAGGAGAGCAGTGAGGCCGTAAAAGGCTTGGCGGACCTGAATGGAGTCCGGCAGGCATTTCGCTCGCCTGAAAAAAACGGTTGGCGCTTCTATCCATGGCTTGATCGCAATGGCCTGCTTCACCTTAAGCCGGGGCATAACGTGCAGGAAGGCATCGCCGCCCTCCTCGACATGTTCGCTCGTGAGGAAGAGCTCAAAAGGAGGTGGGCAGAGCACCTTCCCCACAGGGACTTCGAGTTGACGGCCGAATTTATCGTTTACTACCCGAAGTACTACGCAAGCATTTCCGTGCGTGTCGAGGGCGTCGTTTCGGAGAGTTGGACCTACTCGCTCCCACGAATGGCGAGACAAAAAGGCACCTCGCACAGGGAGGGGCCTTCGTGGAAAAGCGGCGGCTGCAATGAACGGGCCTTCCGCAAGATCGCTAACGCATTCGGGGTTTCCGGTGCCAAAGAATAAATCTTCATCCCAAGCAGTCGTGACAGGGGGGGCGCCTAGTCAGTCTGACAAGTTGGACTTGCTCGTCGGCGCTGAAGCCATTGCGATGTTCATGTTCGGCGATCCCGATGCTACCCGTCGCATCTATCACGCATGGGAAGCCCACGGCCTTCCCGCCTTCAAGGTCGGCCAGGCTCTTTGGGCTCGAAAAGGTGCGTTGGTGGCGTGGGTCGACGCCAAGGAGTCGGAAGCCGACCGACCTTCGGATCCACCCGCAATGTAAACGCATGATGGGTGAGAGTCCCTCCCTCTCCGCCACGAAGCCTCCCAAGCCGCTGAAACTCCAACTTAACCTATAAAATAAGGCTTTCCGAAAAAGTCCGGTGGTACACGCAGGTGGTCACCGTGAGCCGTTTTCGCATGATCGAGCCGTGGGTAAATCCGCGTTCGGAATTCTACTGGTTCCGCCGCCGCGTGCCGGCGGCGTACCGCAGATTCGGCATGCCGACCAAGATCAAGTTCAGCCTGAAGACCAAGGATTTGGATGAGGCGATCCTGCGTTGCGCGGAAGCCAACCTGAGACTTGAGAGGGAATGGCGCGCGAACCTCGTCGGCACGCCACCGGACCAGCTGTCGCATCGGCAGATCGTCGCTCTCGCCGGGGAGTTCTACGCCGAGATGATCGCGACGCACGGCGACGAACCGGGCCGGGCGATCGACTGGCAGCAATCGCTGCAAGAGACCGAGCGCAGGAAGCGTCCGCCTATCGGCTCGCCGGCGATGCATCTCCGCGTGACGTTCGGCGGCGAAGCGCAGGCATTCCTGCGGAAGCGCGGCATCCTCCTCGTCGGCGAGCGGCTGGAGGCCTTCGTACGCGCGTACGTGGCGGCCAAGGAGAATGCGACGCGCGAACTGATCCGCAACGCCGAGGGCGACTACAAGCCCAACGACGAAGCCGCGCGCTATCCGAAATTCGAACTTCCGAATCCGGCACAGAAGTTCGAGACGCTCTGGTCGGAGTTCTGCGAAGCCCGCAAGATTTCGCCGGCCACCCGCAAGCAATGGAAACCGTACTTTCGAGAAGCTGATGCGGAATCCGAGGCAAGGCGGCCACCGATTCCGACGGAAAGCGGTCACCGATTCCGATCGAAAGCGGCCAGCCAATCCGAACGAAGGCGGCCACCCTGTTGATAGGGTGAGACGGGGCGCGTTGTCGGCAATCTGAACGGGGCAAGGTCCTCCTTTTGCGGTCCACGCAATGGGAGGTCTGATGCCCGCCGAGAGATTGCCGATGCGGAAGATTCGAGAAGTTCTGCGCCTGAAGTATGCCTGTGGGGCGAGCGATCGGGTGATCTCCCGATCGGTCGGGATCGGCCGCACGGCGATCGCGGAGTATGTCCGCCGCGCCGCGGTGATCGGCATCACCTGGCCGATACCGGAGGAGCTCGACGACACCGCGCTGGAGCGCAAGCTGTTTGCGCCGGCTGGCTATAACCCACCGCGATCGAAGCCGCTTCCGGAGTGGGGACAGATCCATGCCGAGCTGCGCCGCCGCGGCGTGACGCTGGCGCTGCTGTGGGAGGAATACCGCGGTCATCATCCCGACGGCTACGGATACAGCCGGTTCTGCGACCTCTACGTCGAATGGCGCCACGGGGTCACGGCGACCATGCGACAGACCCACGCGGCCGGCGAAAAGCTGTTCGTGGACTTCGCCGGCGATACCATGCCGGTGTTCGACGGGCTCACCGGGGAGGTGCGCGCCGCCAAGATCTTCGTCGCGGTCATGGGAGCGTCGAATTACACCTTTGCCCAAGCCCGGTTCAGCGAGACGCTGCCCGACTGGATCGGCGCCCATGTGGATGCGCTTAGCTTCCTGGGCGGGGTGCCGAAGGCGCTCGTCTGCGACAATCTGAAGGCCGGGGTGACGGTGGTGAGCCGCTACGAGCCGGGCGTCAACCGGACCTACCAGGATCTCGCCGCCCATTACGGCACCACCATTATGCCGGCCCGGCCGCGCAAGCCGCGCGATAAGGCCAAGGTCGAGGCGGCGGTTCTTATCGTCCAGCGATGGATTTTGGCCCGGCTGCGCAACCGGCGCTTCTTCTCGCTCGCCGAGTTGAACGTCGCGATCCGCATCCTGGTCGACGAACTCAACGCCCGCCTGATGCGCAAGCTCGGTGCCAGCCGCCGCGAGTTCTTCAACACCATCGATCGTCCGGCGCTGATGCCGCTGCCGGCCGAGCCCTATCAGTACGCCGAATGGCGTCGTGCCCGCGTGGCACCGGATTACCACGTCGAAGTTCAGGGACACTTCTACTCGGTGCCATCCCGCCTGATCCGCCAGGTCGTCGAGGTGCGGGCCACCGAGGCTACCATCGAGGTGTTCCATCGCGGCACCCGCATCGCCAGCCACGCCCGCTCGGGCGTGAAGCGCCGCCACACCACGATCCCCGAGCACATGCCGAGCGCGCATCGCCGATACGCCTTCTGGACGCCGGCGCGTCTGCTGGCCGCCGCCGAGCAGATCGGTCCGTCCACGATCGCGCTGTGCGAGGCGATCATGCGGACAAAGCCGCATCCCGAGCAGGGCTTCCGATCCTGTCTCGGCATCCTGCGGTTGGAAAAGACCTATGGGACGCAACGTCTCGAAGCCGCATGCCGCCGTGGGATCAGCATCGGCTCAGCGAGCTATCGGTCGATCGCCTCGATCCTCAAGACCGGCCTGGACAAGGCCTTCCTTCCCGACACCACCCCCGACGCCGATCCCATCCAGCACGGCAACATCCGTGGCCGCGGCTACTACCACTGACCAGCAACAAGGAGACCTTATGCTCAGCAACCACACCCACGAACGTCTCGCCGCTCTCGGGCTCGCCGGCATGGCCAAGGCCTTCGATGATCAGCAACGCCAACCGGACGTCACCGCGCTGACCTTCGAGCAGCGCCTCGGCCTGATGATCGATCGCGAAGCAACCGAGCGAGAGAACAAAAGGCTCATCGTGCGCCTGAAGTTCGCCTCGCTACGGCAGACCGCAATCGTCGAAGATGTCGATCTGCGCGCTCCGCGCGGCATCGACCGCGCCTTCTTTGCCAAGCTCGTCGATGGCGATTGGATCGGCCGCAAGCAAAATTTGCTCATCACCGGGCCGACCGGCGTCGGCAAGAGCTGGATCGCCTGCGCGCTCGGCCACAAGGCATGCCGCGATAATCGATCGGTCTTATACCATCGCCTGCCAAGGCTGTTCGAAGCTCTGGCCCTTGCCCGCGGCGACGGACGCTACGCGCGGCTCCTTAAGACGCTATCGAGGGTCGATTTACTCATCCTGGATGATTGGGGCCTTGCCCCGCTTACTGGCGAGCAGCGCCGCGATCTCCTCGAAGTCGTCGACGATCGCCACCAGCGTGGATCGACCATCATCACCAGCCAGGTGCCGATCGAGCATTGGCACGAGGTCATCGCCGACCCGACCATCGCCGATGCCGTCCTCGATCGCCTCGTCCACAACGCTCACCGCCTCATCCTCAAAGGAGACAGCATGCGAAAAATAGCTGCCCAACGTGCCAATCTTGACGCCGCCAAGAAAAGCTGACCCAACTCCTCACGCCGGCAACGACACCCCGGCCGCCTTCGTCGGAACAGGTGGCCGCATTCGATCGGACCGCATGGTCGCGTTCAATCGGAATCCCTGGCCGCAATCCCCGGAATCCGCAAAGCTGATCCGCAGGGTCGGCAGCGACGACATGAGCCGCGTCACCGAGCAGCATCTGCTTGAGTGGCGCGACGCATTGCTCAAGTCGGTCCCTTCGGGCAAGACCCACGCGGTGGATACGTTGGTCGCGGCGCTGCGGCGGCCTACGTTCCGGCTAGATCTAGGGGAGGTCGGAAGTCCCTTCATCCATCAGACGGCGGTCGCGATGCGGCAGGCTTTCGAACAGGCCAAGCGCAGCGCTCCCTCGCTGCTCGTCCTGGAGGAGATCGATGCCGTCGCTTCGGCGCGGGGGCCTATGTCCCAGGACCACAAGGTGGAGGAATTGACCGAGATCCTCCGAATGATCGAAGCTGCCGCCAAGAACGGCGTCCTCGTGCTGGCGACGACGAATAGGAAGGAAGCCCTCGATCCCGCCGTGCTGCGGACCGGGCGATTCGATCACTCGGTACTCGTGGACTATCCCACTGCCGAGGAAGTCGAACTCGCCATGGAAGGCATGTTGAAGGAGCGGCCCCACGATTTGCTGGATCTGTCGGAGACTAGCCGCGCGTTGGCCGGACGCCCGATGAGCGACGCCGCTTGGGTCGTGAACGAAGCTGCACGGCTTACCGCACGTGCCAAGCAGGACCGAATTTCCGTGGATGCTTTGCGTCAGGCGTTGAAGCGCCTTCGAGCGGGTCCCTCGACAGGCGTGAACGCCTCGTAAAACGGAAATCCGATCGCCGGGCTCTTGACGAGGCAAATTGTCTCGGACGGCTTCGATGTGGAGCGATCCCCGCAGTCGGCGGCCGCGCCGTGCGACACGACGGCCTCGCTGGTGATGGAGTGCGCGGCCGCGGAGTGGCTCGAGCGGCATCAGGACGGGAAGAAATAGAGCGTGGGCCGCGTACCGAGCTATGAGATCGCGTCCCATCTCACGAACGCGATCACGCAGGACCGATGACGAGATCTTCCCGACCGACCGCGCAGACCTTCGCGCAGTTCATGGCAAGTCTTTCACGCGAAGAGATCGAGCGTGTGAACGCACTGAACCGTAAGGAAGCCTTGGAGCAGCACAAGGCGTTTCGCGAAGCGTTCAAGAACGGCTCCTGCAGCTTCTGCGGCGACGCGTTGGCGAGTTTCGACGTCGACAAGCCGTGCCGTCACTGGCTGCTCAAGCCGGAAGGCGCCCGGAAGGAACATATCGAGCGGCTGGCCACGGAACTCAGTTGGGGCGTGCTGGAGAACTACGTGCGATGGGTCGCCAACGAGGAGGCCTTCGCCCAGAACATCAACGATCTCGCCGACGAGGGGACGGGCAAGCTGCTGGAGCTCACCGTCAAGTACAGGAACCTGGAGTGGTCGTTCTCCTGCGGCGCGACCGACCTTGCCGGACATGAGGGCGGCGGCGAGCACTCGAAGGTGCCCCATTGGCATTTCCAGATGTACGTCGATGGCAAGCCGTTCGTCCGCTACAACGACTATCATCTGCCGCTTTCGGAGGAGGACGCGGGCATGCTCGAGTTCATGCGCGCCCACCCCGGCAAGGTTCACCGCAGACTCGCCGGCGGTGCGGGCATGAGCGAGGTCTTCCACGAATCCATGCTCGAAGACCTGGTCGCGAACGGCCGGTCCGGCGCCACCGAGGACGACGCGGAAAGTGCCCCCATCAAGCTCGACACCATCGTTATGGCCGATCCGGCACCACGATGCGCGGCGAGGAAATCTATAATCTCATCCAAGCCGCCCGCGCGGAAGGCGTCACCGTGACGAGGAAGATGCGCGAGCTGAAGAACGTGAAGGTGCAGACCATGGTCTCGCCCGGGCCCGGGGTCGTCCGCCAAGCGCCGCGTTCCGGACGCAAACGCGGCCGCGATAAGGAGGCCGTCTTGCGCGACCGCGTCTGGCGCGAGCAGCGGAAGCGCGAAACCTGACGCACCTACACAGGACCTACAAAGCGCGATCCGCCGGCAAACGCCGAACGCGAGGCGCACACCAAGCAAGATATCGCCGCCGACCGGGAAGGATTCAAAAGACTGCCGGCCAAGCGCGTCTCGTTGCTCCGCTATAGAATGCTCCGAAGCGCCGCCAACTTCCTGCCTCCGGGATCATCGGCGCCGTCCACCTCCAACCTACGCTGAACCTGCTTCAGATACTTCCAGCCCCCCCAGCCGTGCGAGGTATCGGAGGCGACTTGCCACCATAGCTCCGGATCATCCACCAAATTCACAAAGTCCGAAATGTTGAGATTTCTGTCCACGAACTTGGCGCCGACCGCGCTCCGCACGCGCCAACAACGGTCCCACTCCTGCCATGGCATCACGAAAGGCAACTGGTTGCGCAGCATGCGCCATCCGTCCGGAGGCATTCGACTGCCGGCCAAGGCGCGATGGACCTTTTCGAGCGAAAGCCGCATCAGAGCCGCCGGATCCCTCGATTGCCGTCCAAGCGCGCGTGCGAGCAAGAAGGCGCAAAGGTGGCCGTCTTCCTCCGTCGTCAATTCTCCGACCATCCCGGAAACCGCATCGAACCAAGGATCACCGCGTTCGTCGCAGAAAAGGTCGTCCGGATCGATCGTATGCGCCAACCGGGATATCGAAGGCGCGAACTTGAGCTCGCGATTCCGCAAAGCGTCGATCAAGTCACGCGTATGACCTAACAACGCCTGAAGCCACGGCTCGACGTGGTCGCGGCCCAATACGCTTCCGACTCTCTCCAAGGCACCGATGATCGCTCCGCCCTGGAATTGTTCGGCCGCGGACCGTGACACCGACGCGACCGAGGACATGAGGCTCGAAACGACTCTCTCCGACCTATCCTCGCTAGAGGCGATGGTCCTTTCGATGTCGATCCCCGGTACGGTCCAGAATCCTTCCGCGACCAGCAGATCCCCCCGACGTTTCGCGATCTCAGGCGCCGTGCCTGGATCGCGAGAGATTCCCCGCATCAGGTCGTCCATGTCGATCTGCGACAACGCCGCGTTCGTGGCCGGAGACAACAAATCCGTCCCGACCAACGCGCCGACGAACGAAGCCGGCTCCCGCCGCCAAAGCTCCGCTCCGACCCGCGCGGCGAGCGCCTCGTCGAATTCGGGATCCGAGCGGACTTCGTCGAGGACCATCTGGAAGCCCAAGTCCCCGGCCGAGTCGATGTCCTGCGCCAGCCGCCTGACGACCTGCCGTCGCGTGGTAGAAGCCCGAGAGCGATCCAACCCATCAAGGGCTGCGAGCGCCAGGCCGGGGTCCGACGTTCTGCCGCGAACGAACGCGAACACCGCGCAGAGCGGGCGCATCGCGCCACGTCCTTCGGACACTTCCACCCCGCTCTCCCGGAGAAACCGACGTAGTCCGTCGACATCGGGATCGAGGAGATCTTCGACCAGCGGCTCGAGCTCCGGCGCGCGCGTAGCCTCGCCCGGACTCACGAGATTCGGAAGCCGCAATCGAGGTATCGACGAGACGTTCGGTATGAGCTGGAGGTCAAAAGAGTCGGACTGCGTCGAGCGATCGGAAGCCGTGAACGTGCAGAAGCGAAAGCTGCGCCGAAGCCTGGGCCATTGCTGCATCCAAACTCGCAGCACGATGTCTTCGTCAAGCCCGGCGTCCAGGCCGCCTACGATCTTGCTGTCCGGGCTTCCGTACAGCGCACCAAGGAGCCCGGCTGCGATATCCGAGTCGAATTTGCCCGGCTCAGGCGACGCCGGATCGCCGACTGTCAGCGGCCCTTCGTACATCTCGCGCGTTACGGCCTCCGGACGCCTGAACAGGCGAAGGATGGCCGACGCGGACGAGAGTGACGCGAGGTCGGCGAAATCGATGATGACCGAGTGCGTCCAGACGCAGCCAGGCCGCTTCATCTCCGGAGCCGGCCAGGTGCGGGCCAACACGTACTTCGCGGACTCGGCGAGCGGATAGCCCGTGAGGTACCCCTCTTCGGGAAGCTTGGCCCCGCCTACAGCAGAGTCGCTGAGGATAAGCATCGTCCGTGCGTCGCGCGGAGGCAACGACGCCAATCCCGAGAGCAACCGATGCCCTTCTCCGTATCCGTGAAGGGTCTGCTGAACTTCGAAGCCGGTCACTGATCGCCCATCAACCATTCGAGGGGCTCCGTGAGATCGTGAGACTCCGGACCATCCGAGACCAGACGTATCCGCGTCGATAGAACGTCGAGCTCGCGGAGCCGGTTCGCATCCGTCCTCACCTTGGCGGATGCGTTGTTCTCGTCATTTTCGTCGAACTCGCCGCCCTGGGCGCTCAGCCCGTAGGTGCGGAACGTCCATTCGTCGCGGCCGCTCTTCAGATACTGGTCGAGAAAGGGAAGCTTGGCCGCCTGGAAATCGACCGGCGACAAACCCTCTCCCTCCACCTGGTCCCACGCCCCGATCATGACCGCCAGTAGGCGCGCCCCACGATGCAAAGGCGCCCGCATGAGATGCTGAAGCAGATCGACCAACTGGACCTGGGTCGGAGCATGTCTGGGCTCCCAGCGGGCCGGCTCCTCCGCAGGTCCTTTCTCCACCTTTCCCGCAAGATGCAAACGCTCGGTTATCCAGGCGGGCGCTTTGATGCGGTCGCCGTTGACCAGCAGCATGATGTTTCCGGTGCCGAGGTTCTCGGCCAATCCTTCATCGACCTTCCGGTCCTCCCACATCGCGCGGTAGTTCTCGCCGGGAACGTCCGGGAAGCTCACCCGGATCGCGCGGCCTTCGGCATCGACGAGGTGCATGGCGATCGATTTCATTCCGGCGATCTGCGTGCGCCCCTGCTCGGTCGCCCTGCGCCAGAGCTTCACGATCTGGTTCAGGTACGCGTAGTCCTCGTTGCTCATCGAACCGTACCGCAACCGCGTCGGTATTTCGCCGCTCTGGACCAGATGCCAGAGCGCGGCAAGAAACGTGGTCTTTCCCGAGCCGGGCAAGCCCACGATCGAGACGTTCGGTTCGATCATCGCCATCAGGCTTCCCTCGCGCGCAAGTTCGCGAACACGCGGTCGTTAGAAATCGGGACTGGCGCGGGGGCTGCTTCGGGCGGGCTTTCGTTCAGCCAGTAAAGTAGCAGGTCCTGTAACCCGTCGCCCCTCTTCACAGCCATTCCCGTCGGAGATGCGGTCGTGACAAACTTGCGGATCACGCTGAACCGCTCGGAAAACCTTCGCTCCATCGTCTCCACCAGCCGATCGAAATCGGCGGTTGCAACGTCCGCCTTGTCCGAGGCGACGAGGGCATCGTTCTTTGTCAACACCACGGCAAGCTGAGGCCGACGAGCGAATGCTCCGCTCTCCTGCAGGCCCTGGACGATGGGAGCCACGGAATTGATCACGTCGTGGCGACTTTTCGGATCGCACAACCGACGTCCATCCACCAGCACGGTGACGGTGTCAGCCCGACGCAACTCGGACATGGAATGACCGTTGGCCATGTCGTCCGCGACCTCTTCGTATTCCTCGCCCGACCTGTCAGCGAGCAGAAGCGAAACAATGTCGGCCTCGCCGTCCCGCTGGACGTCTAGATGGTAGAAGGTGACTTCGCCCCGGCTCGTGCGGGCCGAATGCGCGGTGCCCCTCTTCGAGGCGACGCGGGAGTCGTGACATATCTTCTCGAAGCCATGCAGTGTGGACGACCCGGCGAACGTTACCCCGCCGATCGGGCCTTCCTGGAACAGATCGTAGAGACCCGCCATCAGGCTCGTCTTGCCGCAATCGTAGGCGCCGATGATCCCGATTACCCGCGAACGGGAGGCACGAAGCACGCCGGAGGCCTGGAGTGCATGCAGCGGCGCACCGGGGTCCAGGTCGATGCCGGCCGCGGCGTCCGTGTTACCGCCGTCTGAGGGTTGCAGATCAGCAGGTGGCTTGCCGAAGAATTGACATTTGTCGAAGGTCAGTCCTTCGACGCACTTCTTGTCGACCGAGACGCGGCAGTCCGGGTTCGAACAGATCATCTCGGCCGAAACGGTCGCGGACATCGTTCTATTCAAACCTCAACAAGAGGTGTTCGCGGTAGAAGAGCTCCGCGAGCCGGAGCGGCGAAAGACTGGCATCGGCCGCCAGACCAGAGAGGGCAGACCAGTGCGCCTCCCAGGCGCCGGGGCCGCCCGCCTCGACACGCTTGTCCAGCGCGAAATGGATCGGGGTCGTCACCGGAGACGCGGTCAGACGACCCACGGTCGTTGCGGCCCAATCAGCCGGCACGGCGTTCACTGCGGATACGACCGTGAGCTTGCCCCGCGATTTCAGTCCGGAGCGGGCCAAAAGCGCCGAGATCGCCACCGGTCCCGGACTGGATACCGTCCGCTCGGCGAGCTCCAAGGCGAAGACCAGTGGCTGCACCGCGCTCTCGACCTTGTCGAACGGCAGATCCAGGTCGAGGCTCCGCTCGCCCAACAACCACCAAAGCATCTGCAATTCCTCGTCGACCACCCGCATATAGGCGCCCATCTTCTCGACCGATGCATTCACGCCGGCGGCCGCCGCGCTGAGCGAGCCGTTCACCGCGGCATTCATGCCGGCGAAGAGAGGCTTCCAGGTCTGCGGATCACCAGGCTGGACGCCGGCGAAATCCGGCTCGTACGCGACATCCCGCAGCGAGACCTCCAGATTGGAGACGTCCGGCCGAACGCGACGGGACGTGCTGAGGCTCCCGATCGCCTGTTCTGCTAAGTTGACCAAGTCCATCGGCAGCGCCGGTGTCCGCGCGCCGTCGAAGGAGGCGGCGGTTACCGCGAGCTGCGCCAGCGAATAATACCGAAAGAGCCGGATCAGCGCGCAAGCCGCGAGCACCTGGCTTTCACGCTTCTCCGGCTCGTAATCGTCGTCGGCCGCCTTAAATGCGGCGTGAAATGCGTCCAACTTCTCCGCGAGCGCGGGTTCCTTGTATCCGCCGGCCGACGCCTTGGTATCGAACGCCAGTCGCGTAAGAACCTCGACTGTCGCCCCAGTCGGCGACTTGATCGCTAGGTCAAGGCCTACCCATCTCGCCTGCGCCTTGCTGTCCTCCATCGACACTTCGCGGTACCACCGAGCGAAGTCTGGATCCATGTCAGGGACTTCCTGCGCAGGCATCACTTCCCCTCCCTTTCGGAGATCATTTCGTCGAGCCGATCGAGCAGCTCACGTTCCTTGGCCCTGATGAGCGCCTTGCCGTAGCGTTCCGGTTCGGGCAGGGCGATTTCCTCCCTGCTAATCAGTCCTAACTCGAGCGCGATCTTGCGGCGGTCGCTCGAATCCAGGTCCCAGAAGCGGCCAACAATATTGCGATTGACCTCGGCGCCCATGGCAGCCTCCGCATCAGCACTCGCGTCGACCGGCGGTTTGGGCCGAATGTGCGACGTCTTGGCGCCGGTCGATGCGACGACGTCTTCCGGAAAGGAGATGGTGTGCCTGAACACGTCTTCGCCCGACGACGTGATAATCGGCCTGAATCCTTCCGGATTGGACTGGTAGGTGAACTGATGCGTCTCAATCGAGAGATGTCGCTCGCGCCCTGTCCCGACCAAGTCGATGCGGACCAAATTGTAGCCCGGCTCGTACTGTTTCTCGGCCCTGGACGGGTTCACCGCCCCAGCGCCCCAACGCACGAAATCCGCCTCGCGGTGGACCCGCTGCTTGTGCTTATGGCCGAACAGCTGGAACGTCGCCCGCCTGTCGAGAGCGTTTTCCACATCGTCACCGTCGATCAACCAATCGAAAGGATGATGGCACATCACCATGTTGACCACGTTTGCCACGGGATCCAGCGCGGTCTGCAAAGGGCTCACGTAGAGCGACGGCTTAGGATCGTCCTTGCCGTCGCGCCCTGAAAGGAGTGTCGACGTCAATCCGTGGATGCGCAACTTCACGTCCGGCGTCAAGTCGAGGTCCTGCTTCCAGTAAATCTTGCCGGGATAGATCTGACATTGCATCGGCGCCGCAAAATCGTTGTACGCGGCATGGCCGTGGAACAACGCGGCGCCAGTCTGCAAGTCAGCCAACTGGGCGCGGAAGGTACCTTCTCGCCACTCGTCCTTTTCCTCGGCGATGGCCTTGTGCACGTTCCTCGTGCTCATGGCCTTCCCGACCGCTCCCCTGTCGACGTCGTGGTTCCCGGGCACGACCAGCATCGGCCCCTTATCGCATCCGCTGACGGCCCTGAGCCGAGCGAACCATTTCTTCGCTTCGCCGTATTCGCGGGAATCCCCTGCGAAAGCCACGTCTCCCCCGATCAGGATGGCGTCGACTTTCCCTAACTTCTGGACCTGGGCGGCCAGGTGCCGCTCGATGCGGGTCCTGACGCCCCGGTCCGGATCGGTGTCCGGGTTGAGGCATTCTGGTGCTTTGAAATGGATGTCCGAGACATGCAAAAACAACATCTTTCAGCTACTTCCAACCTTCGTCCGGCGTCTCTTGATACGCGTTCGCGAATCCTATGCTCTACAAGGTTCCGCAAGATATGGGTCTTTGGCCGGAACAGGCAATGAGATGATCCAACCGCCGGTTGTTTTAAAGCCATTATGTATCCATGGCTAAGCTGCGACCCACGACTTCTCCGCTGAAATCCTGAGGCGATAAGTTGCGGAGTTTCGGCCGACTCGACAACAATGTTCTTGTTGTGTTCATATATGCTATGCCCGATTGCCCGGCCAGCTGGCGCATGCCGACCCGAAAGCAGATGGAACAGATGGTCACGGCGGTCGGCAGGAAAGGCGCGTCCTGTCGCCGGGCTGGCTCCGGACCAAGATGTGCCGCCGGAATACTGGCAGGCGCTGCTGGACGACCCTCGCGCCGGTGCGCAGCCGGGCCCAGGCGCGTCCGCACGCCCGCAGCGGCTGAGCCAAATTCCTCAACATTTACTGAGGGTGGGCTGCCGGCGCTGCCGGCGAATCGTCGAGATCCAGAAGGCCGACGCCATCCGTCTCTACGGTCAGGATGCGGCCTGGAAGGACGTCGGCCAGCGCCTGCTCGACGACACTGGCACGCAGCGGACCGGACGCCACGAGGAAGACGGCTGCTGGCCGTCTTACGACATGCCGTAGCGGTGAACGGCCCATGGCCCCCAAGCACCATCCGACCCCGCTCTCCGGAGGCGACCGCAAGGCGCTCGCCAAGGAGCTTGGCCGCGCCCGCGCCATGACGACGATCTTGGCCACGCAGTCGGCCGAGGCTCGCGCTAAGGCCGAGGCCATGATCCGGACGGCGGACAAGCTGCTGTGCGAAAGCTGGAACGAGCGGATGTGGGCGGACGGCGGTCCGGTCGACCCGTCTCCGACGATCGACCAAGCCATCAACGGCGGCTATAGCTCGCTGCAGATCGAGTGCTCGCGCTGCAGGGCCGCTCGCGACGTCGATCTGGCGGCGCTCGCCCACCCGTCGACCACTTTCGTGCACGATCTGGCCAGCCGTTTGCGATGCCGGAAGTGCGCCAAAGCCGGCAGGCGTCCGGCCGCCACCCTGCTGCAGCTTGCCCCGCGGGCTCGGCATCCGGATCCGGAGACCTAACCTTGTGCAATCTCTACTATGCCGACTTCTGGATTATGCCGACCATTGGCTCAAAACGGGCTCTGGCGGCGGCGATCGCTGCGTTGGAGTCGGCATAATCACAGTGCCTCCAAAAATGCGAGAAGCTTGTCGTTCGGTCGAAAACGACCGGGAGTGGCGACCGTTGGAGCTGTCGCGGCCAGTGCGCGTTCCTTGATTCCCATATCAGCGTGTAGGTAGATGTGGGTGGTTTCGACCTGCTCATGGCCGAGCCAAAGTGCTATCACCGAGGTTTCAATTCCTGCCCGCAGCAGTCGCATCGCGGCGCTATGACGCAACACATGCATGCTGATGGTTTTCTGTCCCAACGACGGACAGGCGCGGGTGGCGATCTGAACGTATTTGGCGAGCCGATGTTCGACGGCGTCACGGCTGAGTGACGTCCCCGACTGGGTGACGAAAAGTGGCTCCGTCAGCTGACCAGCGCGCTCGGCGAGCCAAACACGCAGGAGGGCGACCATACCCGAGGTAATCGGTGTGATCCGCAACTTCCGTCCTTTCCCCATGCAACTGACATGGGCGCCAGTGCCGAGATGAACATCGCTGATGCGAAGGCCGATCAATTCTGACGCACGCAGGCCCGTTTGGGCCGCGAGCGTAAGCAAGGTATGGTCGCGCCGCCCGGTCCTGGTCGATCGGTCGGGTGCGCGGAACAGCGCATCGAGTTCCGGTTCGATCAGGAAAGTGACGATCCTCCGGTCGAAACGCTTGCGTGGAATGGCAAGCACGCGTTCGATTATGGCGGCATGCTCGGGATGTCGAAGCGCTGCGTACCGGAACAGCGAACGGACGGCGGCAAGTCGAGCGTTGCGAGTGCGCGCGCTATTCTCCCGCTGCTTCTCAAGATGGTCGAGGAAGGCGCCGATGAGCGGCGCATCAAGATCGTCGATGTCTAGCTTCGATGGTTCGACGTCTTTCCTCGCGGACGCGAAGACCAGCAGCAGCCGCAGCGTGTCCCGGTAGGCCGCAAGTGTATGGGGACTAGCTTGGCGCTGGCGGATGAGGCGTTCCGTGAAGAACGCTTGCAGGGTTGGGGCAAGTGCGGTCATGCGGCACCTCCGAGGTGCCACTCCAAACGATCACCAACCAGCGTCAGCAACTCCGGCGCAGCTGAGAGATACCAGTATGTGCTGACAGGATCGACGTGGCCGAGGTAGGTCGACAACAACGCGATCCGGTTCCCCGGCTCCCGGCCATCTCGATATCCG
The DNA here is from genome assembly GCF_036924745.1 of Bradyrhizobium sp. AZCC 1693. Lineage (NCBI taxonomy): Bacteria > Pseudomonadati > Pseudomonadota > Alphaproteobacteria > Hyphomicrobiales > Nitrobacteraceae > Bradyrhizobium > Bradyrhizobium sp. AZCC 1693. The sequence continues at coordinate 5,401,719 of NZ_JAZHSD010000001.1, forward strand.
TCAAGGATGGTATTGACGGCAAATCCATGCCGCAGGTCATGCAGCCTCGGACGGCATGAGGCAGAGCGCGGCTTGAGGCCGGCGACATCCACCATTTGACGAAAGACGGGCTGGACGCCCATGTAGCGGAACCTGGTGCCAACCGTAGTGACCAGCAGTGCCGGCGTATTCGACGAGTTTTTCGGACGGTCGTCTCGACGCAGATAATCAACCAGTGCAGCCACGGTGCTCGGATGCAGCGGCAATTGGCGAGACTTGCCGAACTTTGCGTTCCGAATGGTGAGTAGTCCAATGACGGAGTCAAAATCGTCGCGGTCGAGGCCGATCGCTTCCCCAACCCGCATTCCGGTCACTGCAAGCAAAGCGATCAATGTCCGAAATGTCGCCACTCGGTGCGGTGTCCGCAGCGTCCCGGCTGCGGCGATGAGGGCCGCGATATCCGACTCCGAATATAGGTAGGGGGTGGCTCGGCTTTTTTGCTGCACCAGCAAGTGTGTCGGGGGCACCTCGGTCGCGGGGTCGATCCCGCGCAGGTGTTTAGCGAAGCGGCGAACAACGGAAAGCCGGGCAAACGCCCAGGTTCGACCGCGCTTAGGGAATGTCGCCCAAGCGAGCGCCGCCTCGGTTGTCAGATGATCTTCGCCGCGATCCTCGACGAAGGTGAGAAACTGACCGAGGAGCTTCTCGGCTCGATAGAGCTTAAAGCCGAGGGCGCGGCGAACCACAAAGTAGTCTGCGAGAGCCTTGCGGAGAGCGTTCATGCGACGACACCCGGCCAGGGGCGAGCGATCGACCGCAGAGCATCGCGATCGACCTTGGCATAGATCGATGTCGTAATGGCGTTGCGGTGGCGCAGGAGTTGTCCGATCTCGGGCAGCGATGCACCGCCGCGTAGCATCAGAGTCGCTGCGGTGTGACGCAGCCGGTGAGCATGGATCCGTTCAAAGCCGCACCGTTCGCCAGCGTGGCGAACAATCTGCGTTACCGCGCCAGTGGTGAGAGCGTGATGCGGAGCCGTGATCCGTGCAAACACAGTGCGGCCTTGCGCGCTTGCGGGACGGCCGTGATGCAAGTAAGCCGCGATTGCTTCGCCGACATCTGCAGGTAATGGCAGTCGTTCGGAGCGATCGCCTTTGCTGTGGGCAATCACGATCTCGCCGCCTCGCCAATCGATATGCTCAAGTTGCAGTTTGGCGACTTCGCCTGCCCGCAAGCCCAGGCGAACAAGCATGGTCAGGACCGCGAAGTCACGACAGCCACTTCGGGTGCTGGTGTCGCAGGACGCAAGAAGGCGCTGCACTTGGTCAGCGGCCAATCCCTTCGGCAATCCGGTTAATCGCCGACCGGGAACGGTCGGTACCGCAGACACCAGTGACCGATCGATAGCGCCGTCGACGTAAAGAAAACCGAGTAGTGATCGAAGGGCCGACACCGTCAGCCCGGCCGTCCCAGGGCTCAGGCGAGGGCAGTTTGTCACCACAAAAGAAATGACGTCAGCCGCCGTCAGGCTTCGAAGGTCTAGAGTAAGGCCGTCCGGCAAGACCTTGGTTTGAAGGAAGGGGCGCATCAGTTCAATATACCGGCACGCTGACGCATTCCTGATGCCACGTTCAAGTATCAAGTAACCTCGGTATCGCGCCAGGGCCGCTTCAAGCACTCCGCTGACCGGAGGCGACAAAGCCGCCGGTGCGATCCCAAGACCGCGCAGGTATCCGAGGATCGGCTGCATCGCTCTGATAGAGCGAAGAATTTTGTCACCCGCTTCATGACGGCTGAGCTGAAACTGCTCTACTTCCTTTGCTCGTAGTTCCCCTACATCGAGCCCCTTGCTCACAAGCCAATTGCTCAGGCGGTTTAGCAGCAATAACTGAATGCGGGCCTGCTGTTGGCTATAGCCTTGTCTTGTCATGTGGTCGGCAAACCCGGTCGCGAATGCCGAAAGCGGACCCGAAACCCTAACTCGTGACAGATCAATCAACATGAAAGCCTCCCTTCAATTGGCAAGAGGGAGACTACACACCTGTGGGACCAATCGGATTATGCCGACTCCGACGCAGCGATCACCGCAGCCAGAGACAGTTCTGGGCCAATGGTCGGCATAATCCAGAGGTCGGCATAGTAGAGGTTGCACACGGTCGTCCCTCGGTATCTCTCGTCTATCGCCACATTCCGCGCATGCGTGCGCCGATATCCAGCTTTGGTCCCTGGCTGGTGGTGCGTGTCGCAGGGCCGGCAGTCACAACCGGCCAGGCCGTCCGTTCGAACAGACCCAGCAGCTTTTCCGGAATGAAGCGCGTCCGCGAGGCATAGAGATGACTGTCTCCCTGCGCGTGCTGGCCGTGGACGAAGAAGCGATGCGGCACGACCAGATGGAGATCGTCCTTAGCGCGGGTCATGGCGACATAAAGTAGGCGACGTTCCTCCTCGATCTCGGCCGAGGTGCCGGCACCGAGGTCGGACGGCATACAGCCATCGACGACGTTGAGCAGATAGACCGATTTCCACTCCTGGCCCTTGGCGGAGTGGATCGTTGACAGGATCAGGTAGTCCTCGTCGAGCAGCGGCACGCCGGCCTGGTCGCTTGTCGCGTCGGGCGGATCCAGCGTGAGCTCGGTCAGGAAGCGTTCGCGCGAAGGATATCTGTCGGCGCGCGGCCATTGGCGCCGCAAGTTCCTGCAAGCAAGCAGCTTCATGGGTGCGCTCGCCGCGGTCGAGCCATGGTTCGCGAGGCTGGCGCGGGCGCAAGAGTCCGGCCCGGCGCCGAAGCGCGAATCCCATCGTGGAGGCCGCGTGCACGTAGTTCCCTCGACTAAGGAGACGGTGCAGCTCGGCGTGTACGACGCCAACTTGGCGCCCATTCTCACTATCGATTCGGGCGATGTCATCAGCTTTCCCGATACCTGGTCGCATTTTCTCAACGAAATGCAACCGGGCGTAACAATCGACACGCTGGCGAAGCTGCGTGTCAGCAATCCGGGCAGAGGCCCGCATTCGATCATCGGGCCGATCGCCGTGAACAAGGCCGAGCCGGGCGACGTGTTGGAGGTCCGCTACCAGCGGATCCGTCCCTACGAATGGGGCGCCGTCTTCAACAACCCGGGCTCGCTGGGGACCGGCCTGCTGCCGCAGGACTATGCTCAGGGGCAGGTCAAGTATGTCGATCTCGACCTGCGCACCATGAAGGGCAAGTTCATGCCCAACATCACCATTCCGTTGAAGCCCTTCCAGGGCACCTTGGGCGTTGCGCCACCCGATGGCTATTTCCCGCCCTTGAGTCCCGGCGTCACGAGCTCGGTGCCGCCGGGCCCGCACGCGGGCAATCTTGATCTCAGCGAGCTATCCGAGGGCTCGACGCTCTACATCCCGGTATGGAAGCCCGGCGCGCTGATCTATACGGGCGACAGCCATGCGGTGCAGGGGGACGGCGAGATTTCGCTCACCGCGCTGGAGACTCGGATGAAAGAGCTGCGCATCCAGATCATCCTCCACAAGCAGAAGAACCTGGCCTGGCCGGTGGCGGAGACGGACACACATTGGATCGTCATCGGGCTCGACAAGGACCTGAACGCGGCGATGACGCTTGCTGCGCGCAATGCGATCAAGTTTCTGGCAACGCGGGCGAGGATCAGCGAGCTCGACGCCTACGCGCTGTGCAGCGTCGCGGTGAGCTTCCGCGTGACCCAGGTGGTGGACATCGTGCGCGGCGTCCACGCGCTGATACCTAAGACTGTCTTCGCCCCCAGCTCAGGCGCGAGATGACGATGGTGTAAGCGGCTCGCCTGCGGCCGCGACTTCCGCTGTGGGTCGTGTGTCACGAGTGTCGCCGGTCCAAACGGCGACGCGCAACTGTACGAGAGATGAAGGAGGGCCCTTCGGGTTCGGCAATCAGGTGCTGATCCCAAGCCACTGCAAGCTGCTACGGCCAAAAGCCGTGGTGGTGAGCGTTGCAGTCAAGTCTGGGCAGGAAGTCCAGACGGCAAGGTCGAGAGAGGCGAGCGTAAGCAAACCGTCGATGAAGTGTCGAAAGCGGATTAGGCGATGTCAAAACCGGGGGATGACCCTTCCCCCGGGATTAGCCCGGGGGATGCCTGATACGGCCCGGGCGGCATCCGGCATGTAGGCGGCGCGAAGCTCGACCAGGCTCTTGTACGGAACGTGAGAACCTGATCGGCGATGCCAAGGGAAAAGGCGCAAGCGGCTCCAATCGCGAGGCCGAAAGTACCGATGCGCCGGGCAGGGGCGGACTGCTTCGTAGTAGCGATGAAGCGGGTGTAATGCCCGCGGAGCGAAGGGAGCGGGCCATCGCCATTTGGCTCGGGTCAACCGGCAACGGGAGGAACCCGATGTTCAATGGAAGGCGGCAGCCTTCGCGCGGTGGCACGAGCCGGATGACGCGAGAGTGTCAAGTCCGGTTCTGTGAGGGGCTCGGGGTGAAATTCCCCGGGCCTACTCGGCATTCGCGCCGTTTCGACGCGAGGCCGATTCACTTCCGCTCTTCCCCTTACTAGCAGACATTTTGGCTATCCGGATTATCGTGTGGAATGACGCCATGGCCGTGCAAACGTTTGAGGCTGGTCCGTCAGCAAACCGCCTCTCTAGTCGCGGTCGCTCATTGTCTCCTCGGCTGCCACCTCATCAGCGTTCGCTCTCCGGATACCACGGCTCCAAGGGCGCCTTCTCGGCGCTGACGCTTCTGCAGTGCCGGTTCGCAGCGGTGCCTCCAGCTTCCAGATCGTCGCGTCCGGTCGCCCATTGACCGCCGAGAGGCCGATCGGCGAGCGGGTGGACCACGCCACATTGCACCTTGAGGTCGCGACATAGACAGGCCTTGCGATTCGGCCCAAGCCAGACTATCTTACTTTTGTCTTACCGAATGAAGCCGCCATGTCCGCCAAGCAGAAACTGACCACCACCGTCTCGACCAAGGGCCAGGTGATATTGCCCAAGGCGATCCGGGAACGGCGGCACTGGCCCGCCGGAACGGAACTGGTGGTAGAAGATACCCCCGAGGGCGTGTTGCTGAAGGCGAAGCCCGCCTTTGCGCCCACCCGGCCGAAAGACGTGTTTGGCTCCCTACCCTATAAGGGGCCGGCAAAGTCAATCGCGGATTTGGAAGCGGGGATCGCCGCCGAGGCGAAACGGCGGCATGCTCGCAATCGATACTAATCTCATTGTCCGCTATCTGGTGGGCGACGATCCCGGACAGGCTGCCCGGGCACGCAGGCTGATCGACAACAATGACGTTTTCGTCTGCACCACAGTCCTGCTAGAGACCGAGTGGGTGCTGCGGAGTGTCTATGGGTTTTCCGCTGCCCAGTGTGCAAAGGCCCTCTCCGATTTCGCGGGGCTGCCGCGCGTGAGCTTGGAAGATTCTGCCGCCGCGGCTAAGGCGTTGGGCTGGATGCGCCAGGGCGTGGACTTTGCGGACGGTCTGCATCTGGCGAAGGCGGAAGGCTGCGTGGCCTTCATCAGCTTTGACCAGGATTTCGTCAAAGCGGCCAACGCCCTCGGCGGCATCAAGGTGCGCGCGCCCTGACCGGGCGCGCAGAGTGTACATAAGATTATCAGGTCGTATCTGCCCGAGGCCAGAAAGCCAATTAACTTAGGACACCCGCCTCGGACGCTACAGCATCAACCGGCGGCTTGCCTCATCGGACCTGACGCGATGCTTCAACACGAAACCCCGAATGGCCAGAAAATCAACCCCCTCGAATTTTTTGCACCGCAAGTTCGGCTAACTAAATCTGAGACAAATTTCCTCGCAGGTTCAACACCAAGGGGAAATCGAGTCGTTCTTAAAGGTGCGGATCGAGTCGTTCTTTCGTAGTCCGCACAGAGGCGGCCTTAGTTGTCGACGCAGCTCACGCCAGTATTGACGATCCGCATGTTTCCAATTCTGCACCTCCTTTGCGGGGGTCGGCTTGAAGATCAGCTGATTGCCGTGCGAGCTTCTAATCCCTCGCTACCCGGAGTTTTGGCGGCACCGCGGGAATTTTCTGAGCGGCTGGGGCATTGGCTCACGCCTGCCGATACAGAATGATCGGAACGCGGCGGCTGGGGCCGCTCCACCGAGCTCCGTGATCGTCGGCGCCTCGTTGACGTTGGTCACACTGACGGCGATGACTTGCGTATCGAGGCCCATCGTCTCCGAGCCGGCAACTTTCGATCTAATCCTGTCCTCGTTCTATACGGTCTGGCTGAAGGCTAAGCCGGAAGAGCACATGGCGTGCTTTAACGCGCTCTTTCATGAACTATCGCCCCACGACGCCAGATACCAACCCTTGCACGAGCCATTTCCTCAATCGCAAGCAGCTTAGGTGAGGCATCGGGGGAAGCTTGAGCGACACCAGCCGCCAGGATGGCTTCAGCAATGTCCTCTCCGGCTGCCATGGTCTCCGCTGCGCGATTACGCAGCTTTGGCGACTCGTCTGCTTCGGATGGCCGAGTATATTCAGGCAACTAGCCGGGTCGGACGCGGTGCCGTTGCGGGTCTGGTAGTGCCTGTCCTCAATAATGCCAAGCCTCGCGACAGATCGCACTTCGAAACGTTCAAGACATGGCATTCCACCCTTTACAGGGACGTCGAGGCTACAAGCGTCACACCCTTTGCCTCACGAGCACGTGATCGCGCGCTCCATGCTGTGCTTGTAGCCGCCGTAAGGCACCTCATTCCAAGTATGCTGGAAAAACCCGATCAACTGCCTACGGATCGCAGACCCATCGAAGATCTCATCGAGAAAATTTCTGAACGAGCAAGTCGTATCGACAAGCTGGAGATCGACGTCAAAAGTGAGCTGATTGCGAGGCTAGATAGCTGGATCCGCCGTTCACCGCAGCACTATTGGTGGAAGGCAAATCTTTCACTGATGCAGTCCGCCGAGGAGGCCTCTGCCAAGCGAGCTTCCGGTCGAATCGTGGGCCAAGCGTGGCCAACTCCGAATTCGCTAAGAGCCGTCGAGCCAGCAACTCCTTTTCGTCTCGTCGAACGGCTGAGGGGAGCACAATAGATGGCCAACGACCTAGGTGATCTACGTCGAAGCGGAGCAATGGCGACCTTTGGTCCAGGAGCGGTGATTGATTTCAGGGCGCAGGATGCATCCGTGTCCGCCGTAGCGGCCGGGTTGGAGGAATGGGATCGTAACTTTCCGCCAGCGGGCATGCTTCATCCGCAGGCGATACGAGAAGAGCGGCTCCAGAAAAAACTTGGCATCAAGGGATTCCGGTTGCCTCCAGTCCGGGATCCAACATCTGACCAGGACAAACTACGCGCCCTCGTCGCCGTTCGGTTTCCTGAATGGCTACAGTGTCCGCGATGTGATCGAATCGGGCCGGAGAAACTCTGGAGTGACGCACCAGGAAAGGCAGGAGGATGGTGTCCGCAGTGCACGCAGAAGGCACCAGGACAGGTCAGATCTTATGTGGCGATGCGCGATCGGATTCCGGTAGGTATTCATCGCACCGATAAAAAAAGTTTGTCGTCCAAGCCGCTCCTTCTTGGGCTTGGTGGTGTCCCGGTCGCCCATCGGGCCTGTATCTGGCTCGAACGCTTTGGTCATGAGAGGCTCGCCGAAATCCTTGGGTAAATAGCCGCCAGCCGCGCGGACGGCTTCTTCGACCTTGATGAACGCGTCGCGGACGGCATCGACCAGCGGTGTCTGCGCGGTCGCGTTGGTGCTACGAATGAGCGCCGACCATGCCGCATCGCGGATGGTCGGGTGAAGCAGTGCCTTCGGAAATTCGGCCAGCATACGCAGCTGCGAGAAATCTTGTCCGTTCGCAACATTAAGGCCGCGCTGGGTGAAGCTCTTCCAGCCATTGTCGCCATTGATGCCGGCGGTCGCATCGATAAAGCCTTCCCGCTCCAGCCAGCGCCAGGCGCTGTTGACGAGCTTATCGACCATTTGGGCTTTAGGAATGGGATAGGCTTTGCCGTTATGCAATTCGATCACGGACGGCTCCGTGACGGCGTGAGGGATAAAGCCGGCGCTCTGCTGTCGGGGCAGGGCGAGTTTCAAAAGGACAGGGGCCAGCTCCTCGGGAACTAACTTCAAAAGTTGGTCCGGGTCGGGAAACAGTTCGAAAAGTGAACTCATGTAGTTTCCGGTACGGCCCAGATTCGAAGTAAGGGTTGCTAGACTGGGCTTCAGAAAAGAGTAAATGCCGCGAGCAAGTATTTCACGTTCTTGTCACAAGCACCACGACACCGCAGAAAGCGGCGCATATGGCAAAGCATACCGACATATAGCTGCATGGTTTGTCGGCTTCGCTTGCGCGGCGCGCCCAGGCTGCTGCTGTCATTCCGAGAAAAAACGTGGCTACATAAACGAGCATTATGACGAGGACCACCGCCATTGGAAACATTGTCGTATGCATTAGCCAGAAATACGGTCCGTACCCCGACCGTCCGTAAAAAGTGATCGCCGCCAACCGCTTAAATGCGTTGAATTGCTCCCGAAAGTCCGGTGAAAATCGTTCTCCGTCCCTTTTTTCTATCCGGTCAAATAGCGTTTGAGATCCAGTCTCTGAAGTAAAAAAAAAGGCTGCAAATACACTTTCAAGGACTTTGTCTTCGCTGCCCTTTTCGTTTTTTCAATCATGTCTTCCGCGAAAGGTCGGCCTGAATCTGTTTTCAAAGAGTAAAGTGCGTCAGGTGGGGTCGGTCGAGCGATGAACGTGTTCAACGCAACAGCAAGAGGCACCTCGTTAGGTGTCTTCAGCAAACTCAGGTAAAGCGACAAAATCGCGAAGACGCCAGTTGCAATGCCGACGACGCCCAGCCGCAATATTGCAAAGAAGAGGCGCGCCGATGGCCGCTGCCTGAAACCAGGTGGCGGCGGTGCCTCGCGTAGCAGGTGCCACGCAACGAGAACGGACAGCGCATCAAAAAAGGTATTAACGGCAAAAGTACGCGGCGATAAGGGGACGGGAGCCAGCGGGCTCGTAAGTTTTCCAAGCACGAGCGCCAGAGCGGTAAGTCCAAAACTTAGAACGATAAGGCGCGGGATTGCAGAGAAGGATCTGTAATACTGGCCCAAGTTGCCAGGCAATCCGCTGATCAGCTGATGCCATAGAGCGATAGCAGCAAATCCCCAACCAATACTGAAGGTAACCGGAACGATCGTGAAGACCGGTATGGCAAGAAGGGTGACGAGCATACCTCCCCATGCCTTGTCCTCATCATGCCACCGGATCAGCGGGAGGGCGCCGGAGGATAGATCGGCCAGTGACTTCGGAATGATCAACTCCGGGGTCGTCAATAGCGTCTGAAGCAGGATGTAATAGACCCAGGTGAAGAGCACGGCCATGGGCAGCAGAAACAGGTAAGGCATCCATCCCTTAAGGTGCGGTTCGTTTTCGAAAACAGGGTCAGGCCTTAGAAAGCTGCTCATCAGAAATGATCTGGAATCTTCGATTGCTTTATAAAACAGCTCATGGAATTTGTTGTAATGCAGACGGCGAAACCAGTAATGGAATTGCGCCCGGACGCGCCAAAGAGCTCGTTGACGATCTGATGTGGGCGTGGTCCATTTTTGCAGATTCTCGTCGCAGAGCTTTGCGACGGCTCCGAGCACTGCAAAAGACACGGCTCCGAGAGACCCTATCACAAACATCACACTCTTGATGTTGGCGAGCCATTCGCCACTCGGAATCGAGCTCATTTCAAGCAACCGCCTGTCTGATTGGACGTTGGAGCATTTCCCACGCATTTTGATCGGTCAAGCAGGCCGCGGAGCGTTCTCAACTAAAGATTGCCCAAGCAAGCTGAAGAGGCCTCGTGAGAGGACCGGTCCGTCGAATGCAGGCCGTGCGATATGTTATCAAGAGTGAAAAAACCTAATCGATTCGTTCGCATCGATATTCCATAACACCTGTTCGGTGCGACTGCTTATCCTCAAAATTAATGCCAACGTCGCATAGCCGATCGGCTGTTCAACCGAAAAGCGATGTGCCAAGAATTAAGTGCCACCTCCTTTGTAAGCCCCGATCAGCTTTCCTCCCAGTAACGCGCCGTGGCTAATTCCCAGCAACCATAGAAAAGTGGCACCTGCGGGCGGCATGCTCGCAAAAATCTGCGTTCCAGCATTGACTGCTTCTGCTGACGTCAATCCACCGATCCGCTCGGCTGCTTCGAGGGCGAGATTGATGTAAATTGCGGCAAGCACGCCCGTGACCACAACAGCCTGCACTCTCGTCGAATCGACGACGCCCTCGTCCTCGGCCGTTTCGCCATAGACGAGGTCGGCGAGCTCTGCATCCTTCGGATCCGGATTGGAGAGGATGCGCGTCCTTCGCGGAGGAATCATCGTCCCGGCGGTGGTAGGAGCGCTGGGCGTACCCGGTTGCGTTATGAAGCTCGACACGATGGTTGTTCCGCCGGAAATCCCAATCAGTCCCCATAAGGCAAGGTCCATCCTGGGCATGTATTCCAGTAGATTGGACAACTTGTCGGACCAGCCTGTCAGTTTCTGGTCTGTCTTTCCCGCATTCGCCATATAGGCGAGACCTTCGTGGATGCGGTTCAGGTCCTCGGCCCAGAATCCGATATTGAACATCGCATAGGTAGTGAGAGCTCCCATGAGAATTACAAGCCAGATGGCGAACTGAATCCGGGTGAGGCTCATCCGATTGCGTTTGTCGATGAACAGCCCGAGAGGTCGCCCCACGACGCCGAGCCCGGCCGCGACAGCGAGCAGTGTGATCGTTGCCATCATGAGGAGCATCGGCATCCGCAACGAGAATGCTCGACCGGAATCCGACACGGTCCAACTGGTCAGCCATCCCTTGACCCGGGACCACCAATCCCGGTTGGTCGCATCCAGCGCCGTCACGGTAGCGGCTTGCCAGGCCTTCAGACAGGCACCGTTGTCGGTTGCCGTGGGGAGCCAGGCGCGGGGCGCGCCATAAAGCGTACCTGGGTTGGCAGGGTCAATTGTGGTCGGGCACAGCGGTCCGGCTGCAGAGACGGCAAAGAGGTTCTGCGCCGAGCGTGTCAGATTGCCGATGCTCAGGGACCAAATACAGGCCACGGCGAAAAACCCCACGGTGGCCATGGTGCACCAGAATGCAATCCGACTTAGCTTCGGGTCCACCTTCCTGCGCGGCTTCTCGCGTGGAACGTAAACCCCGGTATCCGGCGGCAATCCTGTTCCAGTAACGATCGAGACGAAGCGCGGCGCATCTTCGTTTTCACCGACCATTCTTGAAAAGGCCGATACGTCGTGGCCGTCAACCGTAAAGCGTCCGATCAGCTCCAGTGTTTCAGGCGGAGCGGAATTCCATGGTGCGGGTGGCGCGAGGTCGTCCTTGCTGAGCGTCTTGCCGTCCGCGCTGGGCCATAAAATTAGGCGCAGATTCTTTAATCCGCCGGATGGCGACGCCTCGGCCGCGGCAGCGCAATCGACGACATCGGGCCCGAAGAGATCATCGTCCCGAGCGGGAATGGGCTCGAACCGCGAAAAGGTCTTCTCCGACTCATTGGCGATCGCAGCGACGTTTCGCCGAAGCGTAGAAAGCGTAGCCGGGTCTCCACCTGCCGGCACTCGTAAATCCCTGGTCTCCGTCCAGACAATCTGAACTCGCGTCAATGCGTCCATTCGGTCCCCCTTGCTGCTTCGCTATCTCGGTTTGGTGTTGCAGTCATTTCAAGTGTCAGTTTTCGGCAAGCGTCTTCGAGAAAGAAATTCCGGCGATTTTCGCTGAAATCACGACATGAAGTCTCGGATCGTCAGGAGAGGCCAAGCGAAGCAAAGCGATCGCAAGGCGTGATCTCCCGCTCCGGCCGCGCAAAAAAGTACTTCAAGGGAACCAGCAGGACGTCGGGCCGCGGAACCGCCCCGTCGCCGGGTGCGCTGATTTGCAGTTCGACAAAGGAGCTCTCGGCGCCGTTCTGAACCAGCGGTGAGGAGAGAGACAGCTTGCCGTGGTAAACCGGCCCGTAAGCATGGTCGATCAGCATGATTTCCGAAAGCTGGCCGTTCGCCCGGACCTGCAGGATCGGCGGCAGCGTCCGCTCCGCCACTGGTTTCAGAAATATTTCCAGACCGTCGACGACGAGGTTCTCGCTGTTGCGGCTCCAGGGGAACATGTCGCGCACGATTTGTACGGAGATCTTGTCGGTATCGTCCTCATGGAGATTGATCCATTGCGCCGGGAAGTCGTGCCGGACATCCAGGTATCTGGTAGCCGGATTTCCCGCCGTCGGGAGATTCCGCCGCGCCGCGGCCTGGGCGTGATCGCGCAACTCGGATCCGCCGTCCACGGCGGTGTAGCGGAAATGCAGCACGACATCGGTCAGCGAATCCGGATCAAACTGATTTGCGGCCGGATCGATCTCGATACGCCAGCGGCTGATCATTCCGGCGCCCTCGAACGGCAGATATCGCTCGTCGCGCAGATTGGTCTCGAACAAGCCTGTGTCGTTCTGGGCTGAAGTGGTGACGATCGATTGGTGTGCGGCGTAGCGCCGGATAAAGCGCGGGTCGCCCGCCAGCGCGACCTGCTCCGGGTATTCTGGGTGGACATGGGGAGACAGCCGGACGGCGTCGGATAAAAGCGTCAGTTTCGAATTAACGGTCTGGTACGGTCCGGTGGCGCAGAGGACGCTCATCGCGACGTTCTTGATTCGACGCCGGTAATGCCCGGGCAGTTCCAGGTCGAACATCCACTCCGGAAGATCGACCTCGCAACTGCCGGTCAGCCGCAGGCTGACGAGCGCCTCCGGTGCGCACAGGCGCAGCGAGATGCTCTTGCTCAATTCGTGCTCGCGAACGTTCTGCTGCAGGTAAGCCTGCTCCATGCGGCGCAGCGCCATCAGCATTTGCTCCCCGGACATCATCCCTTCCCGGTAATTGCTCCAGGCGACGTCGGCCAGGAAATTCGAGGATGCGTAATGACGCTCGTAGCGGAAGGCGCTCTCGGCGTCCTGCGCGGCCGCTACGGCCACCTCGAACATTCCGCGATAGAGCCCCGCGAGCCTGTTCTGGACCCAGACATGATGCTCGGCGTTGGTGAACTTGCCTCGCTGGAAGCGCTGTAGTTCCTCCGAATTCTGGACGTTATCCTGATGGATATTCAGCTCACGCAAGGCAATGTCCTGCCTTCGGTCGGCGGCCAAAATCTGCCGTCGCACCTGTTCAAGTTCGATCTTCAGGACCTCCACCTGATGCCGCCATTCTTCCTCGCGGCGCGCGAACGATCCCCTGGTGGAGTCCATCGAGGCTTCCATGCTGCTCGCGGTTGCGAACATGTGCAGGAGACTGGCTCCGATTTTGGCGCCTGCCGCGAGCTTCTGACCGCTCACGACCTTTACCATCGAGCAGACCCCGACATAGACCTCGGGCACCAGTAGAAGTATCTGTGCCATCGCTTCGAACAGCTCCGTTCCAAGCGTAAGAAATTCGGCCTGCTGCATGTTCGCGAAGTAGGACCTCTCGTCGGAATTATATCCGACGCGGATGAGATGCTCGAGATGCTGCTTCTTGAGCTCCAGTATTTCACGGGCCTTCTGCAGCGCCTGCAGCTGCCAGTCCGCCTCGCGCCACTGCGAGCGGCGTACATCGAGTAGCAGGCGGTTGATTTGCACCTCGTGCTTGGAACGCAACAAGGCCAGCTCTTCGGCATCACCTTTTTCGAATGCGGACATCAGCAGTCCGCCAAATCCTCTCGCCTCGGCGCAGAGTTCCAGCGCTTTCTGCAGCAGGAAATTGAACCGGTAGTGCGGCGGAGGTATCAGCCACTCGTCGTGATCGAGCTGCGGTTCGTCGTAAGCGGCACGCCACCTCCAGCCGTCGCCGAGCCGGCCATAGCCGTAGGCCGGCGGCGTGCCCGGAGATCGGACCAGCGACGACTGCGTGCGAGCGTCGCGGATCTGCCGGCTGTTTTCACAACGCTGTATCTCCGTCGCGAGCCGATCGGCCCGATCCCAAAGCAGAACGAGGCGACGGTTCAGCGCTGGCGCTTCGGGCAGGAACCCGGCGAGCGGGACGGGGTCGGTGAGTTCCGCGTGCTTTATTCTCCGCGGCCGCTCGCCGAGCACCTTGCGCGCCAGAGCCAGCGTCTCACGCGACAGTTCGGTGGTTGCGAGGCTCTGGCCGGCAAGTTGCGATTCGCCGATGTCGAGGACGTTCTCCAGCCAGTTCAGCAACAGGATTCGGGCGTTGGGACGAAGTGCAACACCCTCGGGGTCGAGCCACCCGTTAGAGCGCGCAAGCGGCTTGTGCAGGAATTCCAGCCACTCTCTCGCCGCATCGCCGCGATCCTGCAGGCGCAGATGCTTCTGCACGAGAAGTATCGGGGCGTGGAACGTCGCGGGCCCGGCGGGCGCGCCCGGCGCGGTGGCGATGAAATGCGGGAACGACGACAGGCCGCCGGCATTCGGCGCTGCCGTGACCGTCCAGGCGGTCAAGATGTGAACGAAATTGTCAGCCGGATCGTAGACGAACCGCTGACTGGAATTCGCCGCGCCGACGACTTCGAACACGAGCAGGTCGCTCTCCCGCTTCTCGAACTTGAGTTCGCCGCCTTGATCCAGCGGCATGCCGTAGTCCGAGATCCGGACATCCTCCTCGACGCCGTCGCGCACCCTGCACCATGCCAGCCGTGCCGTCTTTTTCTTTCCCCACGCCAACAGATTCGACGGAATTCCCGCAAGATAATCGTAATATTCGGCAGGTTGCCGAGGTCGCTCCCAGTCCCAGGCCGCATCTTGCGAGGTTTGATCGTACGCAGCACCATCGACCAGCCAGAAGTAGAAATCGTCTTGCCAGATCGATGTGCTGCATTGCAGGCGAATAAATCTGCCATCCATTTCCAGCGGTGTCTGGGTCAGTAACCGCATCGAATTGGTTTCGCGGATGGTCGTCGAGTTTTTCGCCGGGTCGATGCTGACGGCGGTACGGCTCGCGGTGCGCTCGCGCGTGCCGAGCTTTCGATAGCCCTGCGGTTGAGCGGGCAGCGCCTGAACCATTGATGGCAGTCTGTCGCCCCATCGGATCAAGCCGGGGATGGCCGGCAGGAGCGGCGGAGCGGGATCCGCCCAGTTCTCGTCTGCCGTCACGCTCAGTTCGGGAAGCTGCCGCTCCAGAAACTGGAATGTCTCAGTCGCGGCCGCTTGGCCGATCAAATAGGTCTCACGATAATTCTCGGGATAGGCGGCCTGGTATTGCCATGCCTCCCAGCGGCGGTACTCCGCCAGCCGTAGATCCCAGGCTTCGAGGAAGTCACGGCCGATGTCGTCGGGCGCGACTGCTTCCAGTCCGAGGCGCAGCCGTTGGACGAAGGCGCGCAACGCCGCGCAGGCCTCCTCGATCCGCGGCGTCGCGGCGCATGTGCCTGCTTCGATATCGATGAGTAGCCGCTCGGCGAGGTCGCGGGCCGAACGGGCAAACGGAGCCGCGCCCGCGGCTTGTGGAAAGGAGCAGCGATCGAGCGAGGTGAGATATCCCACCAATGCGGCCCGGCCACTCTCGCGTAAAGGTGCGTTCAACTGCTCCAGATTGGCATAGCGGTGGACTGCGCCATTCTCCAGATAGGCCGCATTGATGTAATCGCGCAACGAGGCGACGTCCGGCGCAAACCTGGCCCAATCGCGATATCCAACCGGCGGCACGTCGGGGGCGGCGGCGAACCGCCGCAGCTTGGCGTTTTGCCATTGCGCCGACTGCCAGATCCGGATCGGCCATTCCTCGGTCTTGAGCGCCACCTTGTCGGTAACCGGAAAATCGGGGTTGGTGTCGGTGGTATAGAGCAGGGTATCGGCGGACACATCCCTGGTCAGGCCGAGGCGAAGCCGGACCAGTTCTTCCGCGGTCGGCGGCACGGCCGGGTCGGTCGCGTCGCGGAACAGATTCCACAGCGGCGCTTCCGCGCCGGCGACCTCGGCCCGGATCTGCACATAGTCGTGAAAGCGTTCCCATTGGTCGAACAGCGGCCAGACGCGCGCCGCCAAATGCGTTTCCGGATACTGACGCACGTCTTCGCCTTCGGCGCGCGGGTGGAACGCGTCGCCCACGCTCCACTGGTTGAAATCGAAATTCAGCTTCCGCGAATCCCAGGCTCCGGACTCCCGGGTAAACGCAATGCCGCGGAAGTCGATGCCCCGGCTCAGCAGGAACGCGACTTCGTCGCGGGACAGGTGGAATCGGTGGCAGAACAGCAGCGCCTTGAAGGCGCGCTGATAGCTGCGGCGGATATCGCGGATCGAGCTGAAATAATAGGGTTCGGGATAGAAGAATGGTTCGTGGTTCTTGTCGAAATCATGCGGTTCCTTGAAGGGAATGAACAGCGATTGCGCCAGCTGCTCCACGAAGGTCGTGCTGCCTGATTCTCCTTGCGGCGGATTTTTCGGCAGTTTACGCGATGAGGCAATCTTGCTGGATTGCGGCGAGACTAGCGGCGAAACTTCCGGCGACTCGACGAAGACACCGATCCAAGCGACATGCCTGTCCTTGCTCTCGCCCGGCCCCTTACTGACCTCGAACACGGAGGGATCAACCGAGTAATCAACAAATTTGAGCTCGATGTCATAGTGCCCTGGCTCCAAGGGGGCGGTGACGGGACCTGTGTGAAAGGTCCCATCCTTATCGCCACCGAATTTCTTCAGCACGTCGGAGACCGTCGTGCTGCCATGCTCGGGGATTACCTCCCTTGTCAGCACTATCGTTGCACCTTTTTTGATCTCGATGCGCATAGCGTTGTCGGTAAGGTTGGTAATGGACGTGGCCCCGAGCGGCCCCTTTTCTCCTTCTGAGGGAAGCTTGAAACAGACGACAAAGCGGTGCTCGCCGGCAGTCGCAACCTGCAGTCTTCCTCTCCAGTGCACCAGGTAGGGGACCGCCCCGCCATAGCTCCTGGATTTGATTTCAGGATCGGCTATTCGTATCTGGTAGCCCCTTCTCAACTCGACGGATTTTTCACCGTTGGGGAGCGGATTAGGCAGACCGAAGATGTGGTCGATCGGTTCCGGTACCCGCAGCGGCTTCGGCGCATTGTAAAGCCAGTCGTTGGTATTCTGCCCGACCGGATCTCCAAACTCATCGTTTGGGTGATCCAGGTAATTCAGGGAGCCGGAAATTTCACGAACCAACGGATAGGTCGGAGATAGAGCATCGATATTCGGGAACACCGGAAAATTGCCTCCAGGCGGAGGTTGCGGCAGCTTCCGGTAATCTTTCGTGGCGACATACTTGTCAAAGCGCTGATCATACGCATCGGTATACTTTCCGGGCGGCTTGAGCGACGAGAATTCCGACCAGATGCCGGTGCCGCGCAGGCCGAGAATCCCCGCTATCGCCTTGGCATTCGGGTTGGTCTCATAGTAGTTGGCGCCGGTGTTGTCCTTCCAGTTCTCATCCGCCTCAATGTGATGCAGCAACAGGTAGCGCGCGGTGGCGGAGAGATCGTCCAGTTCGACATCGGCCCCCTTGTCGGGTTCGCGTTGCAGAACGTGAGCGGCCAGATGATCGGTCGTTACAAAATACTGGCGAAGGAAGATGAAATAATAGCGCACGAACACCTTCATGCGTTCGGCCGCTTTTGTCGGCGTCAGCAGCCGGCGCGCCGCCTCGCGCTGGTCCGGCAGGATCAGGGCGAAGCGCGCCAACGTACGGCGTGGTTGCTCGTAGAGATCGCGAATCGCCGCCACCTCTTCATCGGAGCAAGCGTCGAGGTCTTTTCCGTCCGACGTCTTGAATCGCGTCACCTCCGCAAGGATCTGCTCCGGCGTCAGCAACCCCTCGATCCCGAGTTTGTTGCCCGCGGGATCGTAGGTGAAGGGCAATTTGAAATCGTATTTCTTGGGGACCGTCGGCGGTTTAAGGAACCGGGTAACTTTCGGCTCCGGCAGGTAGCTGGTGAATTTCGGATTGTCGGCCGTGAGCAGGTTCTTGAGTGCATCGAGGTCGGCGAGCGCACGGGGCCCGGTGTAGCCAAGCTTGGTCAAATACCCCGCCAGCTTGGTCCAGATCTGATCGAGCCCGTGGTCTCCATTCGGCACGGGCCAGAGCCCATCAGGCTGGCGCGCGGCTGTGAACGCGCGATCGAGCCGCTTCAGGTCGGCTTCCGCAAATTTGAACGTGCTCTCCAGCGTTTTTCGTTCGCCGCCGGCCTTGTCCCAGGAAGGCTTGCCGTCGGAGGCCATTCCATCCGGCCGGGCCGGCAGGATCGAGCCGTAGGAAGCGCCGCGAAGCAGCCCCTGCAGACGCAGCATCGATGCGTCGGTACAGGCGGAGAATTTGTCGGCGAACGGTTGCCGGTCGAGGGCATCTTGATCGTCCTCGACATGGAACGGATCGTCCTCGAAGGCCACATGGTGCCGGTTGAGATAGAGAAACGCGAGTTCGGCGACGCTGAATTCCGAGTGCGCGACCTTGAAGCAGGCTTCGACAAAACGCAGCGTATGGGTCGGCTGCAGAAAGGCCGGATAGTTGTCGTTGCCCGCGTCGGTGCGCAGGCTGGTCAGGTCGGCGATTTCGCTGAAATGATCGGCCAATAACGGTCGGGATTTCGGCGCCCTGCGCAGGCAGTTCGCCCGCTCCTGGATGACGGCGGCGAGGTCCTTCTTGGCTTGGGTGGTAAGAGGATCATCGGCGCCTCCGGGCGCAAGCAACCAAAGCGGCAGCACGTCGATGAGACACAGCGCATAGTCGTCGCGCAGCATCTGCATCGCGGCAAGCTGCCGGATGAAATCGCTGTTGATGGTGCCGGGCGGCGCCGGCGCGGGCTGATCCCGGTAGAGGCCGAGCACATCGCAGACCTGCTTCAGGGAAAGAAATGAATAATCCCTGGCGGCCTGCCGGGCCCACCACGCCATCGAGCTGCCGGCTTGTGCAAGCGGCCCGGCAAAGGCGCCGTCCTGGGGCTCGGCGTCGATCAGGTCGACCAGGGTTTCGAGGGCCGTGCGGGCGGTGGCAGCGCCGATGAACGCCGCCGGCAGTGAGTCGATCTTTGTTCTGATCGGAGCAAGCGTATCGCAGATTTCGTCCTGTAACTTTTCGGCATTGAATTCGGTCAGGAATTTCTCGCTGGCCGCGACGATTGCCGGATTGAAGTCTGCCTGTCGCGGCTCGCACAGATCGTGCCGGAAAGCGCGCATCAGCTTTGAGGCAGCGGGAAACAGGCGAAGCCGCCCGAGTTCGTTCTGCAAGGCGTCGGTCAGGGTCTTCAGCTTTTCCTTGATATGGTCGTCCGGCGTGCCTGCGGTTGGCGCCCAGCTCACGATGGCAGCTTCTAGCCGCTGGCTGGCGGTCGTTGTGGCGGCCTTCAGATCCGGAGCGGCATGCAGGTAGGGCAGAACGTCGGCGGCCTGCGCCTTGGCGTTCTTGATGACGGTTGTTCCAGTCACCGGCAGCAAATCATGAAGCTTGACGATGGAGTCGGCGAGGTGCGGGAGAAAATCGAGGTTGTCGGAGAAATCGGCGATGCTGACCCGCAGCTCGCGCACCAGCTGCATCAGGGCTTGCCGCGTCGTTCCATCGGTGATGCCGTCGGCGAGCCACTTGGTCTGGTTGGTGATGTTGTGGAAGCCGCTTCGAGCGGCTTGCCCGGCGGCGAGACTGGCCAGGATGCGCCGCGCCAGGTCCCTGATCTCATCGGTCACTAGGGCGTTGCTGGAGACGACCAGTCTGTCCAATCGCGTCTGGAGGTCATTCAGCGAAGTGCCTGCCGGGTCGAACTTGGCGTATGCGGCGGGCAGATCCCGAAATGATGCCACGACGGCGTCGTGATCTGCGGCTCGTTTTTCCGGAGCGATAGGTTTGGTCCCGGCGGCCTCGAACACGGCGATGAATCCCTCGACGGCGTTCTCGACGGTTGTGACGGAAGCCCGGGTCGCTCCCCAGCCGAGCATCTGCTGGCGCGCTCTGCTCAGGCGGTTTGTGATGCTCTCGAACGAATAGCCGGTGTGCGGCAGCTTCCGGAGCAGCCGCCGCAGCCGCAGGAAAACCGCCAGGCGTTCGAGTGCGATGCCGGTGTCGAGCGGGGCAAAGTCAATAGTGTAGGCGCCGATATCGCACGGCTCTTCCTCAGGCAGCCCCGGCTGCACGGCGATCGGAACGAAGTTGCAGGCAACCAGGTCGCGAAACTCGGCATAGCTGAGGCCGCTTCGCTTGAGGAACGCCGCCAGCCGGCGCACTCCCGCCGGTCGAGGTTTCGGAAGCCGTGTCGCTTCCTGGAATACTTCCGGAAGCGCATCCAGCCAGTCGGCCAGCTCCGGCGTGTCGTTGTGACCAGTACTGTTCTTCGAAGGATAGCCCCAGAACTGCCAAAGCTTCTGCCGCGATTTGCCAAGGGCCTCGGTGAAGACTTCGCGGTGCTCTTCCTCGCTGATCTTCAGGTATTCGCGCGCGGTGTCGATGCGGACCGGGTAGCGCCGCAAATGGGTCTGGCTGTCGAACTCCGGCGGCAGGAAGGGGGTGAACGCCTTCGGGTTAGCCATGTCCTGCGGTTGCTTGACGAACTCGTGAATATCCCTGCGAAAGGTCCGCATCGTCTCGTAGCGCTTGGTGCCCATGTGCTCGAGATAGCTGCGGGTGACATCCAGCGGCTGGTGATAGGGACGTTCGAACGAGGAAAAATCCTCCCTGAGCCGGTCGTACGCGGCCTTCTGCCGTGCAAGGGCCGCCGCTTCGTCGGGAGAGGAAGGCGTTGAGTGTTCCGGCACGGCCGCGAGTTGCTTTGCGGACAAATTGCCGGAGGTCTGGAAGATGGCGGGTGTTGCGCCCGGCGGCAGCCCGCCGTTGGGATGGGCATCGATATCCGGATCGACGTTGCTGACGAGGCCCTCCAGCGCCTCGTTCACGAGATCGATTACCGGGACAGGCGCAAACGTGTTCGCCGCCGTCACCTCGAGCTCGGCAAGTCTGCCACGCCTGTCGGCAATGGCATCCCCGAGCGAATTGAGGCCAACCGGGTGAGGCATCCTCAGCAGGGAACTTGCGTAGGCGGCGGGTCCGAACGGCGAGAGATGATCGGGCGGAATGCAATCGGTCAGCAGACCGTCGTGGTTGACGGGCCGGAAGACCCGCGCGGTCGCCCCGTCCTTGTCGCGATCGTCATCCAACGGTTCAGGATACTCGCGCGGAGGGGGTACTGCTACCGTCGTCAGCGCAACGGCCTCATGGTAGATGGCGTCGGCGTCGTCATAGGCTAGGGTACCGATCAGCGCCGCGCGGAATTGCGCCTGGGTCAGGCGCGCGATCGGCCATGGGTCGACGAAGCCGCGGAAATACAGCGCCTCCATTTTCGGGACGAGATTGGAAGCCCCGGACCCGACGACACGATAGAGGAAGTGCAGGATGGTCAGGTGCTGGATGACGTCGGGCGTTGTCTGTAGCTGGTTGATGTCGTGAACCGTCGTCGTCGGCTTAAACTTAAAAGGGTCTGTATCGAAGAACTGCTTCAACGCCTCGACGCCGGGTGTCGCAGCCGCAAAGCTGTGGGCGACGAACGTCGGAGCCGTTGCGGCCGCGCTCAGCGGTGTGCTGAAATAACGCCGCGCGCTGCGGATAAGCTTCTGCCACTGTTCGCGACCGGCCTGATCGTCGACTCCGGCGCCCCAATATTGCACAAAGAAGTCGCGCCACTCTTTTTCGGTCTTCGCCTTTAGATCGTTCGTACTCATGATGGCGCCCCAGACTGGATCGGCTTCCAGATAGGCGGCGAAATCGGTCGCAGCGCCGGGCTTTGCAATGCCGGCGCACGCGGCCCGAAGCACGATGCCGAGGTGCTGAAATCTGTTCTTGTCGGCGGCAGGGCCGAGCTTTGCTAATTCCTTTCGCCAGTATTGTTCATCCGGCATGTCGGCCGAAAGCCAATCGTCAAACAGGTCCTTGCAGTCGACATAGTGGCGCTCGATAGCTTCGTTGTCGCTTCCCGGCTCGGGCTTGCCGTCGAGATCGAGCCGAGGTAGGCCATGCAGTCTGCGCGCGGCCAGGCGATGATTGAGCAGTGAGCCAGTGCTCACCGCGCGGTCCGTTATCGAGTTGTGCTCGGTGCCGATCAATTTCCTGATCTGCGCCCGTCGGAATTTTGCACGAAGGTTATCTTCAATGGCGCCTGCCGCGAGGTTATAGCGTTCCAGGGAAGGCGTGTGGGACTCCAGGTCGCGCGATACCGCATAGAAGTAGGCCGCGGGCACGGCCAGCGTCTTGTCGGGAATGGACACGACCTCGACGCGGATGACGCTGTCCGGGTCGCCTGGTTTCCAGGCCGCCGGGTCGATCGGGACCCACCAGTGAAAGCGGTCGGCCTTGGCGTCGCTGGGCCCCGTCTTCAGGTCGTCGCTCGTCCATTGCTGGCATTCCAGCCCGGTCTTGAGCGCTGCAACCAGCGCCGTCCGATCCCGCGTTCCCTGCTCGATTCCGGCCTTGCGCTGCTGGGCTTCAGCCTCCCTGGCAAGCCGCAGGCCATGCTGCTTGAGGTCATGCATGGTGTTCGAGGCGGGGTCGTAGAGTTTTTTCGCCGGAGAGTCCGGCGGCAGACCGATGGAGTCGAGTCCACCCACCGATTGCGCCGCCAGTTCTTCGACGGCCTCCTCCGAGAGACGGCTCAGCGTGGTTCCTTCGTCGGCCAGGATTGTCTCGGCTTGGCTGCGAACCCGCTCGTACTCGATTTGGCCGGCGGCACCGGCGGTGAGCGGCCGACGCTCTTGGCCTATGCTGGGGACGCTGATCCAGACCGCGCTCTCCTGTCCAGGCGGACTCAGGTCCGAAAGATCGTCCTTGCAATTTCGAAACAGTTCCGAGCGCCCGATCTCCCAGGCGACGCCTTTGATCGTTCTCCTAACGACCAGATAAAGGTCGAAATTTCCCTGCTGGGCGGAGCGCTGCACCTCGATACGCTTGCGGTCGCGGCTATGCTGTTGCGGAAGTAGTGGTCCAGGCAGAGGTGGAATCGGTGTGTATTCGGTCCAGACCTCAGCCCACGGCTTCCATTTGGCCTCAAGAATGCCGCTGCCTCCCGCTGCCCCGGCGATGTTGGCAAGCGGGTCCTCGTTTTTGAATGACTGGGTCGCACCGGAGACCGCAAGGCTGGCCGCGTAGGCTCCGGCACCTGCGACACGCACCTGGAGTAGTTCGTCGGCACCGTCGATCTTCCGCTCGAAGAATTCGACGCTGACGGGACCCAACTGGTCCGTCGCGGTCTTGTTGGTCTGGTCTTCGAGATAAATGAAGAACTGCAGAAAGGCAGGAGGCACAGGCATGAGACAGCCCCATTAAACGCCGGGGGCTAAAATGCGACCGAGCCCCCACTCGGTTGAGATTTCCGCGCAATGCGGCCTAAAGTCGAATTAGGCCCGAGACGCGAGCGTCCCGTCAAGCCTGAATTACAAGAGCCGCCTACCTAATCTTTAGGATTCCAGAGACGCTCCGTTAGTGCTTTGGCGCCGTAGATCTCTCCGTGAATCAGCGATTTCACAAACGGATCCCACGCAGGGTCGAATATCATCCCGCCTGCTCCTATGTTTCGGAGTCTAAGATCATTCAGCAAAGTACCCATGCGCCACGAACCCTGCGCGTATCGTTGCCAGAATAAACCATTCGCCTTGCTCATCGTCTCCCCGGCGCTTCGAGTCCACAACGCTCCTTCACGCATGGTGAAGTCAACTCCGATGTCGCCGAGTTTTGAGAGTCCTTGGGCTTGGCTCTCTATTGAAAGACGGCCCCACTGTCTTCGAAAGAATCCTGCCGCTGGATCTACTGTCTTGACGTACCAGTCGCCCTCTCGAAAAACATTCACGCCGGGAGTGAACCATCGGGATTCTGTAATTGCGGCACTACCTTCGGCCAGTTTGGGAACAACCGTCTTCGCAAGCTCAGGTGAGCTGTGCAACGAGAGTTGCGCCGCCTCGCGGCCCAATAACTTGGCACCGCCACGCAGCAGTATTTTTCCTGCTCCGCGTGACTAAGGACTTAACTAGAAATACGTCGGTGATGGCTAACACGCCCCAAAACGCACTTTTTGCATAATGGCCCTCTTGAAGGTGATTGATTGATTCGCGTCCTGATCCCCACACTGGAATCAAGGATTCCTTGAAGCCTGGCGCCCCCACGGATCCTTTGGTGGTGGAGCCTTCCGCTTGAGCCAGCGCACGACGTGCGTCGGGCTTGGACTCATATGAATCGGGCTTACTCTCGAATTGGCCTGTGGGATCAACGTTGCAAGTGGGATTATTGCCGACGTAAGAGTACTGGTTGGGGCCATCGTTTGTGGCGATCGGATCCGTCGATATCCATCTCCCCAGCCACGGCGCATAATACCTCGCGCCGTGATAATTCAGTCCCGTCGATTCATCGCGCTCCTTGGCTGTGAAGCGATAGCGCCGGGCGGCAGCGCCGGAAGTCGGCGCTTGGAAACTCGTCCCGCCATAGGGATAAAACTCCTCGCGCGCGATCAGGTCGCCCGAGGCGCGGTCGATCTCGACGCCGCATGAACCAAGGTGATTGGGAAGCTGCAGCCGCACCTGCGCGTTGCCGCCGCCGGCATGGTCGACGATCGCAAGGATACCGGCGCCGTCGCGGATCACCGAGGAGTGCGTCGCCAAACCAGTCGAGAAGAATTCGAACTCGCCGAAATAGCAGCGCGTCCCGCGCGGCTCCGACTTCGCCGCGCGCTGGCCCGCCGCGTCATAGGCAAAGCGGCTGCGGTCGCCGCCGCGCACGGCTGAAACCAGGCGGTCGCGGCAATCCCACGCCAGGCTGGAGAGATGGGCCATGCGAACGACATTGCCGTGGTCGTCATACTGAAGGGTTTCGACGTTGAGGGCGCCGACGCTGACGTTGCGCAGCCGGTTGTTCAGGATTTCGACGTCGAAGCTGCGGGTCCAGCTGCCCGAGCCCGCGACATGGCGCTGACGCAGCAGATTGCCGACGGAGTCATAGTGATAGGTCTCCGAATAATTGCGGAAAGCGTGCTGGTCGTTCGGATGGGCGCCGAGGTCGAACGGCGAGCCGTCGGCGAACCGCTCATTCCAGGTGCCCGAGGTGCGGCTGCAATGCTCCCGGCCGCTGGCGGTGGCGAGTCGATAAAGCGAGTCATAGGTGAATTGCTGAAGCGGCTCGATGCGCTGGCCCGCGTAAAACTCCACATCGAGGCTGTCATCCGCAATATGCGTGATGCTGCCGACGGGATCGAAGACATGATGGAGGTACTGAAACTCCCTGGCCTGCTGGAAATGCAGCCGCCCGGTCAGGGAATCGAACACGTAGCGGATGCCGGGGCCTTCGCCGCTGTGCCGGAGCAGGGCGCGCTGGCCGGAGGGGCGATATTCGATGCCGGCCACCACCGTGCCGCCGGGCGATGACGCCACCTCAATCAGCTGTCCCGACGTCGAATATTTGCGCGATACCGTGGCAGAATCGCAAGCCGATCGGACCAGGCGCGACTGGGCATCGAAACTGTCTTCTCGCGAGCGGACGGTATTGCCGTCCAATGCGAACGCGCGCGCGGTGCTGACCGGCTGACCATGCCAGTCGTAACGGGAGATCGTCAACGTTCCGGCGTCGTCTTGTTGCTGGTGCAGCCGGCCTCTCAGATAGCGGGCGGCCCCATCTCCGAGGCTTTCGCCGTAAGCATAGGACTCGCGGATGTGTTCGCTGCCGGCTTCTCGAACCCGCACCTTGATCGGGCGGCGCAGGCTGTCGAATTCGTGGACGATGCGACGATTCATCGCGTCCCATTCGAGAACCGGCTTGCCGTCGACCGCGGCGAGCATCAGCCGTTTTCCGCCGTCCATGCTGTGCGAGCGCCAGGGTAGGCCGACCATAAAGTAATCCCAGCGCATTACCGGCCGCTGCATGGCGTCGACGACGGCGCGCTGGTTGCCCTCGATATCGTAATCGGTGCGGGTGTGCATGAACTCGTCGGGGCCTTCGAGTTCGCGGCGATGGTGCACCACGGACAGGAAGACACGGCCGCGGGGATCGAGGAAGTTACGCGCGGGTGTCGCCGCATGCGCAGCAGTGCATAGCGCGGCCTCGCGTTCCCAGCGCTGCCGTCGCTCGTCCGCCGGCCAAGAAGCGCGATTCAGCGCGGGGTCTATCCGCTGCTGGTGCCAGCTCGGCTGGAAGTCCGACGGCGGCAGTTTGCGAAAGAAGGCGCGGACGTCCGGATCGGCAAGCGGATCCAGCAAAACGGTGTCGTTTCCGTCCCATGTCGTATCCCCCCAGGCGCGGTGAATGTGCTTCTCGTAACTGTGGCCAACCGGCGCGGTCTGTGCCACCGCTCCGGAGGGCAGTAATACCCGATGCGGGACCAGCGTGGCCCTGACCCGCTGCAGCGGATCGTAAAGGGTCGTGACGGTCGCGCCTTCGATCCGGCCGCGTTCAAAATCGTGCGTGGCGGTGAAGAAGGGTTCGTATTGCCGCACCACCGAATTCTTGTTGTCGTGAATTTGCCAGCCGGAGCCGATCCAGCGCGTGCCAGCCGGACCCGCCGGATCGAGCGGGCCGGGAGCGGTCAGTTGCTTGGTTTGTGCGACTTCGCCGAATCCGTTTGAATAGGCGAACGCGATCTCGATCGGCGCGTCCGCATCCTGCACGACGTGAAACTGGCGCGCCAGGGTCGCGGCCCAGACCGGCCGGATTTTTCGCCCGGCCGGGGCCGGATCCAGCGCGAATACCCCGACCGGCTGCTCCACATTGCAGGCGGCGAACACGTCGTAGACGAATCGCGAGGTGGCATTGCGGATCGAGACGATCGATCCGGAGCCGGGCTGAGCCAGCAGCGTCGGGTTCTCAAAGAATTTCTCGACGTCCGCAGCAGCCAGATTGGCGCTGATGCCGGCAAGACTGTCTTTGGTCGGACGGGGTTCATTGCCGCGTAAGGCCATTGCCGCCACCATCCCGCGCAAGTCAAACCGCAGCTCGGTGACTGAGCCGTTGGCATCCGTGATCTGCTGCGGTTGCAGTAAACGATAGTCGTTCTTGATCCGGGTTTCGTTTTCTAAGGGATCGACGACCCGCTCCGGCATCAGCGCGCCGACGCCGAAGCGTTGCGTGGTCGTGGCATAGAATGAATCGAAATGCCGGATCGGCACGAAAAATGCCGCGGCGTCGTGCTGCTGAAACGGCGAAGGCGCCCACCAGCTCTCGGCATCGGCATCGTCCGGCCATGTACTTGTCGCCGCGAATTGGGAGAAAGGTAGATCCCGCCGCCGCCGGTAACCGGCCAGGATCAGCTGATCGGGATCGATCGGCTCGCCGGCTTCCGCAACCAATCCGCTCAGCATGTCCGGCGTCAGCGCCAGCTTGAAGGTCTGGTGCGGCAGCGCCGGAATCGCGATGCGGCCGAGTGGCAAGGCCTTGGCTTGCGTCGTGTCCCAATAGTGCAGGCGGTTGTGCTCGATCCGGCGGCGCGCCGCCGGGGCACTTGCGGCGGCCTGATACGGCAGTTCGGCTAGGCCCGTGGCGCTGTGCAGCGCCCGCAGGTCGGATGGTTGATAGAAGCCTTTCGGACCGGTGGGAGGGACGCCGGTTATTTCGCAGTCGATGGCTTCGCAGAGAAGGGCCGCCTGATGATCGAGTGGATCAGAAATCGGGTCGGCGATCGCTTCCGTGTAACGCTTGAGCGAATAATCGAGCGAGGTGGCGCCTTGTATTTCCCGTTCCTGTTCGCTCAGGAAGGCGATATCGCGCATCAGGCCGGCAGCGCGCCGCCCGTACGCCGCATGGGCGGACTGCAGCACATTGCCCCACTGATCGACCTCCAGAGTGAATTGGTGCTCGATGCGGGGATCGTCCGGCTGCTGCTCGTAATGATAATCGATCTGTTGCGCCGGATGTACCTGAAACACCGCATGCCGGTTGGCTCCTGTCGCTTGCAGGCGGCGAACGACGTAGTTTCGTTCCGACACGGTATAAGGCCATGCTCCGGGCAAGACCGACCCGTCGTCCTCGCCGGAGTAAACCTCCTGCCGCAGCATCGAGCCTTTGAGGGCACGAACGGCTTCGCGGGTCTCGGCCTCGCGGAGCTCGGGCAGCGCGGTGTCGGGAAGCAGCGCGGCGTCGGCGTCGGTGCAAAAATACTCGGACGCCAGCCGTCGGCTGAGGGTCTCGCCCTTCAGCACCGCGCCGGTGTGAAACCAGGTGCGGACGACAGCCGGGGGAAGGTGAAATTTGGCGTCCGCGTTCGCTGCCGCTGAAGCAAAGGCTGCGGTTCCGCTCCCGGAAAAATCTTCGTATCGCACCGAATCTTGTTGCTCGACAAAGGCGAAACCGCAAAATTCGCGCTCCTGGCCGTCATAATGACCGTGCCGGTAGCGGTAGCTGTTGCTCAGGATTTTGCCGGTGACGAGGTCCCGGTATTCCACACGTTCTATGACCTGCACCGGGAAACCGAGCTTGGTGACCCAGGGCTGGCCATTGTCTCGGTCCTGCACGCAGAATTGTGCCGAGGTCGTGTAGTGGAAGAAGGTTTCGCCACCGAGATTGTTGGTGTGGCGGACCAGCAGATGCGGCTTTTGCGCGCGGCTTGTGTCGGGCGGGACGCGCGGATCCGCCGATTGCGCGCCGACCAGATGCAGATATTGAATCGAAACCGAGGGGTCTGGCGTGGCCGGCGCGAAGACGAGGCAGGATGTGCCGTTCGCCAGCAGGTCTACGACCGACACCGCGCCGGGATCGTCGACGGGCGGAAATGGAATCGTAACCGGGCGGCTGAAGCCGTTACCCGATTGGTTGCGCCAGCAGCGCAGCCCGTTCGCACCGAGGTAAGCCAGGTCGGTCGAGCCGGTGCCGTCGATATCGAGCAGTCGAATGCGGCTTGCGCTGAACAATTCGGACCGGTCGAACGCGACCTGCTCGCCGGTGTCGGTACCATCCTCCTCATGCAGGGTGAGGGCGGTCCGCGGACCGAACCGCCCGCGGCCGAGATTGGGCCAGTAGCAGACCTCGCCGTTACGGATGCGGACCAGATCGGTGAGGCCGTCTCCGGAAACGTCGGCAAGATAGACCGTATTGTTGCGGTCTGCGAACAACAGACGCGGCCCGTTTTTTTCTTCGCTCGCCCAGGTCAGACGCTCCGGCGCGGCAAAGCCAGCCTCTCCGAGTGAGCGCTGCCAGAAATAAGCGCCCTGTTCGGACCACACGAGGTCGGAAAGCCCGTCCCCATCGAGATCGAAGAAACGCACGTTTGGATCGTCGGGATTGAGTGCCGGGCTGCTGGTGAAGGGGATGAAACGGTCCCAGGTGTAGTCGCTCGCACGTTCGCGAAAGCCGGTGCTTGGCCGGCCGAACTCGACGAGGTCGAGCAGGCCGTTGCCGTTGAGGTCAAGCAGCGTGACCGCGGGCGTCGTGGCGTTCGCTCCCGCTACGCCGGCGAGCGCGGGCTGGTAGTCCACCGGCTGGGGTGCGGTAAAGCGGCCCCCGCCGCTGTTGCGCGCGAATAGCCACGCGCCGCCCGAGGACTGGAACAGGGCACCGGGCGCGCCTTCGGCGTCGAGGTCGATGAAGGCGTAGCGTGGCCGGTCGAGCGTGGCGCGCAATGTCGGCAGCGCGTCGGGTGCCAGGCGTTCAACGCGCGCCTTGGCGAGGTCTGGCACCTCCGCGTAGCAAAGCTGCAGCGGGGGAAAAGCTTTTCCGGCAGGGCCGTCCCACGCCACCTGGGTGATGGCGATCAGCTTCGAGAGATATGGATTCTCGTCATAAGTGAGCTCCAGTGAGCGGCAGAGTCCGTCGTAACCGCCGGGAATGCGATGGTACGAAAGAATGCGGCGGCAGAGCCTGCGGGTGCGGATCGCAAAACCGCTTCGGTAGGAAGCAAAACTGTCCGGCCGGACCGGGCCTTCCGATGGGGCGACACGTCTGTCCTTGTCGGCCGGTTGTTCGACGCCAGCCAGCAGGTCGGAAATGTTTTTCGATGGCGTCCCGATCGGGAGTCCGTAGTCGAGCGCCAATTCGAATAGCCAGGGCGAGGTGCCGGCCTGCGGCTCTGCCGGAAAAGGCTTTTTCAACCAGTTTCGGCGGTCGTAGGCAGTCCGGTTGCCGTATTTCGCCGAAACCAGATAGCGCGGCGACGCGAAGGGCTGGTTAGCCAGCTCGCCGTCATCGGAGGAATACTCGTATTGAACCGCGTTTCCACGATCGTCAAAGGAACGCTCGATCTGCCATTGAAATATGCGCGGCGCATCGTCCGGATCGTTTGCAGCGCGTAGCTGCGAGCCAGAGGAGAAGCCGTACAGGCTGGTGACATTTGTACGGCTGATGATCCGCCAGAAGCTGTTGGAGCAGGCGCGGCTGCCGTCCGGCCGGGGTGCGATCATGCGCCACCATTCGATACGGCTGAACGCGTTGTCCACGCGGGGACGATAGGGACGCACTTCGTAATGTTCGGCAGCGGGAGCGGATGGCAGAAGGCTTCCATTGGGCGAGTGATACCGCACGATCGCGTTGCCACGGTCATCGGCGACGCGCACCAGTTCGTCGGTTCCCGGCGCCAGGAAACCGTCGGAGTCGATATCGTCTGCGTAACGAGGGATACCCTTGTCCGTGCGCCGGACGATGGCTGGCGCGTTCACGCTCCAGGCGATGCCAAACGGGCCGTTGCCTGCGCCGGATTCGTAGTCCATTGATAGTTCAGGGCCGATGCCGCCACGGACGGGATTGATTGGAAGAGGCACCGTTAGGCGTGCCGTGCCGCGATAGCCATCGACACTGATTTTTTCATCAATACCCCGGATTGCGCCGCCGCCTTTCGGCAGGTTGGCCGCAAATCCCCCGCCTTCAAACACAGCCTTATTATTGGAAGAAGTTGGAGACCCCATCGAACCGGCATGGTTGCCAATCGAATTTGTCGAATGCCGAGGGAGCGAGGGGCTGGACATCGATGCTAAACAAACCCAATCAGAGCGTGGCCGAAGATTGAGCGTCTGGGCTGCAAAGCCCGTTTAACTGGATACCATGTCGACATTCTCCGCTCGCTTCGATCCGGCTGGGCCTGCTCTCGTAACGTCACGTCCGCGATGCTCTGCCGGCTCGTGCGAAGGCTGATTGGCCGGCGGTACAGGCGAAAGCTTCCGGGCTCGTCAAACATCAGAACGCCCATGAAATCAGTCCTTGCAAACCGATGTGTCCCAAAATGATTGTATGGTCTCAGCCGATCATATTGTTCGATGGACCTGCACTGCGGCTGTATTGCAAACTTGTTTTCGAAATTAAGACGGATGTGTTCCGAATAGTCCGCTTATCAATCCGCTCAGCATAGTCATTGCAGGATATCCCGAGCAATATCTATTTCGAGGCCTGGGCGGAAAACAGACAGTGATCCCCTGAAGCGTTTCGCTCTAAGCGTCGCGGCCTGGCGATCGACCTGTCTCCCGTCATCCTGTTACAAGCGCTTGACCGGCCCACCTCAGTGGCTTCCTCGGAAAGCGTTCAGGACAAGGTCGTCGGCTATCGATTGTTTCGCTTGCCCGACGTAAAGCGGTTGCCCGCGCAGGACTAGTTGAAGCCTTCAGGCTTGGTGTATTTTTCCGGGAGCGTTAATTCAATGGGCCAGCCACAATGAGAGTTAGCCTGAACCGGTCCCACTGGTTGACAGCCCCCAGCAACTCCATACAATGAAGAGTTGTGATACTAATAAGATCCCGTTTGGCTATTTGGTCGAGAAAAGTTGCTGGGAAAAGTAGCGGCGAGGCGTGTTGCAGGCGCAAAAAGGCATTGCTGAGCGTGTTTTGATTTTCAGTACAGCGCACGCTAGGGCTCGCACATCTTTCGTCTGCGCGAAATCATGGCCTGACGATTTAGATTTGGAGCCTCAACTAGCGGGCCGAATTGGCTGATGAAGTCTAGTTGTCACGGTAGGGTGTTGAAGAACCGTCGGTATTACAGATTTGCTGGTGGCCTTCTTCAGAAAACGAGTGTGGAGCGTCTTATTAAAGGAGCGTCTTATTAAAGATCGTTGATCAGCTTGACATTGGCTCGGCGGAAATGCCGAACCTTCAATCCGGCTTCGCTCCATCAGTGGGACTGCTCGTGCCGGATGGCAGTCTGAAAAAATCGTATCGCTTCACAACCTCCGGAGATCGATGAGTTGTCATGGACGACTTGAAGCGTCGACTGGCTGAGAGCCTTGCCGCATCAAGGGAAGCGGCACAGAAGGCGTCCGCCCTTGTCGCGGATGCTATTGGTGGGCCCGACACCACCGTCCTGGCCGACGCTGGTGACGTGTTCCATGACGAATTCAACGCGATCGAACTCCGGCGGAATGTGCTCGCCGGCAACGGATACACCGAGCCCGCCTCGCTGACTGCAGGCGTACCGGGTGCCGACGCGACAATGGAGGACTATTGTCGGAAAGCCCACGGCCTCCAGAACCTGTCCGCGCTGTGTCTCTCCGGGGGCGGCATCCGCAGTGCAGCTTTTGCGCTCGGCGTGGTGCAGGGCCTTGCCAAGCGGCAAGTCCTGTATCAGTTCGACTATCTCTCAACGGTTTCCGGCGGCGGTTATCTGGGCAGCTTTCTCACGGCATGGGTTCAGCGCAAAGGGTACGGTCCAGTTTGCGAAGACCTGGTTGGCGATTTTAAGCCGGGCGAGACGTCACCCTTGCAATACCTTCGTCGCTACACGAGCTATTTGACCCCAGATCGCGGCCTGGTCACCGCCGATGCGCTCACGGTGCTTGCGCTGTACGTTCGCAACCTGTTTCTGAACTGGCTGATCATCGTCCCGCTCGTCCTCTGCGTGATCATCGCTCCGAAATTCTATGTCGCGGCAGTTGGAGCGCTTCCCGGGTCGCAGCTCATTATCTCGTCAACGCTGATGCTCGCTATCACGGTGATGGGATTGGCGTCGCTGGAATCGCTTCGGCAGCGGCCAGGCTGGGAAAGCCGGCAAGACAGAAAGCCCGAGGCATTCCAGATCTGGCAGAAGTGGCCGATGCTCGTCGCCGGCCTGGCTGCGAGCATTGCCTCGTTGAAATTCCTGGAGAGCGGCAAAGGGATCTCGAACTGCTTGGCAACACATCCAGTCGACGGTGCTTTCTTCCCAAATGTTGAGGTGCAAGATGCGCCGCAAGGTGTGATGCTGGGCGATGCAATCCTGTTCGCGGCGGGAATCGTGGCGGCAGTCAGCTTCATTGCCTGGATGATTGCATTCTTCGTATCGAGGCCGCCGAACCCTTCCGAGATATCAACCCGCTCGACCGTGCGGGTGAGAGCGGGCGACGCAATCTGGTCAGTTATTCTCTTCACGCTGTCCGGTGCTGTAATCGGCATGGGTCTTGGCCTGGCTTTCTACTGGATTGCCGGCATGTGTAATTTTGCGCTGCGGGCATTTGTTGTTCTCTGCTTTG